>NZ_LQPE01000153.1 GCF_002101735.1 Mycobacterium kyorinense | reverse complement strand
TGTGAGGAGGCGGCTGCGGCGGTGGCGCCTGAAAACGTGTGGTCGGCAATTGAGACGGCGGTGTCGGCCCAGCCGGTCGTGGCTCGGGGGCCGGCGGGCGGGCCGGCTCTTGCCGTGGCCGCGGCAAGCGGAATCGCTGCGTAGGTGCTTGGGAGGGCGGGTTTTTCGCCTGATCTGCTGGTGGTGGCTGGACCCGCGGCGGCCCCGGTGGTGAGGGCATCCGTGGCGGGGCGGGCCGTGTCCGCGGCGGGGGAGGTGGTGGCACTGGCCGACCGCGCGGCGGCGGTGGAGCGCTTCTGGGTGGCGGCGGGGCGGGCGCGCCCAGTTGGAACACCAGCCGCGGGCCGTGTCGAGGATCACCCAGGGTGATGGCACGGCCGTCGCGGATGAACACAGTCGACATGCGCACGCCGTCGACGTAGATGCCGTGTTGGCTGCGGTCCAACGCCACCCACTGCCGGCCGTCGTGGTGCAGCACCAAGTGCGTGGGCGAGGTGGTGTGCTCCGTGCCGTCGAGGTGGATATCCGAGCGGCTGTCGCGGCCGACGGTCACGTCGCGGCCGGCGGGGAAGGTGTAGCGCTTCGATCCGACCCAGACGGTCAACGGGGAAGCCTGCGCCTCCGGCCGCATGGTCACCACCTTTCGCACCCATGGTCGTGGGCCGATCAACGGTTTGTCTACCCGCCATCATGCGCCGACAATCGCGGCGGCCGGGCGGTCAGCGCGGGCGAGTCGGGGGCGCTGCGTCGTCGAGGAGCCGATGCAGCACGGCGACGGCCTCGGCCAGCGTCTTGCGGTCGGCGGGGTCGAGTCGGCCGAGTTGCGGCTCGATCGCGGCGGCCCGGTCAGCTCGAACCCGGTTGAGGGTGCGCAGCCCCTCCGGGGTGATGCGGATGCGTACCGCCCGCGCGTCGCCGGGGTCGACGGCCCGGGTGACCAGGCCGGCGTCTTCCAGCCGCCGTACCTGGGTGGTCATCGTGGGCTGCGAGCAGTGATCCACCGTGGCCAAATCGCAGATCCGTGCCTCGCCCTGGGCTTCGATGGTGGCCAGCAGCCGCGCTTGTGCCGCCGGCAACGGCATCTGGATCCGCTGGGTCGCGTAGCGGTTCAGCCTGGCGACCACCGCCAGCAAATCCGCGCCCAGGCCTGGGACGGCCTCGACGGTGTCGCGGACCGGACCGGGCCGGGCGGTCGCGGATGATGTCATGCCTTCATAATTGCATAGCTTGGCTATCTACACCACTTGTCGGGCGAGTTCGCGGCGGCAAACACCGGACGGGCGCCACGGCGTGCGAGCGCCGCGCACCCGCCGACAACTGGCAGAATCAGTGAAATGACCGCCGCCGGCACAGCGAGTTCTGCGCGACGGGCGCGAGCGCTGCGCCCGCACGAGCTCGCGCAGGCGTCGGTGATGGCCGCTTTGTGCGCGGCGACCGCGATCATCGCGGTGGTCGTCCCGTTCGCGGCAGGTCTGGCGCTGCTGGGCACCGTGCCGATGGGCCTGCTGGCCTACCGCTACCGGCTGCGCGTCCTGGTCGCGGCGACCGTGGCCGCCGGGATCATCGCCTTCCTGATCGCGGGCATGGGCGGCTTCATGACTGTGGTCCACAGCGCATACATCGGCGGGCTGACCGGGATCGTCAAGCGCCGCCGCCGCGGCACCCCGACCGTGATCGCCGCGTCGCTGGTCGCCGGCGCGGTGTTCGGCGCGGCGGTAGTGGCCGCGCTGGCGGTGCTGGCCCGGCTTCGGCACCTGATCTTCGCCGCGATCGCCGCCAACGTCGACGGGATCGCGGCAGTCATGGCGCGGTCCGGCCTGGAGCAGTCCGCCGCCGACCTCAAGCGCTTCTTCGCCGCCGCGGCGCATTACTGGCCGTGGCTGCTCTTGGCCAACTTCGTCGTCTCGATCATGATCGTGTCGTTGCTCGGGTGGTGGGCGCTGTCGCGAGTGCTGGACCGGATGCGCGGCATCCCCGACGTACACAAACTCGACGCGCTGGCCGAAACCGGGCCGATCGCACCGGTTCCGGCGCGGCTGGATCAGGTGCGCTACCGCTACCCGGGCACCCACCAGGACGCGCTGCGGCCGGTGAGCCTGGAGATCGACGTCGGCGAACACGTCGCGGTCACCGGCGCCAACGGTTCGGGCAAGACCACGCTGATGCTGGTCCTGGCCGGGCGGGAACCCACGTCGGGCAGCGTCGAACGCCCCGGTGCTGTCGGGCTGGGCCGGCTCGGCGGAACCGCGGTCATCATGCAGCACCCGGAAAGCCAGGTGCTGGGCACGCGCGTCGGCGACGACGTGGTGTGGGGACTGCCGCCGGGCACCACCACCGACGTGGACCGGCTGCTCAGCGAGGTCGGGCTCGATGGGCTCGCGGAACGGGACACCGGGAGCCTCTCCGGCGGCGAACTGCAGCGGCTGGCCATGGCGGCGGCGCTGGCGCGCGAGCCCGCGCTGCTGATTGCCGACGAGGTCACCAGCATGGTCGACCAGCGGGGCCGCGAAGCGCTGCTGGGCATCATGTCGGGGTTGACCGAGCGGCACCGCACCGCGCTGATTCACATCACGCATTACAACGACGAGGCCCAATCTGCCAACCGCACAATCAATCTCAGCGATTCACCGGACAACACGGAGATGGTCGAGACGACGGCCGCGCCGTCGGCTACCGTCCCCGTCGACCACTCGGACGCCACGCCGGTGCTCGAGTTGATCGGCGTCGGCCACGAATACTGCAGTGGCACACCGTGGGAGACCACCGCGCTGCGCGACGTCAGCTTCTCGGTATATCCCGGTGACGGGGTTCTGATCCACGGCGGCAACGGATCCGGTAAGTCCACGCTCGCCTGGATCATGGCCGGACTAACGGTGCCCACCACCGGAACGTGCCTGCTCGACGGGCGTCCCACCCACGAGCAGGTCGGCGCGGTGGCGCTGTCGTTCCAAGCGGCCAGGCTGCAGTTGATGCGCAGCCGGGTGGATCGGGAAGTGGCCTCGGCGGCCGGCTTTTCGCCCGACGACCACGACCGGATCGCGAACGCGCTGGCCGTAGTCGGATTGGATGCTGGGCTGGCACAACGGCGTATCGACCAACTCAGCGGCGGCCAGATGCGCCGGGTGGTGCTGGCCGGTCTGTTGGCGCGTTCGCCGCGGGCGTTGATCCTCGACGAGCCGCTCGCCGGGCTGGACGCTGTCAGCCAGCGTGGCCTGCTGCGCCTGATGGAGGATCTGCGCCGCGAGCAAGGGCTGACCGTGGTGGTGATTTCCCACGACTTTGCCGGCATGGAGGAGTTGTGCCCGCGCACACTGCATCTGCGTAACGGCATGCTCGAAGCGGCGTCGGCGACGGCCGGAGGTGTGTCATGACGACCACCGCGCCCACGCGCCGGCCATCGCGGCCGGTCGTGTTGTTGCGGCCGGTGCCGCACGGCTCGCCCGTCCACGACCTGTGGGCCGGCACCAAACTGATCGTCGTCTTCGGCATTTCGGTGTTGATGACGTTCTACCCGGGGTGGGCGTCGATCGCGCTGGTGGCCGCGCTGGTGCTGGCGGCGGGCCGGGCCGCCCGCATTCCGCGCGGAGCGCTGCCGTCGGTGCCGCCCTGGCTGTGGATTCTGTTGGCGTTCGGTGGGATCACCGCGGCGCTGGCCGGCGGCGACCCGATGATTCACCTGGGCGCTCTTTCCCTGGGGCTCGGCGGGTTACTGAACTTCCTGCGCATCACCGCGCTGTCGATCGTGCTGCTCGGCTTGGGTGCGATGGTGTCCTGGACTACCAATGTCGCCGAAATCGCCCCTGCCGTCGCGACATTGGGCCGACCGCTGCGGTTCTTGCGGATTCCCATCGACGAATGGGCCGTCGCGCTGGCGCTGGCGTTGCGGGCGTTCCCGATGCTGATCGACGAGTTCCGTGTCCTCTATTCCGCACGCAGGTTGCGGCCCAGGCAGATACCGACGTCGCGGCGCGGGCGTCGCCGGCGCCGCTGGGCGGAGTTGGTCGACCTGCTCGCGACGGCTATCACCGTGACCCTGCGGCGTGCCGACGAGATGGGCGATGCGATCACCGCCCGCGGCGGCACCGGCCAGATCTCGGCTGCCCCGTCGCGGCCGAAGTTCGCTGACTGGGTGGCGCTTTCGATCACCGCTGTGGTGTGCGGAGCCGCGCTGGCGGCGGAATTACTGCTTGGCGCCTAGCGGCGTGCCGCGGCGTTGGCCGCGTCCTGTGCTTCGTGCAAGAGTGTCGCCACGTCGCCGCGGCCGAGGAACATCTCGTGGAAGTACGGTGTGAGGGCCTGGTAGCCGGCGGGGAAGCCTGCCCCGCCCGGCGCCGCGATCCGCGGTCCGTTCAGCACCGCGAAAAACGGTGTGACGTCGACGCCCTTGCCAGCCCAGTAGTCGAAGTACACCCGCTGCGCCGACCGCACCGCCGGGATGGCGCTGCCTTGTCGGCCCAGGTATTGGTTGCCCTGTTTGCTGCCCATCCAAGCCAGCACCTGGCGAACCGCGTCGGGATTCTTGGAAGCCGAATTACCTGCCGCGGCAATGCCATTGGTGACGCTGACGCGGCCCTTCGGGCCGGCGGGCAGCAGCGCGATTCCCCAACGGAAGCCCGCCTGGCCGGCCACCGCCGCCAGATTGTAGGTGCCGGACTGGAACAGCGCCATCCTGCCGGCGAGGAACTGGTTGCGGGAAAAGTCGTTGTTGACGTTGGTGTCCGAGGCCGGCGGCGCGACGTGGTCGTCGTTGATCAGCGCGACCAGGTAGGTGAACGCGGTGCGGGCGCCGGGATTGTCGAACGCGAACCGGTCGCCGGTCTGGAACACGCCGCCCGCGGACCCGATGTAGTTCAGGTAGATGCCCTGAGGGTCGTTGGCCGCGTTGTAGCCCCACTGCCGTACCCGTCGCGGATCGAAACCCGCTGTGCCCGCTGTACGTCCCTCGGCGTCGACGGTGAGCCGGGCCAGCAGCGGGCGCAGCGTGTCGCCGTTGCCGGGGCTCCACCGCAGGGTCGCCAAGTCAGCGGGATCGACGCCGGCCTTGGCGAGCAGGTCCGCGTTGTAGTACACGCCGATACCGGCGTCGGTCAGTTGCGGCACACCCCACAGTGTTCCGCCGCGGGTGAACTGGTCGACGACCGACGGTTCCCAGTCCGGCTTCGGGTCGATCTTCGTCAGCCGTCCGTTGTCGGCGTAGGCGGCGAGATAGGCGTTGGACAGCCAGAAGATGTCGTCGGCGCTGCCGCCGGCCACATCGGTGCGCAGCATGTCGAAGTAGGTGGCGTAGGCCACCACGTTGGTGCGCACCTCGATGTCGGGGTGAGTGCGGGTGAACGCCGCGAACGACTGCCGGTAAGCCGCGGCGACCTGCTCGTCCCACAGCCGCACGGTCACGACGGTGTGGCCGCCGCGCGGGGTGGACGAGATGTCGAGCAGCACCGCCGTCGCGGCCAGGAGCATGGCCATTACCACTACTGCCGCGGCAACCAGTGTGGAACGCCTGGGGCGGGTCATCGAGATTGCGTCCTGGGTCGTGAATCGGCGAAAACAACAGCCCTACGCGCAATCTCGACGCTCACTTCAGCCCCGTGACCACGATCGAGCGCACGATGTGACGCTGGAACACCACGAACAGTACGATCAGCGGCACGATCGCCACTGTCGTCGCCGCCATCACCAGCGTCCACTGCGCGTTGTAGCGGGACTGCAGCGCGGCCGTCGCGACTGTCAGCACTCGCCACTTGCCGCCACTGGTGATCACCAGCGGCCACATAAAGTTGTTCCACTGCGACACAACGGTGATCAGCATCAGGGTGACCAGGATGGGCCGACTCGCCGGCACAATCACGTGCACGATCACGTCGAGCGTGTTGGCGCCGTCGAGGCGTGCGGCGTTGACCAGGTCGTCGGGAATTGCGCGAAAGTGCTCGCGCAACAAGAAGATCGCGTACGGCGAGCCGAACACGAACGGCAATACCAGCGCCCAGAAGGTGTTCCGCAGACCCACTTGGGCCATCATCAGATACAGCGGCACGACCGTCACGGTGGCAGGCACCATCAACGTCGCGATGTAGACCCAGAACAGCGCGTCACGGCCCGGGAACCGCAGCCGGGCGAAGGCGTAGGCGGCCAGCACCGAAAAGCTCAGCTGGCCAAGCAGGATCACTGCCGTCATCAACGCGGTGACCGCAAGCGCCCGGCCGAAACCGGCGCCGCCCAGGTCGGTGTAGTTGGCCAGCGTGGGCGGCCGCGGCCAGGACAGCGGTGTGCCGGTCGCGAACTGCCGAGCGGAGGTGAACGACGTCAGCAATCCAAGCGCGAACGGCGCCAACGTGATCAGCGCGCCGAGCCCCAGCCCGGCGTAGACGGCCGCCGCCCTAGACGAGCTCATAGCTGATCCGCCGCCGGAAGTACAGATGCTGGACAACGGTGACGCCGACCAGGATCACGAACAACACCACCGCCATCACCGCAGCCCGCCCGATTGCCGCCGCCCCGAACGCCTCGACGTAGATGCGGTGCGCAACCAGGTCGGTGTGCCCGGCCGGACCGCCGCCGGTCAGCGCATACACTGTGTCGAAAACCTGTGCTGCGCTGACGATTCCGGTGACCAACACAAAGAACATCGTGGGCCGCAGCATCGGCAACGTGATCCGCCAAAACCGCTGCCAGGCCGTCGCGCCGTCGGTGCGCGCCGCGGCGTGGATCTCGGCCGGAATCGCCAGGATGCCGGCCACAAAGAACAGCGCGACGTAGCCGACGTTGGTCCACACGATCACCGCGGACACCACCGGCAACGCCAGACCCGGATCGGTGAGCCATTCGATGCGATGCCCCAACACCGTGCTGACCGCGCCATCGGTCGGCGCCAGGATCCAGCGCCACAACACCGCGATCGCCAGCGGCGCGCAGATCCACGGCAACACATACAGAGTGCGGAACACGCCGGTGCCGGGCAGCCCGCGCGCCAGCAGCGCCGCGGCCGCCAGCCCCAGCACCGTCTGCGCGGGCACCACGATCGCCACGAAGATCAGTGTCACCAGCAGCGAGTTGCCGAACGTCGAGTCGCTGAGCACCGAGCGCCAATTGTCCAGCCCGACATACTCGATGGGCCCCAGCAGATCCCAGCGGTGCAGGCTCAGCCAGACCACGACCAGGATCGGCAGCAGCAGAAACGTGACCACGCCGAACAGGCTTGGTGCCAGCAGCGCATACCCCAGCGCAGTCGACCGTCGCGCCATGGATGTATTAAAGCCGCTCGCTACGGTGGAGTCGTGACGCCGAACCGGGGAATCGACGAAGACTTTCTCGACCTGCCCCGCCACGAGTTGACCGATGCCGCGCTGTCGGCGGCCACCGCGGCCGGGGCCAGCCACGCCGACCTGCGGATTCATCGCATCACCAGCGAGGTCGTCCGGCTGCGCGACGGCGAGCTGGAGACGGCGGTCGTCAGCCGCGAGCTCGGCCTGGCGGTGCGGGTGATCGTCGACGGCACCTGGGGTTTCGCCTCGCATGCCGAGCTGTCCGCGCCCGTCGCCGCCGAGACCGCGCACAGGGCGGTCGCGGTGGCCACCGCGCTGGCGCCGCTCAACGCCGAACGCATCGAGCTGGCGCCCGAGCCGGTGTACCGCGACGCCAGCTGGGTGTCGAGCTACGAGATCGATCCGTTCACGGTGTCCACGGCCGCCAAGGTCGCGGTGCTGGCCGAGTATTCCGGTCGGCTGTTGGCGGCCGACGGGGTCGACCACGTCACGGCCGGGCTGACCGCGGTCAAGGAGCAGACCTTCTACGCCGACACGTTCGGCTCGACGATCACCCAGCAGCGGGTGCGGCTGATGCCGGGGTTGGAGGCGGTCAGCGTCGACGCCGCGGCAGGCGGCTTCGACACCATGCGCACACTGGCGCCGCCGACGGCCCGCGGCTGGGAGGTGGTGGCCGGTGACGACGTGTGGAACTGGAGCGACGAGCTGGCCCAGATCCCGTCGCTGCTGGCCGAGAAGGTCAAGGCGCCCAGCGTGACTCCCGGCCCCACCGACCTGGTGATCGATCCGACCAACCTGTGGCTGACCATCCACGAGTCCATCGGGCACGCCACCGAGTACGATCGCGCGATCGGTTACGAAGCCGCTTATGCGGGAACGTCTTTCGCCACTCCCGACAAGCTCGGCAGCCTGCGCTACGGTTCACCGGTGATGAACGTGACCGCCGATCGCACCGCCGAATTCGGTTTGGCCAGCATCGGATACGACGACGAGGGAGTGGCCGCGCAAAGCTGGGACCTGGTGCGCGACGGGATCTTCGTCGGCTACCAGCTGGACCGGGTGTTCGCGCCGCGGTTGGGGCAGTCGCGGTCCAACGGCTGCTCGTATGCCGACTCGCCGCACCACGTGCCGATCCAGCGGATGGCCAACGTGTCGCTACAGCCCGGCGCCGACGATTTGAGCACCGCCGACCTGATCGGCCGGGTCGACGACGGAATCTACATCGTCGGCGACAAATCATGGTCAATCGACATGCAGCGGTACAACTTTCAGTTCACCGGGCAGCGGTTCTTCCGGATTCGCAACGGGCGACTGGACGGTCAGCTGCGCGATGTTGCCTACCAGGCCACCACCACCGACTTCTGGAATGCGATGGAAGCCGTCGGCGGGCCATCGACGTGGCGGCTGGGCGGTGCGTTCAACTGCGGCAAGGCCCAGCCCGGTCAGGTGGCGGCGGTCAGCCACGGCTGTCCGTCGGCGTTGTTCCGGGGGATTAACGTGCTCAACACTCGCGCGGAGGCGGGCCGATGATCGGGGCGCAACAGGTTGTCGAGGCGGCGTTGGGTGCGTCGCGGCGTGCCGACGAGACGATCGTGATCGTCAGCGACCGCAGTGAGGCGTCGCTGCGGTGGGCGAACAACTCGATGACCACCAACGGGGTGTCGACCAGCCGCAAAACCACGGTGATTTCGATTGCGCGCCACGGCAACAGCGCGCGTGTCGGCTCGCTCAGCACAGCCGAGGTAGATCCGTCCCTGATTTCGGGGCTGGTCGAAGAGTCGGCGGAGGCCGCCCGCTCGGCACCGGAGGCTCGGGACGCCGCGCCGCTGCTGCCCGGCACCGGCGTGCCCGACGATTGGGATGCCCCGGTGCCCGCCACCGGGGCCGAGGTGTTCGCCGACGTCGCCGGTGTGTTACGCGAGGGCTTTCGCGGCGCGGATCAGTTGTACGGCTTCGCCCGCCACGAGCTGCAGACGACGTTCGTGGCGACGTCCACGGGGCTGCGCCGGCGGTACACGCAGCCCACCGGCTCGGTGGAGATCAACGCCAAGCGCGGCGGAGCCAGCGCCTGGGCCGGTGTCGGTACGCCTGACTTTGCCGATGTGCCAACGGATTTGCTTTTGGAGCAGCTGTCCACCCGGTTGGGCTGGGCCGAGCGGACTCTGGAGCTGCCTGCGGGCCGCTACGAAACGATCATGCCGCCGTCGACCGTGGCGGACATGATGATCTACCTGGGCTGGACGATGAGCGGCCGCGGCGCGCAGGAGGGCCGCACCGCATTTTCTAAGCCCGGCGGCAGAACCCGGGTGGGGGAGCGGCTCACCGACATGCCGTTGACGCTGTACTCCGACCCTTTTGCGCCCGGGCTGGAAAGCGGACCGTTCGTCGCCGCCACCAGTTCGTCGGAGACGGTTTCGATTTTCGACAATGGCATGGACATCGGGCGGGTGGACTGGCTGCGCGACGGCGTGATCAACGCGCTGGCCTACCCGCGGGCGACGGCGGCGGAATTCGGCGCGCCGGTCGCGGTGGCCGCGGACAACCTGCTGATGACCGGCGGCCACTCGACGCTTGCGGACATGGTCGCCGAGACCGAGCGTGGGCTGCTGCTGACCACTTTTTGGTACATCCGCGAGGTCGACCCCACCACCCTGCTGCTGACCGGGCTCACCCGCGACGGGGTTTACCTCGTCGCCGACGGCGAAGTGGTCGCGGCGGTCAACAACTTTCGGTTCAACGAAAGCCCGCTGGATCTGCTGCGACGGGCCACCCAGGCTGGCGCCAGCGAGGTGACGCTGCCGCGGGAGTGGGGCGATTGGGCCACCCGCGCGGCGATGCCGTCGCTGCGGATCCCGGACTTTCACATGTCGTCGGTCAGCCAGGCGCAATAATTCTGCGATGAGCGGATTGTTGGCGCCGTTGGTGGCGCTGTCCGGTGGAGCTGTGGTCCGAGGAGTGTGCGCGCGGGCGTTGTCGTTGCCGCCGCTGCCGGCCGAGACGGACGTGTCAGACGCCGAGCCGGCGGTTGCCGAGTTCGCCGAACAATTCAGCATCGACGTGTCGATGATCACCGACGAGCAGCGGTCGCGATTGTCATCCACGTTGGGGGACAAGACGTTTGGCGCCGTGGTGCATATGTATATCGCCGACTTCGTCCCTCGGGTGCGGGCCGGACTGGAGGTGCTCGGAGTAGGGCAGGAGCATCTGCGGTGGGTATCCGAGCCGATTGCGTGGGATCGCTCCGGCGACCCGGCCGACGCGGTGTTCAACAGGTTTCTGCCGGCGGTGGCGCGGCTGCGCGAGCTCGATGCGCTGACCTCGGAGCTGGTCCGGTTGCGCGGGGCAGCGCAGCACAACTGCCGGTTGTGCAAGTCGTTGCGGGAGACGACGGCGCTGAAGGCCGGCGGGTCGGAGTCGCTGTACGGCGACATCGAGCACTTTGAGGCGTCGGCCTTGCTGACCGATCGGCAGAAGGCGGCATTGCGGTTTGTCGACGCGCTGATCTGGTCGCCGGCACATATCGACCGCAGCGTTGCGGCCGCGGTGCGCGCACACTTCTCGGAGCCCGAAGCCGTCGAGCTGACCTTCGACGTGATGCGCAACGCCAGCAACAAGGTGGCCGTATCCTTGGGCGCCGACGCGCCGCGGGTGGCGCAGGGCACCGAGGAGTATCTGATCGGTGCCGACGGGCAGACGGTGTTCAACTGACGGCTGGATGGCCTGTGATACGCAATAGCAACGTCGCGTTGGTGGGCGGTTCACCTGCGGTCGCGGTATCACAGCTGTTCGCCTCTAGCGGGCCTACATGTATTGGTATGCGTTGACTTTGGGGATATGAAACACTGCGGTGCGAGTTGCAATCCTGTGAGGCGTTGAAACGCATGACTGAAAGTTGGTTCAACAGAAACTATGTCAGCAAAACAAGCACAGCACGACGCGGCCGAAGCTTTGTTCAGGGCCATTGTCGGAACGCTCGACAAACACGAACACGAACACACGCTGACCGAGACGGTTCTTGAGGCACTGGCCTCTGCGTACGCGGCGGTGTCGACGAGCGTCCCCGAGCAGGGACGCTTGGGGTAGCCCCGGGGGCCTTGGCCGCGCCCAGCGCTATCCCTCGGCTTCCGGTTCTGGCCTGCCGGTTACTCTGCTCCTAGCTGATGCAGGGGGCGGTAGCTCAGTTGGTTAGAGCCGCGGACTCATAATCCGTTGGTCGCGGGTTCGAGCCCCGCCCGCCCTACCAACAAAAACTGTATGACCTCGGGTGATGGTTGACATTTCGGCTTCGGGTGATGCCTGACAGTGTTTCGGCTGATTGTTGACAGTTACTTCGGCTGATCCTTGACACTCCTTCGGATGAGGGAGTTAAGCGTGGCTGAGCAGAGGTATCAGGCCGTGATGGCGGTGATCGGCGACGGGTTGGCGGTGTCGTTGGTCGCCGACAAAGTGGGTGTGTCGCGCCAAACGCTGCACACCTGGTTGGGGCGTTATGAGGTCGAGGGCCTAGAAGGGCTCAACGATCGTTCGCATCGTCCGCTGCATTGTCCGCATCAAATGCCCGCCGAGGTGGAGGCGGCGCTGGTGGAGTTGCGCCGGTCTCGTCCGTACTGGGGTCCGCGGCGGTTGGTGCACGAATTGGCTAAACGCGGTGTGGCGCCGGTGCCCTCGGAATCGGCGGCTTATCGGGCGTTGGTTCGCGCGGACATGATCGATCCGGCTGATCGTGATCGGCGCTCGCGGAAGTGGAAACGCTGGGAGCGTGGCGCGCCGATGGAGCTGTGGCAACTCGACGTGGTGGGCGGATTCCCGATCGCCGATGGGACCTCGGCCAAGGCGTTGACCGGCCTTGATGACCATTCTCGATTGTGCGTATCAGGGAATTTGATGCTTGCCGAGCGCACCCGCGCGGTGTGCGAGGGGTTCCGGCTGGCGTTGGCCACCTATGGGGTGCCCGATCAGGCGCTGACCGATAACGCGCGGGTGTTCACCGGCCGGTTCAACCATCCGCCGGTGGAGGTGCTCTTTGATGCGATCTGCCGCGAGCATGGCATCGAGCATCTGTTGACCCAGCCGCGCAGCCCGACCACGACGGGCAAGATCGAGCGGTTTCACCGCACCTTGCGTGCTGAATTCCTGAGCAATCAAAAGCCTTTCACCAACCTCAAGACCGCTCAGCAGGCCCTTGACGAGTGGGTCGATTACTACAACACCGAGCGCCCGCATCAGTCGCTGAATATGGCCACCCCGGCGCAACGGTTCAGCCCTGCGCGCGCGGCGCGGGCAGCGTCTTACAAGCCTGTACAGGCTGGCCGCGATCACACCGGCGGGGATTGGGTCAGTCGCCGGGTCGGCTCCAACGGGATCGTGTGCGTGTCCTGGCAGCAGGTCTGTGGGTCGACATCAAACCCTACCAACAAACCACAGTTCAGGGAATGTATCTAGGCGAGCTAATAGGCTAGCTGAGATGCACCAGCCCGCACACAGCAAGATTGTTGAGTATTACCAAGCGCCGCAATAAATTTCATCGCACCCAACCGCGACGTTGCTTGGGAGACTCGCACGCTATACCATTGCGATCTTTGTCTAGTGCGGGTCGGTAGGCCGGGTCGCCCAGGGGAATATCCCAACGCCCGTCTGCGTGCGCCTCGCCGCAATTTTTGTAGTACGGACTGGGCCGGGGGGCCGGCGGGGCGGAAAAGTGAGTAGTCGGGTAGCTGGGCCACGAGCGGGACGGGTACTGGCGCAACAGGGTTACAACGATGATCACCGCACATATCAAGATCACCGCAATCAGCAGTGCCGCAAGCACTGTCATTACCCTGTCCACAGTGATCCGGCTACGGATTTTCGCCATTGCGGGCTTGATGTCGGACACGCCGTTAGTGTGCTCCCAGCGTCCAACAAGTCGGACAAGTTTTCACCAACCGGACCTCAGTTCCCGGAAAAGTGGCTTTCCAGGGGCCAGCCCAGGGGCCGCTGACCGTCGGGTGCTGATTGGTCCCGCTGCGGGTGCTGCCAGCCCGCAGCAGTCTCGTCCGTTATAGCGCGGCGCTACGGACAAAATAGACAAAATAGACGGATCAGCTAAAATGGACGCGCCGTGCAGACACCATCGGAGGGAGAGCCCATGTCCACGGTCTCGTACCGCAACCGCGACGGGAAGCTCGTCGATGTACCCCTAGTCGCCGCCACCCGTCTCAAAAACGAGTTCGGCACAGTCTTCGAGCAGGCCGCAGTGGATGGCGCCGTGGTGATCACCAAGCACGACGTACCCAAGGCGGTGCTGTTGTCGTATGCCGAGTTCGAGGCGCTGACCGCATCGGCCACACCAGCGCTCGACGATCTGACTGAGCGCTTCGACAAGCTGCTGGCCACAATGCAGACGCCGAAAGCCAAGGCCGGAGTCGCTGCAGCCTTCGACGCCACACCGGAGGAATTGGGTGCCGCCGCAGTGAAAGCGGCGCGCTCCGCGCGCTCGCGGTGATCCTGGGTGGCCCATGGTTCCCAAAACCATGACGCGGGCCCAAATACACGTGTTGGCGGGCGTCAACGGAGCCGGCAAGAGCAGCATCATCGGCGCGACGATCCGCGATAAGGGCGGTGAGTACTACAACCCCGATGAGGCCGCGCGCGAGATCATGGCGGTTAACCCAGGACTTGCCCAGACCGAGGCTAACGCGGCGGCATGGGAACAGGGGCGAAAGCTGCTGGAGCGAGCGATTGATCAAGGCCTCGACTTCACCTTTGAGACCACGTTGGGCGGCAACACGATTCCGGGACTGCTGGCCGAAGCCGCCAAGCGTGGCATCGAGGTCCACGTCATCTATGTCGGGCTCGACAGCGCCGATGCCCATATCCAGCGGGTGCGACAAAGGGTCCGAGCTGGCGGACACGACATCGCGGAAGCCGACATCCGTCGTCGCTGGCGCCACAGCGTGATTAATCTCGTGACATTGCTGCCTATGCTCACCGAGCTACGGGTGTATGACAATTCGGCGACCGCGGATCCTGCGACCGGGCAGGCACCAAAGCCGGTCTTGGTACTGCACACTAAGCGCGGTCGCATCGTCGGGCCGGCCGATCTGACCGCCACACCGGCTTGGGCTAAGCCCATCGTGGGTGCCGCGCTATAGCTCACACACCAGGCGGCCTTCCGGCCCGCTTTGCTTTCGGCCTAGGGCTAATCCTCGGTGTGCGGTGTAGGACTTTGCGGTGATTCCCACTTCGATTCCAAATACCGACGCACCACGGTGCCCGCCGCTAGTTCGAGCTGGAAGGTTTCACCGTCGTCGTCCTCGAGCGTCACGACGTAGCCGGCGTCGCCCGAGTCCTTGAAGACCACTTTGTAGAGCTGTTCGCCAGAACCGCGGTCGACAGCGATCATGTCGCCGGGTGTGACGTTGTCGATGCTGTCGTCGCCAAATACTTCAGGCATAAGTCGATGGGGGATTCAGCCGCCAAGCGCGTCTTCGAGCTCCCGCACATGGTCCTGCGTTTGCTGAAGCAACGGCCGTAACGCCTCAGCGACATCCGGCAATCCCAAGTCCGTTGCCTCCATCACGCGCTGCCGGTAGCGGTCCAACTGACGACGTTCCAGCTCCACATCAGCCTTCAACGCCGACGCGCCGTCGGTAGCGTCCGGCACGTCGGGCACTGACACGGTCGGCGTACCGCCGAGAAAATCGATCTGCTGAGCGAGGATCTTCGCGTGCTGCAGCTCTTGGGCGAGGTGCTTATCCAGTTCCTCGGTGATCGAGTGGTATTCGGGTCCTTTGATCGTCGCAATGTGCTGGGTGTACTGAACGATCGACTGATACTCAGTAGCCAGGTCCTCGTTGAGCCGTTCGAGAAAAGTGCTGGTGTCCATGTGGCTAGGTTTCACCGACGACCGCGCGCCCAAACCGGTTCGTCGAACGTGGGGGATATCGACGAAAAGTGGTCGGATTGTGTACTTCCCCCCACGCTCGGCGCGCCCAGGAGGGCCCAAAACGAGGTCAGTACGGCGGCTCCAACGTGGTGAACATCGGAAAATGGCGCACATTGGTCGTTAGCAGTTCGGCGTCAAAGACGATTGCGGTGGCCGCGATCAGGTAATCAACGGCACCGATACCGCTGTGGCTTCGTCGGTAACGACGGGCGAGCCGTCCGGCGACGCGGGCGATTTCCTCGGTTACTGGGGCCCAACGCAGGGCGGAGCAGAACTGTTCGACCGCATCGAGCTCTTTGTGGCGTACGCCTGCATGGAGCTCGAATCGGACCAATTCGCTTGCCACTAAGTCTTCGCCGGCCTCGACGACCGTCGCGAGAAAGTCGACAGCGGCCGGCTCGCCGCGCAAGTGGTCGACAGCGACCGTGGTGTCGAGCAGCTTCACGCCAGGCCGAGACGGCTTAGGCGTTCGTTCAGGTCGCCGCGAACCGCGTCGACGTACTGGGCGCCGGTGAAGTCACGTCGACGCCAGCTGCCGGCACTTCGCTTCAGCGCGGCCAACCGGTCTTCTTTGCTTCCGCTGCTGTACGTCGCGCGGATCGCCCTACGGATGAGCTCGGATCGGGATGCACCGCTTGCCCTGGCGACGCGATCGAGAAGCTCGATCTCCTCATCCGTAAGGGTGATTTGCGTGCGCATGACATCATCATACATCTAGTGATGTATAACCGCCTCGGGTGTGACACGGCGCGATACCACCCGAAGCTCGGGCTTGGACTACGGTATGCAGCGGTAACTCCGCCTCTCGTCCGCGGCGGTGCCGCGTTTGCTAGGAGGGATTCAACCCATGCGCTTCGTTAGCATCGCCGTGCTCGTCGCGGCCACCGCCATCGTCGGCTCTGCCGGCATTGCCGCGGCTGCCCCGAAGGACTACTGCGCCGACCTCAAGGGTGCCAATACCGGCAGGACTTGTGAGATCCAGCTGTCCGACCCCGGGTACAGCGTCGACATCAGCATCCCGCTGGACTACCCCGACCAGAAGTCGGTCGCCGAATACGTCTCCCAGACGCGCGACGGATTCCTCAACGCGGCCAAGTCGGGCGCGCCGCGCGACACACCGTCTGAGCTGAAGATGAAGCCGACGGAATACAACTCGGCGATTCCCCCGCGCGGCACCCAGGCCGTCGTGTTCAAGGTCTCCCAAAGCGTCGGCGCCCCGCATCCGCAGATGTACAAGGCGTTCAACTGGGACCAGACCTACCGCAAGGCGATCACCTACACGGCCGCAGCGGACGACAAAGAACACACGCCGTTGTGGCGGGTGGACGATCCGCTAAAGACCGTCGCGCCGATCGTCCAGGCTGAACTGCAGAAGCAGCAGGCACCGCCACCGCCGCCGGCGCAACCGGGTCAGCCCGCAGCGGCGACGCCGACTACTGCGCCGACACCACCGCCCTTGCCGATCGCGACGGCCGCGCTGTACAACCCGGACAACTACCAGAATTTCGCGGTGGTCAACGACGGGGTGTACTTCTTCTTCGACCAAGGCGTGCTGCTGCCCGACTCGGCCGGGCCGTTGCAGGTGCTTGTGCCCCGATCAGCGATCGACCCGATGCTCGCATAAAACTCTCGCACTCAGGTCGCGTGCGATTCTCCGCTCAAAGCAGCGCTTAGTCGGCGAGTCGCAGAAGAGAGCTGCGCACCCAGACGAGTGACCGCCGCGCCGCTCACCGGCTCGGCGCTTGGCACCAGGCTGAGCATCAGCGCGACGCGCGACCCCTCCAGGATCGGGGAGTCTATGTGGCTTACGTCGTAGGTTCGGTCCGGGTCCAAGCTCACCGGAAACCACTCCTCCTGATGGATGAGTTCGTCGGTCAACGCCTGCGCCAGCTGGCTCAGCCTCGTGGAACGTACCTCGGCGCTACGTACGATCTGCGCCAGCTCTTGCAGGCGCAGGTCGGGCAGGATGTGCAGACCCACGGCATAGCCACGCTGCTTTGCGGCTGCCAGAGCCTGGCGATAGCGATCGCGCACGTCCTCAGGCAGGGCGGCCAGCCAGCGCTCCTCAGCATCTGGCCCGGCCCAGGCAACAATCGACGCCCCATACGGCGGGCGGTGAGGGAACTGGGTGCCGATGGGCATCGGGTGACCGCCGCCGTGAGGACTTCGGACCTGATCGACGACGGTGGAGTACTCATCGCTGACCGAGAAGGCGATGCAGTGCGCACCCGTCGCCGCCGACAGCTCGGCCATCACCGAGCGGGCTAAAACCAGTGCGGGATAGCGGTTTTCCGCCTCTCGGCCGAGTCGCACCAGAGCGGGACCGAGGTGGTAGGTCTTGCGAACCGGGTCGCGGAGCAGCCAGCCGGCCTTGAGCAGTTCGGACAGCATCGAGTGACAGCTGGCCTTGTGGACGTTCAAGTGCCGCGACACCTCGGCCAAGGTCATCCCGCCGTTCCCGTCACCCGCCAGATGCTCGAACAGGTTGACCACCCGCTCGGTCTGAGGGGAGGGACGCGGAGCCATACAGCAATAGTCGCATAATGCGACTGCTTGCGGTGATATGCGCGACCATGTGACCATTGCCACAATGGCTGACCTTCAGGGCAGAGTGGCGGTCGTAACCGGCGGAGCCGGTGGCATCGGCCGGGCGCTGGGCAGGCGTTTCGGCCGCGAGGGCATGACGGTGGTGCTGGCCGATGTCCTCGCCGAACCGCTGCAGCAGGCAACCCGGGCGCTCGCCGACGACGGCATCGAGGCGGCCGGCGTGGTCACCGACGTCACCGACTATTCATCCGTCGAGTCGCTGGCCAAGGAGACGCTCGATCGCTTCGGCGCAGTGCACGTGGTATGCAACAACGCCGGCACCGGCGCAGTCTCCGAGGGCTACATGTGGGAACACGACCTGGCCGATTGGCGCTGGGGCCTCGACGTCAACGTGCTGGGCGTCATCCACGGCATCAAGGCCTTCGTGCCCATCCTGCTCGAACAGGGCGAAGGACATGTGGTCAACACCTGTTCGGGCAACGGCGGATTCGCGCCGATTGCCCGGGGCGCCATGGGCGGACCGGCCAATGCGGTCTACCCGATGACCAAGGCCGCCGTGCTATGCCTGACCGAAAGCCTCTACACCCACCTGGAGATGGCAGGGACGCGGGTGCGGGCCCACGTCCTTTTCCCCAGCGGCTTTCTGAACACCGGCATCTGGGAGTCGTGGCGGCACCGGCCGCAGCGCTACGCCGCGACCCAACAACGTCGCACACCCGAGCACACTCTGGCAGACGTTGTGGCCCGCTTCGAAGCCGCCGGCGCACGTGTCGAGTTCACCCCGCTCGAGACGGTCGCCGACCAAGTGGTGGAAGGGATTCGGGCAGATCGCTTCTGGATGCTCGGCCCACCCACACCCGCCGAGGATGTGGTCAGCCGCAAGGCGGCATCGATCGTTAATCGCAGCAACCCCGACTACCTGGTCGACGTTCTCGACAAGACGGCTACTGAAGGAGGTAAGCGTTGAGCCCCAACGTGATTCGCTACGGTCCTCGCCCACCCGAAACCCAAGTCGACCACGAGATCGACGCCACCAAGGCGCCTATCGCCACCGAAGCGGTGACGGTCACGTACCTCACCGACCCCGAGATCGTCGCGGCCGTACTGCCCAAGCCGCTGGAGCCGACGGCCGAGCCAGTGGTGCGTGTTCAGCTCCAGCGGGTGGCGATAGAGGGCCGGCCGCCATTCGGCTCGGCGGTTTTCTCGGTGACCGCCCGGCACGGCGAGCGCCACGGCGACTACCCCCTCTTCATGCCCCAGTCCACCGAGCAGTCTGTCACGGGCGGACGCGAAACATTCGGTGAGCCAAAGAAATTGGCCCACATCGAAGTGGAGCGTGACGGCGACCGCGTCGCCGCCACTGTTGACCGGCTGGGCTATCGGCTCATCAGAGTGAACGGTCAGGTCACCGGCTCGGCGGCCCCACCGCCCGACCAGGTGAACACCGAGTTCTACTTCAAGTTCCTGCGTGCCCCCGACGGCAACGGCATCACCGACCCCCACCTCGTCTACGGCGAATACCACCGCCACTACGAGCTGCTGGAAGACATCGACGGCACACTCGAATTGGGAGACTCCCCGCTGGATCCGGTGGCCGACATCGTGATTCGGCAGATCAGGTCGATCACCTGGTGCCGCAGGCGCACCGTCCAGGTCGGCCGGATCGCGGAGCGGGTGCCCCAGGAGTGGCTGCTTCCGTATGTGCACCAGCGCTACGACGACGTCGCACTGCTCGCCGCTCCCGGGCCCGAACCGGCGCGGGTGTAGCCATGGATCAATACACGGTCATTTCGGCCGACTGTCACGCCGGTGCGGATCTGCTCGACTACCGCGAGTACCTCGATCCGCAGTACAGGGACGAATTCGACAGCTGGGCAAAGACATACGTCAACCCGTTCGGCGATCTGACCGAGCCCGACGCCGAACGCAACTGGAACAGCGATCGGCGCAACTCTGACCTGGATTCCGAAGGCATTGCGGGCGAGGTCATTTACCCCAATACCGTGCCGCCGTTCTTTCCGCAGGCCAGCCTGGCGGCGCCGCCACCGGAGACCGCCCGGGAACTCGAGCTGCGCTGGGCCGGCCTGCGCGCGCACAATCGCTGGCTGGCCGACTTCTGCTCCGCCTCACCCGAGCGGCGCGCCGGGGTCGGCCAGATCCTGCTCGGAGATCTCGACGAGGCCGTCGCCGAGATAGCCCAGATCGCGAAGCTGGGACTGCGCGGCGGTGTGCTGCTGCCGGGCGTCGTCCCCGGTACCGGCATTCCGCCGCTCTACGCCGAGCACTGGGAGCCGCTGTGGGCGGCGTGCGCGGAGGCGGGGGTGGTGGTCAACCATCACGGCGGCAGCGCCGGGCCGAGCCCGACCGACGGGTGGGGCAGCTCGTTCGCGGTGTGGGTCTACGAGACGCACTGGTGGGCGCATCGGGCGTTGTGGCACTTGATCTTCAGTGGCGCACTGGATCGTCATCCGGACCTGACCGTGGTCTTCACCGAGCAGGGCGCCGGGTGGATACCGGCGACGCTGGACTCGCTGGACGTGGCGGCGGCCCGTTACGCCCGGGCAAGCTCGGCGATCGCTCGTTTCGCCGGGCCCACCGCCGGCTCGCTTTCCCTTAGGCCCAGCCAGTACTGGGCCCGCCAGTGTTACGTCGGTGCCAGCTTCATGCGGCCCGTCGAATGTGCCGAGCGCCACCGCATCGGCGTCGAGAAGATCATGTGGGGAAGCGACTACCCACACTTCGAGGGCACTGCGCCCTACACGCGGGAAGCGTTGCGCCACACCTTCAGCGGTGTCCCGGCCGACGAGGTGGCGGCCATGGTGGGCGGAAATGCCGCGGCCGTCTACGGTTTCGACCTCGAGGCCCTCGCGCCGCTCGTCGACCGAATCGGCCCGACCGTGGCCGGGGTCGCCGAGCCGCTGCCCGCCGTACCCGCCGACGCGCGCAGCACCGTGTTCGAACCCGACCCGATCCGCGCCTGGTAAGGAAGGACCTCCCGTGAACCCCTACCTCATCATCTCGGCGGACACCCACGCCGAACTCCCCACCGAGCGGTATCGCGAGTACGTCGACCCCGAATACCGGGAGGACTTCGAGGCCTACCTGGCAGAGAAGACCGCAGCGGCGCAGGCGGGCGGGTTCATCGACGAGGAGTTCGCCGAGCAGTGGTTCTCCGAGCATGGCGACGGCATCGCCGGGGGATGGGATGTGGCGCTGCGGGACAAGGAACTCGACGGCGACGGCGTGGTCGGCGAGGTGA
Organism: Mycobacterium kyorinense; assembly: GCF_002101735.1. GTDB lineage: Bacteria > Actinomycetota > Actinomycetes > Mycobacteriales > Mycobacteriaceae > Mycobacterium > Mycobacterium kyorinense. The sequence continues at coordinate 84,315 of NZ_LQPE01000153.1, read as the reverse complement.
TCTTTCCCGATGCCGACGCCGTGACCGGGGTGGCCGGTGCCCCGTTCGGCGCCGGACTGGGCCAGTCGGGTGATCTCGACCCGGGGCGCGCCATGGCCGGGGCGCGGGCCCACAACCGCTGGTTGGCTGAACTGTGCAGCCACAGCCCCGAACGGCGGGCCGGGGTGGCGGTCGTGCCGATCCTGGCCGACGTCGACGCGGCGGTCGCCGAGATCACCCGCGCGGCGGAATCCGGGCTGCGCGGCGGGATCCTGATCCCGGCGCGCTGGGTCGGCTACCCGCCCTACCACGACCGTCGCTACGACAAGGTGTGGGCCGCCTGCCAGGACCTGCAGATGCCAATCCACACCCACTCCGGTCCCGCGCCGCAGGAGGAGTACGGCGGGCATCTGGGCATCTACGTCACCGAGGTGCGCTGGTGGGGGGCCCGGCCGCTGTGGTTCGCGTTGTGGTCGGGCGTGTTCGAGCGCTTCCCCCGGCTGCGATGGGGCGTCACCGAGTGCGGGGCGTTCTGGGCCAACGACTTGCTCTGGCTGATGGACACGCGGTATCTGCGTGAGCACTCGGCCAAGAAGATGAGCCATCAGATGGAGGGCGATCTGACGATGCCGCCCTCGGCCTACTTCGACCGGAACTGCTTTATCGGGGCCACCACGACGGAGCGCAGGGAGCTGGCGCGGCGTTACGAGATCGGCGTGCCGAACATCTTGTGGGGCAACGACTTTCCCCATCCCGAGGGGACCTGGCCGCATACCCGCGACTGGCTGCGTCGTTCGTTCTGGGACGTCCCCATCGAGGAGACCCGGCAAATGCTGGGCCTGGCAGCAGCCGAGGTGTACAACTTCGATCTCGACGCGCTGGCTCCTCTGGCTGAGCGCATCGGCCCGACGCCCGAGGACCTCGGCCAAGACGATGCGGTGAGCATCCCCAAGTGGGAGACCGCCCGCCGGGTAGGGCGACATTGGCTTACGGATGCAGAGCCCATTCCCGACCTGGTGGAAAAGTGAGACTCGGCTCATACACGTTGCGTACACGTAACGTGTACGCTACGTGTATGAGCAAGGTGCGTACGAATATCGAGATCGAAGACACCTACGTCCAGACGATCATGGATCGCTATGGCGTCCGGACCAAGACTGACGCGGTCGACCTCGCGCTGCGCCATCTCGCCGGCCAACCGATGACGCGCGATGAGGCCCTCGCGATGCGCGGCGCGCGCGCCATCGACGAAATCCCCGCCGACACAACGCCCCCGCGGACATCGTGATCCTCGCCGACACGTCGGCGTGGGTCGAATACGACCGCGCAACCGGCAGTCCCGTCGATCGGCGCCTCACCGACCTCATTAGCCAGGACGGACCGCTGGCGGTGACAGAACCCGTGATCATGGAGGTCACGGCCGGCGCACGAAGTGACGAGCGCGAGGCAGATCTTCGTCGCCTGCTGCTGCGCTTCAAACTGCTCCGATTCGACACCGCCGCGGACTTCGACGCGGCAGTCCGCATCTACCGCAACTGTCGCCGGGCTGGCATCACTCCCCGTGGACTGATCGACTGCATGATTGCGTCGGTAGCCAGACGCGAGGATGCCGCCCTTCTCGCACACGACCGCGACTTGGACCGCGTCGCAAGAGTTGTGGGCATCGGCATGGATCCCGCGTCGCTCAGTTGCTAGTGGCATGCCTTTGGAATCTGGCCCCTGGGCGCGAAGGGTGGCGCGTCATGAGTGCTCCACCGCGGGTTCAGTTTTGGGCGGCCAACACATCACGCACCGCCGCGTCGACGGTGCTCAGCAACTCGGGGTCAAGGCCGACACGGCCGCGAACCAATACCGACGCGCAATTGGCGGGCGGCAGCCCCTCGGCCGGACAGAGACCATCGGGAAGCTTGCCGATTATCGGCAGCAGCGCCACCCCGAGCCCGGAGCGCACCGCCGCGTAGAGTCCGGACAAGTCGCCGCATTCGGCAGCGATCTCGTAGGAGATGTCGCGCTTTTCGAGAATGGAAAAGGCCGGCTCGCGCAATGTGCAGGGCTCGGAAAAAATGACGAGCGGCAGCGGATCCCGCGTCGGCGCAGCGAATGTGCGCGCTGAAATCCATTGCAGGCGAACCAGTCCTGAGGCGTTGATGCGGTCCAAGCCCGCGCCGTCGAGCATGATCGCCACGTCCACCAGCCCCCGTTCGATCGCGTCGGCCAGTGACACATTGCGGTCGAGCCGGAAGCGCACCGGCTGATCGGGAAGGCGGTCACGCAGTGCGCTGGTCAGGCCGGCCAGCATCACGTCGGCACCGTGTTCGGTGGCGCCGATCGTCAACAGCGTGGCTTCGGATGCACCGAGATCGTTGAGCGCTGTGTCGTGCGCGGCCAATATCGTGCGGGCGTGACGCAGTACCTTCTGGCCCATTTCGGTGAACACGACGCCGCGGCCCGAGCGTTGTACCACCGGCTCGCCCACCACCGCTTCGATCCTGCGTAGGTGCTGGCTTACCGCGGACTGGCTTAGGTGTAGCGCGGCAGCCGCGCGGTGGAACCCGCCGCAGTCGGCCACGGCGACGAGGCTGCGCAGCGGCGCAATATCGAGCACCTGGGCCATACGAGGACCATAGTTCGATCAGAGCTAACAATCAATTGCTGTCTCATTACCCTCAATTTCCGCTATCTACAGGAACATAGATAAGTATCTGTGATCGGTGTCGATTGCCAATAATCGTTGGACTGCATGAGTTGAGCCGACAAGCATGGCTGCCATGGAGCTGCGCCGTATGCCACCGACCACTGCCGCGGCGGTGACGTTCTTCTACGCGGTCAGTTATCCCATCGGGACGCTGGCGGTGACCGCGATGTCACCAATGGCCACCTTGGTGCTGCGGTTCAGTTTGGCCGCATCGATTCTCACGATCTGGACCATGCTCGCCAAGGCGCCGTGGCCGCGAGGGGCGCAGTTCGGTCACGTCATGGTGGCCGGTTTGCTGATCCAAGCCGTGCAGTTCTGTTGCCTCTACGAAGCTATCGAGCTCGGAGCGCCGGCAGTGCTCTGCGCCGTGGTGGTTGCGATGAATCCGGTGTCTACGGCGATCCTGGCGACGGCGTTTTTGCGGGAGCCGCTCGGTTGGCAGCGGGTGGCTGCGCTGGTCCTCGGTGTTGTCGCGGTGCTCGCCGCGTGCGCCAAGAGGCTGGTGAGCATCCACGGCGTGGATCCCGTCATCGTGCTGCTTCTGGTTGCGTTGCTTGGTCTTTCGGCCGGCGGCGTATACCAGCAGCGGTTCTGCACTGGTGTTGACTTCCGCGCGATGAGCGCGATGCAGAATGCGGTCGCGCTGATTCCGGCGGCAGGACTTGCGATAGCGACACCACTCGCCGTGCACGACGGCGTCAAGGCCGCTATCGCGGTGGGTGGCGTGGTGCTGTTGAATGCCACGCTGGCGGTAAGCCTCTACGTGCGCGCCATCAATAACCATGGCGCTGCGGCGGTTGCGATGCTGTTCGCCGTTATTCCCGCCGTCGCAGGCGCGCTGTCATGGCTGATGCTGGGCCAGCGCCCGGACGCCGGTGTCGCGGTCGGCCTGCTCGTCGGAGGGCTCGCCTGCTGGCTCAACGGTAGAGCGTCCAGCCGGCGGCGAGTGGTAGAGGGCAGTCCCGAGGCGGCGACTGCACCTGCTCACAATCCAGCGTTCACGCAATGCCAAGCGAGGCCGATGGTCGAAGCGGCGGCCGGTGGCGGGTGAGCAGAAATGATGCCCAAACATGCTGCGACCCTTACGCTCGCGCGACGAGCCGCGGCACGATCGGCTCACCCGGCGTCAGACGTGTCGAAGCGAACTGCCCCTTGATGCCCTCGACCCAGCGCCGGCAGCGCTCGGTGAGCTTGTAGTCCTTGGTCTGCAAATGCCCGCGGGTGACGAGCACGCCGAGTTCGGCGCCCTTGCAGCGCACGTCGCCCGGCGCCGCGATCCGCATGTAGAAGGCCTCCGACTCGTCGCTCAGTGATGCCCAGTCGTTGGCGGAGCGCGCGAAGGAGACCCGCCCGTCGTCGTGCAGACGCCATATACCGGTGCGCGGGGTCGCGGTCATCAACTCGACGTGCGGCGAGGTCTCCCAAATCATCAGCTGACCCCAGACGTCGTCGCCGCCGTAACCCCGCTCCCAGCGGGCGTTGATCTCGTCGATATCCAGTTCGTAGTCCACGTCCATGTACTCGAGGAGATGAAACAGAAACAGCGGCATGTCGGCGTAGGCCTCAGTTGTCAGATTCGTCATCGGGCTCACGCCGCTTAGCCGCGGATTCACCTCGCCGAGATACAGCTCGTCGGAGTCCAAGTCGTGCAGGAGGTCCACCTCGAAGTAGCCGCGGTACCCCTCGCGCGAAAGCCGGTTACCCAGCTTTCGCACCATTTCTCGTGCGGTGTGGGTCTGTTCGGCCGTCAGCGCACCCCGCCACACGTCGTTGCCGCACCAGCCACCCTTGTACGGGGTCAGCTCCGGGTAGCCGACGAGGCTCGTCATCGCGGGACCGACCATGGTGCCGTGCCGGGTCACGACACCCTCAAGGCAGACCTCGACATTGCGGATGCGCTTCATCACCTTGAGGTCCTGACCCACCAGGACATCGGCATGGCGGTCCCAGTCGCGCTGGCCGCGCACAAAAAACGTCGTGGTGCCGGCGTCGCCGTACGCAGCCTGGACGACGAGGTTGTCGCCCAGCCCCGCATTGTGCGCTAGCGCTGACAGCTCGTCGTACGACCCGGCCCGCCCGATCACGTGAGGCACGCTGGCCACACCGGCCTTCTCCGCCAGCCTCGTCATGACGATCTTGGAACCCAGCCGGTGGCGCAGCTCCGCCGACGGCTGCATGACCTCGAGCCCCACCTCGCGGGCCAGGGCATGGGTTGCCTCGTCGAGCATCACGAAGCAGGCCTTGCCGCCCGGCCCTCGATGCGCAATGAAATCGAGCGTCTCGGGATCGCGCAGCAGGTAATTGCACACGTCCTCCATGGAGTCGAAATCCATGCGGTTACGCCGCCGCGGCACGAACACGCGGGGGTGTTCGCCCTCGAAAGAGTCAAAGTAGGTGAGGTAGAAGAAGTTTCGTATCCAGCGGTCGATGCCGAGCAGGTTGAACGGGGTGGGCGAGATGAAATACAGCGGCACGCTGTTGGTGTGAAAGAACGCACGGACATCTGAGATGCCGTTCAGCGCGCGGCGCGGCCCGGGCTCGCCGGTGCGTGGGCTCACGTCGAGGCTGCCACGGTGAGTTCACCTGTCTCCATGCCACAAGTGTGCACGCCGAACCAGTCGGTTACGCCTCTTCGGCGTACAACAGCGAATGTGTGACGCCGGTGCCGTCGAAACGGAATTCGTGCGCCGGCCGCCGTAGCGGCTCGATGGTGAGATCCGGGTGCACGACGACGCCGCCGCCGGAGGGCAGTCCGAGCCCGGTGGCCCCGCCCTGCAGCGACTCTATCGTGCGTGACAGCCGCGCCCACTCGGATCGCTCGTCGTGCGTGTCGATGACGACCGGGGCAAGCTTGAACACGTCGAGCAGCTCGGATTCCCCGACGATTCCGTACCGGCCGAGTTGGACCGCGCCGGCCGAAATGCCGACCAGGATCGCCCCTTGGGTGTAGCGGTCCAGGATCACATCCTTCATGCCGGTTTTCTCGAAGGTGTCCCAGCCCCTGCGCACATCGCCGCCCGCGAGCACGATCAGCTCGGCACGCTCCAGGAAGCCGCGGTCATCGGTATCGAACGACGAAGCGATCATCCGGTGGTCGGTGATTCCAACCGCCTCGACCGCCGCCTCGAAGATCTCGTAGAACTCCGGGCGGTCCCCGTTGGAGGCGCCGATGTAGGCCGCGCTAAACGGTGTGTCCCAAGCCAATCCGTCGAGGGCTGCATCAAGGAGCAGCCGGTTATGCCGCTCCCAGAACAGCAGCTGGCTGTCCGCCAGCAGATAGAGCGGCTGGAGTTGCGGCAACGTTGCAGTCACCGGCGGCGCAGCCGCCTAACCCCCGCCGTAGGTGGGTCCCTTTACGCCATCGCGGTACGTGACGCATTGCCCTGCGGTGCAACACGTCTCGATGAGAACCGGCGCAGCGCCCCAATGCGGTTGCACCTCCTGCGACGTGTAGTCGCCGCCGGCGCCACGACAGCTGTCTTCAACGTCCGTGACTGCGCCGGCAAGTGGCGCACCCGAAATCATCACCGCAACCGGGATTGCGAATACCGCCGCGCGCATCGCGGTGGATACAAGATGCTTCATGATCCTCCATAACTCGGCGTCGGTACCGAGGCCATTCCGTCAGTTGCTCGTGTGGAATCGAGAGCGCCAGTTTACCGGCCGCAGCGCGTGCCGGGACGCCGTCCTTACAACTCGCCCAGGTCGTCGGGCACGTCGACGGCGTACTCCCGCAGCACCTCCAGCGGCACCGCCTCCAAGGTGCGTTCGTGGGTGGAGGCCAGCACGACGGGCGCGGCGTAGCCGTCGTGGTGGGCGCGAAGCCAGTTCAGCGCTGTGACGCACCACCGGTCGCCGGGCGTGAGGCCGGGGAAGCGGTATTCGGGTCGCGGCGTCACGAGGTCGTTGCCGATCGAGCGCTGGTGCTCCAGGAACTCCGCGGTCACCACCGCGCAAATGGTGTGCAGGCCGATGTCCTCGGGCCCCGTCGCGCAGCAGCCGTCGCGGTAGAACCCGGTGAGCGGCTCGGTCCCGCACTGTTCCAGCGGCCCGCCCAGCACATTGCGATCGAGCATCGTCAGCGACGCAGAAGCTTCTCGCGGACGGTGTCGGTGACGAAGCGCCCCATCGAGACCGGCCGGAACGCGCGGGCGGCGTCGGTGAGCGCGTCGCGGGAATCCGCGGGCAGCTCGATGTCGGCGGCGGCGACGTTGAACTCGAGCTGCTCGACGCTGGATGCCCCGGGAATGGCAACCACGCCCGGCAAGCTGACCAGCCAGGCCAGCGCCACCTGCGCCGGCTTGGCGTCGACGTCGGCGGCGACGGCGCGCAGTGTCTGCAGCAGCGGCTCGATCCGGCGCAGGTTCTCGGTGCCGAAGAACGGGTTGATCGCCCGGACGCCGCCGGGCCGGTTGTCGACGCCGTACTTGCCACCCAGAAGCCCTTGCGCCAGAGGGCTGTACGCGATCACGAGGCGGTTCTCGCGCTCGGCGAACGGCACCAAGTTGTCCAGCGCGCGGGGGTATGCGAGCGAGAAATGCACCTGGTTGCTGATCACCGGCCGCCCGAGCGCGGCGTCGGCCTTCTGCCATCGCGCCAGCGAGTAGTTCGACACGCCGGCCGCGCCGATCGCGCCGCTGTCGAGCAGATCCCGCATCCCCGGCATGATCACCGAATCGGGGACCACCGGGTTCGGTTGGTGAACCTGGTAGAGCGGGATGCGGTCCAGCTGCAGCCGGCGCGCGCTGGCACGCTCGCGCTGCTTGACCACCGCGGGCAGCGGCGCGACCGGCATGATCTTGCTGGCCACCGCCACCTCGGCCCGCTTGTCGCCCAGCGCCTCGCCGAGAATCCGTTCGCTCTTGCCGAATCCGTACACCTCAGCGGTGTCGAACAGCGTGACTCCCAAGGAAAGCGCACGCTGCACGATCTCGCGCGCAGCACCCGAGGCGTACTGATCCCCGTAGCCCCACTCCCGCGAACCGAACTGCCAGGTGCCCAGCCCGATTCGGCTGACCTTTCCGATTCCCTCGACGTCCAGATATTTCATATCGCTCACCGTACTGACACCCACCGCGATCTGTACGCTGTGCCTGCAGCAGGCGTTACAAGAGAGGGCGAATATGTCAAGGACAGTGGTGATCGGCGCCTCGAGCGGACTCGGGCGCTGCATCGGCGTCGGTCTTGCGCAGCGGGGTGCTAAGGTCGCGCTTCTCGCCCGGCGTCGTGAGCGCATCGAGGCCGCGGCCAAGGAGGCGGGGTCGGGCGCGATCCCGATCGAGTGCGACGTCACCGACGAGGCGTCGTGCCGGGCGGCGATCAACCAAGCCGCCGACGCGCTCGGCGGCATCGACCACCTGGTGTACACGCCCGCCGTCGGGCCGCTGGTCCGCATGGTCGACACCGACGCTGCCACCTGGCGGCGCGTGTTCGACACCAACGTCATCGGCGCGGCGCTGGCGACGGCGGCGGCGCTGCCGCATCTGACGGCCTCCGTCGGCAAGGCGGTCTACCTCTCTTCCGATGCCGGCACCTTCGGGCCACCGTGGCCGGGTCTGGGCGCGTACGGCGTCAGCAAGGCGGCGCTGGAACGACTCGTGGAAGCTTGGCGCGCCGAACACCCCGACATCGGCTTTACCTGCCTGATCGTGGGCGAGTGCCCGGGCGGTGAAGGCGACGGGCAAACCGGAATGAGCGTGGGCTGGGATCCCGAACTCGCCAAACAGGCTGCGCCGCTGTGGCTGTCGCGCGGCTGCATGCCCGGCAAATTGATGCTCGTCGAAGACCTCATCGAAGTGGTGCACACCATCCTGCGCACGGATGCGGCCACGTCGATGCCGCTTGTGGTCGCCCGGGGCGGGCCCGCCGGCTCACCAGCGTTTGCCTAATCCGGCCGGTCGTAATGTCATAGCCGACACGGCTACTGCCAGATAGGAGGCCTCATGGTCGAGCTTCGGGTCGAACGGACGATCGCCGATCTCCTGAACGGGTCTTCGACTGGCTGGCTGACCCGGCCAGCCTGACCGCCGCTCCGCCGATATTTCGGGCCTTTTGGGAGAAGGGCGCGGCGGGCCCCGCCGTAGGCGCGGTGCGGCGGGTGATCGGGCTGGGCACCTGGTTTCGCGAAGAGATCACCGCGTACGACCGGCCGCGCAGCTACTCCTACCTCATCCTCCGATCGTTTCCGCCATTCGAGCACGAGGGCGGCACACTGACGTTCACCCCGCGCGACGACGGCACGCACGTCGCCTGGGTCACCCGCTACACCCACCCGGCGTACTTCGGCGGCAGGCTGATGGAGCCGGTCAGCTCCCGGCTGCTCCGCTCGAGCTTCAACGCGATCCTGGCCGGCGCCGCCAAAGCGCTGGAAGGCTAACGACCCCAATGACGTCGACGGCCGAAAAGAGTGGCCAACTCGTCGCATCGGCCCGGGGCATGCGGGAACAGGTGCGCGCCGAGGCCGCCGAATCTGAGCGCCGGCGCACGCTCACCGCCGCGATTGTCGACCAGATGTGGGCCACCGGGCTGCTGTCGGCGTTCAATCCCGTCGCGGCCGGCGGTGTCGAGCCGTCGTTCGCCGAGATGATCGAGACCTGGATCGAAATGGCCTGGCAGGACGGATCATTCGGCTGGGTGGGCATCGCGAACCTGCCGTCGACGTTCGCCGCGGCCGCCGTCGCCTCCGGTGCGGAGCTGACGCCGACCTTGCGGGCCGACATGCGGGTGGCCGCCGTGCACGCCACCGACACCGCCCGAAGCTGCGCGGAGTGGGCGCATTTGGCGGCCGGTACCACCGCGATCCGCGAAGGCAGCCGCTTCGAACGGGCATTCCGCGACATGTACACCGGAACCCAGCATGCCTTCATCAGCGAAAAAGTCGCCATCGACGCTGCGCGGATCTGGCTCGGCATCATCGACGACCAGTTCGGCCTCTGAGCGAAGTGGGTAACCAGGCGACATGAGCACCGTCGATCCCTCGGACGACCATCCGGAGGCGATCACTCTCGGCCTGCACGACACCGCGCCGGCTCACCTTACGGATGCGATGGCCAAGGATGTCGAGCTCGAATTAGGTTGGGGCCGACTCATTTTCGGTCAGACCTTCGCCGACTCCGAGAGTTTGGCCGCGGCGCTGCGCCGGGAAGAGCCCGGGCGCCGCGACATCTGCATCTACCCGCGCGAGCCTCACGTCGTCGTCGCCGAATCACCCAGCGAATTCTTCATCGACCCCAGCCACACGTACCGGTTGCGCTTCACCGACTCTGACCCGGAAGGCACGTCGCCGCCCGGCGTCACGGTGCGCACGCTCAACGACCGGTCAGACGCCGACGCGATGAACCGCGTGTACGTGCGCTGCGGAATGGTCCCGGCACCGGTCGACGTGACCTGGGACAACCACCTCAACGCCGACGCGGTGACATACCTGGTTGCGGTGCGCGACGACGACGCCGTGGTGGGCACCGCCACCGGCGTCGACCACGAGCTGCTGTTCTGCGATCCGGAGCGGGGCTCGAGCATGTGGACCCTGGCCGTCGACCCGGCCGCGGCGCTGCCCGGGATCGGTGAAGCCCTGGCCCGCGCGATGGCCGAGCACTTCCGGCGCAAGGGCCGCGCCTATCTGGACCTGTCGGTCGCGCACGACAACGCCGCGGCCATCGCCCTGTACGAGAAGCTGGGTTTCCGCCGCATCCCGGTGATGGCGATCAAGCGCAAGAACGCGATCAACGAGCCGCTGTTCACCCCGCGCCCGGAGACGATCGACGACCTCAACCCCTATGCCCGGATCATCGCCGACGAGGCGCTACGTCGCGGAATCCGGGTGGAGGTCCTCGACGCGGAGACCGGTGAGATGCGACTGACCCACGGCGGCCGCAGTGTGATCACCCGAGAGTCGCTGTCGGAGTACACCTCGGCGATCGCGATGTGCCGGTGCGACGACAAGCGGCTGACGCGCCGACTCGTCAAAGAGGCCGGCATCACCGTGCCTCGCGCCCGCCTGGCCACCTTCGACGAGGACGACTCCGCGTTTGTGGCCGACGTCGGCGAGGTCGTCGTCAAACCGACTCGCGGCGAGCAGGGCAAGGGCATCACGGTCGGCGTCACGGCCGGCGACGGGCCCGACAAGCTCGCGGAAGCCCTGGCCCGGGCCCGGGAACAACACCCCGAAGTGCTGATCGAGCAGCGGGTGGCCGGTGACGACCTTCGCCTGGTGGTGATCGACGGCAAGGTGGTGGCCGCCGCGCTGCGCCTGCCGCCCGAGGTCATCGGCACCGGCGACCGCACCGTGCGGGAGCTGATCGCGGCCGAGCGCCGGCGACGCTCGGAGGCCACCGGCGGCGAATCCAGCATTCCGCTCGACGAGATCACCGACGCGACGGTCGTCGAGGCCGGCTGGGCCATGGACGACGTGCTGCCCGAGGGCACCCGGCTTCGGGTGCGTCGCACCGCCAACGTGCACCAAGGCGGCACGATTCGCGACGTCACCGCCCAGGTGAACCCCGAATTGTGCCGGGTCGCGGTGGCAGCGGCCGACGCGATCGGTATCCCGGTGACGGGCATCGACCTGGTGATTCCCGACGTCACCGGCGAGGACTACGTCTTCATCGAAGCTAACGAGCGTCCGGGGCTGGCCAACCACGAGCCGCAACCCACCGCCGCGGCGTTCATCGACTTCTTGTTCCCTGGTCAGCCCGCCCCGCCGACGGCGTGGACTCCTGACGAATCGCAATCCGACGACCGGAATTAAGGCGTTTCCCGCACCTAATTCCACGCCGTCGAGAGCACCTGGCAGAACGCGAAATTCGGCGATTCGCTGGCGTTTGCCCCCACCGGTCGCGGTAGGCTCGACGACACGCAAGTTCTGGTCGGCGCAGCAGAAATCTGTTTTTGCAACGGCAGGAATGGGGGTGCGCAGATGCGCTATTTGGCGACCGTTTTCGCCACCGCAGCCATCTGTATTCTCGCCGCCGCATGTGGCAGCGGCGAAAGCCAAAACGCCAAGTCGACGACCACCACCACCACGACCCTCATTCCGCGTCCCGTCGTGGAGCGGGAGCTGGACACTTTGTTGCTTCCTCCCGAGCAGATCAATCCCCTGATGGGCGCGACCGAACTGAAACTCACCAGGAAACACGACCAGATGTCCGACGACAGCGCCACGATGGAACCCCGGGAATGCCTGGCCATCGACGGCTCGGTGCAGGCCCAGGTGTACGCGGACAGTGGCTTCACCGCAATGCGGGATCAGGCGTTCAACGACGGCGACAACTTCACCCATTACGCCGAGGAGGCGGTGGTGTTGTTTCCCACCGCCAAACAAGCCGGCGCGTTCTTCAACAACTCGGCCAAACAGTGGCCGGCGTGCCACCAATACCGTCACATTCAGTCCGGGACGGAGTGGACCGCCGGACCGATATCGAACGCCGACGGCATACTGAGCGTGGTTGCGACGCAACAAAATGCCCGTGCGGGTGGTTGGGCCTGCGGACGCGCGCTGGCGCTGAAAAACAACGTCATCGTCGACGTCAACACCTGCAGCCCCGAGCCGAAAAACTCGGCTGTCGACCTGGCTAAGCAGATCGCCGCGAAAGTGCCGCTGCGGTAACGCCGTTAGGCGTGCAGCCCCTGCTTGATGGCGGCGTCTTGCTTTTTGCCGACATCGCTGACGAAATCCGGCGGCGCGGACATGCCGCTGGGGCCGTCGAATTCGAGTGTGACGAACGCCCTGCCCTCGGTGAACAGCAGCACCGTGATTCCCTTGGACTTGTCGGGTGCATCCCCTGAGATTGTGGTTCCGCCGGCGCCGACGTCCGTCGCGACAGGTGTTCCGCTAATCGCCCCGGGCGGCGCCGCTTTGGCCGCATCGAGCGCGTTGGCCGCCGCGGCGGGATCCGGCAGGATCACGATGGTGTCGCGGATGACGTGACTGCCGTCATCGTCGGTGAACGTGATCGCCGCGCCCTGTCGGCCATTCGGGTCCCGGGTCGGCGGGCCGGCGGTGAAGGTGTCGGGTGCGTTGATGTCTTTCGGCCCGATCAGCAACTTGGTGTAGTCGGTGGGTGATGCCGGCGCCGAGGCGTGGCTGGTTGCGGTCGGCTTGGCTGAGCCCGAGGTGGCGGTCGACGACTTCGAATTGGTGTGGCACCCGGCCACCAGCGCGGCCGCCACAGCGACTCCGGTGGCCGCTATCAGTGGAATCCTCATCGCCGAACTATATCCGGAGCACAGTGCCGGGTTTTGGACGTTATTCGGTGTCGGCCGGGTCGAGCAGTCGCACCTCTTCGAGGTCCATCGCGGTCTGCAGCTCGCGCAAAACGATGTCGTCGATGCGATTTGTGTCTCGCAGCTCGGTAACGGCCCGGCGCTTGTGTTCGAGCACACCGAGCCGCACCCGTCGCACCAGATCGTTCTGCTCGGCCGCGTGGTTCGGCGCCGAGGTGTCGGCCATGACCAGCGCGGCGTGTTCTTCGTATTCCTTTCGCAGGCGGCTCAATAGCTCCTCGCCGACACCGAGTTCGTTGGCCACCTGTGGCAATGCCTCGAGCGCGGCTTCGGCGCTGCGAGTGCGGGCCAGTTGCAATTCGTCGGCGTGCGCGGCGTCTTCGGGCAGCCGCGCCCAGCGAACCACGAGGGGCAGTGTGCTTCCTTGGACCAGGACGGTCACCAGGATCACGACCGAGACTACGAAGATGATCAGGTTGCGGTCCGGGAACGGCGCGCCGCTGCGCGTGGTCAGCGGGACGGCAAGCGCGGCGGCAAGCGACACCGCGCCGCGGAATCCGGCCCAGCTGGACACCGCGCGTTGACGCCAGTCGACGCGACGGGCGCGCTGCACCTCGCGCCGGTCCAGAGTCCGGAGTAGCACGGTAGTGATTTCGGTCCAGGCAATCCGGGTCGCGACGACGACCCCGGTGACAGCAAGTGCCAGTAACACCGCGTGGCGCAGTCCGCCGCCGAGGTTGGCGATGCCCCGCACCGCGCTCGGCAGCTGGACTCCGACGAACACCCACAGCGAGCCGTTGATCAGGAACGTCGCAATGTCCCAGAACGCGAACGACTGCAGGCGGGATCGGGCCCGGATCACCCGCGGCCCGACGTAGGTGAGCACGAGAGCCGCAACCAACACCGCGACGACACCGCTGCAGTGAATCGACTGGGCGAGCAGGAATGCCGCGAACGGCGTCAGCACGCTCAGGGCTGCCTCCTCCAGCGGCGCGTCGAGTCGGCGGCGCAGCATCGTCACCGCCAGGCCGACCAGCAGTCCGGCGGCGATACCGCCGAGGTAGGAGCCGACGAACCGGCCGACCAATGCGGCGGGGCCGATCGCCGGGCTGCCGGTCGCGACGGCCACAGTGACGGCGAACAGCACAAGCGCGGTGCCGTCGTTGATGATGCTCTCGGCGCGCAGCACGGTGAGGGGTCGGCGCGGCAACTGTTTGGCCAACCCGGCCACCGCCGCGGCGTCGGTCGGCGAAAGCACCGCGCCGAGGACGGCCGCGGCGTGTGACTCCATGCCGAGCGCTCGCGCCGTCCACGACACCGCAACCGCGGTGGCGATCACCAGGCCGACGCTGATCAACACGATCACGCGCAGGTTCGCCCGAATCTCGCGGAAGCTGGTGTTCATGCTCTCCCAGTAGAGGATCGCCGGCAGGAACAGCAGCAGCACGATTTCGCCGTCGAGCCGAATCCCGCCGAAGCGGGGGATCAGCCCCAGCAGCGCGCCCAAGAAGATGAGCAGGACCGGGGGACCGACCCGATAGCGCTTGCCGAGCACCGTCCCCACGACGACGGTGGCGAACAGCGTGACGACGACGACGAGCCCGAACACCAGGACATCTTCCTGTATGGGCGCACTTGGTGCTGCGCGGCGGTCAGTTTTGCCGCAGGGCCACCACTTGGTTGCTGTGGCCCGCGACGTACACGGTGCCGTTGCTGTCGACCGCCAGGCCCCACGGATTGTCCAGCCCGGTGAAGGGAAGTTCGATCTGCGTCGTCGACCCGACGGGAAGTTTCAGCGTGCGATTGTTCTGGCTGTCGGTGACGTACACGGCGCCCTCGGTGTCCACCGTCACACCGCCGGGTTCTTTGAGGCCGGTAAGGGGCAGTGCCGCTTGGGTATTGGAGCCTGCGGGCAATGCCAGCACCCGGTTGTTGCCGCCGTCGGCGACGTAGATGGTTCCGCTGCTGTTCACGACCACACCGGTGGGCGCGCTGAGGCCCGCGAACGGTAGCTCGGTCTGCCGGTTCGAGCCGGCCGGCAGGGCGACCACCCGGTTCTTTGCGGTGTCGGTGACGTAGACGGTGCGGCTGCTGTCCACCGTGATGCCGGTCGGGTTGCCGAGATCGCTGAAGGGCAGTTGGATTTGGCTGCTCGAGCCGGCCGGCAGCACCACCACGCGTTTATTGCCGGCGTCGGTGACGTAGACCGTGCCGGTGTTGTCCGCGGTCACACCGGTCGGGTAGTTCAGGCCGTCGAAGGGCAGCACGGCGGGGCTGGTCGAGCCGGCGGCCAAGGCCAGCACCCGGTTGTGGGGTGTGTCGGCGACGTACACCGTGCCGCCGATATCCACCGACACGCCTTGCGGTTCCCGCAGGCCGGTGAACGGCAGCGTCACCTGGTGGAAATCGCCGCCTCCCGCACTGCGATGGCCGATGGCCAGGGCCACGCCGGCGAGGACGGCTGCGACGACGAGCACGGCGGCGGTCGAGATGACGACGGGTTTGCGGCGCCACCAGGGTGGCGACGGCGCCTGCGGTGGCGGGGTCCGCGCCTGTTCGCGGCTGGGAATCCTCGGCTGTGTCGGAGCCGACGGGTGTGGCGAAACGACCGGCGTGGTGATGGCCTCCCGGGCGGCGCGCGCCAGCTCGACGGCGGTGCGGTAACGCGCCGCGGGGTCTTTGGCCATGCCGCGGGTGATGACCGAGTCGAAACCTCCGGGCAGCCCGGGCTTGGTGATCGACGGCAGCGGCGGGGGAGTCGTGAGGTGGTTGGTGATCTGTTGCTCGAGGCTGTCACCGGGGAACGGGTGCCGCGCGGTGAGGCATTCGTAGAGCACGCAGGCCAGCGAGTAGATGTCCGAGCGGGCGTCGACCTGTCCGGCGTTGAATCGTTCCGGGGCCATGTAATGGTAGGTGCCGACCACGTCGCCGGCCGCCGTCAAGCCCAGTTCGCCCGTGGCGCGGGCGATTCCGAAATCGATCAGATAGGCGAAGTCGTCGTGGTCGAGCAAAATGTTGGAGGGCTTGACATCCCGGTGCAACAGCCCGACCTTGTGTGCGTCGTGCAAAGCCTTGGCGACTTGTTCGACGATGCGTACCGCCCGCTCTGGCGGCAGTGGACCGCGCGCGAGGATGGAGTGTAGGTCGCGGCCCTCGATCAGCCGCATGTCCACGAAGAGCCGTCCGTCGATCTCGCCGTGGGTGTGGATCGGGATGACGTGTGGGCTGTTCAGTCGCGCGGCCGCATGAGCTTCCCGCCGAAACCGCTGTTGGAACACGCCGTCTTTGGACATCTCGGCGGGCAGGATCTTGAGTGCGACGATCCGGTCGATCGACGTGTCGTAGGCCCGCCACACCTCGCCCATGCCGCCTCGGCCCAGCAATTCGATGAGCCGGTACTTTCCGAACGAAGTTCCCTGCAACGAAGCCCTCCACAGCAACCTGCCAGCAACGTGCCAGCACCATAGCGCGCTGCGAATACCGGTCGCAGGCTTTTCACCGGCGGGCGGACCGGGTCAGCGCTCAGCGATGCCGCTGCGGCGTGCCCGCACAACCGGATTCAGGCACCTGGTCCCTGGTCGTCGACGGGCGGTGGTGGTGGTGGCGGCGGTGCCGGCGCGGGCGGCGGGCTTTGGCCGGGAGGAGGTGGCGGGCCCAAGTGATTGGCGGCGAACGCCGCCCCGCGGTCGATCATCGCCCCGTCGCCTGCATAGCTGTCGTGCGCGGCGAAATTCATTCCGTCGGAGCAAACCGGGTCCTCGGGTGCGCACAATTTGATGGTCTTCGCCTGATAGGCCGGGCCGATGACAACCGGCGGCTGACCGAGGAAGTTCATGGCCCGCACATTGGGCATGGCGAAAAGCACGACGGCGGCAACGTGGTCAGCGATCTTGGGGTCCAGCGGTTTCGGCACCGTCGCGGGGTCGACGCCGTCCGGGACCGCGGCCGAGGTGACGAAGCCCGTCACGGCCGCGCCCTGCGAATAGCCGCCGAGCACCATCTTGGTGTTGGGGCAGGTGTTCGCCATTGAAACGACGTGAGCGCCCGCGTCGCGAATACCGTCGAGGCCGGTCGCCCACTCGTCGCTGGCGGGGTAGTTGACCGGATAGACGTCGAACGACCTTGCGCCGATACGGTTATGCAGGTTATCGACGAAAGCCTGGCCCGTCGGCCCGACGCCAGGTGGCTCACCGGTACCGCGGGCGAACACTACCTGCACGTCCGGGCACGGTTGGGCGGGTGCGGACGGAACGCCGAGCCCCGTCAGCGCCCAAGTCGATACGGCTGCAACACAAAGGAATCGGGCGATCAGACGTGCGCGCATGGCTTTTATGGTGCCATATCGCGCCGCAGCACCCTGCATCGAATCACCGTTGCAGGCCCGGCATTTCTTCACCGCGATTCAAAAGCTCGACGACGCTGCCGGCCGAGCGCAGGATCTGCGTCGACCGCGCCGAAGGTGCACGTAGACGGCCCGCGGCCGGCGCGTTTCGCCGGCATGACGATTCGTGTCGCGGCGGTTAATGATTCGCAGCCGCCATCACGCAACGGCGCTTGGCGAGCACTAAACCCCGAAGGCAGAAATCTTTGTCACTGGGAGGACGTTCATGACCGATGGTCTTGTCATCGACGCCGAGGGCCTTGACCGGCTGTCGTGCAGCGCCAAGGCTGAGCCCGGCGCGGGCAAGAAAACGCTGAAAGCCACGACCGTGTGTGAGGCCGGTTTCCGCAACCTGACGTACGTCCGCGACCTGTCGCCGGTGCTGGTCGGCGAACCACCCGCCCTGCTGGGTGACGACTCGGCCCCCAATCCGTCGGAGACCGCGCTGGCCGCGCTGGGTTCCTGCATCTCGGTCGGCATGCTGGCCAACGCGACTCACCACGGCGTCACCCTGACGAAGATCGAAGTCGAGATGGAAGGCGACATCGACATCTCCGCGGTGTGGGGCGTCGGTGATACGCCGGACGACAAAATCCCCGGCTTCACCGAGGTCCGCTGCAAAGTCACCCTCGCCGGCGACACCGACGAGAAAACGCTTCAGCGGATTCACGACAACGCCATCACCTGGTCGCCCGTCGTCAACACATTTCAACGCCCTGTGATCGTCGAGTCGACGCTCGTCACCTCATGAGAGCCTTGACAGCGACGGCCGGCACAGCGGCAGGCGGCCTCGACAACGCGTTGCTTTCCGACATCGCTGCGCACGCCGCGGCCCTGGATCTCGGAGAGGAGAGCTCGCGGCGCAGTTTCGCGGCCCTCGGCGAAGCGGGGTTGCTCGGTCTGGGCGCCCCGGGCAACACCGATCGTCGGCTGCCTGCCATGGCAGCGGTCATCGGCGAGATCGCCGCGGAGTGCATGAGCACGGCGTTCTCGGTGTGGGCCAACCGGATGGTGGTGGAATACCTGCTTGCGGCCGAAACCGCTTACAGCACAACGGTAGTCGAGCCGCTGCTGCAAGGGAAGGCTCTCGGTGTGACGGCCATGGCGTCCGCGTTCAAGGATGCGGCAGGTTGCGGAGCCCTTGAACTCAGGGCAGCACGTGTCGACGGGGGATACGAACTGTATGGCCCCATCAGGTGGGCCAGCAACCTTTACCCCGACTCCCTGCTGGTGACCGCGGCGCGCAGCGAGACCGGTGAAAAGCTCGTCGCCGCACTGCCGCTCGACACGCCCGGCATCACTGTGGGCGACCAGTTCGATCTGTTGGGGCTCGGCAGCACCGCCTCGTCGTATCTCAAGCTGAAGGGCGTCCGAATCACCACCGAGCAGGTGCTGTCGACCGACTTCGCGGGATTCCTCAGCGCAGTCCGCCCTACCTTTTTGGTCCTGCAGTCCGCGATGTGCTTGGGCCTGGCCTCCACCAGCCTGGAGCAGGGCCGGCTCGGGTTGACCGGGGTCAACTCGGTGTTCGTGGCCGAGGTTGACTCACTCGTCGGTAGGCTCGCGCTGGCGGAGACGACGCTGGCGAGTTTTGCCGCGGCGGTGGGCACCCCAGATCAGCCGACGAAGAAGGATCTGCTTTCGCTTCGGCTGGACGCAGCTGAAATCGCCGGCGCCAGTGCGGCATTGGAGATCAGGACCGCCGGTGGCAAGGGATATGCCAGTAGTACCTCGGCAAGCCGGCGCTACCGGGAAGCGGCCTTCATTCCGGTCCAGTCCCCGTCCGAGGCACAGCTCAGATGGGAACTCGGTCGATGCGCATGACGTCGGTGTCCGTGCCCCTCGACAGCACCGACCCGCACGTGGGCGGTATTGCGCTGGCCGACCTGGTGCGTGATTTTCACCAGCAGATGGTGAATTTCGCTCGCACCATGGTGGATTCACCCGCGGCTGCCGAGGAGGCCGTGCAAGAGGCATGGCTGCAAATCCTGTTGTCGGCGCAGTCGTTCGAGGGCCGCTCGTCGGTGACGACGTGGTTGTTCGCCATCGTGAAAAACACCGCGTCGCGGCACCGTCGCCATGAATCACGGATCCGCAAGCACGAGTTGCTGGCTCAGGAAGCCGCCGATCCGCTGAGCGGGCGGATGCACCCGCCGGGACATCCCGATGCCGGCCACTGGAGCGTCCCGCCGTCGAGGCGGTTCTTGCCGGAGGACGAGACCGTGACCCGAGAGCTGGTGGGCCAGGTTCGAGCTGCTGTGACGGCGTTGCCCGCGCGGCAACGCCAACTCGTGATTCTTCGCGATCTCGTCGGGATGACCCCCGAGGAGGCGGCCGAGATTCTGGGTGTGTCCGGGCAGGCCCAGCGCGCGCTGCTGTATCGCGCCCGCGGAAATCTGCGTAACGAACTGGAGAGGCGCTATCTGGAATGCCCGTGAATCACGACCACCTGGTGCCGGCGATCGACTGCACCGACTTCGTCCTGCTCGTCGAGGACCTTCTCGACTCAGAGCCCGATCGGTGGGCAGCAGTGGTGACCAAGCATCTTCGGGACTGCCCGCCCTGCCTGATCTACCTGCAGCAAATGCGTGATCTGCGGATTCTGCTCAACCACGTCTTCGACGGTGAAAAGCTCAGCGATGAGCACATCGGCGGAGTCCTCCACGCGCTCACCGGGTTCCGAGAGGTGCACTGATGTCTCAAATCGTTTCGCTGCCACAAGACTTCCGCGCGCCTGCGGAGGCGCCAAGCCTCGGCCTGACGGACGATCCGTTCGAGCTGTTGAGTGTCGGCGCCATGGTGCGCCGAGTTGCCGACATGGCGGTCGACAAGGCATCTCACCCGTGGGCGTTCCTGATTCGTTCGCTGGTCGGCGGCGCGATGGTTGCCTTCGGGGTGCTGCTGTCGCTTGCCGTGAGCACCGGAGTCAAGACGCCTGGGGTAGCGAGCCTGCTGATGGGTCTGGCATTCGGCATGTCGTTCGCGCTGATCCTGGTGTCCGGCATGTCGCTGATCACCGCCGACATGTCCGCCGGGCTGCTGGCCGTGCTGCAGCGGCGCTTGAGCGTCGCCGCATACGGCCGGATCATCCTGGTTGGCTTGGCGGGCAACACCATTGGCGCGCTGGTGTTCGTGACCATCTGTGCGGCGGCGGGTGGGCCGTACCTGGGCGGCTTTGCCGAACGGGCAGCAGCCGTCGGCGTGCTGAAGTCCGGCCAGCCCTTGTGGACCGCGCTTCTGCTGGCCGTGTTGTGCACGTGGTTCCTGCAAACCTCGATGTGCCTGTTTTTCGAGGCGCGAAGCGACGTCGCGCGAATGGGCTTCGCGTTCTACGGTCCGTTCGCGTTCGTGATGGGCGGTACCCAACACGTCATCGCCAACGTCGGCTTCATCGGATTGCCGTTGCTGTTATCGGCTTTCCACGCCACGGCGCCGCACACCGTGATCAGTTGGGGTTTCGGCAGTCATGGTCTGGCCACCAACCTGTGCGTCACGACGGTGGGCAACCTCATCGGCGGCACGGTCTTTGTTGCCGTGCCCTTTCAGCTCGTTGCCTGGCTGCAGCAGCGAGCACGTTAGGAGCCGCCCTGGCGGGCGAGGCGCTGGTCGTGGATCTTGACCAGTTCGCGGAACCCGATCCGGTGATACTGGGGAACCGGCTGCACTCCCCACTTGTCCCGCGCGGTGTGCTGTCCGGCGGCTTCGGGCGCGCCGCCGAACGGTGCGCCGGACAGCGGGTAGGGGTACTTGCACTCCAGAGAGTCGTCGGAGTAGCGGACTTTCATCAGCTCGCTGCAGATGTCGCGCAGCGGCAGCGTCGGCCACCCGTAGTAGACCGCCATGAACGGCAGGGTGAAGGCGCCTTCGATGACCAGAGCGACCAAACACACGAACACACCGCGTTTGAGCCACTTGTGCATGCGCGCAAAGGTCGGTGTGGTGCCCAGCGGAAGGTCTTCTGAGGACGTAGTCACGACACTGCTCCTTCTAGTCGGAGAAGATTTCTCGGTTGACGGTGTGTAGGTAGGGGATGGCCAGGAACGGCGTGATGTAGAAGATGTCGTAGAGCCACCAGCCGACCACCGGGAACACCACTCCGGCATAGCGCACGTCGGCGTACATGGTCATGTTGAACACGTAGCCGATCCAGATCACCACGCCCATCCAGCAGGTGATGATCAACCATTGGTGGCCCCACCGCTTCATCTGCAAAAAGCCGATCGCGGCGGCCATTCGCATGCTGAAGACCGTCAGGATCAGCCCTACCTCCCAGCCCTTTTCACCGGGCCCGGCCGCACCGCCGATCCACAACTCGTTGTAGTGCCAGAAGTAGCCGGCGTCGAACATGTTGCCCCACCCGGTCATCAGCACCCGGTCGATCAGCGTGTGGTTGGCAACGAGGTCCAGCGACCAGCCCAGGCTGTTGAGGGCACTGTCGATGAGGACCAGATAGCCGATCAGTGTGACGATCATCGGCCGAACTGACAGCCCGGCGCGTTGGGCCTGGCGTTGCAGCCACACGCCGCGCAGGAAGATCGGCAATCCGACCAGGCCGAGGGCCCAGGTGCCCATCAGGACGGTTCCGGCGATCAGCCACTTGTCGGCCCGGCGTTGGGCGGCGCGGCTTTCCTCGTGGTGCTGGTCGTAGCTGCTCTCCGAACTACCGTGCAGCACAGCCGCGTTCACAGGTGCCACCAGCCTCGAGCGAATGACATGTACAGCTGGATGGCGAACATCAGCAGCAGATAGCCGTAGATGAAGACCTGGAAGACGATCATGGCCCGCTTGCGTCGCTGGTCTTGTTCGTTCATCGGGTGGCGCTCCCTTCTCAAAGTGGTTGCGTGGCAAGGAGGCTGGCGGCCGCAACCTCGCGCAGACCGTCGGTGATCGCCCCGTCGGTGCTCAGCGGCGCGAGGATGCAGGCCTCGGCGGCTTCCATTTCGGTTGCGCCGGCGGCGATCAGTTGCGCCGCGGTGACCAGGACTCTCGTCGACGGCGGTTCGAAGTGGAAGACGTCGTCGGCGGTGCGGATGCTGGTTGCGCAGCCGACCAGTCGGTGCGCGACGGCCAGGTCGATGCCTGATTCGGTGACCAGCACCTCGGCTTCCCTCTCGGGTGGCAGGTAGTTCATCGCGATCGTGACAAACCGTTGCCGGAACGACGGTTTGAGCTCCTTGAGTGAGCTGCGGTAGGCCGGGTTGTAGGAGCAGACCAGCATGAACGAGTCGGGCGCGTGGACCACCGTGCCGGCGCGGTCCAGATACAAGGAGCGGCGGTGATCGGTCAGCGAATGCAGGATGGCCAGTGAGTCGTGGCGCGCTTCGACCACCTCGTCGAGATAACAGATCGCGCCGTCCTTGACCGCTCTGGTCAGTGGACCGTCGGTCCAGACCACGTCGCCGCCGGTGACCAGGAACCGGCCGACCAGGTCGGAACTGGTCAGGTCGTCGTGGCAGCTGATCGTGACGACCGGGCGCTTCAGCATCCCGCCCATGTGTTCGACGAGCCTGGTTTTGCCGCAACCCGTTGGACCGGTGAGCATTACGGGCAGCCGTCGCTCGAAGGCCCGCTCGAACAGCGCGACCTCGTTGCCACTGGCGGAGTAGTTCATGCGGCCACCAACTCTCGATGGACGTGCGCCAGCACACGGGGCAGTTCTTCGACGCGCCGGATCCGTTGGGAGCGACGGGGTCCGAACACCTCGGGGAGCGGGTCGACGCGGGCGGGGCCGACGCCGAGGTAGTACACGGCGACCCCGGCTTGCCGTGCTTCCTCGGCGGCGTGGGCGACGTCGGCCCAGGCATAGCGGCCCTCGTAGCCTTCGTCGGACATCAGCCCGTCGCCGATGACGATCAGCAGTCGCCGTTCGGATGGCTGCGCGAGCAGCCGGCTGGTCAGGTGGCGAAGCGGGGCGCCGAGCCGGGTGTAGCCGCCGGTGACCAGACCCATGCCGCTCGGTGCGACGAAGTGATTGTCGTCAAAGTCCTTGAGGCAGCGGACGTCAACGTGGTGGCGGGTGTTGCCGCTGAATACGAAGATGCCGTGTCGCTCGCGGGCGAGTGTCATCGCCTGCGACAGCGCGTCGGCGCACGCGAGTTCCAGTTGGAAGAGCCGTCCGCCGTGCACGCCCAGCGACGAGCTTCCGTCCAGCAGCACAGCCGTGGTGACGTCGCGGCGGGCGGGCAACAGGTCGCGGAACACCCGGGGTTGCGATGCCTGTCCGGTGATGGTGTCGATGTAGTGGGCGACGTAGGAGTCGACGTCGAGATCGCCGCCGTCCTCTAGTCGGTTGGTCATCGCGCGGTGGGTGTGTTCCTCGAACCAGCGTCGCAGATCGGCAGTGACCGGTTTGGCCTGCCGCTGCGCGGTGTACTTGCGTTCGAGGATCGCAACGTGGTCGGCGAGAAAGCTTTTCCGCCAAGTATTCCACTCCGGGTAGGGGATGCCCGGGCGTTGGTCTGGGCGGATTTCGATGTCGTCGTCCTCGGGCCGGCTCGGTGGCGGCAGGTTGGGATTGCGCACACCGCCGTCGCCGCCGACGGGTACCGAATAGGCACGCGGGGTGTGCTTTCGCGTGCTGCTCCAGGGCATCCGGCCGAACCGGCGTCGCGCGGCAGACAGCAATCCGTTGCGCACCGGAGTGGCGAGGGGCAGCGCGCCCAGCAGCGGATGGCAGGCCAGCGGTTGTCGCGACCGTGCCAGCGCACGAGCGCGATCGAGTATCGCGGGCGCGTCGAGGTCGTGCGGCGCGATCTCGATATCAGGCAGGGTGCGCCGCAATTCGGGCAGCAGACCGGGCCATTTGGTGGCGATCCATCCGAGGGCCACGCCGGCTTCGACGAGGGTCAGCGCGCCGCGTTCGCGGGGCGAAAGTTCGTCCAGCCGGTAGGTTGCGATCCGGTCCTTCGAGGGTGAACACTGCAGCGCCAAACCGCATGTCAGGATTCGCCGCGTCCAGTTGGGCGGCGTCGGGTATGGCACGTGGACGATGCGCCGGCTCGGGTTCAATCCGAAGCTGCGGTGCTCACCGGTGACCAGCCGGGCGTCGTCGCGACGCCGCTCGGAAAGCACCACAGCCGTCACCGCGCAACTGCGCTCCAGGGACAACGCCCCCGCATCAGGCATGGCTCAGAAGGTGCCGATGTTGGCGAACATCCAGTACCAGAACGCGATCACCGCGCCGGTGCCGCCCCAGGCGGCGATGTAACGCACGATGTCTTGCCACACGACGAGACCTCCGTATCCGATGGGTTATCGCGCTTCAAGCCCGCGAAAAGTGCTGGCGACGAACTTTTCGAGCAGGTCGTCGCGAATTGAGGTCATGTGGTGAGTCGTGGTCAGCACCGCGTAGAGGCCGAGCAGGAAGAACACCGCGCTGCTGAACGCATCCACCTCGGGATAGGTCTCGCCGCGGTCGCGAGCACGCTCGATCTCGGCCACCACCAGCACGATCAGCGGGTGGTCGCTCCACTCTTCGTTGGGTGGTCGGGTCGACGAGAAGTGCAGCGCCAGAAAGTCTTTGAACAGCAGATCGCCGAGTCGTTTCTCCAGGCCCGCGACCAACCGCACCACTTCGGTCAGCGTGGCGGCGAGGTCGTGTGGCTTGGCGAGGAAGCGGGCCAATTCGGTTGCCATCCGGGCTTCTTCGCGGCCCTCCACCTCGAGCAGCACGTGTTCTTTGGTGGGGAAGTGGAAGAAGAAGGTGCCGTGTGCCACGCCGGCCGCCGACACGATTGCGCCGACGTCCGCGCCCGCGAGACCGGACCGCTTGAATTCGGCAACCGCGGCGCCCAGGATGCGCTGCCGGGTCTGCAGCCGCTGCGCTTCGCGCGCGGACGGCTTGTCCTGCACTCGGGTCATGGTGCGATCTTTCTAGCGTATTGACTGATTGAAGTCAATAAGAGGATCAGTCAGCGATATCGCGTGCATGTGCAATAACTCTGTACTCCAATGAGATAAAGCGATCGTTGAGTGCTATGCAGTTAACGAGTCATTGATTCAAGTCATTGACATGGAACTGTGGGGGCGCTAGAAAGACACGTGATCTGCGGCCGATCGGAGGCACGGTGAATCTGCCCACGTTGAACCTGCGGCTTCGCGGCGGAGCCGCCTCGCCGCGCGACGGACTCGGCTACGACGAGCAGTTGGAAGAGTCCCGGCTGGCACAGCGGCAGGCCGACCGGTGGCTGATTGCGGGCACGCTGCTGATGGGCACGATGATCATCGGCTTCGTCGGTCTACCGCTGTTTCTGCGGGGGGTGTGGCTGCAGCGTCGGGCTCAGCAATCCGGTCTGTCCGTCCGGCCGGTGATGGTGACGGTGCTGGGCTACCTGATCATCCTGGATGCCGGGCTCAATACGCTGGGTTGGTCGATCGACTTGATCGCCAACCATGCGCTGTTGACCCGGGTGATTCTGACCGCCTGGGGCAACTTCTTCGACGCGGGCTACTTCTGGCACTACAACGAGTTGTGGATCGGCGGTGCGGCCGGGCCCGGTGAAAAGGGCTGGGAGGTAGGGCTGATCCTGACGGTGTTCACCATGCGTATCGCTGCCGCGATCGGCTTTTTGCAGATGAAGCGCTGGGGCCACCAGTGGATGATCATCACGTGCTGGATGGGCGTGGTGATCTGGATCGGCTACGTGTTCAACATGACCATGTACGCCGACGTGCGCTATGCCGGAGTGGTGCTCCCGGTCGTCGGCTGGTGGCTCTACGACATCTTCTACATCACGCCGTTCCTGGCCATCCCCTACCTACATACGGTCAACCGCGAAATCTTCTCCGACTGACGTGTCGGTGCCCGGTCCTACTCTCGCAGTAGAGGAGAGGAGGACGGCCATGGCACAACTCATCGGCTGGCTGTTGGTGGTGGCGCTCGTCGTTGCTGTCCTTCGGGTGATGTGGCCATTCATCGTGGTGGGCCTCGTCGCGTACGTGGCCGTCAAGATCGGTAAGCGTGTCGTCGAACACCACAACACGGTGATCGCCGCCCGTGATGCTGCCCGGGATGCGCTGTGCGCCAGGGCCGATCGCCAACACGCTCAAGTCCTGCGCGGCAATCCGGCCGGCGTCTACGGTGACTACCCGGCGGCCGACTTAGGCGAATTCAACCCGACGCTATGGGTCTGCAATCAGCCGCCGGCGCGGCGCACCTACCAGCGCACCAGGCTGAATGGGTAGCTGTCCGTCCCACCCGGGCCGCCACCGCAGCTCGAGTCGTAGCTGGATTCCACCGAGCCACTCAGCGTTGCCGCATCCCACGAGTAGGTGTCGTGTGAAGGAAGGAAGTACACCACGCAGCGCACACCGTCGGGCACGTCGACGCTCATCGTGTACCGGCCGTTGGCAAGATGGGCATCCCCGTCGTAGGGGGCGGCCTGCCCGTTCGGCTGCGGTATCGCCTGGATGTGCACACACCCGGGCGCATTACAGGGGCGGATCGCCCAGATCCATGCGTGGCCCGGATCCCTCGGCGTCTGCACCGCGTAGTTTCCGATCTGCATCTCGGCCTGCGAGACCGGTGCGAGGGCCAAGGCGACAGACGTGAGCACCACGCCGAGAGCCAATGTCTTCACGCGCAGGATATTAACCGCCTTCGGGCGCCGGCGGCGCCTATTCGAAGTCCGGCCCGATCGACCGATCCTGCGGCTCCCCGGGGCGATGGTTGGGCTCGGCCGCCACGCGCGTCCAGGCGCCAGGCGGGTAATAGTCCGACCATTGGCCCGGCTTCACATAGTGCACGCCGAGGACGCCGCCGATCAGGAACTCATACATGTCGCCGTCGCCGCACTCGGCAGCGCCCCGGTCGTCACCGAGCCACACTGTGAAAGCCATAACCGAGAGTATGGCCCGCTCGATCGCCCTACTGCGAACAGACGGTTCGCGCGGGCTGCCCGTGCGCTGTCGCGCTGCTGACCACCTTGCTGTCGAGTGAAATCGTGCAGGTGATTGCGCCCGGTCCCTGGGCGCTGAGCACGTACACTTCGGTTCCGAACGCGGTGAACTGCGTCGACCACGGCAACTTCACGTTGGCCTCTTGGTGCTGACCGGTGTCCGTCTGGTACGAGATGTATTCGGCCACTGGCGGACCGCTGATCTGGTAGCGGACCTTTGGCAGCGTTGGGAGCTGCGGGCTTGCCTTGGCCGCGCCGACGCCGGAGATTCCGGCGGTGGCGGCGACCGTCATGAGGACAGCCACAAAGATCCGGCTGCGGTGCAGGAGAACGCTATGTGTGCTCGGCATCTTCAGGCCCCTTTCGCGACGAAACACCGGCAAGGACCGCAGATACCGGGAGCGTATTGACGGCGAAAGGCGGCGGGCCGGGAACCAGCGATCGTGATAGAAACGCGAGCTTTTCGTTATGACCCCGTGATCGTCGTGTGCTATTGAACGCGTGTGAAATTTCCTGGGACGGTTCTAAAAACCTTGCAGCAGACCGCCTTTGCCGACCCAGCGCACGGGCTTCGCAGCGAGCGATAGGGTGGCGTGATGTCCAAACGCGTCGTGGTCTGGGGTACCGGCTTCGTCGGCAAGATGGTGATCGCGGAGATCGTCAAGCATCCGCTGTTCGAGTTGGTCGGTGTCGGCGTCAGCAACCCGGCGAAGGTGGGCCGCGATGTCGGCGACGTCTGCGGGCTGGCCGAGCCGGTCGGCATCACCGCCACCGACGACGTCGACGCGCTCATCGCGCTGCGACCCGACGCGCTGGTCCACTACGGGCCGACCGCCGCGCACGCCGAGGACAACATCGCGCTGATGACGCGGTTCCTGCGTGCCGGCATCGACGTCTGCTCCACCGCGATGACGCCCTGGGTGTGGCCGACCATGCACCTGAACCCGCCCAACTGGATCCAGCCGATCACCGAGGCGTGTGAGCTGGGCGAGTCGTCGTGCTTCACCACCGGCATCGACCCTGGATTCGCCAACGACCTGTTCCCGATGACGCTGATGGGCGTCTGCTCGGAAGTCCGCACGGTCCGGGCCTCCGAGCTGCTGGACTACACCAACTACACCGGCGACTACGAAAACGAAATGGGCATAGGCCGCGAACCCGAGTTCCGGCCCGTGCTGGAGAACCGCGACGTCCTGATCTTCGCGTGGGGCGCCACCGTGCCGATGATCGCGCACGCCGCCGGCATCATGCTCGATGAGATCACCACTACCTGGGACAAGTGGGTGACGCCCACCGAACGCAAGACCGCCAAGGGCGTCATCCAACCCGGACACGTTGCTGCGGTGCGGTTCACCATCAACGGCATCTACCAAGGCAAGACGCGCATCCAACTTGAGCACGTCAACCGGATCGGCCACGACGCCGCTCCCGACTGGCCGTCGGGCACCCAGGACGACGTCTACCGCGTCGACATCGAAGGAACGCCAAGCATCTTCCAGGAGACGGCATTTCGGTTCACCGACGGTTCCGGGCGCGACGCGGCCGCCGCCGGATGTTTGGCCACCGGGATGCGCGCACTCAACGCGGTGCCCGCCGTCAACGAGCTGTCCCCGGGCTGGGTGACCGCGTTGGACCTGCCGCTGATTCCGGGGGTCGGCACGATTCGTTGATTGGGGGCTGCCTATACATTGGTGCCCGGCGTACGGGCGTACGCCGTTGGAGGACGACATGGCAGACGCAGAGCGAGCGGCGGTCGGGTTGTCGGTGGGGGCGACCAACCTCGCCGCCGTCACCGCAAATCGGGCGGTGACACGCAAGCCGGTGCTGACCCTGTACCGGCAGCGCCCACCCGAAGTCGGTCTGCCGTCGGAGAACCCGAAGCTGACCGAGCCCGGGCTGGTGATCACCGACTTCGTCGACCGGGTGGGCGACCCGGTCGGCATCGTCGCGTCCGACGGCTCGACGCATCGCAGCGAGACGCTGCTCGCCGACGCGTTGCGGGCGCTGGCCTATGCCGCGACCGACGGGCAGGCGCTGCCGGAAGCGGCTGCGGTCACCCATCCGGCGCACTGGGGGCCCGCGGCGGTGGGCGCACTGAACGCTGCGCTGAGCCGGGTGCCTGAATGGTCCGGGGACGGAGTGGCACTGCTGCCTGATTCCACTGCTGCGTTGACTGCCCTGCAGTCCAACCCCGGGCTGCCGACCCGGGGAGTCATCGCGCTGTGCGATTTCGGCGGCACTGGGACCAGCCTCACTCTGGTCGACGCCGCCGGCTATCAGCCCGTCGCACCCACGCTGCGGCACACTGATTTCTCCGGCGACCTGATCGACCAGGCGCTGTTGGCCCGTGTGATGGCGGATCTGTCCGCGGCCGGGTCGGTGGACACCTCCGCCACGTCGGCGATCGGCTCGCTCACCCGGTTGCGCGGCGCGTGCCGGCGGGCCAAAGAGGAACTGTCGTCGACCACGGCGACCAGGCTGACCGCCGAGCTGCCCGGGTATCGCGGCGATGTTCGCCTCACCCGAACCGAACTCGACGAGGCAATCCGCCAGCCGTTGGCCGGCTTCATCGCGCTTATTCAGGAAGCGTTGCAGCGCAACGGCATTCGTGAATTGGCCGCGGTCGCGTCGGTGGGCGGTGGGGCCGGCGTCCCGGTGATCACCACCACGCTGTCCGAACACCTGCGGGTACCGGTCATCACGACCCCGCGGCCATACATGACGGCGGCCATCGGCGCGGCGCTGCAGGCCGCTCGCGGGCCGGCCGACAACAGCGCGACCGCGCTGGCGCCGGTCGCCACCCAGGCCGGACCGATCGTCGACGCCACCACGATGGCCGACATCGCGCCTGAGGCCAGCCCCGAACCGGCGCTGGCCTGGTCCGAGGCCGACGACGACTCCGGCATCATGCCGCTGCGCACCGGCGAATACCCGGCGGCCACCTCCGGAACGACATCCGCCCGCCCGCAGCTGACCTTCGACCGCGACCAGCAGCACATCGACACCCGCGCCCCTGCCGTCCCGTGGTATCGCCGGCCTGCAGTGGTCGTGATCGGCACCGCGCTGGTGGTGCTGGCGCTCATCGCCGCGGTGATGATCGCCATGCGTCACACCTCCGGCGGCGGACCGATCGCTCCGGCGCCGGGCACGAGCACCACACCGGCGCCGGGAACCTCGGCACCCGGCAGCGAAAGCCAGGCCCCGTCGTCGGCGACGGACACCCAGTCGCCAAGCAGCGAATCCCCGTCGTCGACCGAGTCGGCGACCACGCCGCCGTCGTCATCGACCACCACGGAAGCGCCGACGACCACGACCACCACGACAACTACTCAAGCGCCCACCACCACCACGCAGGCGCCCACCACCACCCAGGCGCCCACCACCACGCAGGCGCCGGTGGTGCCGACAATCCCGCAGATTCCGCGGATTCCGGGTATCCCGCAGTTCCAGCCGCAGCCCGCGCCGCCGGGCGGTTAGTCCGGTGGTTCCTGGGTTTCCGGCGGGTTGTCGTCGGCGTGTGGTTTTTCGTCGGGGTCGCCGAATTTCGGATTGCCCTCGTCGTCGAGCCACTCGTTGACCGCGGTCCCCGTGATCGTCCGGTCGGTTCCGGGCATCACGGCCGTCGGGCGCTGGTCGTCGTAGGACTTCCGCATCTCGGCGGCCTGTTGCTTGTGTTCTTCGGTGATCTCGGGTGCCTCGGTCTGCTGCTGGTCGGCCCCACCCGTTTGTTCCTCATCCTGAGCGTTCATAACCGCGTCGATTACCCGCTGCGCGGCCGCTTCGAAACGCGTCGGTCAGTGTGAGCGGCCGTGTTTGACCAGCACCACCGAGGCCAGCGGAATCTGCATCGGCGCCGGGGCGCTCGACAGCCGCTCGGCGACGGCGATCTCGAGGTGCTCGACCAACCCGGTGGCGCGTGGGTCGGTGGGCCCGCCCTCGAGCGAGGCGGCCAGCGTCGGGAACACCGCGGCCCGTGCGAACGCCGCCCACTGCTCGCCGAACGCGGTGGCGTCATGGTCGAGCAGGTATCGGGCCCAGAACCGGTCCTCGGCGTTGAACACCTCCAGGTGCTCGATTGACAGGCCCTCGAAGCGGCCCTTGGGCGCGAACGGGGCGCGAAAGTCCTTCTCCGCGCGGGCGAAGGTCGGAATCGTCATGCGCCGCAACTCATCCGCGCTCAACACCCCGTCGCGGTGGTGATCCTCCAGCGCGGCCACGATCGCGTCCAGCAGCGGCCGGTAGCCGAATTCGCCGTCGTCGCCTACGGCCATCGTCAGCACCACAAGCCGCCCGCCGAGGCACAGCTCGCGGCCGCGGAACGCGAGGAACGCCTGCCAGTCCTGCGCGGCCTGGTGGGCGTAGGCCGCGCGGGCATCCTCGTCGCTGCTGTAGGCGACCTGGACGTGGTCCGGCAGCTCGGTCGGTGTCCGGCTCAGCCACATGGTCGCCCACGACGTCCAGCCCAGGTTGACGCTGCCGGACGGCAAAATCTGCGCGTAGTAGGACCGGCCGATCGCGGAGGAGAAGCTCGCCGAGTCCTTGTGCACATAGCTGTCCGGATCCTCGGACAGGGTGCGAAACAGCGCGGTGAAATCGTTGCCGGGTAGGTCGGTGTGGGTGACCAGGATGGCGTGCTCGGGGCGGGTGCGACGGCGGATCACCGCGATCGCGGCGCACACCGGCAGCAGCGAATTGTGGCCGGTTGCCGCACCGTAGTCGGCGATGACGATGGGTTGCGGCGGCTTGGGCAGCGGCACCTCGGCGGCGGCCTGCTCGAACAGCGCGACGGCCGGTGCCAGCCCGGCGGCCTGCAGGCGCGACGACGGGGTGTAGGACGCGCTTTCCTGCGGCTCGGGCCGGACGACGATGCTCGACTCACGCATCGGGGTAGCTGACTCCGGTGAGCTGCTCGGAGATCTCCCACAGTCGCCGGCAGTCGGCGTCGTTGCGGGCACGGGCGGGCACCTTGGCCGTGGTCACGCCGCCGCCGGCGGCCTCGTAGATTCCGCGCGGCCCGTAGAACGCGCCGCCCTCGGCCTGCGGACTGGTCGCTGCGTACAGCGCGGGCAGGATGCCCTCGTCGATCTCCTGCCACAAAAACGGCGTCACCCGCCAGGAGATCTTGTAGAGCCGTTCCATGATCGACG
This sequence comes from Mycobacterium kyorinense, assembly GCF_002101735.1. Lineage (GTDB taxonomy): Bacteria > Actinomycetota > Actinomycetes > Mycobacteriales > Mycobacteriaceae > Mycobacterium > Mycobacterium kyorinense. Next base: position 51,996 of record NZ_LQPE01000153.1, on the reverse strand, counting down.
GTGTGGCCCGGCCGTGCGACGGGCCGCTGGTCTGCAGGTTGGTCTTGGTGAGGCCGGGGTGCGCGGCGTTCGACACGACGCCCCAGCCGGCGTTGCGGCTGCGGCGGTCCAGCTCGAGGGCGAACATCAGCACCGCCAGCTTCGATTGGCCGTAGGCCTGCATCGGCGCGTAGGACTTCTCGAATTGCAGGTCGTCGAAGTGGATGCGGCCCTGGCGTGCGGCGATGCTGCTCAGCGAGACGACCCGTGCGTTGCCGGCGGCGCGCAGCAAGGGGAGGAGGTGCGCGGTGAGCGCGAAGTGGCCGAGATGGTTGCTGCCGAACTGCAATTCGAATCCGTCGGCGGTGGTGTCGCGGTTCGGCGGGGTCATCACGCCGGCGTTGTTGATCAAGATGTCGATCGGGCGGCCTTCGGAGTTCAGCTGCTCGCCCAGGGCGGCGACGCTGGCCAGCGACGACAGGTCGAGGGGCTTGATGGTCAGCTTGGCGTCGGGCACGGTGGCGCGGATCTGGTCGATGGCGGCCTCGCCCTTGGCGCGGTTGCGGATCGCCATGACGACGTCGGCGCCGGCCGCCGAGAGCCGGCGGGCAAGCCCGAAGCCCAGGCCGCTGTTGGATCCGGTGACGACGGCCAGTTTTCCGGAAAGGTCGGGCACGTTGGCGACAAGTTGGGCGGCCATGAGCGCTACTCCTGTGTGATCGGCTGGGCACCATCGTAGAACAAGGGCGCGATTGCCACCCGTTATCGCCAAACCATCGCTACGCCAACGGGTTTGGACGATTAACGACCGAATCACCCCAATCGTGGGAGACTGCGCCCGTGAGTGGCACACGGGGTGCGATCCGGATCTCGATGGTCGCGTCGGTTCTGACGCTGGTGGTGGCGGTCATCGGCTTCGCGATCACGCTCATCCTCAACCTCTTCGTGCTGGACGAGTACAACGCGTACGGCGAGGTGCCGATCCCCGGTTCGGGATCGGTGCAGCTGCCGGCCGGTCAGGTCACGGTCAGCTTCCACACCGAGGTGATCAGCAGCCCGTCCGGCGGGGGCCTGCCGGTACCGCGGCTGGGGATGCGAATCGACCCGCCCGACGGTGTTCCGGATCCGGCGGTGACGGAAAGTTACGGCAACACAAGGACAGTCAACAACGATGCCCATATTCAGGTATGGGTGGTTCAGGTTCCGGCCGCGGGCACGTACAACGTCACGACCGACGGTCAGGTCAACGGATACATCAGTCCGCGGCTGGCATTCGGACACAAGAGTTCCTACGGCTGGCTGGTCTGGGCATTCGTCGTGTTGTTCGGAATCGCCCTGGTGAGCCTGGTCTGCACGGTGTGGTGGTCGGGGCGCACGCGATCGTCGCGACAAGGAATCGAGCCCATTGCGTCGTACACGCCAAGCGACCTCAGCGCGCCGAGGCTCGCGCCGGCGTCGTCGTATGCAGCCAGCGACGAGGCCGTCAAACTGCAGCAACTCAAGACGCTGTCGGAGTTGAGGGATTCGGGCGCGCTGACCCAAGCGGAGTTCCAGGCCGAGAAACGCCGCATCCTCGACGGGCGTTAGTGGCCCCGAGCCACCCACTCGTCGTAGTGCACGATCTCGTCGCCGACGGTGGTGGTATCGCCGTGGCCGGTGTACACCACGGTCTCGCCGGGCAGCGTGCCGAGCCGGCCCGAGATCGACTGCAGGATCGTCGGGAAGTCGGAGAACGAGCGCCCCGTCGCGCCGGGCCCGCCCTGGAATAACGTGTCGCCGCTGAACACCGCGCCCAGTTCGGGGGCATACCAGCACACCGACCCGGGGGAGTGGCCGGGAGTGTGGAGTGCGCGCAGCTCCGTGCCGGCGACGTTTAACGTGTCACCGTCGGCGACGGTACGAAAGTCCTTGTCCGGGTGAGTCATTCGCCACAGCACGTCGTCGCCGGGATGCAGCAGCACCGGCGCGTCCAGCGTCTTACCCAGTTCGGGCGCCACCGTCACGTGGTCGTTGTGGCCGTGCGTGCACACCACCGCCACCACATTGCGCCCGCCGACGGCCTCGATGATCGGTTCCGCAGTGTGGGCAGCGTCGAACACCACGACGTCGGAGTCGTCGCCGACGATCCAGATGTTGTTGTCGACTTCCCAACTGCCGCCGTCGAGTTCGAAGGTGCCGTGGGTGACCACCCGCTGTATCACAGCATCACCACCGAGCGCAGCACCTTGCCGTCGTGCATCTTGTGGAATGCCGCCTCGATGTCGCCGAGGCCGATCCGTTCGGAGACGAACTTCTCCAGCGGCAACCGGCCCTGCAGATACAGGTCGATCAGGGTGGGGAAGTCGCGCTCGGGCAGGCAGTCGCCGTACCACGACGACTTCAGCGCTCCGCCGTGGGAGAAGAAGTCCAGCAGCGGCATCTCGAGTTGCATGTCTGGTGTCGGAACACCCACCAGCACAACGGTTCCCGCGAGATCGCGGGCGTAGAACGCCTGCTTCCAGGTTTCCGGCCGGCCCACGGCGTCGATCACCACGTTGGCGCCGAACCCGTCGGTCAGATCCTGGATGGCCTTGACGACGTCTTCGTTGCGGGCGTTGACGGTGTGGGTGGCGCCGAACGTGCGCGCCCAGTGCAGCTTGGTGTCGTCGGTGTCGACGGCGATGATGCGCCGCGCGCCAACCAGCGCGGCCCCGGCGATCGCAGCGTCACCCACACCGCCGCAACCGATTACCGCGACCGTGTCATCGCGAGTGACGGCGCCGGTGTTGATCGCCGCGCCCAGGCCGGCCATCACCCCGCAGCCCAGCAGACCGGCCACCGCCGGGTCGGCGGCCGGATTGACCTTGGTGCACTGTCCCTGGTGCACCAACGTTTTGTCGGCGAAGGCCCCGATGCCCAGCGCTGGCGTCAGCTCGGTGCCGTCGGTCAGCGTCATCTTCTGTTCGGCATTGAAAGTGTCGAAGCACAGGTGCGGCCGACCGCGCTTGCAGGCGCGGCACTGGCCGCACACCGCGCGCCAGTTGAGGATTACGAAGTCGCCGGGCGCTACGGCGGTCACGTCCGGTCCGACGGATTCGACTGTGCCGGCGGCTTCGTGACCGAGCAGGAACGGGTAGTCGTCGGTGATGCCGCCTTCGCGGTACGTCAGGTCGGTGTGGCAGACCCCGCACGCGGTGACGTCGACGACCACCTCGCCGGGACCGGGGTCGGGGATGACGATATCGACCACCTCGACCGGATCGCCCTTCTTTCGGGAAACCACGCCGCGCACTGTCTGACTCATGGGCACCAACCTAATGCGGCGATCGCAAGCGCGGCGAAGCCGGGCGCGGCGGGTCGCCGCCGTAGACCGTCGGGTGGATAGGCTGCTGCGCGATGGCTGCACTCGACGCGCTCGACGACTGGCCCGTTACCGATGCTGCCGCCGCGGTCGTTGGGCCGTCCGGCGTTCTGGCCACGCACGGCGACACCGACCGCCCCTTCGTGTTGGCATCGGTGACCAAGCTGTTGGTCGCGCGGGCCGTGCAGGTCGCGATCGAAGAGGGCGTCGTCGAACTCGACACCCCGGCCGGCCCGCCCGGATCCACCGTCCGCCACCTGCTGGCACACGCGTCCGGGTTGGCGATGCATTCCGATCACATTCTGGCCAAGCCGGGCACCCGCCGGATGTACTCCAACCAAGGGTTCACGGTGCTGGCCGAGACCGTCGAGCAGGCCTCCGGCTTCCAGTTCACCCAGTACCTGAGCGAAGCGATCTTCGAGCCGCTGGGGATGGCCGCCACTCGCCTCGACGGCGGCGCAGAGGCCGCCGGCTTCGGCGCGACGTCGACGGTGACCGACCTGGCGGCATTCGCCGCCGACCTGCTGCGCCCGACGACCGTGTCGGCGCCGATGCACGCCGAGGCGACCGCCGTCCAGTTTCCCGGTCTGGACGGCGTGCTGCCGGGATACGGCGTGCAGCGGCCCAACGACTGGGGGCTGGGTTTCGAGATCAGGGGGTCCAAGTCGCCGCACTGGACGGGGGCGCACAACTCGTCGCGGACCTACGGCCATTTCGGGCAGTCGGGCACGTTCATCTGGGCTGATCCGGAGGCCGAGCTGGTGCTCGTGGTGCTCACCGACCGCGATTTCGGGGAGTGGGCGCTGCCGGTATGGCCGGCGCTGTCCGACGCCGTGATATCAGAAGACCGCGCAGACTAGCGCAACAGGGGTCTCACAAGGCACAATAGACACGCAAGACACACGAATACTGCTCGTCGGGTTCACCAGGTCGTTGGGGAAGACGTCCCTCGTGGAGCCGAAGGAGCAGCAGATGCGTGCGTCGAACCAGTTCGCCGACGCGACGACTGGCGTGGTCTACATCCACGCCTCGCCCGCCGCGGTGTGCCCGCATGTCGAGTGGGCGTTGTCGTCGACCCTCAACGCTAAGGCGAACCTGAAGTGGACCCCGCAGCCGGCGATGCCCGGGCAGCTGCGCGCGGTCACCAACTGGGTCGGACCGGTCGGCACCGGCGCTCGGTTGGCCAATGCGCTGCGCTCCTGGTCGGTGCTGCGCTTCGAGGTCACCGAGGACCCCAGCCCCGGCGTCGACGGCCAGCGGTTCAGCCACACTCCGCAGCTGGGACTGTGGAGCGGGACGATGAGCGCCAACGGCGACATCATGGTCGGGGAGATGCGGCTGCGGGCGATGATGGCCGACGGCGCCGACGCGCTGGCCGCCGAGCTGGATTCGGCGCTGGGCACCGCGTGGGACGAGGCGCTCGAGATCTACCGCGACGGCGGCGACGGCGCCGAAGTGTCCTGGCTCAGCCGGGGCGTGGGATAAGGATTTTCAGCGCTCCGGCCACCGCGGAGATTTCGGCGGGCAGCGCACAGGCGAATTCCCCGTCGGCATAGGCGTTGATGCCCGACGACTCCACCTCGACGGTTGTCGCGCGTGCCGTGGTCACCGCGTCGAGTTCGACATGCGTGCCCTTGTACACAGTGGGGAACAACCGGATCAGCCGCAGACGTGACGCGGAATGCACCATGGTGATGTCGAGTTGGCCGTCGGCGTGATCGGCGTTGGGACAGATCCGCATTCCGCCGCCGTAGCTGCGGGTGTTGCCGAAGGCGGCCAGGGTGAGGTCGGTGACGATCTCCTCGCGTCCGTCGAGCACCAGCCGAAAAGGCAAGAGCCGCAACTGTGACAGCTCGGCGAGCATGGCCAGGTTGTAGCGCATCGGTCCCCGCGGCCAATGCATGCGGTTGGCGCGATCGGTGACCAGTGAATCGAATCCGGCGGCGGCGACGGTGCCGAACCACTTCGTTGCGCCGCTGCGGTCTCGAATCTGGCCCAGGTCAACGGTTTCCGTCCAACCGTCGACGACGACGTCCGCGGCCGCAGCGGGATCCTTGGTGGGAAGCCGGAATTCGCGGGCATGGTCGTTTCCGGTGCCGGCCGGAATGATTCCCAGCGGAATGTCGGTGCATGCCAAGACTTGCAGCGCGTCGGCGATCACCCCGTCGCCGCCGGCGACGACCACCGCATCGGTGCCGCGCTCCACCGCTTCGCGCAGCAGTCGGCGCGCGTGTGCGGCGTCGGTGCCCACGATTTCGACGACGTCGACGCCGCGCTGCTGTAGGCGGGCGATCGCCTGTTCGGCGGCGTGCGGCGCGTTGCCGTGGCCCGACTTCGGATTGGTGAGCAGCGTCACCTGCGTGAGTTCGCGCTTCACGGAATGAGCTTGCCCGGGTTGAGGATTCCGGCGGGATCCAATATCGACTTGACCGCGCGCAATACCTGCACGCCCAGCTCGCCGACCTCGTCGCGCATCCACGGCCGGTGATCGGCGCCGACGGCGTGGTGATGGGTGATGGTTCCGCCGGTGGCCATTATCGCGTCCGACGCCGCGGCCTTGGCCTTGCGCCACTGCTCGATCGGGTTGCCGCGTTGCCCGGCGACGACGGTGAAGTACAGCGACGCGCCGGTGGCATACACATGCGAAATGTGGCACAACACCAAGGCGGGCGTGCCGGATTCGGCCAGCTCGGCGGTCAAGGCATCGGTGACCGCCGCCTTGAGCGCCGTGATGTTCGACCACGTGGTCGCCGTCTCGAGCGTCTCGCACAGCGCGCCGGCGGCCAGCAGCGAATCCCGTAGGTACGGCGCGGAAAACCGGCCCTTTTCCCAGGCGCGCGCCGGACCTTCACCGAGTGACGTGCCGCCGTTCGCCTGCAGCAGCGCCCGGGTTTCGGCGTGCCGGCTGTCGGCGTGTGCCGCGGTGCCCTCGAACACGGTGATCGCCAGGCAACCGCCGGTGATTTGTTGCTCGCCGATCGCATCGGTGGTGGCGAGGTTCACGCCGGTCTCGGCCTCGTCGGAAAGCCGGATCACAGTCGGGCCGGTGCCGGTCTGGGTGACTGCGCGCAATGCGGCGGTGCCAGTGGCGAAGTCGGGAAACGACCAGGCCTCGTAGCGGGTGGCCTCGGGCAGCGGGTGGACCCGCACCCGCACCCGGGTGATGACGCCGAAGACACCCTCCGACCCGATCAGCAGCTGGCGCAGGTCGGGGCCGGCCGCCGACGCCGGGGCCCGGCCCAGATCCCACACGCCCGCCGGGGTGATCGCTCGCAGGCCGCGAATCATGTCGTCGAACCGGCCGTATCCCGCCGAATCCTGGCCCGACGACCGGGTGGCGGCGAACCCGCCGAGGCTGGCGAACTCGAAGCTTTGCGGAAAATGCCCGAGCGAGAAGCCGTGTTCGGCGAGCAGACGCTCGGCTTGCGGGCCGGTGACGCCGGCGCCGAACTCGGCCTCCCCGGAGACCTCGTCGAACGTCAGCAGTTGGTCGAAGCGCCGCAGATCCATACAGACAACGGCTTTGAACGAGCCGCGAATCGGGTCGAGTCCGCCGACCACGCTGGTGCCACCGCCGAATGGAACGACGGCGATGTGATGCTCGGAGCAGTACCGCAGAATTGCCGCGACGTCGTCCTCGGACCCGGGCAACAGCACCGCGTCGGGAGCATCCTGCACACCAGAATCCCTGCGGCGCAACAGATCCAACGTCGACTTGCCACCGGCATGCAGCAGCCGGTCGCTGTCGTCGACGCGGCAACAGTCGGCGCCGGTGATGGCGGCCAGCGCGTCGCGGTCAGATTCGGAAAGCGCCGACCGGCGCAGTTGCACCTGCCCGGGGTCGAGTTCGGGCGCGGGCGATTCAGTGACGCCGAGGGCCTGCGCGAGCAGCGACCGGATTCCCTCGGAGAGGGGCTTGGCCGCGGCGGCGTCGCCCCAGGCATTCCACTTCATCGGTGGTAGCAGCTCGTCAGGCATGCGTTACAGTATTACACATGCTGTCAATCAGTAACGCCGCGGTGGATGACCGGATCCTGGCCGCCGCCGCGAGCTGTGTGCGCGATTTCGGCGTGGAGCGGGTGGCGCTGGCCGAGATTGCGCGGCGGGCCGGCGTCAGCCGACCGACTGTGTACCGCCGCTGGCCCGACACCCGCTCGATCCTGGCTGACCTGCTGACCAGGCACATCACCGGCGCGGCGCGCGACGTGCCGGCCCGCGGTGAGGGCCGCGAAGCGCTGGTGCAGCGGGTGGTGGCGGTGGCCGAACGGCTGCGCCGTGACGAGCTGGTGATGGCCGTGCTGCGGTCGGAGCTGGCGATGGTCTACATCACCCAGCGGCTCGGCACCAGCCAGCGGCTGCTGATCGACGGCCTCGCCGACAACTTGCGCGACGCTCAACGTGACGGCAGCGTGCGGCCCGGCGATCCGCGCCGGCTGGCCGCGATGGTGCTGCTGATCACCCAGTCCTCGATCCAGTCCGCCCAAATTGTGGAACCGATCCTGGACGCCGACGCGCTGGCCGCCGAGCTTTCGCACGCGCTGAACGGGTACCTGTCGTGACGCCGGTTGCCCTGAACGCGGCGCGGCGCACCGCGGATGTGACCGCCCTGGCCGACGGCGCGCCGCTGGATGTCCTGGTGATCGGCGGCGGCATCACCGGAGCCGGCGTTGCGCTGGACGCCGCCTCCCGCGGGCTGTCGGTAGCACTGGTGGAAAAGCACGATCTGGCGTTCGGCACCAGCCGGTGGAGTTCCAAGCTGGTACACGGCGGCCTGCGCTACCTTGCCACCGGCAACGTCGGCATTGCCCGGCGCAGCGCCGTCGAGCGCGGAATCCTGATGACCCGCAACGCGCCTCATCTTGTGCGCGCGATGCCGCAGCTGGTTCCGTTGCTGCCGTCGATGGGCCACGCCGAGCGAGCCTTGGTGCGCGCCGGATTTCTGGCCGGCGATGTGTTACGCAAGACGGCGGGCACGCCGTCATCGGTGTTGCCGCGGTCGCGGCGCATCTCGGCGCAGCGCGTCATCGAAATGGCCGCGACCGTGCGGCGCGACGGGCTCGATGGCGGTCTGCTTGCCTTCGACGGCCAGCTGATCGACGACGCCCGACTGGTAATCGCCGTCGCGCGCACCGCCGCCCAGCGCGGCGCCCGCATCCTGACCTACGTGGCCGCGTCCGAGGCCACCGGCACGTCGGCGCGGCTGACCGATCAGCGCAGCGGCGAATCGTTCGACGTGTCGGCCCGCGCCGTCATCAACGCGACCGGGGTGTGGGCCGGCGAGATCGACCCCGCGTTGAAGTTGCGGCCCAGCCGCGGAACACATCTGGTCTTCGACGCCGAAACGTTCGGCAATCCGACTGCGGCGCTGACCATTCCGATACCCGGCGAGATCAATCGCTTCATCTTCGCCATGCCCGAGCAGCTGGGCCGGGTCTACCTCGGCCTGACCGACGAAGACGCCCCCGGCGCGATTCCCGATGTGCCACAACCGAGTCCCGACGAGATCGGCTTTCTGCTGCAAACCGTCAACACCGCGCTGGAAATCACGCTCGACGACTCTGACGTCATCGGCGCCTACGCCGGTTTGCGGCCGCTGATCGACACCGGCGAAGGCCGGACAGCCGACGTCTCGCGCGACCACGCGATCGTCGACTCGGACTCCGGCGTGATCAGTGTGATCGGCGGCAAACTCACCGAATACAGGCGCATGGCCCAGGATGTCCTCGATCACGCCGTCGCGCAGCGCGGACTGACGGCGGGCGCGTGCCGGACCCATGACCTGCCGCTGGTCGGGGCCCTGACCAACCCAGGCTCGGACGTCGCGTTGACCACCGACCTGCCGGAGTCGCTGATCGCCCGTTACGGCGCCGAAGCGGGCAATGTCGTCGCGACCGCCCGGTGCGAACGGCCCACCGACCCTGTTGTCGACGGCATCGACGTGACCCGCGCGGAATTCGAATACGCGATCACGCATGAGGGCGCGTTGGGTGTCGGCGACATCCTGGACCGCCGCACCCGAATCGGCCTGGTGGCCGCCGACCGCGAGCGCGTTGTCGGTGTGGCCGAGGAGTTTCTGACCCGCTTCGCCTGATACTCTGAACGGAACTGATCCGTATCGGCAAGGACAGGGCGGCGAGGTGACACGTAGCAGGCGTCCTGCGCGGCTCGACCGGTCGCTTGACGCGGCCATCCTCGACGCCGCGCTGGCCGGGGTGGCCGAACTCGGATACGACCGGTTGAGCATGGACGACATCGCGACCCGCGCCGGGGTCGGCAAGGCCGCGATCTATCGTCGCTGGCCCTCGAAGGCCGTGGTGGTGGCCGAAGCGATCGCCCACTGGAGACGACGACTGGGACCCGTCGAGCCACCCGACACCGGCAGCCTGCGCGGCGACATCGAGGCAGTGATTGCGGTCATGCCGGAGCTGGATACCGCTAATTCCAGCACAATTCAAGTCGTTGTCGGGGTGGCGACGGCAGCGATGCACAATCCCGTCCTGGCGGCCGCCATGGACGACCTCGTGCTGTCGCCGCCACGGCATGCGGTGCGGACGCTGCTCGACCGTGCGGTAGCGCGTGGGGAAATCCCGGCCGGCCGCGACCTGAGTCTGATACCTGACGTCGCCCTGGGTCTCAATGTCCTGAGGGTGATCACGGGACGGCCGATCGACCGGGTCTATATCCGCCGCGTGCTCGAAGACGTGATCCTGCCGCTCGCCGGCGCGCCGAGGGCGTAACAGTTGCGCGTTGGGGTTGACCGTGCCACTCTGGTCGCTAGGCGGAACTAATCAGTTCCGTCTAGAAGGGAGTGGGCCATGGCCGTCACGCGTGTTCCGGTTCTGATCGTCGGTGCCGGCGCTGCCGGGCTGACCACGGCGGCCCTGCTCGCCAAGCATGGAGTGCCGTCCTTGCTGGTCGAGAAGCGTCGAGAGGTGTTCATCTACCCGAAGGCACGTAACCTGAGCTTTCGCAGTCTGGAAATCCTGCGCGGGCTGGGTCTTTCCGACGAAGTGCACGCGATCGCCGACGGTGTGTCGGGCGGGTTCGGCAAGCCGACGCTGAACAGCGCCGAGCAGTGGCAAGCCATGGATGTCGACGCGATCTTCGCACCTTTCCAAGAGCTCAGCCCCGAACCCGCCGCGCAATACTGTCCGCAGAGCGAACTCGAACCGATGCTGCTCGAGTATGTCCGGCGGACCGGCAGCCAAGCGCATTACGGCACCGAGTTGTGCTCGTTCGAACAGGACGAGTCGGGTGTCACTGCTGTTGTGCGCGACCGGGATTCGGGAACATCGCAGACTGTGCGCGCCGCCTTTCTTGTGGCCGCCGACGGCGTGCACAGCCCGATCCGCGACGCCCTTGGCGTGACCACCTCCGGATACGGAGCACTGCCGATCTACGTCGTGTTCATCTACTTCCGGGCGCCGTGGCGCCGATTCGTGCCGGACATCGACGACGGCGACGTCGTGCAAGTCAAAAATGACGACGTAGACGGCATCTTCCTGGTGGTACGTGAGGACTTCGGCATGTTCATCACCACCTACCTTCCCGACAAAGGGGAGACGGCAGCACAATTCACCGCGGACCGTTGCCGCGAGATGCTGACCAAGGCAATAGGTGAGCCGATCGACATCGAGGTCGTCGACGTGGCGTCGTGGCAGCCCTATGAGCGGGTGGCCGGCCAATTCCAAAGCGGCCGAATCTTTCTCGTCGGCGACTCAGCACACACCATGCCACCGTTCAAGGCCGGCGGAGCCAACACCGCAATCCAAAGTGCGCACAACCTGGTCTGGAAGCTGGCCGCCATCCTCGAGGGCAAGGCCGATCCGGCATTGCTGTCCACGTACCACGTCGAACGGCACCCCGTGGGGCGCTTCAATGCGCGCCAGTCGCTCACCGGCCCCGGGCTGGCGATGCTCCGGCTGGACGACAACCGGCCGACGATATCGCCTGACGAGGAAGCGCCGATGCTGGCCCTGCTGATCGGCTACCAATACCGCTCGGCGGCTGTGGTTTCCGACGAACCGGCTCATTCCGGCATCGCCTTGGTGGACGAACTGCATGGACAGCCCGGCACCCGCGTTCCGCACGCATGGGTGGTCGACGACGGGAAGCGTGTGTCGACCCTCGATCTGCTCGGTCCGGGATTCACGCTCCTCACCGGCGATGATGGTGGCCCGTGGTCCGATGCCGCAACCTCCGTATCGAAAGCCTTGGGTGTGCCAATCAGCGTGCGGTGCATCGGAACTGGGGTCGACGTCGACGGCGCGTGGGCTGCCGTCACCGGCCTTGCGTCGGACGGGGCGTTGTTGGTGCGCCCCGACGACTTCGTCGCCTGGCGCGTCGAGGCGCTGGCGCCGTCGCCGGAAAACAGCCTCCGCGAGGTGATGTGCCAGGTTCTCGGCCGGGTCAGGAGATGACTGTTGACCAAAATCGTATTTTGGTCATAATCTGGCAGCGTGACGACACAAGGGGCGGGTGCCGATCGGCGAGAGCGGGCCGACCGGATTCTCGATACCGGCCGCGACCTGCTGTTGTCGTGGGGTTATCGGCGAGTCACGATCGATGAGCTGGCCCGCCGTGCCGGTGTCGGTAAGGGCACGATCTATCTGCACTGGCGTTCCCGCGAGGAAGTGTTCCACGCGGTCAGCGCCCGCGAGGCGGCGGCGATGGCGGACGCGATTGTGGATGCGGTCCGCCACGATCCGGCAGAGGTTGCGTTGCATCGCTACCTGCGCCGGCTGTTCGTCGAAGCGATGAACCGTCCAGTGCTGCGTGCGCTCTATACCCGCGACTCCGACACCCTCGGCACCTTCCTCTCCACGGCGCGCCATCAACGGCTCGAGGAAAGCAAGCTTGGTGTGAACCGCGACTATCTGGGTGTGCTCGCGGAGGAGGGCATGCTGCGGTCCGACCTGAATGTGGAAGATCTCGATTACACGTTGCCCACGATCGTGTTCGGTTTCTTTGCGGCAGAACCGTTTCACCCGCCGTCGATCAGGTTGACTTTGCAAGAGAAGGCCGACCAGCTCGCCGGCACCGTGCGGCGGGCATTCGAGCCAACTGCTGCGCCGAGCCGCGACACCGTGAAACGCGCTGCAGCGAAAGCTCTTCCGATTCTCGCACGACTCGCCCGAGAGTACCGGGCCGCAACGTATGGAGGCGATGATGGCTGACGTGGCGCCTGATCTTGCCCGCCCGCAAGGGCGGTACGGTGTCGACGGCGATTACCGGCTGATTCCGGCCGCCGTGGTCTTCGCCTGTTATGCGCTGTTGTGCCTGACCGCGGGTGGTTTGGCGGCCGGCTGGCTGGCGAGCGGACATACTGCTGCGGGACTGACGGCGGCTGTGGTTGCCCTTGCACTGATCGCCCAAGGTCTTGGCGTCGCGCGATTCAGCCGACGCGGAAAGTTCGAAGTCTGGGCGCGCCTGCTCACCGACGTTGGACTGCGCGGCGACGAGCGCGTTCTCGATCTGGGTTGTGGTCGTGGCGCGGTCTTGCTGGCAGCTGCCAAGCTGATCCCACGCGGACGTGCTGTCGGAGTGGATATCTGGCGAGCCGACCAGACCGGTAACTCGATGGATGCGACACTGGCGAACGCCGAGGCCGAGGGTGTCGCCGACCGTATCGAATTGCACGCCCGGGACATGACCGACCTCCAATTCCCGGACGGATCCTTCGATCTCGTCGTGAGCAGCCTTGCGATCCACAATCTGCCCGGCAACCCGGCGCGGCTGTCCGCGATCGACGAAGCCGTTCGCGTGCTACAACCCGGCGGGCGGATTGTCATCGCCGACATCGGGTTTACCCGGCTGTACGCCAGGCGGCTGCGCGAACTCGGCATGGCAGACGTCAAGCGCCGCGATCTCGGTTGGCGGGCCTGGTGGGGTCTGCCGCTCATTCGCACCCATGCCGTCTCCGCCACCAAACCGGTCACGTAGTCGCGGTTGTGTCGAGGATCAGATCTCGCACTGCCGAACTGGTGTGTGGCTGCCACAAGGCCTGCAATGGCACCAGCACCGGGCCGTCGATGTCGACGACGGTGACGGCACCGCCGATCGCCGGGCCGGGGGGAGAGGTCACGAACGCGACGGCGTCGTCGGTCAACGGCGCCACCTCCGGCGGGCAGCCCTGCACCCGGCTGACCCGGTAGTGCGGTTCGAAACCCGCTCGGCGACAGACGTTTACGAGGAAATCGCTGTAGTACGATGTTCCTGGCGGCGCCCACAGCACAACGGTCTCGTTCGCCAAATCGGCGATCGGAATACGCATCCCGGCGGCGAGCGGATGATCGCTGCGCACGGCGACACGAAGCGTGTCGTACCGGGCGACCGCGCTGGCCAATCGCTCCTGGGGGACCACGCCGCGGCGCAATCCGAGATGGACCGTGCCGTCTTGCACGCCGCTCACCAGCCGGTCGGGAAAGAGCTGCACCACGGTGAACGACGTCATCGGCGACGCCGCGATCGCCGGTTCCAGTAGCCGATACACCTCGCCGTTACTGATCGCGGGGGAATGGCCGACGACGAACTCGTCGGGTTGGGCGCTGGCTGCCGCCCGGGTATGTCGGGCGACGGTGTGTGCCGCGGCCAGCAGCGCGCGCCCCTCGTCGAGCAGTGTTTGACCGGCCGGTGTCAGCGAGATCCGCCGGCCGGCCCGCACCAGCAGCGAGGCGCCGAGTTCCTTTTCCAGTTGTTGCACCGAGCTACTCAGTGCCTGCTGGGACAGGTGCAGGTTCTGCGCCGCCCGAGTGAATCCGGCAGCTTCCACCACCGCGACGAAATGGCTGAGGCGGCGAAGGTCGGGGACGGCCGGCATCCGACCAGCCTAGCTACAAGCGTTGCTTGTTGAAAGACTGTCAATCACTGTTTCTCATTTGTGGTAGATCGGCCTAGGTTCGTGATCATGAGCAACCTGACAGGAAAATCCGCAGTGGTGGCCGCCGGCGCCAAGAACTTAGGCGGCCTGATCTCGACGACGTTGGCGGAGAGGGGTGTCAACGTCGCGGTGCACTACAACAGCGCATCGTCCGAGCCGGATGCCGACAAGACGGTGGCAGCCGCGCAAGCCGCCGGAGTGAAAGCGATCAAGGTGCAGGGCGACCTCACCGAGCCGGCCAACGTGGCGACGCTGTTCGACGCGGCCGTGGACGCGTTCGGCGGGGTGGACATCGCGATCAACACCGTGGGGAAGGTGTTGCGCAAACCCATCATCGAGACCACCGAGGCCGAGTACGACTCGATGTTCGACATCAACGCAAAGGCGGCGTACTTCTTTTTGCAGCAGGCGGGCAAGCGGCTGAACGACGGCGGCTCGGTGATCACGATTGTGACGGCGCTGCTGGCCGCGTTCACCGACGGCTACTCCACTTACGCCGGCGCCAAGAGCCCGGTCGAGCACTTCACCCGCGCTGCGGCGAAAGAGTTTGCGCCACGAGGCATTTCGGTGAACAACGTTGCGCCCGGGCCGATGGACACGCCGTTCTTCTACCCGCAGGAGACGCCGGAGCGCGTGGAGTTCCACAAATCGCAGGCGATGGGCAACCGGCTCACGCGCATCGAGGACATCGCGCCACTCGTGGTGTTCCTGGCCGACGAGGGCCACTGGGTGACCGGCCAGACCATCTTCGCCAACGGCGGGTACACGACGCGGTAGCCCGTGCGGACCCGCGAGGGTGCGCAAATGTACGGTCCCCGCGGGGTTTTTGCGTACATTTGCGCACGCTCGCGGGCAAAGCGAACTACAGCGGGATGTTCTTGTGGCGGCCGCGGCGGGCGGGCGCCTCGGCCAGCGCCTGGGTCAACTTGCTGCGGGTGTGCGCCGGGTCGATCTTCTCGTCGACCACGCCGATGTCGATCGCGGAATCGACACCGCCGGTGATCCGCTCGTGCTCCTCGGCCAGCTTGTTGTGCAGCTCTTCCCGCTCGTGCTCGGGCGCGGCCGCCAGCTTCTTCTTGTGCAGGATGCCGACAGCGGCTTTGGCGCCCATCACCGCGACCTCGGCGTCCGGCCACGCGAACACCTTGGTGGCGCCCAGCGACCGCGAGTTCATCGCAATGTAGGCCCCGCCGTAGATCTTTCGGGTCACCAGGGTCACTCGCGGCACCGTCGCCTCGCCGAACGCGTGCAGCAGCTTGGCGCCGCGGCGAACCACGCCGCCCCACTCCTGGTCCACGCCCGGCAGATAACCCGGCACGTCGACGATCACCACCAGCGGAATGCCGAACGCGTCGCACAGCCGCACGAAACGTGCCGCCTTCTCGGCGCTTTCGGAGTTCAGGCAGCCGCCCAGCCGCAGCGGGTTATTGGCCAGCACACCGACCGTGCGGCCCGACAGCCGGCCCAGCCCGACCACCATCGACGGCGCCCACTTGGCTTGGAACTCGTCGAACGGCACGTCGTCGTCGAGCAGCGCGGTCACGATCGGGTGCACGTCATAGGCGCGCCGCGCCGACTCCGGCAGCAACGCATGCAGGTCGGTGTCCTGGGCCTCGGCCTTGGCGCGGTCGAAATGCCCTTGCTGGCAGAACAATCCGACCAGCCGGCGGCCACGCTCGTAGGCGTCGAGCTCGTCGTCGGCGACGATGTGGCACACCCCGGACTTCTTGTGGTGGGTGTTGGGCCCACCCAGCGACGCCATGTCGACGTCCTCGCCGGTCACGCTGCGCACCACGTCGGGACCGGTCACGAAAACCCGGCTGTCCGGTGCCATCACGATCACGTCGGTCAGCGCCGGCCCGTAGGCGGCGCCACCGGCGGCGAAGCCGACCACGACCGAGATCTGCGGGATGTACCCGGATGCCCGGATCATCGCCTCGAACACCAGGCCGACCGCGTGCAGTGCCCGCACACCCTCGGCCAGCCGGGCACCGCCGGAGTGCCAGATACCGACGATCGGGCTCTGCTCCTCGATGGCGGTGTCGTAGGCGTTGACGATGTGGGTGCACCCCTCGATGCCCATCGCACCGCCCATCACCGTGCCGTCGGTGCAGAAGGCGATCGTGCGCACGCCGTTGACGGTGCCCGCGGCGGCCAGCACCCCGGAGCGGTCACGCTCGTGCAACAGCTCGACGCTGTCGTCGTCGAAGAACGTGGTCAGTCGCAGTAGCGGATCGCGGGGATCGAGCGACTCGCCAACCGCCTCCGGGGCCATGATCGTCATCGCGGGTCTCCTCCTCGAGGCGGCGCCTCGGTATCAGTACCGGCCAAATGCCAGGGCTACGTTGTGTCCACCGAATCCGAACGAATTGTTGATCGCGTACTGGTAGTCACCGGGTCGCGGCTTGCCCGCCACCACGTCCAGGTCGATCTCGGGGTCGAGATTGACCAGGTTCAGCGTCGGCGGGATGACCTGGTCCCGCAGCGCCAGCACGGTCAAGATCGACTCCACCGCACCGACCGCGCCGACCGAGTGACCGAGCGCGGACTTGGGCGCATACACCGCCGCGTTCCCGCCACCAGGGCCGAGCGCGTTGTTGATCGCCTTGCCCTCGGCCAGGTCGCCCACCGAGGTTCCGGTGGCATGCGCGTTGACGTGGGTGATGTCGGCCGGCGTGAGGTCGGCCAGCTGGATCGCCCGCGTCATCGCGTGCCCGGCGCGCTCGCCGTTGGGGTCCGGGGCGACCATGTGGAAGCCGTCGGAGGTGATGCTGGCGCCCATCAGCCGCGCCAGGATGTTGGCGCCGCGAGCCTTGGCGTGCTCCTCGGTCTCGATGACCATCAGCGCGCCGGCCTCACCGAACACGAAGCCGTCGCGGTCCTTGTCGAAGGGACGGCAGGCGCCCGGCGGGTCGTCGTTGTTGGTCGACATCACGATGCGCATCTGGGCGAACCCGGCGATCGGCACCGCCTCGATCTTGGTCTCGACGCCACCGCAGATCGCAATGTCGGCCTCTCCCAACACAATCTGCTGCCAAGCGCGCGCGATACCCTCCGACCCGGAGGCACACGCCGACACCGGGGTCATCACCCCGGCCTTGGCGTGCCGCTCCAGCCCGACGGCCGCGGACGCGCCGTTGGGCATGTACATCTGCACCGCCAGCGGCGACACCGCCCTCATGCCGCGCGCCCGCATGTCGTCGTAGCCGAAGACCAGCTCCTCCGTCGACCCCATCCCGGTGCCGATGGACACGGCCAACCGGTTGGTGTCGACCTCCGGTGCGCCGGCGTTGTCCCACACTCGACGGCCCAGCACGGTGGCCATCTTCTGCAGGTAGCCCATCCGGCGGTTCTCGATGCGGTTCAGCTGGCTGTCGAACTCCTCGACCAGGTGACCACCGATCCGGACCGGCAGGTCGAACTCTTTGACGAACGGGTCGTCGAGAGTGCGGATCCCGCTTTGCCCGTCCAGCAACAGCTTCCAGGTGGTCTCCGCATCGGATGCAAGGGCAGTCGTCATCGCAATGCCGGTGACGACGACATTGGGGAAACCTTTCCCCGTGGCCAACGATGCCATTGGTCTTCCGAAAATTCCTTCCGTACTTGCCCGGCTCCGCTGCGGACCGCTCGCAGCCCGTGTCGTCGCCGGACGTCGTGCTCAGTAGCGCCCGAAGGCGATCGCGACGTTGTGTCCGCCGAACCCGAACGAGTTGTTGATGGCGTACTTGTAGTCGCCATAACGGGGTTCGCCGGCTACCACGTCGAGATCGATTTCCGGGTCCGGGGTGTGGTAGTTCAGCGTGGGCGGGATGACACCGTCGCGCAGCGTCAGCACGGTCAACACCGACTCCAGCGCCCCGACCGCACCGATGGAGTGGCCCAGCGCTCCCTTCGGCGCGTACACCGCGGCGCTTTCACACCCGGCGACCCGAATGGCGTTGGCCTCGGCCGTATCACCGATCGGCGTGGCCGTGGCGTGCGCGTTGATGTGGTCAATGTCCTTGGCGGACAAGCCCGCCAGCTCCATCGCCCTCTGCATCGCCTTACCGGCACGCACACCGTCCGGAGCCGGCGCCACCATGTGGAAGGCGTCCGACGTGATGCCGGCACCCATCAACCGGGCCAGCGGCGTGGCGCCGCGGGCCTTGGCGTGCTCCTCGGTCTCGATGACCATGAGCGCGCCCGCCTCGCCGAACACGAAGCCGTCGCGGTCCTTGTCGAACGGGCGCGACGCCCCTTCGGGATCGTCGTTGCGCGTCGACATCGCCCGCATCATCGAGAACGCCGCGATCGGCAGCGCCTCGATGCCGCCCTCGACACCGCCGCACACGGCGATGTCCGCGTCACCCATGACGATTTGCCGCCACGCGTGTGCGATGGCCTCCGAACCCGACGAACACGCCGACACCGGGGTCATCACCCCGGCGCGGGCGCCCAGCTGCAGACCCACCGTCGCCGCGGCGCCGTTGGGCATGATCATCTGCACCGCCAGCGGCGACACCTTGCGGGGGCCGCCCTCGTTCATCAGGTCGTAGCTTTCGACGATCCGCTCGGCGCCGCCCAGCCCGGTGCCGACCACGACGGCGAACCGGTCAGGGTCGACATCGGGGCTGCCTGCGGTCTCCCACAGCTGGCCGCTGAGCAGCTTGGCCATCCGCTGGACATACGACATCCGCCGCAACTCCAGCCGGCCCATGTGGTCGTCGACGGGCTCCTTGAGGTGTCCGCCGATCTTGACCGGCAGATCCCACTTGGAGACGAACTCGTCCTCGAGGACGTGGATGCCGCTCTCGCCGGCCAACAAACCCTTCCACGTGCTCTCGATGTCCGGCGCGATCGACGTCGTCGCCGTGACGGCGGTTACCACAACGCTGGGGTAACCGCCGTTAGCAGTGGAAGGTTTGGTCACTTGCTCTCTGCTTCCAGCCTGGCGCGGACGGCCTCGACCTTGTCGGGGTTCTCCGCCTCGATCTTTTCGCGGATGGCAGCGGCAGCCTCGGGGTTCTCTTCCTCGAGCTTCTGGATGTAGTTGACGACGTCACCGACGGTGCGGAGCCCTGCGAGGTCCTCGTCGGGGATCTTGACGCCGTACTTGTCCTCGGTCTGCACCGCGATCTCGACCATCGACAGCGAGTCGATGTCCAGGTCGTCGACGAACGACTTCTCCGGTGTGATCTCGGACGGCTCGATGCCGGTGACCTCTTCGATGATCTCGGCGAGACCGGCGATGATTTCTTCCTGAGTGACGGGCACGGTGAGCTTCCCTTCGTAATGTGTTGTGTTACTGGATGAAACGTGCGATATGCGGTTGTACTGGCGGCGAGACCGGCGTTAGAGCTCCGTTAACCCGTCCAGGTCTGCGGGGGACTTGACGGCATGCGTCGGAACCCCGCGAAGTTCACGCTTGGCGATGCCCGCGAGAGCGCCCGCAGGTGGGAACTCGACGATCGCCGTGACATTGCGCTGACGCATGGTCTCGGTGCACAGGTCCCAGCGCACCGGACGGGTCAGCTGCGCGACGAGCTTTTCCATCGCGTCGGCTGCCGACGATACCGGCTGCCCGTCGCGGTTCGACAGCAACGTCGTGGTGGGCTCGGCCGGCGTGACCTTCGCCGCCGCGGCGGCATAGCCGTCGAGCGCCGAGGCCATGAACTCGGTGTGGAAGGCGCCGGCGGTGGCCAGCGCGCGCACCCGGGCCTTGGCCGGCGGGTCTTCGGCCAGCTTTTGCAGCGCGTCCAGGCGGCCGGCGGCGACGATCTGGCCCGCGGCGTTGCGGTTGGCGGGCACCAGGTCGAGCTGCTCGAGACGCGCCAACACCTCGGCTTCGTCGCCGCCCAGCACCGCCGACATGCCCGTCGGCTCGTTGGCGCAGGCCTTGGCCATCTCCGCGCCGCGGGTGGCGGCCAGCGAGACGGCTTCGTCGGCCGAGATGACGCCGGCGATCGCGTAGGCCGCGATCTCGCCGACGGAGTGGCCGGCCACGACGGTGGCGGCGTCGCTGAACAGCCCTCGCCGGGTGAGCTCCTGGTGGGCCAGCAGGGTGGCAGCCACGACCAGCGGCTGGGTGATCGCGGTGTCGGTAATCTCCTCGGCCGAAGCGGTGGTGCCCAACCGGGCAAGGTCCAGACCACTGGCCGTCGACCACGCGGCAAGCTGGTCCGGCGCGCCGGGCAACTCCAGCCACGGCGACAGCATTCCGGGAGTCTGCGATCCCTGTCCGGGCGCAAGCAACGCAATCACGTGTTTAAGAGAACACTGTGAAGACGGTTTTGCGGGGTGTAACAGATTATGAACCTTGTCTTAGGTTTTTGTGGAGACCCCACAAAACGGCTTTGGATGCGATCTGTTTGATATCGTGCCGCAACTTGCTCACTCGACGCGGTGCCCGGCCGACGGCTCGACCAGGTCCTTCGCCACCGGCGTGGTGACGGGCGTCACAGTGTTCGTTGTGCTGCTGGTGTGCTGCGCCTGGTAGGCGAGGTGACCCACGGTAGCTGCCACCCGGAGCACGTAGGCATCGCGCGGCTGGGTGGGGTCGCGCCCGGTGAAGTCGGCGATCCGCCGCAGCCGGTAGCGCACGGTGTTTGGATGAACGAACAACTTGCGGGCGCACGCCTCGATCGCGCCGCCGCAGTCCAGATAGGCGTCCAGGGTCTCGGTGAGCGTGGGTCCGGCGTCGGCCAGCGGCCGCATCACGTCCGTGTGTAACGCCGCGATCGCCGAGGCGTCGCCCATCAGCGCCCGCTCCGGCAGCAGCTCGCGGGCCAGCACCGGCCGCGGTGCGCCACTCCACCCGGCGACGGCGTTCATCCCCGAGATCGCCTCGCTGGCGCTGTGGTAGGCGGCGGTCAGCATCGGCGCCGTCGGTCCGATCACCACCGGACCGTCGGAGAAGGCGGCCATCAGATCGCCGAAGAACTTCTCGGTGGGCGTGAGCTGGCCGGAGACGATCGCCACCAGCCAGGTGCCGTGCACGTCGGTGAGCGCCGCCCGGCCGTGACGGGTGGCGATATCCCGGACGTCCTGGCTGGCGTGCGCTTCCCGGCCCGGCGCGGGGGTGCCCACGACCACGGTCGCCGGCGCGGTGGTGTCCCAGTTCAGGGCGGCCGCCCGGGACAACAGCTCGGGGCCGGTGTCGCCGCGCACCACCGCGTCCACCACGCTGGCCTCCATCCGGCTGTCCCAGGTGCCGCGGGCTTCGGCGGCGTCGGCATAGGCGGTGGCGGCGGTGAACGCCAGGTCGCGGCTGTACTTGAGGATGCCGACGGTGAGCGCGGTGACCTCTTCTTCGGAGCGGGCCACCATCGGGACGACTTCTTCGAAGAACTCCATCGTGATCCGGACCATGTCGACGGTGTGGCGCAACGCGATTCGGTTGCGCAGCTCCTGCGGCACCAGCTCGAAGGCCTGCGCGGTGTAGCTGATGTTGCTGCGCGGGTCGCGCATCCATTCGACGAAGTTCACCACCGCGGTCTGCACCACCAGCGCCACGCTGGCGCGCTGGGAGGCTTCCAGGTCGGCGAAGAACGGCAACCGGTCCTGCATCGCCGAGACGGCCTCGGTGGCTATCCGGCCCGACAGCTGCTTGAGCCGCCGCAGCAGCGACTCGGGGGCCACGTCCAACAGCTCGAGCGTGGTACGCGGCAGGACAAACTGCCCAATATTCTTGTCGGCCACTCCTAAAAGCTACGCCGCTTTTCTGGATGTTTCCGCCAAAACGTGCCTAGGGTCGGCGAGCGGTTACGCCACCCCCGGGTCGGACGTCTGGCCCGGCGCGGCCTGCACGTCGTCGATCTTGTACTGGCGCGCCGCCGCCGTCGGCACCGACGGGTCGATCTCGCCCTCGCGGGCCAGCGCCTCGAGCACCGCGACGACCTGCGACTCCGCATCGGTATTGAAGTACCGACGGGCGGCGGGCCGGGTGTCGGAAAAGCCGAACCCGTCGGTGCCCAGCGTCACGTAGGTGCCCGGCACCCACGGCCGGATCTGCTCGGGCACCGCGCGCATCCAGTCCGACACTGCGACGATGGGGCCGCTGGCCTGCGACAGCGCCTTGCTGACATAGGCCTCGCCGGCCGGCCGGTCCGGGTGGCGCAGCTTCTCCCGCTCGATCGCCACCCCGTCGCGGTTGAGTTCGCTCCAACTGGTCACCGACCACACGTCGGCAGCGACATCCCACTCAGCGGCCAGCATGTCGGCGGCTTGGAGCGCCGACGGCATCGCCACTCCGGAGGCCAGGATGTGCGCGGTATTGGACCGGGATTCCGTCGCCTTCCGGTACCGGTAGATGCCCCGCAGCAGGCCCTCCGGGTCGAAGTTCTCCGGCTCGGGCGGCTGCACGTACGGCTCGTTGTAGACGGTGATGTAGAAGAAGATGTTCTCCGGGTTCTCGCCGTACATGCGGGCCAGCCCGCTTTCGACGATGTAGGCGATCTCGTAGGCGAACGCAGGGTCATAGGAGACCACCGCGGGATTGGTGGCCGCCAGCAGCAGCGAGTGACCGTCGGCGTGCTGCAATCCCTCGCCGGTCAGCGTGGTGCGCCCGGCGGTGGCGCCGAGCAAAAATCCGCGGGCCATCTGGTCGCCGGCGGCCCAGAGCCCGTCGCCGGTGCGCTGGAACCCGAACATCGAATAGAAGATGTAGATCGGGATCATCGGCTCGTTGTGCGTCGCATACGAGGTGCCCGCCGCGGTGAAGCACGCCACCGAGCCGGCTTCGTTGATGCCCTCGTGCAGGATCTGGCCGACTTCGCTTTCCTTGTAGGCCAGCATCAGCTCGGCGTCGACGGCGGTGTAGAGCTGGCCGTTGCGGTTGTAGATCTTCAGGCTCGGGAACCACGAGTCCATGCCGAACGTGCGGGCCTCGTCGGGAATGATCGGGACGATCCGCGGGCCAACCTCCTTGTCCCGCAACACTTCCTTGAAGGTGCGCACCGTCGCCATGGTGGTGGCGACTTCCTGTTGGCCGGAGCCCTTTTTCAGCGACTTGTAGGTGTCGCGGCCGGGCAGCGTCAGCGCCTTGGACTTGGTCCGGCGCTCGGGCACGAAGCCGCCGAGGGTGCGACGGCGGTCGAGCAGGTAACGGATCTCGGGCGCTTCGGAGCCGGGGTGGTAGTACGGCGGCAGGTAGGGGTCTTCCTCCAGCTGAGCGTCGCTGATCGGGATCCGCATGGAATCGCGGAAAGCCTTAAGGTCTTCCAGCGCAAGCTTTTTCATCTGGTGGGTGGCGTTGCGCCCCTGGAAGTGCGCGCCCAGCGAATAGCCCTTGATGGTCTTGGCCAGGATCACCGTCGGCTGACCCTTGTGGTCGACGGCGGCGCGGTAGGCGGCGTAGACCTTGCGGTAGTCGTGGCCGCCGCGCTTGAGGTTCCAGATCTCGGCGTCGGTCATGTTTTCCACCAGCGCCTTGGTGCGGGGGTCGCGGCCGAAGAAGTGGTCGCGCACGTAGGCGCCGTCGTTGGCCTTGTACGTCTGGTAATCACCGTCGGGCGTCGTGTTCATCAGGTTGACGAGGGCGCCGTCGCGGTCGGCCTGCAGCAGCGCGTCCCACTCGCGGCCCCAGATCACCTTGATCACGTTCCAGCCCGCGCCGCGGAAGAACGACTCCAGCTCCTGGATGATCTTGCCGTTGCCGCGCACCGGGCCGTCGAGGCGCTGCAGGTTGCAGTTGATCACGAAGGTCAGGTTGTCCAGTCCCTCCAGCGCGCCGACGTGAGCCAGGCCGCGGCTTTCCGGTTCGTCCATCTCGCCGTCGCCCAAGAAACACCACACGTGCTGATCGGAGGTGTCCTTGATGCCCCGGTCGTGCAGGTAGTGGTTGAACCGTGCCTGGTAGATGGCGTTCATCGGGCCCAGGCCCATCGACACGGTGGGGAATTCCCAGAAGTCGGGCATCAGCCGCGGATGCGGGTAGGACGGCAGCCCGCCGCCGGGGTGACTGTGTTCCTGGCGGAAGCCGTCGAGCTGCTCGGCGGTCAACCGGCCCTCCAGGAACGCGCGCGCGTAGATGCCGGGGGAGGCGTGGCCCTGGATGAAGACCTGGTCCCCGCCGCCGGGGTGCGACTTGCCGCGGAAGAAGTGGTTGAAGCCGACCTCGTACAGCGCGGCCGAGGAGGCATAGGTCGAAATGTGGCCGCCCACACTGACTCCCGGCCGCTGGGCGCGGTGCACCATGATCGCCGCGTTCCACCGGATCCAGGTCCGGTAGCGGCGTTCGACGTCCTCGTCGCCGGGGAACCACGGCTCCAGCTCGGTCGGAATCGTGTTGACGTAGTCGGTGGACGTCAGCGCCGGAATGGCGACCCGCTGCTCGCCGGCCCGTTCCAGCAGCCGCAGCATCAGATAGCGGGCCCGCGACGGCCCGGAGCGCTCCAGCAGCTCGTCGAAGGACTCCAGCCACTCCGACGTCTCTTCCGGGTCGATGTCGGGCAGATACGACGCCACCCCTTCACGGATCACCCGCACCCGGTCGTGATCGCTTGCGGTACTTGAGTTTTTCGCCAGATCGTGGCGTACGAACTCGGTAGTCAACTCGCTACTCCTTGCGTGGCGGTTCAGCTGCTTGTGGCCCATCCCCGCCGTGTCGTTTTCGGTTGTATCCCCCTATCGTGCCGCACGCCAGCCCCCGCCGCGTAGGGGCCGTCTGAACCGGTAACGTCAGTCGGTGTGCTGGTCCGATGGCAGGCCGCGATGCGGCTGAGTGGACGCCGATTGCGCCTTGGCCTGCTGGTGCTCGGCAGTGTCGCGGCGATGCTGATGGCGATCGTCGGATGTACCAGCGTCACCGAGGGCACCGCGACCGTCGACACCGCGGTTGCCCCGGCGTACCGGGCCTCGGTGTCCGCGTCGGTGTCGGCGTCGTCGGCGACCTCACGGATCCGCGAGACGCAGCGCCAGCAGTCGTTGACAACGCGGGCGGTGGTCAAGGCGTGTGAGTCGTTTGCGAGCAGCAGCAAGGAAGCCATCGAAAAGGTGAATGCCTTTGTGGGGGCGTTCAATCAGGGCGGTGACACCGCCGCCGCCGAAGGCCCGGCCATCGACGCGCTCAACAACAGCGCCGACGTCGTCGCCGGAAGCATCAGCGAGCCGTTGTCGCAGGAGCTGCGTGAGGCTCTCAACGCCTACGTCGACGCATCCCGGGACGTGGCGAAGGCCATTCGCGCCCACGCGCCGACATCGGAGTTCAACCAGCGCGTCGATCAGCTCAACGACACCAAGTCCAGAACGGTCAAGGCGTGCCTTGCGTACTCGTGACGCCGATTGCTGTGCGACGATAGTGCGCATCGCACGGCGTGTTGATGCACAAGACTAAGGAGGCGCACGGTGGTCGCGGCGGACGACGCCCCGAGCTACGCCCGCAAACTGGGCATCCAGAAGGGCCAGGTTGTCCAGGAGTGGGGCTGGGATGAGGACACCGACGACGACATCCGCGCCGACGTCGAGGAAGCCTGCGGCAGCGAACTGCTCGACGAAGACACCGACGAGGTGGTCGACGTCGTGCTGTTGTGGTGGCGGGACGGCGACGGAGATCTGGTCGACACCTTGATGGACGCAATCACCCCGCTGGCCGACGACGGTGTGATCTGGGTGCTGACTCCCAAAACCGGTCGGCCCGGCCACGTGCTGCCCGCCGAGATCGCGGAGTCGGCGCCCACCGCCGGCCTGATGCCGACATCGTCGGTGAGCCTGGGTGACTGGAGCGCGAGCCGGTTGGTGCAGCCCAAGTCCCGGGCGGGGCGGCGCTGATGCTCAGCGTCGGAACCGAGGCACCCGATTTCACCCTGCGCGACCAGAACCAGCAGCCGGTCACCCTGTCCGACTACCGCGGCGAGAAAAACGTGTTGCTGGTGTTCTTCCCGCTGGCGTTCACCGGCATCTGCCAGGGCGAGCTCGACCAGTTGCGGGATCACTTGCCTGACTTCGAAAACGACGACAGCGTGGCGCTGGCGATCTCGGTGGGCCCGCCGCCCACCCACAAGGTGTGGGCCGCCGGAAGCGGTTTCTTGTTCCCGGTGTTGTCGGACTTCTGGCCGCACGGCGCGGTCAGCCAGGCCTACGGCGTGTTCAACCAGAACGCCGGCTATTCCAACCGGGGCACCTTCGTCATCGACCGGTCGGGGGTCATCCGGTTCGCGGAGATGAAACAGCCGGGCGAGACCCGCGATCAGCGGCTGTGGACCGACGCACTCGCAGCACTGAAAGCGTGAGTCGCCTCCTCGCCGAGCGTGCGTGTCCCCGGTCGACACGCCGCGTCCAATCCCGATTCTGCGCACGTTCGGCAGTATCGCCGGCGTTTGGGCGCGGCTCGCACAGCCGTGTAGCCTGTCGCGGCACGGGCGCGTAGCTCAGTGGTAGAGCTCTGGTTTTACACACCAGCGGTCGGCGGTTCGATCCCGTCCGCGCCCACCCCTCTGGCTCATTCCGGTCCGGCGAAGAACTCCAGCGCGATCCCGTCGGGGTCACGAAAGCTCAGGCCCGAGCCGTAGCCGGCATCCACGATCCCGCCGTGGTGGACGCCGAGTTCGTTCAGCCGCGTCAGCCACGTCTCCAGCTCGGCGCGGTTGGCGCAGCCGAAGCCGACATGGTCGAGGCCGACGCGGAACTCGCTGAATCGCTCGTCAGGAGCCGACCGCTCATGCTGATGGACGCCGAACAGCGTGCCTCCGTCGAGCATCCACACCAGATGCCGGAAGCCGCCGTCGGTGTGCTCGTCGAGCACCGGATCGGCGCCGAATAGCTGGCGGTACCAGGGGCCGCTGACCTCGATGTCGCGCACGGTGACCGCGACGTGGTTGAGCGCCGGGAATGCCATGAACTTCGCCTCTCTTTCAGACAGTGTGATCTGGGTCGCAAACACAGATGGGTGAGGCCAGCAACACATTTACTAAGGTCGGCTAATCGGTCACGATAGTTAGTATGACTTCACAGTTGACGCCCGAACGTACAACGTCCCGTCCCCGCCAGACCGAGGAAACCAACGAGCGCATTCTGCTGCAGCCGTGGTTTTGGACGGCGGTGCTGTGCATGATCGCCATGGTGCTGCTCGTGATGTTCGGCTAGCCACTACACGATTCGCCAGCCGCGCCACGCACGGAATCGCATGTCCCACAGATAAAGTCGATAGCCGAATATCCAGACCCGGTGCGGGATCAGCCGGTCGGCCAGCCGCAACGCAAAGAGCAGCCACTCGAAGCGGCGCTGCTGGGATTGCGACCAGTCCAGCTGCATCATCGCCCGGAACTCAGGAGCCAGAAAACCCGTCGTCGCGAACAGGTTGAACCGCCCCAGCACCCGCATCGGCCACGGCAGGAACGCCATCGACGCCACCCCGCGAAGATGCTCGCGCATTGGGGGATCGATGCGTAGCTCGTCGAGAGTGCGTTTCCAGTACTCGTCGAACGCGACGCGGTCCGGGGGCCACATGCCCTCCCGCACCTGCAGCGTGGTGCCCAGCCGCTTGGCGTCTTGATAGACGGCGTCGGCGCTGGCGTCGTCGAGCGGGCCGTGCAAGAACTCGTGCTGGTCGACGAAGTAGCGGTACAGGCACGCGGCCACCCACAGCTGCAGTCGCGGGTCAAAGGCGTTGTAGGACACCGGGCTTGACGGCCGGGAGCGCACCTGCCGATGCGCGGTGTCGACCGCGGTGCGGATCAGCTCGCGGTCTTGTTCTGTGCCTATGGTGGCGACGGCCAGATACGTGCCGGTGGTGCGGGCCCGCTTGAACGGATGCTTGTAGACGTTGCCGCTGTCGACGGGGCTTTCCAGGACGCCGTAGCCGACGCCGGGCAAGGACAGCTGCATGATCACGTTCGCGGCGGGCAGCAGCATGGCGGCGGAGTTCAGCAGGTCGGCGACACCGGATCGCTTCATAAACCCGAGTAGACCACGTGTGAGAGGCTGCCGGGGTGTTTGGGCGGACCCGGCTCACCGGTGTGCTGGTCGGCTCTCTGGCCGATTTGGTGCTCGGCGACCCGCGGCACGGTCATCCGGTCGCGGGCTTCGGCGCAGTAGCCGCGGCGGTGGAGCGGTTCACCTACCGCGATTCTCGGCTTGCGGGCGCGCTGCATGTCGGCGTGCTGATCGGCGCGCTGGGCCTTTTTGGTGCGACGGCGCAGCATTTCGCCGCGCGGCGGGGTTCGGTGTGGTCCGTGGGGGTGACCGGGGCGGCTACCTGGATCGCGCTGGGCGGCACGTCGCTTGCGCGCACCGGATCGGCGATGTCGGAGCTGTTGGGTCGTGGCGACATTGACGGGGCCCGGGAGTTGCTGCCGTCGCTGTGCGGCCGTGACCCTGACCTGCTCGACGCCGACGGGCTGGCCCGCGCGGCGGTGGAGTCGGTCGCCGAGAACACCTCCGACGCACAGGTGGCGCCGCTGTTGTGGGCCGCCATCAGCGGGGTGCCCGGGGTGCTGGTGTACCGCGGCATCAACACGCTGGACTCGATGATCGGCCACCGTTCGCCGCGCCACGCCCGATTCGGCTGGGCCGCCGCACGATTGGACGACGTGGCCAACTATGTGGCAGCGCGGGTGACCGCGACGCTGGTCGCGGTGTGTGCGCCGATCGTCGGCGGCTCGCCCTCGGCCGCGCTGAGCGTGTGGCGCCGCGACGCGGCCCGGCATCCCAGCCCGAACGCCGGGGTCGTCGAGGCGGCGTTCGCCGGAGCGCTGGGTGTGCGGCTCGGGGGGCCGACGCACTACCAGTACGGGCTGCAGATCCGGCCCACCCTCGGCGACGGGCCGGCCCCGACGGTGGCCGACCTGCGCCGCGCGGTACGACTATCCATGGCCGTGCAACTGGCGGCCGCGGCGGTGGTTAGCGCCGCCGCCCGTAGCGGTCGCTGAGCTTCTCCTCGACGGTCTTCGGCGCCGACTTCGCTGCCGCTTTCTCGGCGCGACGGGCGCGGACCTCGGCGTAGACGAAGTAGCCCAACAGGATGGGCGCGGCGATGCCGAACGAGATCCATTGGATGCCATACGACAAGAACGGCCCGGCGTCCAGATGCGGCACCCCGAGCACACCGAGCCCGCCGGGCTGGTTGTCCACCAGCTGCAGATACGACCCGGCCAGCGGCACTCCCGTCAACTGTGCGATCTGCCCGATGTCGATCGAATAGACTTGCTGCACACCGTCTTTGGTGAATGGCTCTTTGTCTTGCACCGGCTGCTCGGAGTCGCGCAGCCGCGCGGTGATGCTCACCGTCTCGGCGGGCGGCGGTGGAATCGGCGGCACCCGTGAACCCTGCTCGGGCCGAACGTAGCCGCGGTCGACCAGCACGGTGGGGCCGCCGTCGACGACGAACGGCACCAGCACCTCGAACGCCGGCTCGCCGCCGACCACCCGCAGCCGGGCCAGCACCTGCACGTGCGGCAGGTAATGCCCGCTGGCCGTCACCCGTCGCCACTGCGCCTGCGGCGCCGACGAATCCTGCTGCGGCAAGAGGCTTTTCACCGGAACCGGGTCCGTGCTCAGCGACTGCTCGATCTGTTTGTTCTCCCGCGACGTCTTGGTGTTCTTGCCCAGCTGCCACGGCGCGAGCACGGAAAAACACAGATAGGTGAACGCGATCACCACCACCGCCAGCGCCAGCCATCCCGGTCGCACAAGGAACGCCAGCCGTCGCATCAGCGCTGCCCGTTCTGCGCCAGTTGCTCGTCAACCCATTTGTGCAGGCCGGGCAGAGCCGCCTCGATGGCGACGAACGCCGCCTCGAAGTCGTCGTGGTCGCCGTAGTAGGGGTCGTCGACGTCGAGGGCATAGGCACCCGAGCGCGGGTCGAACGACCGCAGCATGCGGATCCGGCCCGCGTCGACGCCCAGTTGCCGCAACAGCCACACGTGGTTGCGGGCCAGCGCCACCACCAGGTCGGCGCTCAGGTGGTCGAGGTCGACCTGGGCGGCGCAGTGGTCGGTGGGATAGCCGTGGGCGCGCAACACGCGGTTGGTCCGCTCGTCGGCGGCCTTGCCGATGTGCCAGCCGGCGGTACCCGCACTGGTGACCCGCACGACGTCGTCGAGGCCGCGCTGGGTGATCTGGTGGGCGAACATCTTTTCCGCCATCGGCGACCGGCAGATGTTGCCGGTGCAGACGAACGTGATGTGCAGCCGCCGGTCAGACACCCAGCGCCCTCCGCAATTCGGCGACGGTCGCGACGCGTTGCACGTCGGCGTCGTCGGCGAAGTCGGCCTGGCCGTAGCCCCAGCCGACCACCACGGCGTCGATGCCGTGCGCGGCGGCGCCGTCGACGTCGTGCACCCGGTCGCCGACCATCAGCACCCGCTCGGGGAGCGGCGCCAGCTGAGCCAGCGCATGAGCCAGCACGTCGGCCTTGCTGCTGCGTGAGCCGTCGACGCTGGCGCCGGCAACGACCTCGAAATGCCCGTCGAGCCCGAAGTGGGCCAGGATGCGCCGCGCTGTCGGCTCGGCCTTGGAAGTGGCCACCGCCAGCCGCACACCGGCGGCGCGCAGGTCCGCCAGCAGCGGCACCATGCCGTCGAACACGCTGTTCATCGCCCAGCCGCGGGCGGTGTAGTCGGCGCGGTAGGCCGCGATCGCAGCGTCGGTGTGCTCGCCGAGCCCCATCGCGGCCAGGGTGTGGTGCATCGGCGGGCCGACAATATGGCCGGCCAGATCGCCGTCGGGCACGGCCGCGCCGACATGGCGCAGCGCGTGGCGGAAGCTGGACACGATCCCGGCTGCGGAATCGGTGAGCGTCCCGTCGAGGTCGAAGATCACCATGTGCGGAGGACTGGCTGGCACAGTCCCATTGTCTCCGACGCGCTCACCTGCACCGTCGGCAGGACCGTTAGTGTTTCAAGCGTGGCGAGTCCGGACCCAACCCCGCTTGCGGCGGCGCGCTACCACGGCGATCAGGCCGCCGAACCCGGGATGCTCGATTTCGCCGTCAACGTCCGCGACAGCCGGCCGCCGGCATGGCTGGTCGATCGGCTGGCCGTCCGGCTGCCCGACCTGGCCCGCTACCCGGCGGTTGCCGACGAGCGCGCCGCGGTTGAGGCCGTCGCCGCGCGCCACCATCGGGCCGCCGACGAGGTGATGTTGCTGGCCGGCGCGGCGGAGGGATTCGCGCTGCTGCCCAACCTGCGCCCGAGACTGGCCGCGATCATCGCGCCGTCGTTCACCGAACCGCAGGTGACTCTGGCCGCCGCTGGTGTCCCGGTGCGGCACGTCGTGCTCGACCCGCCGTTCGGGCTGGCCGGGATCCAGGTGCCCGACGAGGCCGATCTGGTCGTGGTGGGCAACCCGACGAACCCGACCGCGGTGTTGCACGCGCGGGAGCAGGTCCTTGCGCTGCGCCGGCGAGGCCGGATCGTGGTCGTCGACGAGGCGTTCGCCGATTCGGTTCCCGGCGAACCGGAGTCGCTGGCCGGTGACTCGCTGCCCGACGTGCTGGTGCTGCGCAGCCTGACCAAGAACTGGTCGCTGGCCGGGCTGCGGGTGGGCTACGTGCTGGGAGCGCCCGATGTGCTTGCGCGGCTGGGCTCTTCGCGGCCGCACTGGCCGCTGGGCACCCTCCAGTTGGCGGCGATCGCGGCCTGTTGCGCGCCCGACGCGGTGGCCGAGTCGGTGGCGGGCGCCGAGCGGCTGGGGGCGTTGCGCGCAGAGATGGTGGCGGGGCTGGCGTCGCTGGGGCTCGAAGTGGTCGACGGCCGCGCGCCTTTTGTGCTGTTCACCGTGCCGGACGCCGAGCTGCTGCGAAAGCAGTTGCACGCCAAGGGGATTGCTGTTCGCCGCTGCGACACGTTCGTCGGGCTGGACGGGCGCTACCTGCGGGCAGCGGTGCGCCCGGAGTGGCCGGTGCTGGTCGAGGCTCTTGCCGAGGTGTTGCCGTGAGCGTTCGACTTGGCGACGTCATCGGCGTGCTCGACGAGGCCTATCCGCCGCGGCTTGCGCAGTCGTGGGATTCGGTCGGGCTGGTGTGCGGCGATCCCGACGATCCCGTGGAGTCGGTGACGGTAGCGGTCGACGCCACTGCCGATGTGGTCGACGAAGTTCCCGACGGCGGCCTGCTGCTGGCCCATCATCCGCTGCTGCTGCGCGGCGTGGACACCGTCGCGGCCAGCACCGCCAAGGGCGCGCTGATCCACCGGCTGATCCGGTCAGGCCGTTCGCTGTTCACCGCGCACACCAATGCCGACTCGGCGTCGCCGGGGGTGTCCGACGCGCTGGCGCAGGCGCTCGGGTTGACCGTCGAGGCGGTGTTGGAACCGCTGCCCGCGGCCACCGACCTGGACAAGTGGGTGATCTTCGTGCCGCCGGAAAACGCGGACGCGGTCCGGGGCGCGGTCTTTGCGGCGGGCGCCGGCGTCATCGGCGAGTATTCGCAATGCAGTTGGAGCGTCACCGGCACCGGCCAATTCTTGCCGGGCGACGCGGCAACGCCCGCCATCGGCAGCGTGGGCGCCGTCGAGCGGGTGGTCGAGGACCGGGTGGAGGTCGTCGCACCGGCCCGGGCACGCCGCGAGGTGCTGGCCGCGATGCGCGCCGCCCATCCCTACGAGGAACCGGCGTTCGACATCGTGGCGCTGGCCGCGACACCCACCGACGTCGGGTTGGGCCGCATCGGCACGCTGCCTGCGCCGGAACCGTTGCGCGCCTTCGTCTCCCGCGTGAATGCGGGCCTGGCGAAGACGTCGTGGGGAGTGCGCGCCGCCGGTGATCCCGATATGCCGGTGTCGCGGGTCGCGGTCTGCGGCGGTGCCGGCGACTCGTTGCTGGACGCCGTGGCGGCGGCCGGGGTGCAGGCCTATGTCACCGCCGACCTGCGCCACCACCCGGCCGACGAACACCGCCGCGTGTCCGAGGTGGCACTGATCGACGTCGCACACTGGGCCAGCGAATACCCGTGGTGCGACCAGGCCGCCGAGGTATTGCGGTCCGCTTTCGACAACGCGCTACCGGTGTGGGTGTGCCCCGTCCGTACCGATCCCTGGAACGTCGACAACATCGCCGGAGGCCAACACACGTGAAAGCCGCAGTAGCCCAACAGCGTTCGCTGCTCGAGTTGGCCGAGCTGGACGCCGAGCTGGCTCGTCTGACACATCGGGCCGGCCATCTGCCCGAACAGCAGGACTACGAGCGGATACAGGCCGACTACGGCGCGGCCAACGACCGGCTGGTGGCGCTGCGAATCGCGCTGGAGGACTTGGACGCCCAAGTCGCGCGATTCGAATCCGAGATCGACGCCGTGCGCCAGCGCGAAGACCGCGACCGCGCGCTGCTGCAGTCGGTGGCCGATGCCAAGCAACTGTCCGAACTGCAGCACGAGCTGGAAACGCTGCAGCGGCGCCAGTCCAGCCTGGAGGATTCGTTGCTGGAGGTCATGGAGCGCCGCGAGGAGTTGCAGGCCCGACAGGATGCTGAACTGGCGGCGATCGACGGCTTGCAGGCCGAATTGAGTGCCGCGCAGCAGGCTCTCGACAACGCGCTCGCCGAAATCGACCAGACCCGCCAGCAGCGCTCGACGCGGCGCGACGAACTGACCGCGGCCCTGGACCCCGAGCTGGTCGCGCTGTACGAACGGCAGCGCGCTCGCGGGGGCCCGGGGGCCGGGCCGCTGCAGGGCCGCCGCTGCGGCGCCTGCCGGCTCGAGATCGACCGCGGCGAGCTTTCCCGGATCGCGACGGCCGCCGACGACGACGTGCTGCGCTGCCCGGAATGCGGAGCAATTCTGCTGCGGGTCAAGGGGTTCGGCCAGTGAGAGTCATCGTCGAGGCCGACGGCGGGTCGCGCGGCAACCCCGGTCCGGCCGGATACGGATCGGTGGTGTGGTCGGCGGACCGTTCGGCCGTCCTGGCCGAAAGCAAGCAGGCGATCGGCCGGGCCACCAACAACGTCGCCGAATACCGCGGGCTGATCGCCGGTTTGGAGGAGGCCGCGAAACTGGGCGCCACCGACGTCGCCGTCTCGATGGACTCCAAGCTGGTGGTCGAGCAGATGTCCGGACGCTGGCAGGTCAAGAACCCCGACCTGGCGGCACTGCATGCCCAGGCGCGCGCACTCGCGTCGCGGTTCGAGGCGATCAGCTATTCCTGGGTGCCGCGCGCGCAGAACTCCTACGCCGACCGGCTGGCCAATGAGGCGATGGACGCCGCGGCGGAGGTCGAATCCGGCACGGCCGCAACCGAAACCGCGCCTGCGACGGCGCCGGGGTGGACCGGTGCGCGCGGTGCCGCTACCCGGCTGCTGCTGTTGCGGCACGGTCAGACCGAACTGTCTGTTGAGCGGCGCTATTCGGGCCGCGGCAATCCAGCGCTCACCGACCTGGGCTGGCGCCAGGCCGACGCGGCGGCGCGGTATCTGGCTCAGCGCGGCGGGATCGCCGCGGTCCTCAGCTCGCCGCTGCAGCGCTGCTACGACACGGCGACGACGGCGGCCAAGGCGCTGGGCCTGGACGTGACCGTCGACGACGACCTGGTCGAAACCGACTTCGGCGGCTGGGAAGGGTTGACGTTTTCCGAAGCGGCCGAACGCGACCCGGAGCTGCACCGGCGCTGGCTGCGCGACACCAGCACGACACCGCCGGGCGGGGAAAGCTTCGACGCGGTGCACCGGCGAGTCGTGCGGGCGCGCGACCGGATCGTCGAGGAGCACGGCGGCACAACGGTACTGGTGGTGTCGCATGTGACGCCGATCAAGATGCTGCTGCGCATCGCGCTCGACGCCGGGCCCGGCATTCTCTACCGGCTGCATCTGGATCTGGCGTCGCTCTCCATCGCCGAGTTCTACCCCGACGGCGCGTCGTCGGTGCGGCTGGTGAACCAGACGGCGTACCTCTAGCGCGAGTCAGGCGGCGTCGTGAAAGATCAGGCCGAGCGCATAGCGCTCACCGGAGCGGACCACCGAAAGACCATGGCGCACAGGTGATGCCGACCAGCCGCGGGTGGAGCGTACCGGACGATCGCGGGTGGTGAATACAAAGCCGTGGCCCTGCGGCAGCTGGATTGCGGTGCCGCGAGACTGTACCCGCGGCCGTTGCTCGACCAACAGGAATTCGCCGCCGGTGTAGTCGGTTTCCGGCTCGGACAGGTTGATCACCACCTGCAGCGGAAAGACCAAGTCGCCGTATAGGTCTCGATGCAGGGCGTTCCAGTCGTCGGCCCCGTATTTCAGCATCAGCGCCGTCGACCTGGACTGCCCCGCGGCATGACACATTCGCAGCCATTCGTCGAGCGTGTCTGGCCACGGGGCGTCACGGCCGAGCTTGGTGTACCAGTCCCGCGCGATCGTCAGCAGCCGCGGATACAGGGCCTGCTTCAGCTCTTCGATCGGCTCGGGATACGGCGCGTGGAAGTATCGATACTCGCCCGCGCCGTAGCGGTGCCGCTGCATGTCGATGGTCTTGCGGAACAAGTCGTCGCGGGCGTAGAGCTTGCGCAGCTTTACCGCCTCGGTGCGAGTGAGGAGCCGGGGCAGCAGCGCACCGCCGTAGTCGTCGACCGCGGCGGCTACTGCGTCCCAGTCAGCGGCCGCGACGCGCTTGCGCCACCTATTGACCTGCGTCACCGTTCTCACGATAGGCAGTGTCGCCCGGGCCGGGTATTATCGAATATATGTTCGAAGTAGTGGCGATGGTTGACCCGACCGCTGATGAATCGGCGCTGGTCCAGCGTATTGCCGACCTCGAGCGACTGAAGTCGGCGGCGGCCGCCGGCCAGGCTCGGGCCGCGGCCGCGTTGGATGCGCGGCGACGGGCCGCGGAGGCCGCGGCGGGGATGCCGGCGGCGCGGCGTGGGCGCGGCGTAGCCAGCGAGGTCGCGCTGGCCGCCGGGATTCCCCGGCTCGCGGCAGCCGGCATCTTGGGTTCGCTAAAGCACTCGTCCACGAGATGCCGCATACTCTGGCCGCGCTGGAGTCCGGCCTGCTCTCGGAGTGGCGCGCCACGTTGATCGTCCGGGAAAGCGCATGTCTGGACGTCGAGGACCGCCAAGTGCTCGACGCCGAGTTATGTGGCGATCCGGCGGGCCTGGAGCGAATGGGCGATGCCCGGGTGGCCGCGGCGGCCAAGGCGATTGCCTACCGACTCGATCCGCACACCGTCGTCGACCGAGCCGCCAAAGCCGAAACCGAGCGCACGGTGACCATCCGGCCCGCACCGGACACCATGACCTATCTGACTGCGCTGTTGCCTGTTGCCCAGGGTGTCTCCGTATATGCGGCGCTGCGCCGTACCGCCGAGACCACCTTCGACGGACGCTCACGTGGACAGGTCATGGCTGACACTCTGATCGAGCGGGTCACCGGCCGGTGCGCGGCGGCAGCGACGCCGATCGCGGTCAACCTCGTGCTCTCGGATGAAACCCTGCTGGGGGATTCGACGGCGCCAGCCGATATCTGCGGCTACGGCCCCATTCCGGCGGCGGTCGCCCGCGGACTAGTCTCCGGCGCCGTCACCGATCCACGGTCGCGGGCCACGCTGCGCCGACTGTACGCCCACCCCCGCTCCGGCGCTCTGGTTGCGATGGAGTCACGCGCCCGGTTGTTCCCGCGCGGGTTGACGACATTCATCGGGTTACGCGACCAACGATGCCGCACTCCGTACTGCGATGCGCCGATCCGCCACCGCGACCACGCGACTCCGTGGCACCGTGATGGCAAGACTTCCGCCGAGAACGGGCTCGGGTCATGCGAGCGATGCAACTACGTCAAAGAAGTTGACGGTTGGCAGGTCGAAACATCTATCGATGAAAGCCACAGACACACAGCGGACTTCACTACGCCGACCGGCGCGCGTTACAGCTCCAGAACCCTGCCGCTGCCGCGCGGTCCGTCGCGGGTCGAGGTTAGTGAGATGGAAGTCGCCGTCGCAATGACACTCACGGATTTGCACGCGGCGTAGACGCCTGCTGGCCTGGGCATCCAGCAGCGAGTACGGTGATCATGCGGACGAGTTGGCCGGGCGACCGCGGCTCGTTGGTTCGCCAGTCGAGTCGAGGAAAGTCCGGACTTCACAGAGCAGGGTGGTTGCTAACGGCAACCCGGGGCGACCCGCGGGAAAGTGCCACAGAAAACAGACCGCCACCTTCGCGGTGGTAAGGGTGAAACGGTGCGGTAAGAGCGCACCAGCATTCCGGGTGACCGGGATGGCTCGGCAAACCCCACCCGAAGCAAGGCCAAGAAGACCGCACTGCGGTGCGGTCGCGCAGGCGTCCGAGGGTTGCTCGCCCGAGCCTGCGGGTAGGCCGCTTGAGGCACCCGGTGACGGTGTGTCCAGATGGATGGTCGCCGCCGTGCCGCCAGCGATGGTGGCGCGGTACAGAATCCGGCTTACAGGCCAACTCGTCCGTCCCGATTAGCGCAGTTTCTTGCGCACCGCCCGGTCGAGTTTGCGCAGCGCCTTGGGCAATTGCCGACGACAACTGGCGGCCAGGTCGGCCTCCTGCTGATACAGCAGGCCGTAGGTGAAGGTGTCCTCGCCGGCCGCGCTCGCGGCGTCGGCCTGTTGCTGCAAATGTATTCCGCTGACCACGCTGTCCTGGTGCTCGCCGAGCAAGGATTGAATCGCCTCCGCCCGTCGCGCCACCTTCGTCACGCCGACGGCGGCCGCGGTGTACCGAAGTCGCTTGGCGCGCTTGCGGATCCGGTGCAGCGCCGCATCGCGGCCGTCTTCCGGTGTCTTCGCCGCGGTCTTGGCGGCCTTACGCACTCGTTTGTAGCTGGCGCCAACGGCCGGCTTCGGTCGCTGGCCGGCGCCGGTCGCCGCGGGTTCGGCCACCAACGCCTCCAGCGCGTCGAGCAGCCGGAAGTATTGCGGCGAGCGCATCGCATCCAGCGAGCGCCGCAAGCCCGCCCGGTAGCGGTCCGAAGCGTCGTCAACCAGACGTTCCCGGACGCGTCCGCGCACCAACTCGGGCGGCAGCCGGTCGAGCGCCTCCCGGTAGCGATCCGCCAACACCTCGGCGTCGCGGGCTTCACCCAGCACTGCGGCCAACTCCCGCAATTGGTCGAGCACCCGGGTGTCCTCGGACACCCCGAACGATTCCGGCGAGGCCCGCAGCAGGCTGCGAATCTTGCGGGTGGCCACCCGCATCTGGTGCACGGCGTCGTCGACGTCGGCGCGCACAGCGCGATCCCACAAAAGCAACTGGTCGACCTGCTCGGCCACCGCGCGGCGCAGGGGATCGTCCGGTAGCCGCTGCGCATCGTGCCGGTCGAGCACCCGCGCCAACTTCGAGGCAAGCGGCGCCCGCGTGGCGCCGGCGTCGAGCAGCCGGTTGCTCAGCAGGTCCAGCAGTACGGTATTTGCGTCCGCGTCGGGGCCGGCGAGTTCGAGTTCCCATTCGCGCCAACACTGTTCGGTGCTGGGGTCCGCCGACGATGCGGTGACGCGGTCGTCGCAGAACTCGGCCAGCGGCTCGCCGTCGGCGCCGGACAGCAGCTGGACCTCGCGGATCGTGCTGATCCGCGCAATCGGCTGCAGCGGGCGATCCCGCACGATGGCGAGCACCACGTCGCGCACGTCGTCGGGCACCGTGTCGCTCAGCGGCGCCCGAACCTCGGTGCGCGCGTCGGGGCCGGCCGGCAACTTCAGATGCCATCCGGCGTCGGTGCCGCCGGTGCGGCGGCGCAACGTGATTCGATGGGACGCCAGATCTTGGTCGGGCGTATCGAAATATTGAGCGTCCAGCCTCTGCGGCGGTCGCTTTTCGATCCGGCTGATCGCCGGGATGCCCCCGAACGACGGTGGCAACGTCGACTCGGCGACGTCGAACTTGCGCTCCACTTCCACCTGACGCGACGTGCTGGAGCCCTTCACCGCCATGTCGCGCTAGCCTATGCGCTCGGCGGACCGGTCAGAAACTGTGCTCGTCGGCGGGAAAAACGCCGCCGGCCACCTCGTGAGCGTATTGCGTTGCAGCACGTTGCAATTCGCCTCCGACGTCGCCGAAGCGCTTGACGAAGCGAGCCGTCTTGCCGCTGGTGAGCCCGGCCATGTCCTGCCAGACCAGCACCTGCGCGTCACAGTTGGGCCCGGCCCCGATGCCGACGGTCGGAATGGTCAACTTACCGGTGATCTGAGTGGCCAGCTCGGCCGGCACCATCTCCATCACCACCGCGAACGCACCGGCTTCGGCGACCGCGATCGCGTCGGCAATGGTCTGCTCGGCGGCGTCGCCGCGACCCTGCACCCGAAAACCCCCGAGGCTGTTGACGCTTTGCGGAGTGAAGCCGATGTGCGCCATCACCGGGATGCCGGCCGCGGTGAGCGCGGCGACCTGCTCGGCCACCCGCTCGCCGCCTTCGAGTTTGACCGCGTGCGCGCCGGCTTCCTTCATGAACCGGGTGGCGCTGGCCAGCGCCGCGGAGGGCCCGGCCTCGTAGCTGCCGAACGGCAGGTCCGCGACCACCAGAGCGTGCGGGGCGCCCCGGACCACGCCACGGACCAGCGGGATCAGCTCGTCGATGCTGATGGGCACCGTGGTGTCGTAGCCGTAGACGACATTGGCGGCGGAGTCGCCGACGAGCAGTACCGGTATGCCGGCGTCGTCGAAAATCCGTGCCGTGGAGTAGTCGTAGGCCGTGAGCATCGCCCACTTGTGGCCTTCGGCCTTCATCTTCTGCAGGTGGTGGACGCGGGTCTTGGTTCGCGGTGCGGTACCGGAAGCGCCACCGTAAACAGGCTGCTCAGACATCGTTGTCCCTAGTAATCAGTCGGGTCGATCCTCGTGGCCCTGCCGGGTCCCCGGGTTCGTCTGACCTTGCCAGTCTGCCATCTATGGCACCGCGGATACATACCAAGATCAGTTGAGTTGCTCACATCGGGTCCATTGGCGATTCCTCAGCCGTCGGGCTGCCCTCGGCATACCATCTGCGCATGCAGCGGCTCAGCGGACTCGACGCCAGTTTTCTGTACCTGGAAACACCCTCCCAGCCGCTGCATGTGTGCTCGATCCTGGAGCTCGACACCTCGACGATGCCGGGCGGCTACAGCTTCGACCGGCTGCGCGAAGAATTGGCGGTCCGGATCAAGGCGATGCCCCAGTTTCGGGAGAAGCTGGCCGACAGCGCGTTCAACCTCGACCACCCCGTCTGGGTCGACGACGACACGTTCGACATCAGCCGGCATCTGCATCGCATCGGGCTGCCGCCGCCGGGCGGCCGGATGGAACTGTCCGAGATCTGCGGTCACATCGCGGCCCTGCCGCTGGACCGCAGCCGGCCGTTGTGGGAGATGTGGGTCATCGAAGGTGTCGCCGGCACCGACGCCCAGCAGAACGGCCGGCTGGCCCTGATGACCAAGGTCCACCACGCCTGCGTGGACGGGGTGACCGGCGCGAACCTGATGTCGCAGCTCTGCAGCACCGAAGCCGACGCCCCGCCACCGGAACCGGTGGACGGCGTCGGCGGCGCCAACACGGTGCAGATCGCCGTCAGCGGGTTGGCGAACTTCGCGACGCGACCGCTGCACTTGGCCAACGCGTTGCCCAACACGGCGGCCTCGGTGGTGAAGACCGTGGCGCGGGCGCGCAGCGGTCAGGCGATGGCACGCCCGTTCGCCGCGCCGCGAACCACGTTCAACGCCAGCATCACCGCGCACCGCAACATCGCCTATGCGCAGCTGGATTTCGGGGACATCAAGAAAGTCAAGGACCACTTCAACGTCAAAGTCAACGACGTGGTGATGGCGTTGGTGTCCGGGGTGCTGCGCCAATTCCTGCTTGACCGAGGCGAATTGCCCGAGTCGTCATTGGTGGCGATGGTGCCGGTGTCGGTGCACGGCAAATCCGACCGGCCCGGCCGCAACCAGGTGTCCGGGATGTTCTCCAGCCTGCAAACCCACATCGCCGATCCGGTCGAACGCATCAAGGCCATCGCCGAGGCGAATTCGGTTGCCAAACAACACAGTTCGGCGATCAGCGCCACGCTGCTGCAGGACTGGTCGCAGTTCGCCGCGCCGGCGGTGTTCGGCCTGGCGATGCGGGCCTACGCCAAGACCCGACTGACCCGCAGCCGGCCGGTGCACAACCTGGTGGTGTCCAATGTCCCCGGCCCGCAGATGCCGCTGTATCTACTGGGTTGCGAGGTCAAGGCGATGTATCCGCTGGGCCCGATCTTCCACGGCTCGGGGCTGAACATCACGGTCATGTCGCTCAACGGCAAGCTGGACGTGGGATTGATCGCCTGCCCGGAGCTGGTGCCGGACTTGTGGGAACTGGCCGACGACTTCGCCGTCGGAATGGAAGAACTGCTGCTGGCCACCCAGTAACCGAGAGCTGCTCTGGGCACATGGCAGCATAGGTGGACATGGGCCTGCCTCGCCGCGACGCGATCGCGCGCACGACGTTGATCTGGACCGCAATGGCCGCGATCGTGCTCACTGTGGCGAGCTGCACACACGTTGTCGGCGGTCGCCCGCGGATGGCCGGGCCGAAGATCGGCCAGCCGCTGGAGTGGGGACAGTGCCGGGTCTCCGGTGGCACCGCGGTCAAACTACCGGCCGGCGCACAATGCGGAAAGATCGCCGTGCCGGTCGACTACAACCACCTCGACGGCGACGCCACGACGCTGGCGATGATGCGCTTCCCGGCAACCGGCGACAAGATCGGCTCGCTGGTCATCAATCCCGGCGGCCCGGGTGAATCCGGGATCGAGGCGGCCGTCGGGCTCCTGCAGTCGCTGCCGTCCCAGGTCCGCGAGCGCTTCGACCTGGTCGGCTTCGACCCGCGCGGGGTGGCGTCGTCGCGCCCGGCGATCTGGTGCAACTCCGACGCCGACAACGACCGGTTGCGCACCGAACCTCAGGTGGATTACAGCCCGGCGGGCGTGGCGCACATCGAAGACGAGACCAAGCAGTTTGTCCAGCGCTGCTTCGACAAGATGGGCAAGAAGTTCCTGCAGAACGTCGGAACCGTCAACGTCGCGCGCGATTTGGACGCGATCCGCGATGCGCTGGGCGACGACAAGCTGACCTATCTGGGCTACTCGTATGGCACGCGGATCGGGTCGGCCTACGCCGAGGCCTACCCGCAGAACGTGCGGGCGATGATCCTGGACGGGGCCGTCGACCCGAATGCGGACCCGATCGAGGCAGATTTGCGGCAGGCCAAGGGATTTCAGGACGCATTCAACGATTACGCCGCCGAATGCGCCAAGGAACCGAACTGCCCGCTGGGCACCGACCCGGCCAAGGCGGTCGACGTCTACCACAGCCTGGTGAATCCGCTTGTCGATCCGGCCAATC
Organism: Mycobacterium kyorinense; assembly: GCF_002101735.1. Lineage (GTDB taxonomy): Bacteria > Actinomycetota > Actinomycetes > Mycobacteriales > Mycobacteriaceae > Mycobacterium > Mycobacterium kyorinense. Next base: position 9,600 of record NZ_LQPE01000153.1, on the reverse strand, counting down.
CGATGAAGGGCAGGCCGGCGCACACCAAAGACCCGCGCGGGCTCAGCTACAGCGACGCCATCGTCGGCACCATCATGGCGTTGTATTCGCCGACGCTGTGGCACCACCTGACCACTGGCCTGACCGAGCTGAAAAGCGATCGAGGCGACACCCTGTTGGCATTGGCCGACATGTACATGCGCCGTGATTCCCACGGCCACTACACCAACGCCAGCGATGCGCGGGTGGCGATCAACTGCGTCGACCAGCCGCCGGTCAAGGATCGCGCCAAGGTCATCGACGAGGATCGCCGCTCCCGTGAGATCGCGCCGTTCATGAGCTACGGGAAGTTCACCGGCGACGCGCCGCTGGGCACCTGCGCGTTCTGGCCGGTGCCGCCGACGAGCAAGCCGCACAGCATCTCCGCGCCGGGCCTGCCCCCGACCGTGGTGGTGTCGACCACCCACGACCCGGCGACCCCATACAAGGCCGGTGTCGACCTTGCCAAGCAGCTGCACGGCGCCCTGCTCACCTTCGACGGAACCCAGCACACGGTGGTGTTCCAGGGCAACAGCTGCATCGACGACTACGCGACGGCATATCTGATCAAGGGCACGACGCCGCCCCAGGGCGCCAAATGCTAAGGGAGCGTGCGACTAACGAGACCAAGGCGTGACCTTACCGCCGCACTGCGCGTGACCGGGGCATGCGACGATGGCTGGCCATGTGGCGCATGAGACGGCTGAGCTCTGCGCTGTTTTCGTTCGCCTTGCTGCAGACGGTGGCGGTCGCGCCGGTGCACGCCACTCCCGAACCCGACACCGGACCGGCGCCCCGGCCCGCGGCGGCGACCTGGGGCAGCTGCAGCCAATTCGTCGACGACAACAGCGACATCCCCACCGCGCGTTGCACCACCGTCGCGGTTCCGGTCGACTACAGCGCGCCAGGCGGCGCGCAGGTTCAGCTCGCCGTGATTCGGATCCCGGCAAGCGGCCCCCGGATCGGGTCGCTGTTGGTCAATCCGGGCGGTCCGGGAGCGTCGGCGGTCGACACCGTGGCCGGCATGGGCGCGGCACTGGCGGACAGCGAGATCGCCCGCCGCTTCGACCTGGTGGGATTCGACCCGCGCGGCGTCGGCCATTCCACCCCGCCGCTGCGCTGCCGCACCGACGCCGAATTCGACGCCTACCGCCGCGAACCCATGGTCGACTACAGCCCGGCCGGGGTGGCCCACATCGAGCAGATCTACCGGCAGTTGGCCCAGCACTGCGCCGACCGGATGGGTGCGACGTTTCTGCGGAACGTCGGAACCGAGTCCGTGGCGCGCGACATGGATATGGTCCGGCAGGCGCTGGGCGAGGAACAGATCAGCTACCTGGGCTTCAGCTACGGCACCGAGCTGGGCACCACCTACGTCGAACGGTTCGGCAACCATGTGCGTTCGATGGTGCTCGACGGCGCCATCGACCCCGCCGTCGGCCCGATCGACGAGAACGTCAACCAGGAAGCCGGCTTCCAAACCGCGTTCAACGACTACGCGGCCGACTGCGCCCGCTCGCCGGGCTGCCCGCTGGGCACCGACCCGGCCAAGTGGGTCGCCCGCTACCACCAGCTGGTCGACCCGCTGGTCAGCAAGCCGGCCAAGACGTCCGATCCGCGTGGCCTGAGCTACGCCGACGCGACCACGGGCACCATCAACGCGCTCTACGTCCCGCAGCACTGGAAATACCTGACCAGCGGGTTGCTGGGTCTGGAGCACGGCACCGACCCCGGTGACCTGTTGATGCTGGCCGACGACTACAACGGCCGCGACGACGACGGCCACTACGACAACTCCCAGGACGCGTTCAACGCTGTTCGCTGCGTCGACGCGCCGTCGCCGACCGACGCGGCCGCCTGGGTGGACGCCGACCGCCGGATCCGCCAGGTTGCGCCGTTCCTGTCGTACGGGCAGTTCACCGGGTATGCGCCGCGGGACCTGTGCGCGCTGTGGCCGGCGCCGGCGACGTCGTCGCCGCATCCGGCCGCACCCGTCGCGCCGGGCAAGGTCGTCGTCGTGTCCACCACCCACGACCCGGCGACGCCGTATCAGGCCGGGGTCAACCTGGCCCGCCAGCTCGGCATCCCGCTGATCAGCTATAACGGCACGCAGCACACCGCCGTGTTCAACGGCAACCGCTGCGTGGACACCGCAGTCGCGCGTTATTTCGTCGACGGGGTGTCTCCGGGCAGCCTGCAGTGCTAAGACGCGATACGCTTCGCATCATGGATCGACAGAAGGAATTTGTGCTCCGCACGCTGGAGGAACGGGATATCCGATTCGTCCGGCTGTGGTTCACCGACGTGCTCGGTTTCCTCAAGTCGGTCGCGATCGCTCCGGCCGAACTCGAGGGCGCCTTCGAGGAGGGCATCGGCTTCGACGGTTCCTCGATCGAGGGCTTCGCCCGGGTTTCGGAAGCCGACATGGTGGCTCATCCCGACCCGTCGACCTTCCAGGTGTTGCCCTGGACGACCAGCACCGGACATCACCACTCGGCCCGGATGTTCTGCGACATCACCATGCCCGACGGCTCGCCGTCGTGGGCGGACCCGCGCCACGTGCTGCGCCGTCAGCTCGGCAAAGCCAACGAGCTCGGCTTTTCCTGCTACGTGCACCCCGAGATCGAGTTCTTCCTGCTGCAACCCGGCCCCGACGACGGGCGGCCGCCCGTCCCGGCCGACGACGCCGGCTACTTCGACCAAGCCATCCACGACTCCGCGTCGAACTTCCGTCGCCGCGTCGTCGAAGCGCTCGAATCCATGGGCATCTCGGTGGAGTTCACCCACCACGAAGGCGCGCCGGGTCAGCAGGAGATCGACCTTCGCTTCGCCGACGCGCTGTCGATGGCCGACAACGTGATGACGTTCCGCTACCTGATCAAGGAAGTCGCGCTGGAGGAGGGCGTGCGGGCGTCGTTCATGCCCAAGCCGTTCGGGCAGTACCCCGGCTCGGCGATGCACACCCACATGAGCCTGTTCGAAGGTGAAGTGAACGCCTTCCACAGCCCCGACGACCCGCTGCAGCTGTCGGATGTCGCGAAGTCGTTCATTGCCGGAATCCTCGAGCACGCCAGCGAGATCAGCGCCGTCACCAACCAATGGGTCAACTCCTACAAACGGCTGGTGCACGGCGGCGAGGCACCCACCGCCGCGTCCTGGGGAGCGGCCAACCGCTCGGCGCTGGTGCGGATTCCGATGTACAGCCCGCACAAGACGTCGTCGCGGCGCATCGAGGTGCGCAGCCCCGACTCGGCGTGCAACCCCTACCTGACCTTTGCGGTGCTGCTGGCCGCCGGGCTGCGCGGCGTGGAAAAGGGTTACGCACTGGGCCCGCAGGCCGAGGACAACGTCTGGGACCTCACGGCCGAGGAGCGCCGCGCGATGGGCTACCGCGAGCTGCCGTCCAGCCTGGACAGCGCGCTGCGTGCCATGGAGAGCTCCGAGCTGGTCGCGGAAGCGTTGGGGGAGCACGTATTCGACTTCTTCCTGCGCAACAAGCGGCGAGAGTGGGCCAACTACCGCAGCCACGTCACACCGTTCGAGCTCAGGACGTATCTCTCGCTGTAGTCCCAGGCGGCGACTGGCGATCGCCGCGAACCGCTCGCGCCGGTCGGCTCAGCGCCGTGCGATACCGTCGTGGTCGTGAGCCAACCCGCCACGCAGCGCCCGAAATTGCCCAGCGTCGGCCGGCTCGGGTTGGTCGACCCGCGCGCGAGCGCCAACCTGGCGCAACTGGGCTGGGACCTCGAAGAGGATCAAGACCACATCGACTTGCTGTGGTCGCTGTCGCGCGCACCGGATGCCGACGCCGCCCTGGGCGCGATCATCCGGCTGGCCGAGGCGCTCGGCGACGGATGGGATGAACTCAACACCGCGCTGCTGACCGATCGCGGGTTGCGGGGCCGGCTGCTGGGTGTGCTGGGTTCGTCGCTGGCGTTGGGGGACCACCTGGTGGCCCACCCGCAGTCCTGGCGTCTGCTGCAGGGCGACGTCACGCTGCCGTCAGCGGAGGAGCTACGCCAAACCTTCCTCGAAACGTCAAGCGGCGCAACGATCGACCAGCTGCGCACGCTGTACCGCGACCGGCTGCTGGTGCTGGCCGCCCTCGACCTGGCGTCGGCCGTCGAGGACGAGCCGGTGTTGCCGTTCACCGCCGTCGGCGCCCATTTGGCCGACCTAGCCGACGCTGCGTTGGCTGCGGCGCTGTCCGTCGCCGAGCGGACGGTCTGCGGCGACGACACGCCGCCGCGGCTGGCGGTCATCGCGATGGGCAAATGCGGTGCGCGCGAACTGAACTACGTAAGCGACGTCGACGTGATCTTTGTTGCCGAGCGCGCCGAGGCGGTGAGCACCCGGGTTGCCGGCGAGATGATGCGGGTGGCGTCGGAGGCCTTCTTCGAGGTGGACGCCAACCTGCGCCCGGAGGGCCGGCACGGCGAGCTGGTCCGCACGCTCGACTCGCACGTCGCCTACTACCAGCGTTGGGCCAAGACGTGGGAGTTCCAGGCCCTGCTCAAGGCCCGGCCCGCCGCCGGTGACCCGGAATTGGGGCAGCGCTACGTCGCCGCGTTGACGCCGATGGTGTGGACCGCTTGCGAGCGTGAGGATTTCGTCGACGAGGTGCAGGCGATGCGGCGGCGGGTCGAGCAGCTGGTACCGGCCGACGTGCGCAGCCGCGAGATCAAACTCGGCAGCGGCGGCCTGCGCGACGTGGAGTTCGCCGTGCAGCTGCTGCAGCTGGTGCACGGCCGCAACGACGAGTCGCTGCACGTTGCCTCGACGGTGGATGCGCTGGCCGCGCTGGGACGGGGCGGTTATGTCGGTCGCGACGACGCGGCGAATCTGACCGCCTCGTACGAGTTTCTTCGGCTGCTGGAACACCGGCTGCAGCTGCAGCGGCTCAAGCGCACCCACATGCTGCCGGCCCTCGACGACGACGAGGCGCTGCGCTGGCTGGCCCGCGCGGCCCACATCCTGCCCGACGGGCGCCGCGACGCGCTGGGCGTGCTGCGCGAAGAACTCAAGCGCCACAACGTGCGAGTGTCACGGCTGCACGCCAAGCTGTTCTATCAGCCGCTACTGGAATCGGTCAGCCCGGCGGGCCTGGAGTTCGCCCACGGCATGACACCCGAAGCCGCCGAACGTCAGCTGGCCGCGCTCGGCTATGACGCGCCGCAGAACGCGCTGACCCATTTGTCCGCGTTGATCAACCAGAGCGGGCGTCGCGGCCGGGTGCAGTCGGTGCTGCTGCCCAAGTTGCTGGACTGGCTGTCGGACGCACCGGACCCCGACGGGGGGCTGCTGTCCTACCGCCGGCTGTCGGAGGCGATGGCCCCGCAGCGCTGGTATCTGTCCACGCTGCGGGATAGCAGCGCGGTGGCCAAGCGGCTGATGCGTGTGCTGGGCACGTCCGCCTATGTGCCGGATCTGCTGATGCGCGCGCCGGAGGTCATTCAGTCCTACGGCGACGGACCGGCGGGACCGAAACTGCTGGAAACCGATCCCGACGCGGTCGCCGGCGCGCTGGTGGCCTCGGCGGGCCGGCACGCCGACCCGATCCGGGCCATCGCCGCCGCACGCAGCCTGCGCCGGCGTGAGCTGGCCCGCGTCGCCTCCGCGGACCTGCTCGGCATGCTCGAGGTGACCGACGTGTGCGCTGCGCTCACCTCGGTGTGGGTGGCGGTGCTGCAGGCCGCGCTGGACGCGGTGATCCGCGCGAACACTCCGGGGGATGGCCGGCCCCCGGCCATCATCGCGGTGATCGGGATGGGTCGGCTCGGCGGCCGCGAACTGGGCTACGGCTCCGACGCCGACGTGATGTTCGTCTGCGATCCGGCCCCGGGCGTCGAGGACTCCACCGCGGTGCGCTGGTCCGTATCGGTCGCCGAAGGGGTCCGGGCGCTGCTGGGCACCCCGAGCGCCGACCCGCCGCTGGAGGTCGACGCCAATCTGCGCCCGGAAGGACGCAACGGCCCGCTGGTCCGCACGCTGGCGTCGTATGCCGCCTATTACGAGCAGTGGGCGCAGCCGTGGGAGGTGCAGGCGCTGCTGCGTGCGCACGCGGTGGCCGGCGACGCCGAACTGGGCCAGCGTTTCCTGCTGATGGCCGACAAAACCCGTTACCCGGAAGGGGGAGTGTCGGCCGAGGCGGTGCGCGAAATCCGGCGGATGAAGGCCCGCGTCGACGCGGAGCGGCTGCCGCGCGGCGCCGATCCCAACACCCACACCAAGCTGGGACGCGGCGGATTGGCCGACATCGAATGGACCGTGCAGCTGCTGCAGCTGCGGCATGCCCACGCGATTCCCGCGCTGCACAACACCTCGACGCTGGAAAGCTTGGACGCGATCGCCGCGGCCGAACTGATCCCTGCCGACGAAGTGGAGCTGCTCCGGCAGGCCTGGCTGACCGCGACCCGGGCCCGCAACGCGCTGGTGCTGGTGCGCGGCAAGCCGACCGACCAGCTGCCGGGGCCAGGCCGTCAGCTCAACGCGGTCGCGGTCGCCGCTGGTTGGGACAAAGGCGACGGCGGCGAGTTCCTGGACAACTATCTGCGGGTGACGCGTCGCGCAAAAGCAGTGGTGCGCAAGGTTTTCGGAGATTGAGGAGCAGGCGCGGTTGAATATCACGTACGAGGTCATGGGCGCCGACGAGCATGACCGGCTGGCCGCGCTGTACGGCCCGCTGACCGACGCCGTGCGCGAGCTCATCGACGCCACCATCCGGACCGACGCCGACGAGGACACCATCCGTTCCGCGCATGCCGCGATCCGGGCGGTGACCGAGCAGCTGCGCAGCCGCCGGGTCGACGAGCCGCCCGCTGTGCGCTACGCCGTGGACGGGCGCCCGCTGGCGTGGGGTAACGCCGTGGTCGGTCTGCGCAACCCGATCTCCCCGCCGCTGAGCATTCACCACGAGGGCGGGCGCTGCTGGAGCGAATTCAGCCTGGGCGCGGCCTACGAGGGTCCGCCGGGGCTGGTGCACGGCGGAGTCTGCGCGCTGGTGCTCGACCATGTCCTGGGGGAGGCGGCCAGCGAGGGCCTGACCAAGCCGCTGTTCACCGGGACCATCACCGTGAAGTACCTGCGCGGCACTCCGCTGGGCCAGCTGCGCGCCGAAGCCGCGATCGAGCGCTCCGAAAGCGTTAAAACGTTTGTGCGCGGCTATATTTCGGATGCTGAGGGAATTACCGCCGAGGCGGAGGGGATCTTCGTGCAGCCGGCATGGGCGCGTGATGCCGGATGAAGTTCTACATCAGCAGCGGGTTTTTGAAGACCCGCGAGATCGTCGAAATCGCCAGGGCCGCCGACGAACTGGGCTACGACGGGATTGGGATTCCCGATCACGTCGTCAACCTGGAGACGCTGAGCACGCCCTACCCGTACACCAAGGACGGGCAGCGGCGCTGGCCGCCGTTCACCGACTGGCCGGACCCATGGGTGCTGGTCGGTGCGCTCACTCAAGTCACCACCCGGCTGCGGTTCGTCACCACCGTCTACGTCCCGGCGATGCGCAATCCGTATTCGGCGGCCAAGGCCATCGGAACCGCGGCCTGCCTGGCCGATGGCCGGGTGGAGCTCGGTGTGGGGGTGGGCTGGTGCGCCGACGAATTCGCGCTGATGGAGCAACGGTTCGAGGACCGGGGTAAACGCACCGACGAGATGCTCCAGCTTCTCGCTGCGTTGTGGCGCCCGGGCTGGACCGAGTTCGACGGCCGGTTCTACCGGACCCCGCGATTGGAGATGGAGCCGACGCCGCCGCGGATACCGGTTTACGTCGGCGGGCTCAGCGACACGGCGTTGCGCCGCGCCGCTCGCCACGACGGCTGGATCGGCGACCTGATCCGCACCGACCGCGCGATCGAGGTGGCCGGTCGGCTCCGTGCGCTGCGGGCCGAAAAGGGTTTGGACATGGACGATTTCACCATTCTGACACCTTTGACGGATGCCCTTACTGTCGCCGATTATCAGCGGGCCGAGGATGCCGGCATCACCGGCATCCTCACGATGCCGTGGATGTTCTACGCCGGCCCGGACGCGACTCTGGCCGAGAAGGTCGACGGCATGCGACGCTTCCGCAAGGACCTGGCGCTCGACGGGTGACAGCGTGGCGCTGGCGTCGCGCCGGGCGACGTTCTGTTTGCTGACTCTCAAGATGGAACTGTAGCGGGGCCAAGCAGAGGGCGGCGTTGCGTCACCTTCAGCCACTGTGATCACCTGCGTCACTTTAGTTTTGCTTGTGGGTAATGGTGGTGCTTGTCCGACAAACGTGATAACATTCGAACATGTGGTCGAGTTGCCGGGAGGAGATCGTCGAGGCGTTCGACGCGCTCATGGCTGCCATGAAGCACGCTCTGGATCTGTCGTTCGATGTGTTGACCACGCCGGAATGCCTGGCCATGTTGGAGTGCTGTGAGATGCTGCGCCGCCAGCTGCCGGCCGTGGAGCATCCGCTGGTCAACCAGCTCACTGAACAAGCCGACGAGGCCGAGTTGGGCGGCACGCTGCGCTTTGCGCTGGCCGAGCGGCTGCGCATCACCCCGGCCGAGGCCTCCCGGCGCATCCACGACGCCGAAGACCTCGGGCCACGCCGCGCCATCACCGGCGAACCGTTGGAGCCGGTATTGCCCGCCACCGCCGCCGCCCAACGCGCCGGCCAGATCGGCGCGGGTCACGTGGCGGTGATCCGCAGCTTCTTTGCGCACCTGCCGGGCTTTGTTGACGCCGAGACCCGCGAGCACGCCGAGGCGCATCTGGCCGGGCTGGCCGGCGAGCATCGCCCCGACGACCTGGCCAAGCTGGCCGCCCGGCTCACTGACTGCCTGAACCCCGACGGCGATTTCACCGACGACGAGCGGGCCCGCCGGCGCGGGCTAACGCTGGGCCGCCAGCAACACGACGGCATGTCACCACTGAGCGGCTGGGTGACCCCGGAGCTGCGCGCCACCATCGAGGCGGTGTGGGCCAAACTCGCTGCCCCGGGCATGTGCAACCCCGAGGATGTGGCCGCGGTCCTCGACGGGCCGGCCCCCGAGGAGGCGGCCCAGCAGGACTCTCGTGGAACCCATCAGCGCCAGCACGACGGGCTGCTGGCCGGGCTGCGCGCACTGCTGGCGTCGGGAAAGCTGGGTCAGCACAACGGGTTGCCGGCCAGCATCATCGTCACCACCACCCTGGCCGAGCTCGAAGCCGGCACCGGACACGGGCTCACCGGCGGCGGCACGCTGCTGCCCATGTCGGATGTGATCCGGCTGGCCTCCCACGCGCACCACTACTTGGCCATTTTCGACCACGGCAAAGCGCTGGCGCTCTACCACACCAAACGCCTCGCCTCGCCCGCGCAGCGGATTGTGTTGTACGCCAAGGACCGCGGCTGCAGCTTCCCCAATTGCCCGGTGCCCGGCTACCACTGCGAAGCCCACCACTGCACCCCCTACGCCACCTGCCGCACCACCGACGTCAACGACCTCACCTTCGGCTGCGGCGGGCATCACCCGCTCGCCGAAGAAGGCTGGACCACCCGCAAAAACTCCAAGGGCCAGACCGAATGGATACCCCCACCCCACCTCGACCACGGCCACCCCC
>NZ_LQPE01000152.1 GCF_002101735.1 Mycobacterium kyorinense | reverse complement strand
GTATTGTCCCAGTTCAGGAGGCATTTTCGTGGTTCCCACGCCGATCACCAACGACCGACCGTCCACGGATTCAGGCTTAGAACCCAATCCGGCGATCAGGTTGATAGTGACCGCCAAGACGACCGCGCCCAGCAGATAGGACAGCAGCGCGTGGCGCAACACCGTGGCCCTGATCGATGTCAATCCGATCTCGGTGTCCGACACCTGAAAGGTCATGCCGACGGTGAAGGCGACATACGCGAAGTCCCGGAAGCGGGGCCGCTCCGGGTCGTGGAAGTTGATGCCGCCCGGCTCGCCCGAGTAATAGAGCCGGGCGTAGTGCACGGTGAACAGTGTGTGCACGGCGAACCAGGATGCCGCGACGGTCAGAACGCCGAGCACCGCGGCTTCTATGGCTCCCGGTCCCGAGCGCGACGCAGCGGCCACCACGTAACCGACGCCGCCCAGGCTCGCGACGCTTGCCGACACGATGAGCGCGTCGGATGCCCACCGGGTGGGGTCCTCGCGGGTCGCATATCTGCAGGTTTGGTCGGCATCCATTCCGCCCAGGATCAACCGCGTCCACACCACATAGACACTCGCGGCAACCACCCAGCCGGACAGCGCGAATCGCCAGCCGACGGTGTTACCCACCACAACAGCGACGACAACTCCGAGCGCGGCCGCAACCACTATCCGAACCGCGACCGTGTCGCGGAACAACACAACGAGGGATTTCACAACCCCGACCTAAGCATGCGCAGGCATCGTCGCCGTAGCAACGGCCAAACGCGCGCTCAGACGGCCGTTACAATGTGTCGGGACATAGGTTGTGTTGCGCGGCCTGTATCAGCATCCGGCCGGTACCGGCATCATTCGGGCTCAACTGTCCAACCAACTGATCAGGTGACTCGCCCAAATGCAGTCTGTTGCAAGCCATATAGCCTTGCGCCACCAGCACGCCGTCGGGCATCTGCTGACCTCCGACCGACCAGCCTCCGAAGCCGTTGGATCGAAGTTCGTTGAGAAATCCTTGATCGTCGGCATGAGCCGACGGCGCGCCGATTAACCCGACTGCCAGACCAGCCGCGGCGATAGTTCCGAATACAAGCTGCTTTCTCACGGTGCTATCTCCTGCTCGGCCGAACAATGACGTGACCGTAACAACCGCCATGCCCGTCGAGGGCTGCTCGGCAAAAATCGCAGCTCAGCCGGCATGCGCGTTTAGTCTCCCAGCATGGACCGCATCTTCCAGTGGGTATGGGACCGGTACGGGTCGAGATACTCATGGGCGCTCTGCGCCTTGATGTATCCGTTGTCGCTGCCGGTCTTTCTGCTCTGGTCGTTCGTCATTGTGGCCTTCGAAAGATCCGGTCACTACGGTCAAGCGGCCGCCTTCACGGTTGTCGCCGTCCTGGCGCGGGCGTACGTGCTGGTTCTTCCTGGATTGAAGGGGATGCGCCCTATCGAGCAGTGGGCCGCGGGCCGTGCGGTCGATCCCGCGACGGCATTGGCCGCCACATACGCCTACGCTCGGCGGGCGGTTGGCCGGACAGTTGGGTCCGACGCGGTGTGGACTGCTCTGTTCATGGTCGCCCTTGGTGCGATCGCCGGGGCAACCGGGCCGCGGCTGGTCCAGTACGCGATCCTGGGCGTCGCGAGCGGAGTTGCCAACATGCTGATTGCAGTGCACAGCTTCGCTGAAGGCGCGTTGCGGCCTGCTCGAGCCGCCATCGCGGGTGACAGCGGGATCGGTGACCCCCTGCCCCGCGCTCGCCCGACGTTCGCCAATTGGACGAACCTGTCCATGATCATGACGGCGTTCGCGTTCGGCCTGTCGAGCGCGATACTGGCAGCCGTGTTAGACCTGGCCAGGTACGGCCCCGCGCTCGCCGTGGCGATCGCGTGTGCGCTAACGCTGACCGTCGCGATACCGATTGCAGTGGCCGCCTCGTTCGCGCCGGCGCTGCAACCGATTCGCGACCTCGCCGAAGGCACCAAACGCGTTGCGGCCGGCGACTACAGCCGACGCCTGCCGGTGGTCCAAGACGACGACCTCGGAGCGCTCGCCGCATCGTTCAACCGCATGCAGGCCGGATTGGCTGAGCGGCAACGACTTCAGGCCGCGTTCGGCACCTACGTCGACCCGGCCCTTGCCGCGCGGCTACTCGAACAGGGCGACGACATCTTCACCGGCGAGCGCCGCGAGGTCACCGTGATGTTCGTCGACATCCGCGATTTCACCCCGTTCGCCGAGGCGAACACCGCCGAGGACACCGTCGCCCGGCTCAACGCCCTGTTCGAAATCGTCGTGCCCGCCGTCGTCGACGCCGGTGGCCACGTCAACAAGTTCCTCGGCGACGGTGCACTGGCAGTCTTCAACGCCCCCAACGAACTTAGCCAGCATGCCGACGCGGCCGTGGCCGCGGCGGCGCTGATTCATCGGCGCGTAGCCGAACGGTTCGGCCGCGAACTGCGGATCGGGATCGGCATCAACACCGGTGTGGTGATCGCCGGAACCATCGGCGGCGGAGGCAAGCTCGAGTTCACGCTGATCGGCGACACCGTCAACGTCGCCGCCCGCGTCGAGCAGCTCACCAAGACCACCGGTGACGCGATCCTTCTCACCCAGCAGGCAGTCGACGCCCTGGCTTCTCGACCACTCGGACTGGCCGACAGAGGATTTCACGCGCTCAAGGGCAAGTCCGCTGCCGTGCAGGTGTTCGGCCTCGACCCGGCGAGCGACCCGATTGCGTCCGCGCGAGCAGACTAAGCCGTGCGGCGGATCCCGCGCGAGCGGCCCAAGTCGCGCTTGAGCAGCACGTCACGCTCGGTCTCCGACAGCCCGCCCCAAATGCCGTACGGTTCGCCGACTTCCAGCGCGTGGGTGCGGCACTGCTCGATCACCGGGCAGCGCCGGCACAGTTCCTTGGCCCGCCGCTCGCGTTGAATGCGAGCACGGCCGCGTTCGCCGTCGGGATGGAAGAACACCGACGAATCCACACCGCGGCAAACACCCTGCAGTTGCCATTCCCAGATATCCGCGTTGGGGCCCGGTAGCTGTTCCGGCTGTGGCATGGAAATCCCTCTCTACACGCGCATGTGGGGGCCAGTTGTGATCATGTGAATCGTCAACTGATTCGAGCGATGTCGCCGATGACTACCCGTCGGCATAAAGGTAGGGGTGCGGATGAAATTCCGTCAATAGCAGCGCAAGCTGCCGAATAACTAACTGTGCCTTGAGAATTTACTTTTCGTTCATCGCTGCGATGCTATTGCCGAGGGTGCCGCGTGCTACTGCGAACTCGCTCTATCTCGCGATTTGCCTGTTCGCGCCGGGGCCGGATGGCATCGTTAATTTCCGATGTGGGCGCAACGGTTAATATCGCCGTAACGCAGAAACCACAGACTTTTAACTAATGCTCACAGTGATTGATATCTCTTCCGATCCAACGGTCGAGGCAACCTTGGCCGCGGCCGCATTCGGCGACCAGCCCGGTCGCTGGCCGCTGCCGACCGCCCGGACGCCGCAGCAACTCTGGCTGCGCGCGATCGCCGCGGGCGGGCAGGGCCGCTATGGGAATGCCCGGAGCGACTTGGCAACGCTACTCCGCCTCGCGCCGACGGGTCGGCTCGCCTCGCTGGCGCACAGCACGCAGGGGTCGTTTTGGCGCCAGCTCGGCTGGCACGGGCTGGCCCGCGGCTGGGACGGTCGCGCGTCAACTCTCGCCGGCGACGACCCCGAGGCGGCGGCTGACGCGCTGATCGGCCTGGCCGCCGACGCGCTGGGCATGGGTCGCTTACACGCGTCGGTGGCATTGCTGTGCCGTGCCGAGCCGCTGGCAAAAGAGGCCGCCGTGCACCGACAGCAGGTGCGCCACGCGTGGGTCGCCGCCGAGCTGGCGATGGCCTCCGGCGACGGCCATACCGCTGTCAGGCACGCTGAAACCGCAACCGAATTGGCGGCCTCGGGCGGATCGAGGCGACATCAAGCCAAGAGCGAGGTGGTGCTGGCCGCGGCGCTGTGCAGCGCCGGGAACGTCGAAAAGGCGCGCGCCGTCGGCGACGCCGCGCTGCAGACCACAGCCAAGTTGCGGCTGGTGCCGCTGCGGTGGGCGGTGGCGTGCTTGCTCGTCGACGTCGGAAGCGCAACGCGCACAACGCAACAGCTGCGCGACATCCGCGACGCGTGCGCCGAGGCGGTGCGCCACGCCGGGGGCGCTTGGAGCGCGGGCTAACCCGGAAACCGCGTCACGGCCCTTATGGTTTAGCTGTGCCACCGCGCCGGGCCACGTCCGGTTCGTAACGTTGGAGATGCCGCGGTCGATGACAATCCAAGAAGAACGTCTCGACGCTGTTGTCGCTGACGCCGTGGCAGGGGATCGGGACGCGCTCCGCGAAGTGGTGGAGACGATCCGCCCGATCGTCGTTCGATACTGCCGCGCGCGGGTGGGCACGGTCGAGCGGGGCGGCCTCTCGGCCGACGATGTGGCGCAGGAGGTGTGCTTGGCGGCCATCACGGCGCTGCCGCGCTATCGCGACCGCGGACGCCCCTTCCTGGCCTTTGTGTACGGCATCGCCGCGCACAAGGTGGCCGATGCGCATCGAGCCGCCGGCCGCGACCTTTCGTATCCCGCGGAGTCGCTGCCGGAGCAGCGGTCGGTCGAGGCGGGACCTGAGGAAATGGCGCTCGAAGCCGATTCCGTCACCCGGATGAACGAACTGCTCGAGGTGTTGCCGGACAAGCAGCGCGAGATCCTGATCTTGCGCGTGGTGGTCGGGCTGAGCGCCGAGGAGACCGCCACCGCCGTCGGCACCAGCGCGGGCGCTGTCCGGGTGGCGCAGCATCGCGCGTTGGCGCGGCTGAAGTCCGAGATCGTCGCGGCGGGACGTGACTATGCCTGATTTCAGTCAGCCCGACCTGGCCGCGGTGGCACGCACCGATCGGCTGCTCGACGCCCTCGCGACCCGGCGCCCGGTCGACCTCAGTGAGCCCGGCGACGAGGCGCTGGCCGTGCTGCTGGCGGAGTGGCGCGACGACTTGCGGTGGCCGCCGGCGAGCGCACTGGTGTCGGACCGAGAGGCGGCGGCGGCGCTGCACCAGGGGCTGGCCGAGCGGCCGCCCAGCCGGCGCCGCCTGGCACTGGCCGGGTCGGTGGCCGCGGCCGTGCTGACGCTCGGCGGGTTCGGCGCCATGGTGGGCGGCGCCCAGCCCGGCGACGCGCTCTTCGGCGTGCACACGATGTTGTTCGGTGAGCCTCAGTCGGTGCATGACGACCGCGTCGAGTTGGCCGCCAAAACCGAGATCGAGCAGGTCCAGCAAATGATCAACCAGGGCCAGTGGGATCAGGCCCAGGACAAGCTCGCGGCGCTCAGCACCAGCGTGCAGAGCGTCAACGACAGCACCCGTAAACAGAATCTGATCGACCAGGTGAACCAGCTGAACGCCAAGGTATCCACCCGGGATCCGAATGCGACGGCTGCCCCCAGCTCGACGGCGAATCCCGTTGTCGCACCGGCAACATCGGCGTCCACGACGTCGGTGAGCGCTTCGGAGTCCAGTTCTGAGACGACGACTTCGACGACGTCGTCCCCGACGGCGACGACCACGTCCACTCCGACGCCTTCGGAGGCCGTAACGACATCGCCGACCTCGCCGAGCGCCACGACCCCCTCGTCCACAGCCGCGGCAACCACTACGCCCAGCCAACCGACATCCTCGGGGTCGACGTCCACCATCCCCTGACGGGGTTGCATGGCGATGCAGTTCATCACGCATCATGATGCGTCCGCGTGGGTACCATGGTGTTATGCGCACCACCGTGGTGCTCGATGACGATGTAGCCGCCGCAATCGAACGACTACGTCGTACCGGAATGGGCCTCAGCGAGGCCCTGAATTTTCTGGCACGTCGCGGCATGGTCGACGAAAGCGCCACGACCAAGGCCGCCACGTATCAGCACCGAACGTCGAAGATCGGGTTGAAGGTGGACATCACAAACGTCGCGGATGTGCTTGATCTCCTCGACGATGATCGTTGACGCGAACCTGTTGCTCTATGCGGTGGACGAGAGCAGCAGGCATAACAAAGCGGCTGCAGCCTGGCTGGAGGAAACGCTTCACGGTGATATCCGAGTGGGACTGCCCTGGCAGACCATCGGAGCTTTCCTGCGGGTCGTCACGCATCCGCGAGTTACCGAGAACCCACTTCCAGCCGCCGACGCGTGGAGGTACGTCGAAGATTGGCTCGCAATTCCCGTGGTCTGGATTCCACCCGCGACGGACACCACCGCACGGGTTTACGCGAGACTGTGCGCACAGGTCGAGATCACCGGCAATCTTGTCCTTGACGGACAGCTGGCGGCGCTCGCGATCGAGCATGGGGTCGAATTAGCTTCTGCGGACGCAGATTTCACCCGGTTTCCTGGCCTTCGTTGGACCAATCCGTTGGCCGCGTGACTCAGCGGCGCCCGTGGAACCCCTCGGTGTCCGACGTCGCCTCGTTGAGCGAAGCGTCGGCGTACCCGCGGCAGTAATCCCACGTGACGTAGGCGTCCGGCTCGGGGTCGTAGGCCGGCTCGTGCGGACGGACGGTGCCGTCGACCAGCAGCTGCAGGAGGTTGGCCCGCAGCATGTCCCAGTCGTGGTAGTGGTCCTGCTGACATTCGTCGCAGCACACCACCAGGCCGCGAATTCCCTTGTGCGCCAACAAAGCCTCGTAGACCGCCAGGTCGGCCAGGTCGGCTTCCACCGCCATCCGCTCCTGAGGGTCCAGCGGTTGACCCGGCTCGACGGCGTCCAGCGCTGCCGACGGATCGCACGGGTCGTCGGCAAACGGATCGGGCGGCAAACCCGGTGGAAGGTAGTCGCGCACGTCTCCACATTACGCAGCCCCACAGGCATCGCGCCAGCGGATCACCGGCCCCCCGGCGCGCGTCGCCGCGGGTGCCGGGCGAGCCGATAGGATGGGTTTCTCACTCCGCCTGCGTATGGAGGACCCGGCGATGTCCACCGACGACCTCATTGTCAGCCCGTACGCGCGCGTCGGTGGGATCCCCGAGGACGCGGTGCCCACCGGTGGCGACGATCCGCACAAGGTCGCGATGCTGGGCCTGACCTTCGACGACGTGCTGCTGCTACCGGCGGCCTCCGATGTGGTGCCGGCCACCGCCGATACCTCCAGCCAGCTGACCCGCAAGATCCGGCTGAAGGTGCCGCTGGTCAGCTCGGCGATGGACACCGTCACCGAGTCGCGGATGGCGATCGCGATGGCCCGCGCCGGCGGCATGGGCGTGCTGCACCGCAACCTGTCGGTGGCCGACCAGGCCGGGCAGGTCGAAACCGTCAAGCGTTCCGAGGCCGGTATGGTCACCGATCCGGTCACCTGCCGGCCGGACAACACGTTGGCCGAAGTCGACGCGCTGTGCGCCCGCTTCCGGATCTCCGGCCTGCCGGTGATCGGCGACACCGGCGAGCTGGTCGGGATCATCACCAACCGCGACATGCGCTTCGAGGTCGACCAGTCCAAGCCGGTCTCCGAGGTGATGACCAAAGCCCCGCTGATCACGGCCCAGGAAGGCGTGACCGCCGACGCGGCCCTGGGTCTGCTGCGCCGCCACAAGATCGAGAAGCTTCCGATCGTCGACGGCCGCGGCCGGCTGACCGGGCTGATCACCGTCAAGGACTTCGTCAAGACCGAGCAGCATCCCAACGCCACCAAGGACAGCGACGGTCGGCTGTTGGTCGGCGCCGCCGTCGGCGTCGGCGACGACGCCTGGGTGCGCGCCATGACCCTGGTCGACGCCGGTGTCGACGTGCTGGTCGTCGACACCGCGCACGCCCACAACCGGCTGGTGCTCAACATGGTCGGCAAGCTCAAGGTCGAGGTGGGCGAACGGGTCGAGGTGGTTGGCGGCAACGTCGCCACCCGATCGGCGGCCGCCGCGCTGGTCGAAGCCGGCGCCGACGCGGTCAAGGTCGGGGTGGGCCCCGGATCCATCTGCACTACGCGGGTGGTCGCCGGCGTCGGCGCCCCGCAGATCACCGCGATCCTGGAAGCGGTGGCGGCCTGCGGCCCGGCGGGTGTGCCGGTGATCGCCGACGGCGGGCTGCAGTACTCCGGCGACATCGCCAAGGCGCTGGCCGCCGGGGCCTCGACGACCATGCTCGGGTCGCTGTTGGCCGGCACCGCCGAAGCGCCCGGCGAGCTGATCTTCGTCAACGGCAAGCAGTACAAGAGCTACCGCGGGATGGGATCGCTGGGTGCGATGCAGGGACGCGGCGAGGGCAAGTCGTACTCCAAGGACCGCTACTTTCAGGACGACGCGTTGAGCGAGGACAAGCTGGTCCCCGAGGGCATCGAGGGCCGGGTGCCGTTCCGCGGGCCGCTGGCGACCGTGATCCACCAGCTCACCGGAGGCCTGCGCGCCGCGATGGGCTACACCGGGTCGGCCACCATCGAAATGCTTCAGCAGGCGCAATTCGTCCGCATCACCGCGGCGGGCCTCAAGGAAAGCCACCCGCACGACATCACGATGACCGCCGAAGCGCCCAACTACTACGTGCGGTGAACCGATCGAGAAGGGTCGCTCATGCGTGACATGGTCGAGATCGGCATGGGCCGCACCGCCCGCCGCACCTACGAGCTCGCCGACATCAACATCGTGCCGTCCCGGCGCACCCGCTCCTCCCAAGACGTCTCGACGGCGTGGCAGCTCGACGCCTACCGATTCGAGATCCCCGTCATCGCCCACCCCACCGACGCGCTGGTGTCCCCGGAGTTCGCCATCGAGCTGGGCCGGCTCGGCGGGCTGGGCATACTCAACGGCGAAGGGCTGATCGGCCGGCACGCCGACGTGCAGGCCAAGATCGCCCAGGTCATCGAGGCAGCCGAGAAAGAACCCGAGCCGTCGGCGGCGATCCGGCTGCTGCAGCAGCTGCACGCCGCGCCGCTGGACCCCGAGCTGCTGGGCGCCGCGATCGCCCGCATCCGCGAGGCCGGGGTGACCACCGCGGTGCGGGTCAGTCCGCAAAACGCCCAGGCGCTGACCCCGTCGCTGCTTGCCGCCGGGGTGGACCTGCTGGTCATCCAGGGCACGATCGTCTCCGCCGAACGCGTCGCCAGCGACGGCGAGCCGCTCAACCTCAAGACGTTCATCGCCGAACTCGACGTGCCGGTGGTGGCCGGCGGGGTGCTCGACCATCGCACCGCGTTGCACCTGATGCGCACCGGCGCGGCCGGCGTCATCGTGGGCTACGGCTCGACGCGCGGTGTGACCACCAGCGACGAGGTGCTCGGCATCAGCGTGCCGATGGCCACCGCCATCGCCGACGCCGCCGCCGCCCGGCGCGAATACCTCGACGAGACCGGCGGCCGCTACGTGCACGTGCTGGCCGACGGCGACATCCACAGCTCCGGCGAGCTGGCCAAGGCCATCGCCTGCGGCGCCGACGCGGTGGTGCTGGGCACGCCGCTGGCCGAGGCCGCCGAGGCGCTGGGCGACGGCTGGTTCTGGCCGGCCGCCGCCGCGCACCCGTCGCTGCCGCGCGGCGCGCTGCTTCAGGTCGCGATCGGGGAGCGCCCGCCGCTGCGGCAGGTGCTCACCGGCCCGTCCGACGACCCGTTCGGTTCGCTGAACCTGGTCGGCGGCCTGCGCCGGTCGATGGCCAAGGCCGGCTACTGCGACCTCAAGGAATTCCAGAAGGTCGGCCTGACCGTCGGCAGCTGAGGGCTAGGCTGGCCGGGTGGAACCGGATTACGACGTCCTGATTATCGGTTCGGGTTTCGGGGGCAGCGTCACGGCGCTGCGGCTGACCGAGAAGGGCTACCGAGTCGGCGTGCTCGAGGCCGGCCGCCGCTTCGCCGACGACGAGTTCGCCAAGAACTCGTGGCACCTGCGCGAGTTCCTGTGGGCGCCGAAGCTGGGCTGCTACGGGATCCAGCGCATCCACCTCCTGCAGAACTGCATGATCCTGGCCGGCGCCGGGGTCGGCGGCGGATCGCTGAACTACGCCAACACGCTCTACGTCCCGCCCGATCCGTTCTTCAACGACAAGCAGTGGAGCGGCATCACCGACTGGCGTGCCGAGTTGATGCCGCACTACGAGCAGGCGCAGCGGATGCTCGGCGTGGTCACGAACCCGACCTTCACCGACGCCGATCGCGTGGTCAAAGAGGTCGCCGACGAGATGGGGGTGGGCGACACGTTCGTGCCGACCCCGGTCGGCGTGTTCTTCGGGCCCGACGGCACCAAGGCGCCGGGCAAGACGGTGCCCGACCCATACTTCGGTGGCGTCGGCCCCGACCGCACCGGCTGCCTCGAATGCGGATCCTGCATGACCGGATGCCGCTACGGCGCCAAGAACACCCTGGTGAAGAATTACCTCGGCCTCGCGGAAACCGCTGGGGCACAAGTCATTCCGATGACCACCGTAACCGCGTTCGAGCAGCGGCCCGACGGGATCTGGGAAGTTCGCACCGTGCACACCGGGCGCTGGGTGCGCCGCAAGCGGCGCACCTTCACTGCCAAGTATCTGGTGCTGGCCGCCGGGACGTACAACACCCAGAAGCTGCTGTTCAAGATGCGCGACAAGGGGAGGCTGCCCAAGCTGTCCGAGAGGCTGGGCGAGTTGACCCGCACCAACTCCGAATCGATCGTGGGCGCCGGGCGCCTGGAGGTCAGTCCCGACCTGGACCTGACCCACGGGGTGGCGATCACGTCGTCGATCCACCCGACGTCGGACACCCACATCGAACCGGTCCGGTACGGCAAGGGGTCCAACGCGATGGGCCTGTTGCAGACGCTGATGACCGACGGGCCCGGCCCCGAAGGCACCGACGTGCGGCGCTGGAAACAGCTACTAGAAAACGCCCGGAACGACCCGCGCGGCACGCTGCGGCTGCTCAACCCGCGGCGGTGGAGCGAGCGCACGGTGATCGCTTTGGTCATGCAGCATCTGGACAATTCGATCACCACGTTCACCAAGCGGAACAGGCTCGGCATTCGCCGCTATGCCAGCAAGCAGGGCCATGGCGAACCCAACCCAACGTGGATCCCGGTCGGCAACGAGGTCACCCGCCGGATCGCGAAGAAGATCGACGGCGTGGCCGGCGGCACCTGGGGCGAGCTGTTCAACATCCCGCTCACGGCGCACTTCCTGGGCGGCGCGGTGATCGGCGACAGCCCGGAGCACGGCGTCGTCGACCCGTATCAGCGGGTCTACAACTACCCGACGCTTTCGGTGCACGACGGCGCCGCGATCTCGGCGAATCTCGGTGTCAACCCGTCGCTGTCGATCACCGCGCAGGCCGAGCGGGCCGCGTCGCTGTGGCCCAACAAGGGCGAGGACGACCTGCGTCCGCGCCAGGGTGAGCCGTATCGCCGGCTGGATCCGATCGCGCCGAAGAGCCCCGTGGTGCCCGCCGACGCGCCCGGCGCGCTGCGCTGGCAGCCCAGCGAGCCGACCCGCTCCGCGGGTTAGCTTGCGACTGCCTCCAGGGGCGCGCCGCTGACAACCCGGCTGCGCTGCCCGTGCACGTCGACGGGCACGTCGCCCATCAGCGTGACCCGGTGCATGAGGCGGTGCTGGTCGTCGTAGTCGTCGACGGCGCGGTGCTGGGTGGCCCGGTTGTCCCAGATCGCGACGTCGCCCGGTTCCCAATTCCAGCGGATAGTGTTCTCCGGCACGGTGATTCGCCGTTGCAGCAACTCCAGCAGCACGTGTGACTCGTAACTGTCCACGCCGAGGAAGCCACGCACGAAATCGCCCGCGACCAATGTTCGTTCGCCGGTCTCCGGGTGTACCCGCACCACCGGATGTTCAGTGCGAAAGTCAATCTGCTCGAATGCTTCTCGCAGCGCACGCTGCTGGTCGGTCAGCGCTGCCGGGGCGGCGGCGTAGTCATAGCGATTGCTGTGCAGCGCCCAGAGATTCTCCGCGAGGTGCTTGAGCGGTTCGGGCAGTGCGGTATAGGCGGCCGCGGTGGAGGCCCACAGCGTCGAGCCGCCGTAGCCCGGCAGGGTGACGGCGCGCAGGATCGACGCCGCCGGGTAGTTCGCCACGAATGTCACGTCGGTGTGCCAGCGGTTGGCCTTGCCGTAGTCGGAATCGATCGGCGTGATGACGGGCGCATTGTCCGCCTTGATCGCCGGGTGGCCGATCGGAGTGCCCAGCAGCCGCGCAAATGCGAGCTGCTCGCTGTCATCGAGGTGCTCCTGGCCGCGGAAGAAGATCACCTTGTGGCGCAGCAGCGCCTGATGAATCGCATCGGCCGCGTCGGCGTCGAGGTCGCCGCTCAGGCGCACCCCGTCGATCCGCGCCCCGATGCGGCTGCCCAGCTTGGTCACGTTCAGAGTCATTGAAGTCGTCCTCTCGATCCGACGTGTAGTCATCTGACTACACCAAGGTATGCGCTACTGTAGTCGCATGACTACAGCCGGGTCAAGGGCCAAAAAGGAGCGGCCGCCAGTCGGTCGCGAACAGGTGGTGGCCGCCATCCTGGACGCCGCGTCGGATCTGTTCGCCGAACGCGGTCCGGCGGCGACGTCGATCCGCGACATCGCCGCTCGGTCGAAGGTCAACCACGGCTTGGTGTTTCGCCACTTCGGGACCAAGGAACGACTGGTCGGCGCCGTGCTCGACCACCTGGGTGCCGGCCTGACCGAGCTAATGGAGAACGGGGCGAGGGCCGAGGACATCGACCGGGCCGTCGACCGGCATCTGCGGGTGATGGCCCGGACGCTGCTGGACGGCTACCCGGCGGGGCAGCTGCAGACCCACTTTCCCACCGTGGCGTTGCTGCTCGAACGGGTTCAGCCGCAACACGACAGCGACCGAGGCGCTCGCCTGGCGGTGGCCAATGCCGTTGCGATGCAACTGGGTTGGCGGCTCTTCGAGCCGTTTCTGCGTTCGGCGGCGGGCATCGACGACATGCCCGAGGCGGACCTCAAGAATGCCGTCGGCGCCGAGGTCGCCCGGATTCTCGAACCGCACTGACCGTCGTCAGCTCTGCGGGACCGTCGTGCGCACCCGGGCCAGCGTGCGGCGGTGGGTGGGCTCGCGGCCCGGCGGCTGAGACGGCGGCGGCAGCAGCGGCTCGCAGGGATGCAACTCGATGGTCGTCGGCGACTCGGTGCTGAGCTCGATGTCCTCGCCGGCGTGCCGGATGGTCAACGTCCCGTCGGGCCCGTCGCGCAGGGTGTAGGTGACGTCGTGGTGGGTGATGCTCACGGTGAGCCGAGATCCCCTCCAGCGCAGCCGAAATCGCAGACGCGCGATTCCGTCGGGCAGGTGCGGGTCCAGTGACAACACGCCCTCGTCGTCGCGCAGGCCACCGAATCCGGCCACCAGCGCCGTCCATGCGCCGGCCAGTGACGCCATGTGCAGGCCGTCGCGGGTGTTCGCGTGCAGGTCACGCAGGTCGATCAGCGCCGCCTCGTAGGCGTAGTCGTGGGCCAGCTCGAGGTGTCCGACGTCGGCGCACATCACCGACTGGGTGCACGCCGACAGCGACGAGTCACGCACCATGCGCCGCTCGTAATAGTCGACGTTCCGCGCTTTCTGCTCGCGGGTGAACGCGTGGCTTTGCCATTGCATGGCCAACACCACGTCGGCTTGCTTGATCACTTGCGCCGGGTACAGCCGCACATACGGCGCGTGCAACAGCAACGGATAGCTGGTGTGCCCCTCAAAGTCCCACTCCGCCAACGTGGTGAAGCCTTCACACTGCTGGTGCACACCGAGTTCCTCGTCGTAGGGGATGTGCGCGTCGTCCGCCGCGGCTCGCCATGCGGCCATCTCCTCGGTGCTGACACCCATGTCGTGCGCGGCCAACGGGTGACGGGCGCACGCGTCGGCGGCGACCCGCAGATTGTGCGCCGCCATCAAATTCGTGAAGACGTTGTCGCGGACCACCGCGGTGTACTCGTCGGGTCCGGTGACGCCGTCGAGATGCCAAACACCGTGCCGGTCATGGTGTCCCAGCGACAGCCACAGCCGCGCGGTTTCTACCAACACCGTCAGCCCGCACTCCGCCTCCAGCGAATCGTCGCCGGTGACAATGCGGTACCGCTCGAATGCCATTGCAATGTCGGCGTTGACATGCCAGGCCGCCGTGCCGGCCGGCCAGTAGCCCGAGCACTCCTGACCGCGGATCGTGCGCCACGGAAATGTCGCTCCTTCGAGGCCGAGTTCGGCCGCCCGCTCCTTGGCCAAATCCATGGTGGATGCACGCCAGCGCAGCGCATCGGCCGCGGCGTACGGCGCGGTATAGGTGAGCACCGGTAAAACGAAACCCTCGGTGTCCCAAAACGTGTGCCCGTCGTAGCCGCTGCCGGTTAGGCCCTTGCCGGGGATCGCGCGACGTTCGGCACGCGCGCTGGCCTGCAGCACGTGGAACAACCCGAAGCGCACGGCCTGCTGGATGGCGGGGTCACCTTCGACTTCGACGTCGGCGCTGTCCCAGAACTCGTCGAGATATTTGCGCTGGGCATCCAGCAGGCCCTGCCATCCGCTGTAGCGGGCGCCGGTCAACGCGGCCGCCGCCTGATCGCGCAGCGCGGGCCGCGAGCGCAGACTCGACCATCCGTAGGCCAGGTACTTGACGATGCGCAGCTTCTGGCCGGGACGCAGCCCGCAGATCACCGTGGTGCGGGCCACGTCCGCCCGGGCCTCGGTGGACACCTCGACTCGGCCCGGCACGTCGACCTCGTGGTCCATCACCGCGGCCATCATCAGTTCGCTGGCCTTGGTGCGGTGCATCAGCAGCGAGCGGTGTTCGGTGTGCTCGTGCTCGACCGGTTCCAGCGGGTGTTCCAGGATGGCCGCCACCCGCGGATCCCCGGATGTCTGCGGCTGGTCCTCGTTGGCGACGAGTTCGGATTGCACTGTGACACGGACGAATTCGTCGAGCGCCTCGACGACGTACTCGATGGCCGCGACGCTGCGCTGGGCCAGCGACACCAGTCGCGTCGACGTCACTTTCACCTGCTTGTCCGCCGGTGAGCGCCAGTGCGCGCGGCGGATGAGCGTGCCGGCCCGCAGGTCGAGGCATCGTTCGTGGTCGATCAGCTGGCCGTAGCGCACGTCGAACGGCTCGTCGTCGACCATCAGCCGGATGAGTTTGCCGTTGGTGACGTCGACGACGGTCTGGCCGGCCTCCGGATAGCCGTATCCGGCCTCGGCGTAGGGCAACGGGCGCACCTCGTAGAACGAGTTCAGATAGGTGCCCGGCAGCCCGTACGGCTCGCCCTCGTCGAGGTTGCCGCGCAGCCCGATATGGCCGTTGGACAACGCGAACAGCGACTCCGATTGCGCCAGCACGTTCAGGTCGAGGCGAGTTTCGCGGACCTGCCAGGGTTCGACGGGGAAGGCTTCCTCGGTGATCATGGTCGGGCCTTACAGCAGATCGGCCAGGTCGGTGACGACGACGTCGGCGCCGTTGCGGCGCAAGTCCTCGGCTTGGCCAACTCGGTCGACGCCCACCACGAAGCCGAAGTTACCCGCCCGCCCGGCCTTCACCCCGGACAGGGCGTCCTCGAACACGGCCGCGGCGCCGGGCTCGACCTCGAGTAGCTCCGCTGCCCGCAGAAACGAGTCGGGCGCCGGCTTGCCGGCGATGTGCTCCTCGCGCAGCGTCACCCCGTCGACGCGCTGTCCGATGAACCGGTCCAGCCCGGTGATCTCCAGTACGTCGCGGGTGTTGGCGCTCGACGACACCACCGCGGTGGCCAGCCCCGCGCCGGCCACCGCCTCCAGATAGCGCCGCGACCCGTCGAACACCTGGACGCCGTCGTTGTGCAGCGTCTGCTGGAACGCCTCGTTCTTGCGGTTGCCCAGGCCGTGCACGGTCTCGGCGTCGGGCGGGTCGTCGGGATCGCCGTCGGGCAGCTCGATGCCGCGGCTGGCCAGAAACGACCGCACGCCGTCCTCGCGTTTCTTGCCGTCGACGTATTGGCGGTAGTCGCTTTCGGGGTCGAACGGGACGAACTGCTCACCGGTTCGCTCGGCGCGACGTTTCAGAAACTCGTCGAACATGGCCTTCCAGGCCTTGGTGTGCACGCTCGCGGTGTCGGTGAGAACACCGTCGAGGTCGAACAGACACGCGCGCACTGTTTCCGGCAAACCCAACACAGCAGACCCCCCTTTCGTCGGCCGTTCGCTACCACTTCAGCATGCTCGGGGACGTGCGACGGGAGTTTCGCGGTTATCCAAACCTGCGCGCCTCGGACCGGCAGCCAGCATACGGTCGGCGGGACCTTCGAGGGTGACGACGAGGCGGTGGACGAATTGCGCGCTTCCCGTCAAAAAGAGTCGGCGGAGTCTGCTGTACTCGAACACATGTTCGATTGCGACTGGTTTGAGCGCCGCAATCCGTCGGCCACGGCGGAGTCCGGGGCGCTGGTCGATCGGATTTGTGGGTCGTGGCGAGCGGAGAACCGGGCGGCCGCCGCCCAGTTGGTGGCGATCGGGGAGTTGTTTTGCTATCGGCTCTCGCGCTGCTCGGAGACCGAGGAGTGGGCGGCCGATACCGAAGAAGCGGTGAGCGCGGAGGTGGCTGCAGCGTTGCGGATCAGCCGGGCGCTGGCCGGCAGCCGCCTGCGTTATGCGCGGGCGATGCGCGAACAGCTACTTCAGGTGGGCGCGGTGTTTCGTTCCGGCGACATCGATTACCGGACCTTCCAGATGATCGTGTATCGCACCGAGTTGATCGATGACCGCGAAGTGATGGCCGCCGTGGACGCCAAGTTGGCGGTCAGCGTGCCACGCTGGCCGTCGATGACCCGCGGCCGGCTGGCCGGTCAGATCGACAAAATCGTGGCCCGCGCTGACGCCGATCCGGTGCGGCGGCGCAAAGAACGCCAGGCCGATCGACAGCTGTAGATCTCAGATCTTGCCGAGGATGGGATCTCAGAGATCCATGGCAGCCTGTTTACCCCGGATGCGCAGGCGTTGGATCAGGCCTTGGATGGGTTGGCCGCCAGCGTGTGCGCCCATGATCCGCGCAGTCGTGATCAGCGCCGCGCCGACGCGCTGGGCGCCTAGGCCGTCGGGGCGGAGCGACTGGGCTGCCGCTGCGGGCGAGCTGACTGCACGGCGGGAAATCAGCCCGCGGCGCCAGCGGTGGTCATTCACGTGATCGCCGAGCACGCCAGCATCGATGGGACCGGTAATGAGCCGGGGTCGCTGGTGGGTGCTGATGGGCTCATTCCGCCCGAACTGGTTGCTGAATTGGCGAAGTCGGCCAAACTTGTCCCGCTGATCCACCCCGGTGATGCACCGGCCGAGCCGGGCTATGTGCCCTCAAAAGCCCTGGCGGAGTTTGTCCGCTGCCGGGATTGACGTGTCGCTGGCCGGGTTGCGACAAGCCGGCATGGCAATGCGACCTGGATCATACGATCCCGTTCGCCGAGGGTGGGCTCACGCATGCGTCGAACCTGGTGCTGGTCTGCCCGTATCACCATCGGGCCCACCACCGCGGCGACATCACCATCACCGGAGCCCCCGAGGACCTGATCGTCACCGACAGCGACGGTCAACGACTCAGCCCCGGATCGCTGGCGCGCCCACCCAAGCATCCCCCGCCCAACGTCCCACCATGGTCTGGGCCGCTGGGCGAGCGCGCCGACTGGTGGTGGTACGACCCCTTCCAACCCCAACCACCACCCACACCCAACTAAGATGGCGACCGGCACTGTACCGAAGCCCAAACGGGTTGAGGCATAGAGGAATCCGTTCGCGATACTAATTCGAGCCAAGTCGGCACGGTAGCGCACCACGGTTAGCACGCCGCCGCGACAGAGCCTCGCTACTCCTTAATCGAGATGGCCTGCCGCGGGCACTGCCGCACCGCGTCGCGGATTTGTTCCTCGTTCTCCGGGGTGACTTCGTCCTGCAGGACGGTCAGCATGTCGTCATCGCCGAGATGGAACACCTCGGGGATGATTCCCATACAGACGCCGTTGCTTTCGCACAGCCCGAAGTCGACTTCGACTTTTTTCATCGCAGCACTTTCACGGGCACGTTCTGATAGCCCGCGACGTTCTGCATGTGAACACGTTGCAGGCCCTCCCAATTCACTTCGTAGCGGGGCATAAAGTCGAGCAGCCTCTCCAGTGCGATGCGGCTTTCCATCCGGGCCAGCGCCGCACCCAGGCAGCTGTGAATCCCATACCCGAGACCGAGGTGCTGCGCCTCGGTGTGGTCGCGCTCGATGTCGAACTTCTCAGCGTCGGTGAAGGCTTCGGGGTCGCGGTTGGCCGCGGCGCCGCACAAAAAGACCGGCTTGCCCGGCGGGATGACGCCGCCGCTGACGTGTGCTTCCTTGAGGGTGTAGCGCACGTTGTACTGGACCGGTCCTTCGTAGCGCAGCAGCTCTTCGACCGCCCCCGGAATCTTGCTGCGGTCGTCGAGCAGCTTCTGCCACTGGTCTGGGTGACGGGCGAAGATCACCGCCGCATTCCCGACCAGCTTGGTGACGGTTTCAGCGCCCGCACCGCCGAGAAGTGTCGCGAAGCCGGTGATTTCGATGTCGTCGAGCTTGCGCAGTTGGCCGTTCTCGCCCGGGATTTCGGCGGCGATGAGCCTGCTGATGAAGTCGTCTTGGGGTTGCTCACGCCGCTGCTGCACCAGACCGAAGTAGTACATCGCGGTGTCGATGTTCGCCTGCATGCCGGCTTCGCTGACCTCGATTTGTCCCGGCTCCCGGTGCAGGCTGATGTCGATCCAGTGCCGCACCTGTTGGCGATACTCCTCAGGCACCCCCATCATCGTGGTGATCACCTCGACGGGAAACGGTCCGGAGAAGTCCTGGACGACGTCGAAGTTGTCGGGATCGGCCTTACCCAAGTACTTCTCGATGACGGCGATGACAGTGTCCTGCTGCGATTGGATGGCCCGCGGCGTGAACGCCTTGTTGAGCAGGCTGCGCATGTGGCGGTGCTCCGGCGGGTCCATGAAGATGATCGACTTCTGCTCCGGAGAAATCCCTTTGCGCACCATCGCCAGGTCGCAACCACGCGCCGACGAGTAGGTCTCGAAATCCTTGAACGCGGCCGCCACATCCTCGTGGCGGGTCAACGCGTAGAAGTCCTCTCGCTCGTCGTAGTAGAGCGGGGCGTCCTCGCGCATCCGTCGATAGATCTCGAACGGATTGTTGAAGAACTCCTCGGAGAACGGATCGAAGACGACCTTCGGCTTGGTCATTGCATCTCCTCAGCGGCGGGCTGGCTGCTGCAGCCTTTACGACGGAAGGCTTGACTGTAACGCTAACGGTAAATCACTTTTCTCGGGATGAAAACACCTCAATCACGTTTTCCAGCACCCCGAGATCACTGCCCAGCTCAGCGGCGACGCCGCGCACCACGGCCACGTCCTTGCCGACGAATTCACCGGCCATCTGGGTAAACGACGCGACGGAGCCGCCCGCTGCGACGAGGTCCAGCACCCGGCTGGCCGCGCTGCCATGCGGAAGCGCCGACAGCAGCGTCGGCTCAGGGACACCGAGCCGCTCCGCGAGATCCACTGACGCCGACAGCAACCCGATCTGCGCCGCGAACAGCGCATTGTTGACCAGCTTGACCTTCTGGCCGGCGCCGAGCGGGCCAACGTGCAAGACCGGATCGCCGTAGCAGCTCAACACCGGCCGCGCCCGCGCAACAGCGTCGTCGGCACCGCCCACGAACAGGGTCAGCGTGCCGGCGGCCGCATTGTGCGGACCCCCGCTGACCGGGGCATCGACCACGTCGATCCCAAGCGATACGGCGATGTTCTCGACCGTGCGCGGACTTCCGGTGGTGTGCACGACCAACACGGAACCAGGAGCCATGGACAGATCGCCCTCCAGACACACCTGGCGCACCTGTTCGTCGCTGAAGACGCAGACCACCACGACGTCGGCCTGAGAGGTCACCGAAGCGGCGTCCGCCATCGCCGTCGCCCCCAATTGGCCGATGGCTGCCCGCTTTTCGTCGGACCGGCCCAGCACCCGGACGTCGTGTCCCGCTTCGGCCAGCCGGGCCACCATAGGCCGGCCCATCCGGCCCGCCCCGATGAACCCGACTCTCACCGGGGGTGTGCCATCAGGGCCAGCGTGGCGTCGGCCGCGTCAAGCACGGCCCCGCCGTCGGCGCCGGCGGTGTCGGCGAGGTCGGCGATCAGCCGCGCGTCCTTCTGCAGGAGCGCTCCGGCGAGCCCGGCAAGGCGGTCCAAACCGGCAGCGTCGCCGCCAAGAGCGTTGAGAGCAAAGCTGTTCCCGCTGCCGCGGCAGATGACCTCGGCGAGGCGATCCGGCAAAACACCCAGAGCCTTGCCGAGCGACAGGGCGGTGGCCGCGGTGCCCAGGTTGGCGGTGAACAGCAGGTTGTTCAGCAGCTTGGTGGTTTGTCCGGAGCCCAGATCGCCCAGGTGCACGATCGGGTCGGCGTAGGTCTCGAACACCGGGCGGCAGCGCTCCACCACCCCGGGGTCACCGCCCACCATCACCAGCAGACGGCCTTCCGCGACCGCGGGAGCGCCACCGCTCACCGGGGCGTCGATCACCGAGACACCGTGTGCAGCAGCCTTCTTGGCCAACTCCTGGCAGGTCTTGGGATGGACGGTGCTGTGCACGGCAATGATGCTGCCCGCCCTGGCGCCGGCCAATAGCCCGTCGGCGACTTCCTCGACGTCCGCGTCACCGACCACACACAGGCACATCAGATCGGTGGCCGCCGCGAGTTCGGCCGGCGAGCCGGCAATTTTGGCCGCGGTGTCGGCGAACGGCTCCAGCGATGCCGGCCTGCGCGCCCACAACGTGGTGGGGTAGCCGGCTTCGACGATCCGCCGTGCCATCGGCCCGCCCTGGCTGCCCAGTCCGATAAATCCGACGTGCATCAACCGGCCTCCAAATCGGCTTGCGTAGCGACACATTCTTCGACGAACGCAAAGATCTTCTGGTGGTAGGCCGCGGCCGCGTGGCCGAGGCTCAGATTATGGCCCGCACCGAGTTGCTCGTTGACGGTGAACCGCGGCGCGGCGGAGAACATGGCAGCGATCTCGGCCAGCGCCGCGGCGTCGGCCTGCCATACCTTTTCGTGCTCGGCGACGCTGAATTGCACCGGCACCCGCACCTGGGCGGCCAGTGCCGGGAAGTCGCGGCGGGGCCACTCGGTGACCATTGCCGCTTCGTACGGCGCGCCGCTGGCGGAGTTCGTCAGACCGCCGAGCACCTCGGCGGGATACAGCTCTGTGGGGTGCCACAGCAGCTCGCGCAGGCCGGGCGGCCGATGGGTTGCGCTGGCCGTCTTGAGAACCTCGCGCGCCGCGGGGTGGTAGTGCCTTCCGGTGCCGGCCATTTCGATGCCGAGCAGATCCTGGCCGCGCGCGTCGGCGGCCATCCGCAAAGCCAGCTCGCAGCCGTTGGAATGTGCCACGACGAATAACCCTGCGCCGCTGGGCTTTTCGCTGAGGATGCGGTCGACAGCGCCGTAGGCCAGCCGCACCCGCTGCTCGGGCTCAACCAATGCCTCCGGGTAGGGCGCAGAGCTGCCGTAGCCGGGCCGGTCGAGTGCGATCACCGTGAAGCCGAGCGCCGCACCGGTCCTCAGCAACGACAGCGATGGGTGGCCCGGGCAGTCGAAATACGCTGCGGTAGTGCCTCCGCCGTGCAGTGCGACGACAACCGCACGCGGTTGCGGCGCCTCCGCGACCAGAGCCGACATCGGCACTCCGTTGACGAGCACCACCCTGGGCCGGGGGGTCACGTGTCGGCTCGCAACAGCAGCACGCCGCTGGGTGTCAGGCCCCCGCTGCTGACCACGCCGACGCGGGCCTCGGCGACCTGGCGTTCACCGGCCTCGCCGCGCAGCTGAGTAACGGCTTCATGCAGCAGACCCATGCCGTGGGTACGCCCGTGGGAAAGCTGACCGCCGTGCGTGTTGAGCGGCAGCTGACCGTCGCGGGCGATGTTCTTGCCGCCGTCCAGGAACTCCCTGGCCTCACCGATCCCGCAGAAGCCCAGCGCCTCGATCCAGGACAGGCAGTTCATGGTGAACCCGTCGTACAGCTCGGCGACGTCGACGTCGTCGGGGGTCAGCGAGGTGCGCGACCACATGTGCGCGGACTGGCCGAGCACCTGCGGCTCGTGCGTCAAAGTGCTTTGGTCCCAGTCGATCCGCTCGATGATCTGCGTTCCGGCCGCCTCCACGAGCACCGGCGGCTTGGCCAGGTCGCGGGCGGCGTCGACGGCGGAGACGACGACGGCGATCGCGCCGTCGCAGGGCACGTCGCAGTCGTAGAGCCCGAACGGTGTGGTGATCGGCCGTGCGCTCAGATAGTCCTCCATCGTCATCGGCGAGCGGTAGACCGCCGACGGGTTGAGTTCGGCATTTGCACGCTGGTTCAACGCAATCCAGCCCAGCGTCTCCTTCGTGGTCCCGTACCGATGCATGTGGCGCTGTGCGTTCATCGCCAGCGTGTGCGCGGCCGAGGTGGCGCCGAACGGGAACTGCCAGCTGGCGGTGCGGCCGCCGGGCGGGGCGATCTTGCCCTGTTTAATCAGCTCGTTGTAAGTCGCCTCCCACAACGTGCGGAAGCACAACACATGCCGGGCCAGACCGCCGGCGACCGCGAGCATGGCGGCGATCACCGATCCGCCCGGGCCGAACGTTTCGATGCCGCCGTTGTGCCACACCGGCCGGATTCCCAACGCGGCTTCGAGCGCGGTGATCCCACCTTCGCCGAACCCGCCGAGGTTGCCGCCGCCCGGATACGTTGACAGGCCGTCGATGTCGTCGAAAGTGAGCCCGGCGTCGGCGATCGCGGCCTCGCAGGCCTGCACGGTCAGCTGCAGCGGCGGCACCATCAGCCGACGCCCGATGTCTGACATGCCGATTCCGGTGAGCGCGACCTTGTCCTCGAACTTCTCGCGGCGCAGCATCGGCCGGACGTGCTCGCCGAAACTCTCCGGCGCGATCTCGTCGACCGGCAGCGGTGCAAGCTCGCCATTAATCGGACGGAACAGCGGCAGCCACACGTCGTCGGCCTGCTCGAAGACGACCTCCACCGGCTGGCCGAGCTGCAGCTGATCGGGATCGCACTCAACGATGTTGGTAGTCAACCGGACTCGCGGATCTTCGGCAATCGCCACCTGGGCCACCACATACGGCGCCGGCAGGTCCGGCAGGCTGAACCGGTGGTTGACGGTGAAGCCGGCCAGCGTGCCCCGACCGGACACCGCCCGCACCCCCATGTTGTGGGAGCGGCAATACCGGCACACCGGTGCGGGCGGATGGATCAGCGCGTTGCAGTCGGTGCATTCCTGCAGCCGCAGCGTGCCGTCTTCGCCTGATTTCCAGAAGAACTCGTTGTCCAGCGTGAGCAGGGGCAGCGGGCGACCGGTCAACGGGTGAACCCCCACTCCGCTTCGTTGTCCTCGGCTTTGACGCCGGCGGCGGGGTCTTCCACCGCGGCGGACGACGGCGGATGGGTGCCGGCAGGACGGTGCTCACCGAGCTCCATGATGGCGTGCACCGGGCAGTCCAGCAGCGCTCGCATGACGGCGTCGTGGTCCTCCTCGGCCACGGTGCCGTCGCCGATCAGCGACGCGTATCCCCAGTCGTCGAGCGAGAAATACTTCGGCGCGTGTTTGGCGCAGATGCCGAAGCCGTCGCAGATGGTGCGGTCCAGGCGGATCGTCATGCGCTCGCTCATGCCGGCTCCACCTCGTAGGGGCGATCGGCGCGGTAGATGCCGGCATGGCATGTCTCGCAGGTGTTCTCGAGGTGGCGGTCGACCGCATGCGGGAACTGGTTGAGCAGACTGGCCGCCATGTTGCAGGCGGCGTCCAACGTCGCGCAGGCGCCACGGCCGCGCAGCAGCACCGACCAGCGCCGCAACCGGGTGAGATCCTCACTGGTCGCCACCCCGTCGCGTAACGCGCCGGCCACCGCCGCCATCGCCGCGGTCCCGTTGAAACACGAGCCACACTGCCCGGCGTTCTCCCGGTCGAAGTACGCCAGCACGGACGCGGCGACGGCAACAGCACAGTCGTCGGTGAGCACCGTGATGGCACCGGCGCCCAAACCGCTGCCCAGCCTGCGCAGCGTTTCGTGATCCAGCGTCGCGTCGAGCACGTCGCGGTTGAGCAGCCCGGCGAAGTAGCCGCCCATCAGCGCACCCTTGACGTGGTCGGATGAAACTCCGTGCAGCGCAAGCAGTTCGGTGAACGGCAAGCCGTGCGGGATCTCGTAGAGGCCTGGCGGCCGACCGGCGCCGGTGATCGTCATCAGGAAGGTGCCCGGCGAGGCCGGCGTGCCCTGGGCCCGAAACGCCGCGGCGCCGTGCTCTTGCAGGTAAGGCAGATTGGCCAGCGTCTCGACATTGCTCACCAGCGTGGGCAGCCCACCGACCCCCTCCTGGAACGGCCGCGGCGGCTTGTCGGTTGGCTTGACCGGGCCGCCGTTGAGGGCGCGCACCGCCGCCGTCTCCTCGCCGGCCACGTAGCCGGGATCGACCAGCCGGACGCTCACCGCGACACCCAGATCGTCGGATACCGCATCTTCGACGCTCCGGGCGGACTCGGGATCGGACACGTACACATAAGCGCGGTCTGCGCCCACAATCGCCGACGCCAACCGCAGCCCGTCGAGAACCAGATGCGGCCGGTTGCGCAGCAGCCAGCGATCCTTGGCCGAAGCCGGTTCGCCCTCTTCGCCGTTCGCGACAACCACTGCCCCACCGGCCAATCGGCCGTTGGCGCGCACCGTGCGCAGTTTGACCGCGAGGGGGAAGGCCGCGCCGCCGCGGCCCAGCAGCCCGCTGCGGTCGACCTCGTCGAGCAGATCCTCGGCGGACGCCAAGGGGTGGTAATCGCCGTACGCCGCGTGGTCCTCGCGGCCCGGGTCGTCGCGAAGCAGCCGCGGCGGGGATCCGGGCCAGGCGGCGACGGTTAGGCTGGGGGCCGTGCGAACTGCGGTGGTGCGGGTCGGTGTCGACCCGTCGGGCGTGCTCACCCCGGCGGAATTAGACACGGGCATGACCGCGCTCCAGGAACTCGTCGAGGCGACCGGCGCCGAGGTGCTGCCGGTGTCGCGCCGCGAAGTACAGCTGCTGATCGCCGGCAGTGACCCCGACGTCGTCAAGGAAACCGCTGTGCAGTTGTGCGCCAAGGCATTCGGCACTGCGCCGACCGCGGGTGTGGTCACGTATGTCAGCCGCGGTACCGACGACGACGCACACGGTGTGCTGGCCGGATTCGGGCTGACCGGTGAGATCCGGCGAGTTCCCGGCGACGAGGGGTTCGACGTCGTCTACGTGACACTGCGCGAGGCCGATCTGGAGCGCATCCCGGAAAGCCGCATCCACACCGCGCTGGAGGCCTCGCTCAACTGCGAGGTCCACATTCTCACCACGTAAAGCCATCAGCCGTCCAGAAACTCGAGTATTGCGGGCGCGGCCTGCACCCAGGTGTCGAACATGTTGAAGCGGTCCACCTTGCCCGCCGCGCGCTCTTCGGCGGCCCGCTCCCAGGCGTCCTCGGGCCATGGCGGGTCGATCAGCTTGGATCCCTTGATCAGACAGCTGACCTCCAACGAGGTCCGCTTGGGGTGATCCCAGTCGTTCTCGCCGCCGCGGATGATCAGCGTGGGAACGGTGATCCGGTCGAACATCTCGTCGTCGACGCCGGGAATGGTCTGGCCCGGTTTGGACACAAAGGCGTTGAGCCAGCGCAGCATCACCTTGAGAAACTCGTCGCGGTCGAAGTCGAGGAATCGCTGTTTGTTGTTCGGGTTCTCCTCGATGCGCTCGCGCCATTCGGGGACCTTCACCACGCCTTCCATGCCCGTTCCGCGCGCCGCGAGAATGCTGGGGATCACGTAATACGAACCGAGGACGAAGGTTCCGTAGATGCCGCCGACGATGTTCCACACCACGAGCTTTCTCACCAGCTCCGGATACAGCATCGTGGTCAGCATCGAATCCCGCGCGCCGCCGGAGCCGCCGGCGATGATGCAGGGCCCGGTATCGAGTTTGGTCAGCAGGCCGTGCAGCGTCTCGGCCCGCATGTGCGACTCGCTCTGCCCGTAGAACTGCACATCGGACGCTCCGCAGTTGGGTCGGTCCCACAGCAGTACCCGATATCCGCCGTCGACTAGCGCTTCCGCCAGCGGGCGAAGGCCGGGGATCTCCTTGCTGAACCGGCCTCCGGGCGTCAGCACGATGAGATCACCTGAGCTGCCGAGAATTTCGTAGACGACGTTGCCGCCGTTGATCTCGATGGACGCATTCATGCCTGCACCACCACGTCGTTGCCGACGACCCGCACCGGATAGGTGCGGATACTCCACTCCGGTTTGACCGCCGTCGTCCCGGTGGCCAGCTCGAAACCCCATTGATGCCAGGGGCAGTAGATGTATTCCAGGTCGCGGACCATCACGGCATCGCCGGGCGCAGACTCGTCGACCACGGTGCGGCCCCGGGCGCGCCCCGAACACAACGGCCCACCCTGGTGCGGGCAGAAGTTCGCGATCGCGTAGAACGTGCCGTTGACGTTGTAGACGCCGACGCCGTGCCGGCCGATCGGCACCAGTTTATGTGTGCCGGGCGGGATTTCGTCCACCGTCGCGACGACGTGCTCGCGACCCTGGGCGAGCCGGGGCCGCTTGACTTCTTCGGGCATTCAGAGCACCCGTACTTGACCTTCAAGCACCGGGACCGTCTCCGGCAGGTGATAGGTCGCGATGCCGTTTTTGAACATGACCGCCTCGCGGGCCGCCTTGGGCAGATGCTTGACCAGCCAGCGGGGGTCGTCGAAGGTCCAGTGCGGGTAATCCGAGGAGTACAGCAGGATCTTGTCGCACTCCATCCACTCCAGCGCCCGGGTCAGCTCGGTTTTGTCCTCCGGGTAGTCCAGCGGCTGGGTGGTGAACTTGATGTGCTCCTTGAGGATTTCCGACGGCTTGCGTTTGATCTCCATCCGCGACTTGCGGGCCTCGTAGATGGCGTCCATCCGCCACATCAGCGGCAGCACCCAGGAAAAAGCGTGCTCCACGAACACGATTCGCAGGGTGGGGAAGCGGTCGAAGACGCCGTCGAAGATCAGGCTCATCACCTGGTTGGCGGCCAGCAGCGAGTAGGTGACCATGAAATCGTGGTTGTAGCTGGGGAATCCGACCGGCGGCATCGGCAGCATCTCGTAGTTGCTGCGCGACAGGTGGCAACTCACCGTGATGTCGTGCTTGGTGGCGGCCGCCCAGATCGGGTCGTACATCGGGTGGCCCCACGACGGCCGCGGCTCCGCTTTGATCAGGATCTGCGCCATGTACGGGTGGCCGGCCCACTTTTCGATCTCGCGGGCCGCGCCCTGCGGGTCCTCGATCGCGACGCAGATCGAGCCGCGCCAGCGCTCGTGCCAGTTGTTGTGGCTGTCCAGCCAGTGGTTGGCCTGCCAGTCGTTGAGCGCGGCGGCCATCGCCTGGTGCGCTTCGGGTAGCCGCGGAGTCCGGCCGGCCGGCTCCAGGATCGCGATGTCGGAGCCCGCCTCCATGATCAGTTGCCGGAACGCCATGTCCGGGTCGCTGCCCGGGAATTCGCCGTCCGGCGGGAAGGTGTCCACCCGCATCGCGAACGCGTGGGCGTAGTCGGGAGCGTCGTAGTATATCAGCTCGCCCACCTTGTGGTCGAGGAAGAACTTGCTCCGCCACGGCTCCGGGATGTACTGAGTCAGCTCGCCGCGCTTGGGTACCGGGTGGACGTCGGAGTCCACGCACCGCACGGCGATGCGCTCGGCGGCGGGAACCCGTTCTTGAGTCTGTATCGCAGTCATCGTGGCCTCCCTGTATCTACTGTGCGGCCAACTGGGCCGGAATGTCTATGCCGTAGAGCTCGGCGGCGTTGCGCCAGCAGAACTTCTCGCGCTGCTCGGCGGAATAAGCGCTCGGCACCGACAGGGTGCTCATGTGCCAGTGCGGGTAACTGGACCCGAACATCACCATGTCCTCCTTGCCGGTGAAGCCGAACCACTCGCCGGCGAACTCGACGTCGCCCGGCCCGTCGAAGCGGCCCGCAACGAAGTGCACGTGCCCCGGCAGGTAGTCGCTCGGTATTCGTGGCGCCCACGGCGTCTGCTCCAGATGCGGACGTCCGAAGGTGTCCATCCGCCAGATGAACGGCGTCACGAAGTCCGCGCAGCCGTCTGCCCAGACGAACTTCAGCGTCGGGAACCGCTCGAACACGCCCTCGGCGATCATGTTCATCAAGTGGTACAGGTAGTTCAGCGACATGAAGCTGACGTACTGCTCGTAGGTGAGGGTGTGTCCCGACGGCGTCGGCGGAAACCCAATGCCCTCACCGGTTTCGATGTGCACCGCCACCGGAAGATTCGCCTCGGCAGCGGCTTCCCACAGCGGCCAGAACTGTGGCTTGCCGTAGAGCTCGCGCGACTGCAGGGGGATGCCGATCTGCACCACCTGCGGGTGGTCCTTGTATTTGGCAAGCTCACGCAGAGCGCCGGCGATGTCGTCGGGGTTGACCCGGATCGTGCCGCGGAACCGGTCGGCGTACTGGCCGGACTCCAGCCACCGCGACACCAGCATCTCGTTGTGCGCCGCACACAGCGCGCTGCCCAGGTGCCGATCGGGCATGATGCCGCGACCCATCGGGTGCAGGACCGCGATGTCAACGCCGCGCTCGTTGAACAGTTGGTTGCCGACGAACTCCGGATCCGAGCCCGGGTACCTGCGGTCCGGCCCCTGGGTGTCGGGCGCGTATTCGCTGCCCGGGGCGCCGTACCAGTCCATCTCGTAGTCGGGAAATCCGCGGCTCTTGAACGGCTCGCGGAGAAATTCACGCAGCTCGGGGGTGGACGCGAAGAAGATATGCACGCTGGCGTCGATGACCGGCGTGCGGGTTCCGTCCGGGTGTTCTATCACCTAAACCACCCTCCGCGGCTCCGACCGCTGTGTCGGGCCTGTTGGCGATCCGCTAGGTAACCTAACATTCCACTTTACCGCCATTCAACGGGCTTCCGGTAAGCGTTTCGATTAATCGGCCGACCGGTGGCCGGCCCGCACTGTAAGTCAAGTTCTTCCACTGCGAGAATAGCATTCTGGAATGAGCCTGCCCAGCTGACCCACGTCGCGCGGCCTTCGGGCGGTGAAGGCGCCTAAGCCCGGGCGCCGCGGCCAGCAAGCCCTTTCGCCGCTGCTGAGATGGATACTTTCGCTAACGAGAATGCTATTCTCGGAAGATGCTTCTTGAGTTCGACGCCGATCAGCGGCTGTGGCAGGAAACCGTGCGCGATGTCGTCGCCAAGCAATGCCCGCCGGCGCTGGTGCGCAGTGTCGCCGAGGACGGCGCCGACCCCACCCCGGTGTGGAAGGTGTACGTCGACCTCGGCTGGACCGAGCTGAACGACCCTGCCAGCGCGGTGGAGTTGGCCATCGTGACCGAGGAATTGGGCCGCGCCACAGACCCGACCCCCTACCTGGCAACGATGACCCAATTCGCGCCGCTGGTCGGTGATCGGTTCGACCCGCACGGATCCGGCACCGCCGTCTACAGTGGCGTCTCGGCACACCGCGACGGCGACGGCTGGGTGCTCGACGGCACCGCGCGCCATGTCCTGGACGGCGACCGCGCCGATCGGCTGGCTGTGGTCACCGACGCGGCCGTGTTCGTCGTCGGTGCCGACCAGGTATCCGCCCGTCGCGCATCGGTATTCGATCCGGTGTTGCATGTCGCCGACGTGACCTTCGCCGGGGTTCGGGTGCCCGACACCGCCCGGTTCGACGCCGACACCGAGCGCGCACGCCACGTCGCGCTGACCGGCATGGCAATGACGATGGTCGGCGCCTGCCAACGCATTCTCGACCTGGTTCTCGAACACGTAAGCAGTCGCCAGCAATTCGGCGTTCCGATCGGTTCGTTCCAGGCGGTCCAGCACAAGGCCGTCGACATGTACGTGGCGGTGCAGCGGGCCCGCGCCCTGGCGTACTTCGCCGCGCTGACGATCGCCGAAGACGATCCCCGGCGGCGGCTGGCGGCGGCGATGGCCAAGGCAGCCGCCGGCGAATGCCAGTCGCTGGTGTTTCGCCACGGCCTGCAGCTGCACGGCGCGATGGGCTTCACGTGGGAGAACGATTTGCAATTCGCGCTCAAGCGGGCCAAGGCCGGCGAGCTGATGCTCGGCGGCGCCGCGGAGCACCGGGCCATGATCGCCAAGGAATACCGTGCAACTCACCTTTGATCCGGACGTCGAGGCCTTTCGCGCCGAGTTCGCCGCGTTCCTCGACGAGAACCTGCCCGACGAAGCCGAGACGCTGGAGCGGCCGCGCTCGGTGTCGCACATGCCGGCGTGGGCGCGCCGTTGGCAGCGGCTGCTGTTCGACAACGGGTGGTTATTGCCCGGCCAGCCACCGGAATTCGGCGGGCGCAACGCCACGGTGTTGCAGCAGTTCGTCCACCTCGAGGAGCTGTGCCGGCGACGGATCTACCACAGCTTCAACCCGCAGGGCGTGAATATCGTTGCGGCGTCGCTGCTCTCGTTCGGCAGCGACGAGCAGAAGCAGCGCTGGGCGGTGCCGATCCTGCGGGCCGAGATCACCGCGTCGCTGGGCATGAGCGAGCCCAGCGCCGGCTCGGATCTGGCGTCGCTGCGCACCAGGGCGGTGCGTGACGGCGACGAGTTCGTCGTCAACGGGCAGAAAGTGTGGACGTCGGGCGCGCACGACGCCGACGTGTTGTTGACGTTCGTGCGCACCGACCCCGGCGCGCCAAAACACAAGGGCATCAGCGCATTACTGATTCCTACCGATACGCCTGGGGTGGTGCGCCGGCCGTTCCCGTCGATCTGCTCGATCGACGACCTGGATTTCAACGAGGTGTTCTTCACCGATGCCCGCGTGCCGGCCGAGAACTTGGTCGGGCCGCTGAACCAGGGCTGGCGGGTGGCCAACGGGTCGCTCGGGCACGAGCGCACCATGATGTGGTTGGGTTTCGCCGACCGGCTGGACAACCTGATCAGCGACTTCCATCCGCGAACCGAGCTGGAGCGCGACCAGTACGCCACCTTGGTGATGGACCACCAGGCGCTGCGGCTACTCGGGTCGGCCGCGCTGGCTCGCGCCGCCCGCGGTGAACAGGACGTGGCGGCCGTGTCCGTGCTCAAGCTGCTCGGCTCGGAGGCTGAGCTGAAGGCGTCCGAGCATGCATTGTCGGCGGCGGGCGCCGACGGACTCGTCCACCCCGCGCTCACGGGACCGTATGCGCCGATGAACCTCGACCACTACTTCGCCAGCTGGTTCGAGCGCTACGCCCGCAGCTTCTCCGGCACCATCGCCGGCGGCACATCGGAGATCCAGCGCAACATCATCGCCCAGCGGGTCCTTGGCCTGCCGCACGGCTGAGCGCGAGCAGACGCAGAATCGCCCAAAACGACGCTGGTTTGGGCGATTCTGCGTCTGCTCGGCCTAGATCACGGCGGCTTCCTTCCGTTCGGTGATCGGCCGCGCGAGTTCTTGCTCGTCGCAGATCCGCTGCAGCTTGTCCAGCGTCTCGTCCAGGCCGGCGCCCAGCCGGCGGCCAGGAGTGAAGGTGGCCGGCAACTTTCGCATGCCCTGGATGACGCCGATGGTCTCGTAGTGCACGGTGCCTTCGGGGTCGCACTGGTAGTCGGGCATCCGGTCGAGCACCGCGGTCAGCATCGACTTGAACACGGTGCGTGCCACGTTGGAGCCGATGCAGCGGTGCACGCCGATGCCGAAGCTGAAGTGCCGGTTGCCTTTACGGTCCATCACGATCTCGTTGGGCTCCGGGAACACCGACGGGTCGCGGTTGGCCATCGCCCACGAGATCCACAGCCGCTCACCCTCTTTGAACTGGGTGCCCTCGACTTCCACGTCGTCGGAGAAGGTGCGGCCGTCGCCGGGTGCCGGGGTGAAGTAGCGCAGGAACTCCTCGGTAGCCGGGTCGAGCAGGGTAGCGCGCTCGCGGCTGAGCCGCTCGCGCTGCTCGGGATGCTCGGACAGCCACTCCATCGCATGTGCGGTCAGCGCGGTGGTGGTGTCGAACCCACCGCCGATGACCAGCCCGAGGTTGCCCAGGATCTCGATGTCAGGGGCCGGCTCACCGTCGATCCGCATCTGCAGCAACCCATTCACGATGCCCGGCCGCGGATTCTCGCGGATCTCCAGCATGTTGTTGAGCAGATCCAGCCCCATCTGCCGGTGCATCTCGACCACCCGTTCCATCTCGGGCGAGTGTTCGGGGGTGTACACCGAGGCGTGGACCGGTTCGCTGTAGATCGACCACTTCTTCAGCGGGATGCCCAGCATCGCCAAGGTCAGCACCGCCGGCACGACGTTGGCCAGATCGTCGACGAAGTCGATGTGGCCGCCCTCGATCTTCTCGTCCAGACACGCCCGGACCACCTCGTCGATGAACGGCACCCATCGCTTGACCGCCGCCGGCGACAGGTACGGGTTCAGCACGTTGCGGTAGATGCGGTGCTCCGGCTCGTCCATCTCCAGGATGCCCCCGCGAACGCCGCTGGCGCGTTTGGCCACCGGAATCGAAATGCCTTGGTAGCCACGGCGTTCGCCGTTGACATCGTGATCGTTGGAGACGGCGGGGCAGCGGGCCAGCTCGAACACCGCCTGACTGCCGGCGGCAACCCAATGCCCGCCGTACGTCTCGGTCCAGGCCACCGGACACTTGGCGTGCATCTCCTCGGTGATCTTCTCGAACTGCAGCCGGTATTCGGGCGTGTGCCGGTCGAAGTGATACCGGTTCTTCTTGCGGTCGCTGTCGGTGACGACGTCGTCGACGCTCAAGATGTGGTCTCCGTGTGCTTTGGTGACGACCCGCTGCGCCCGACTTCGTCGCGCTGGCGATCGTCACGGACAAAGATGGCCTGCTCCGGGCACGACTGCGCGGCTTCGCGCACCTTCGACTCCTGGTCGGGCGCAACGTCTTCGGTGACCGCCGAGGAGTGCCCTTCGATGTCGTCGAGCTCAAAGGAATCCGGGGCGATCATGGCGCACAGTGTGTGGCCCTGACAGCGTTCCGGGTCCACCCAGACCTTCATCGTCTTCCCCTTACTTGCTGAAGTCGTACCACTTCAGGTAGCCGCCGGCATCCACCCGCAGCTGCACGCCGGTGACATACCGCGCTTCGTCGGAGGCCAGCCACAGCACCGCGTTGCTGATGTCTTCGGGTTCGATGAACGGAATCCGCATCGCCTGCTGCACACCGAAAACCGGCTCGGCGTCGGCGCGGGTCGGGTTCTCCAGGTCTGGCCGGAACGAGCGGTACATCGGCTCGCTCTGCAGCATCGGGGTGTTGGTGTTGGTCGGGTGGATGACATTGGCCCGAATCCCAAGCGGCGCAAGCTCGGTCGCCAGGTCGTGCACATAGGTCGCTATCGCCCGCTTCGAGTGCACGTAGGCCATGCCGCCGGGGTCGGCGCCCGGGTTGTCCTTCTTGGCGGTGTCCATCAGCGCCGCCGTGGAGCCGGTGGCGATGATCGACGCGCCCTCGCGCAGGTGCGGCAGCGCCACCTGGATCGCGTTGATGGTGCCGACCAGGTTGGTGTTGATCACGTCGCACCAGGCCTGCAGCGGCGGTTGGCCCTTCATGCCCGCGACGCCGGCCTGCGCCACGACGATGTCGAGCTTGCCGAACTCGGCCAGGCCGTTGTCCAATGCGGTGCGCAGTTGCGCGGCTTCGCGGACGTCGGCCTGCGCGATCACCACGCGTTGGCCGGTTTTCTCGATCAGCCGGGCGGTCTCGTCGAGGTCTTCCGGGCTGGCCATCGGATAGCCGATGGTCTCGATGTCGTGACAGACGTCGACCGCGATGATGTCGGCGCCCTCTTCGGCCAACCGCACCGCGTGGCTGCGGCCCTGACCGCGCGCCGCGCCGGTGACGAATGCGACTTTGCCCTCAACACGTCCCACAAGTTTTTCCTTTCGATACTTATGTGTTTCGACCGCCGTTGACGCCCAAGATCTGTCCGGTGATGTAGCCGGCCTCCTCGGACACCAGAAAAGCGCACGCCGCGGCGATGTCCTCCGGCTTGCCCATCCGGCGCACCGGTGTGGCGGCGATGTTCTTCTCGATGTCGCCGAGGAAGCCTTGCTCCTCGGCCTTGCGCAACATCGGGGTGTCGATGAAGCCCGGTGGCACCGCGTTGACCGTGATGCCGTTAGGCCCGTACTCCAGCGCCAGCGACTTGGTCAGCCCGTTCACCGCGGACTTGGCAGCCACGTAGTGGGCCATGTGTGGGGTGCCGGAGTGCGTGCTCGACGACGAGATGTTGACGATTCGGCCCCAGCCGGCCTCCAGCATGTCGGGCAGCACCGCCTGGATCATGTGGAACACGCCGTTGAGGTTGACGTCGATAATCCGCTGCCAGTCCTCGAACCTGATGTGGGTGAACCGCTTGAACCCGTCGAGGCCCGCGGCGTTGACCAGAACGGTCACCGGGCCGAGTTGCTCGCGGATCGCCGAGAGCGCGGCGTCGATCTGCGAACGGTCGGTGACGTCCGCGGTGAACGCGAGCTCGGTGTCCGACGGTTTGAGATCGATCGTGGCGACCTGCAGGCCGTCCTTGCGCAGCCGCTGCGCGATGGCCAGGCCGATGCCCGATCCGCCACCAGTGACGACGGCGGTCCTCATGTCCAGACCCTGCCACGGGCCGTCT
Source organism: Mycobacterium kyorinense (assembly GCF_002101735.1). Taxonomy (GTDB): domain Bacteria; phylum Actinomycetota; class Actinomycetes; order Mycobacteriales; family Mycobacteriaceae; genus Mycobacterium; species Mycobacterium kyorinense. Next base: position 11,906 of record NZ_LQPE01000152.1, on the reverse strand, counting down.
CGGTCACAAAGAATCTCCCTTCCGAATATGAGAACCCTACTCTCACGTCGCGCGGTGTCGCAAGGTTCGACGGAAACCCTGGTCTGCCTGCGCAGACGTCGCGGAATCGGGGTGGGTGCCCGCTCGCCGAGTACGGCAGTCTCGTTTCTCCCGTTTTGTTGAATTCTCGAACGCTGAATGTATGATTCGCCGGGGATGAGAATGAAATTACCCATGTGTCTAGGAGGCCTGAATGCCATCGCAGGACACGGCAGCAACCATCACGGATGCTGGCGAGTCGAGGGGAGGCGAGGCCGCCGGCGACAGGCGGCTGCTGATCGACGGTCGCCTCGTCACCGCCGACCGCACCTTCCCGTCGGTCAATCCGGCGACGGGCGACGTCCTCGGGCACGCGCCCGACGCGGGAGCTGAGGAAGCTCAAGCAGCGATTGCGGCAGCGCGGCGCGCATTCGACACCACCGACTGGTCGACCGACGTCGAGTTGAGGATCCGCTGCCTGGACCAGTTGCACCAGGCACTGCTCGACAAGGCCGAAGAACTGCGGGCGCTGACGATCGCCGAAGTCGGCGCCACCCGCGCGCTGACCCACGGTGCGCAACTGGACGAGCCGATCGGGATCGTCCGCTACTACGCCGATCTGCTGCGGACCTACCCGATGACCGAAGACATCGGCGAGGTCGAATCGCGCGGCATGCGCCATCACCGCTGGGTGGAAAAGGAAGCCGCCGGAGTCGTCGGCGCCATCATCGCCTACAACTATCCCAACCAGCTCGCGCTGGCCAAGCTGGCGCCCGCGCTGGCCGCCGGCTGCACCGTGGTGCTCAAGGGCGCGCCGGACACCCCGCTGGTCACCCTGGCGCTCGGCGAGGTGATCGCCAATCACACCGACATCCCGCCCGGCGTGGTGAACGTGCTGAGCTCGTCGGACCCTGCCGTCGGAGCCGCGCTGACCGCCAGCCCGGACGTCGACGTCATCACCTTTACCGGGTCCACCGCCACCGGCCGCAAGATCATGGCCGCGGCCAGCGCAACGGTGAAGCGGGTCTTCCTCGAGCTGGGCGGCAAGTCGGCGGCCATCATCCTCGACGACGCCGACTTCGCCACCGCGAGCATGTTCGCGGCTTTTTCCATGGTCACCCACGCCGGACAGGGTTGCGCGCTCACGTCCCGGCTGCTGGTGCCCAAGCAGCACCACGACGAAATCGTCGAACTGATCGCGGCCAACTTCGCCAACGTCCGCCACGGTGACCCGGCCGACCCGAAAACCTATATGGGCCCGCTGATCAGCGAACGCCAGCGCGACAAGGTCGACGGCATGGTGCAGCGGGCCATCGCTGCGGGAGCCACCCTGGTCACCGGCGGCACGAAAATCGACCCCGGCTACTTCTATGCGCCGACCCTGCTCACCAACGTCGACCCCGACAGCGAGATTGCCCAAGAGGAAATCTTCGGGCCGGTGCTGGTGGTCATCGGGTTCGACGATGACGACGACGCCGTGCGCATCGCCAACAACTCCATCTACGGCCTGTCCGGCGCGGTGTTCAGCGCCGACCAGGACCGCGCGCTGGCGGTGGCCCGCCGGATCCGGACCGGAACGTTCTCCATCAACGGCGGCAACTACTTCGGCGCCAACAGCCCGTTCGGTGGCTTCAAGCAGTCCGGCATCGGCCGGGAGATGGGCGTGGCCGGGCTGGAGGAGTTCCTGGAGCGCAAGACATTTGCCGTACCCGTGAAGGCGGCGGGATGAAGCCGTTAGAAGGCATCCGCGTTCTCGAGGTCGCCATGTACGGGTTCGTCCCGTCGGCCGGCGCGGTGCTGGCCGAGTGGGGCGCCGACGTGATCAAGGTCGAGCATGCGGTGACCGGCGACCCGCAGCGCGGGCTGCGCCAGACCGGCCTGTTGCGCGTCGAGGGTGACCCCAACCCCAACATCGAGCACGCCAACCGCGCCAAGCGCAGCATCGGCCTGGACATGTCGGTGCCCGAAGGCAAGGACGTGCTGCTGGAGTTGGCCCGGCGTGCGGATGTTTTCTTGACCAGTTTCCTGCCGGGACACCGCAAGAAGTTCGGCATCGACGTCGACGACATCCGCTCGGTCAACCCGAAGATCATCTATGCGCGCGGCAGTGCGCTGGGGCCGCGCGGGGCCGAAGCCGAAAAGGGCGGCTACGACATGACCGCCTTCTGGTGCCGGGCGGGAACCGCCGCCACCATCACCCCGCCGGACATGCCCGGCATGATCGGACCGCCCGGACCGGCCTACGGCGACACGATTTCGGGGACCAACCTCGCCGGCGGCATCGCAGCCGCACTGCTCAAGCGCGAACGCACCGGCGAGCCGTCGGTGGTCGACGTCTCGCTGTTGGGCAGCGGCCTGTGGTCCCTGGGGCACACCGTGGCATTGACTGTCCACCTGGGCCAGCGGATGGAGGCGTTTCCGCCCGGCGTGCACGGTTCGCCGATCAACCCGCTGGTGGGGTTGTATGCGACGTCGGACAACCGCTACATCTCCTTCGTGATGATGCAGGCGTCCAAGTTCTGGGCCGACGTCTGCCGGCACATCGACCAGCCCGAACTCGCCGACGACCCGCGGTTTGCCACCGACGAGCAGATCGCCGCCAACACCGCCGAAGCGGTGGAGATCCTGTCCAAGGTGATGGCCACCCGCACGCTCGCCGAATGGAGTGAGCGCTTCGCGACGCTGTCCGGGCCGTGGGCGCCAGTGCAGGACACCCTGCAAGCCGCCAACGATGCGCAGATCCGGGCCAACGACTACCTGGTGCGGGCCGGCGAACTCGAGTTGGTCGCAAACCCGGTGCAATTCGACGTCGCCGCCCCCATAACAGGCCCGGCGCCCGGGTTCGCCGAACAGACCGACGATATCTTGGCCGAACTCGGGTACGACTGGGACCGCATTATCGAGCTCAAGACGGCCGGCGCCGTCACATAAATCGGGGGACTCGATGCCGCACGTCGCTGCGATTGGCACCTACCTGCCGTGCTGGGGCGCGCCCCACCGGCGGGTGGCCGGTGACGACGAAGACGCCATCACGTTGGCCGTCGAAGCCGGCCGAGCAGCGTTGAGCGGTGGCGGCGCGGTCGAACGGGTCGTCGTGGTCAGCCGATGTCTGCCGCTAACCGAAAGCAGCAACGCGGCGGTGCTGCTGGCCGGGCTGGGCCTGGATCCCGAACTGGAAGTCGACGAACGGCTCGGCGGGGCGCCGGCGACGCTGGACGCGTTGAGCTCCGCGCGCCCGCGCACGCTGATCATCGGCATGGACCTCGATCCGGCCGGCGCGGCGGCGGTGCTGACCGCCGAGAAGGGGTTGCACGTCCGAACGGCCGCCCGCATCGCCCGCAGCCTGCCGGTGCGGACCCGCAACGCCGTTGGGGTGGTGCACGATTACGGCGATCCGCGGCTGCTGCAGCAACGCGGCGTGGTGGCCTCCCTGGAGGCGGCCTGGGTCGACACCCCGCTGGCGGTCGCCGGTGTGGAGCACGAGCAGGCGCTCGAACTGTCCACCGGACAACAGCCCCGGCTGCCCACCGTCGGGGCAAGCTCGGGGCTGTTCGCGCTTGCCGACATGGCACAGTCGCAGACCACCGGGCGGCTAGTGGGCGTCGAGCAGGCCAGCCTGTCCGGGATCACTGTGGTCGGCGGGGCAGCGCGGGTCTACCGTCATCAGCCGCCCGCCCGCGCCATACCCGAGACGACGTTCATCCCCGGCGCCGATCTGGCGATCTCGCTGGCCGCCTACGAGCGGGCATTCGAGGCCAAAGTCCGTTGGGAGGCAGGCAAATACGCCGACAGCGACGACCTGGACTTCCCGCCGCGCTACCGCGTGGGTGACGACGGGGCGCTGGCCACCGACTACGAGCTGGTGCCGTTGCCGCGCACCGGCAAGGTGTACACCGCCGTCTCGGTACACATGCCGGTGCCGGGCCTGCGTACTCCGTATGCGCTGGTGATCGTCGAGCTCGACGAGTGCAGCGTGCGTGCCTTGGTGAAGGTGACCGGTGTCGAGCCCGACAGCGTCCGGATCGGCGACCGCGGGCGGTTGGTGTTGCGCCGCATCGCCGTACGGTCGGGGGTTCCCGACTACGGTTACGCCTTCGAACCGCAGGAGGCGGCGGCATGAGGCCAGTGGCCATCGTCGGCGCCGGGATGACGCCGTTCGCCGAGCATTTCGCGCTGGGCATCAAGGACCTGCTGCCGATGGCGTTCGCCGACTGCGCGGCAAGCGTCGACAAGGGTTTGGCCAAAGGCGATCTGCAGGCCGCTTGGTTCGGTGCAATGGGCACCACCGACGGATTCCCGTCCGGTATTCTTGCCGACACCCTCGGGCTGCCCGACCTTCCGGTCACCCGGGTGGAGAACTCCTGCGCCACCGGCAACGACGCGGTGCGCAACGCGCTCTTCGGGGTTGCATCGGGTGCGTTCGACGTCGCGTTGGTCATGGGCGCCGATAAGCTCCGCGAGACCGCGTCGAAGGACCTGTTGTGGGAGTGGGAGGCGATGGCTCGCGACATGGCGTGGGACTATCCGCTCGGCTTGGTTGCGCCGGCCGGATTCGCCCTGCATGTCGCGCGTTACCTGCATGAGTCGGCGGCCACCAAAGAGCACATGGCGATGGTGGCGGTGAAGAACCATCGCCATGGCGTGAACAATCCCAAGGCGCGCTTGCGTTTCGAGATCACTGTTGAACAGGCGTTGAACGCGCCGACGGTGGTCAGCCCGTTCGGCCTTTACGATTGTGCGCCGCAGAGTGACGGCGCTGCCGCGCTGGTGCTCGCCGCCGAGGATGTGGTCGACCGGTTCACCGACCGGCCGGTGTGGATCCGGGGCGCCGGCCTGGGGCTGGATTCGGTGATGCACCAACACAAACCGGATATGACGACGTTTCCGGCCACGGTGCGCGCCGCCAAACGCGCGTTCGCGATGGCCGGTCTGACGCCGTCGGATGTGCATGTCGCCGAAGTCCACGACTACTTCACCGGCATCGAGCTGATCAGCTACGAGGACCTGGGATTCGCCGAACGATTCGGCGCGCACAAACTCGTCGAGGAAGAAGTGACCAGGGTCGGCGGCGCGTTGCCGGTGAACCCCAGCGGAGGTCTGAAGTCGAAGGGCCACCCGCCCGGTGCCACGGGGGTGGCGCAGTGCGTTGAGTTGTTCGAGCAGTTGCGTGGTGAGGCGGCCAATCAGGTCGACGGCGCGCGGATCGGCTTGGCGCACAACATCGGCGGTCCGACGGCGGTTTCGGCCGTCACGATCCTGGAAGGACCCGGGGCCGATGGGGTTTAGGGAGACGGTGGATCGCTGGTCGCCGGGTATCTCGGTGCCGCGGAACTTCTCCGGGCCGATGCAGGCCGTGGGCGGCTTGTTCGCGATGTCGGCGGACGCGGTGAAATTCGCGTTCCGTCGGCCCTTCTTCTGGCGGGAGTTCTTGGAGCAGTCCTGGTTCATCGCCCGGGTTTCGTTGGCACCGACGCTGTTGGTGGCCATCCCCTTTACCGTGCTGGTCAGCTTCACCCTCAACATTTTGTTGCGTGAACTCGGCGCCGCTGACCTTTCCGGTGCGGGTGCCGCCTTCGGCGCCGTCACCCAGGTCGGCCCGATTGTGACGGTGTTGATCGTGGCCGGCGCGGGTGCCACTGCGATCTGTGCGGATTTGGGCTCGCGCACCATCCGCGAGGAAATCGACGCGATGGAGGTGTTGGGCATCAACCCGGTGCAGCGGTTGGTGACCCCACGCATGCTGGCCTCCGGGCTGGTGGCGTTGCTGCTGAACAGCCTGGTGGTCATCGTCGGCATCCTGGGCGGCTACACGTTCTCGGTGTTCGTCCAGGACGTCAATCCCGGTGCATTCGCCGCAGGCATCACGTTGCTCACCGGGGTTCCCGAGGTGATCATTTCCTGTGTCAAGGCAATGCTTTTCGGCCTGATCGCCGGGTTGGTCGCGTGCTATCGAGGCCTGATCATCAGCGGTGGCGGCGCCAAGGCGGTCGGCAACGCGGTCAACGAAACCGTGGTGTATGCGTTCATGTCTCTGTTCGTGGTCAACGTGGTCGTCACGGCGATCGGCATCAAGATGACGGCGAAGTGAGCGGGGGGATGGCATGACGCTGCGAGCCGCCTACCCCCGGCTGTTCCGCCAGTTGGAACGGCCGGTTGGCACGCTGGGCCGCATCGGAGACCACACGCTGTTCTACGGTAAGGCGATCGCCGGGGCGCCCTTCGCAGCTGTGCACTACCGGAGGGAAGTCATTCGTCTGATCGCCGAAATCAGCATGGGTGCCGGCACCTTGGCGATGATCGGCGGCACCGTGGTGATTGTCGGGTTCTTGACGCTGGCCGCCGGCGGCACACTGGCGGTGCAGGGCTATAGCTCGTTGGGCAACATCGGGATCGAGGCGCTGACGGGGTTCTTGGCGGCGTTCATCAACGTGCGGATCTCCGCGCCGGTGGTTGCGGGTATCGGGTTGGCCGCCACCTTCGGCGCCGGAGTCACCGCCCAACTGGGCGCGATGCGGATCAGCGAGGAAATCGACGCACTGGAAGCCATGGCGATTCGCCCCGTTTCGTACTTGGTGAGCACGCGGATCCTGGCTGGGCTGATCGCGATCACGCCGCTGTATTCGATTGCCGTTATCCTTTCGTTCGTCGCAAGCCAATTCACCACGGTGTTCTTGTTCGGTCAGTCCGCCGGACTGTACGACCACTACTTCAACACATTCCTGAACCCGATCGACTTGCTGTGGTCATTCCTGCAGGCGGTGTTGATGGCACTGACGATCCTGTTGATCCATACCTACTTCGGCTATTTCGCCTCGGGCGGCCCCTCGGGCGTCGGCGTTGCAGTGGGCAACGCGGTGCGCACGTCGCTGATCGTGGTGGTGTCGGTGACGTTGCTGGTATCGCTGTCCATTTACGGTTCCAACGGCAACTTCAACCTATCGGGCTAGGGGAGGGGACGTGACGCGCAACCTCGGGCCGGGCCCCATTCACCGGTCTGAAACCGCCAGCGCCGCAAGGCCAGTCGCGGCATCGCCGGGGCGTCACTTCGGCGCGCAGTCATACGCGCGTCCGCTGGCGGGTCTGGCGACCATTGCAGTGGTTGCCGCGATCTTCGCGGTGGCAGTGGGCCTGTTCCAGGGCAGCTTCACCGAAAGTGTGCCGGTGACCGTGATTTCGCCGCGGGCCGGCCTGGTGATGAACCCCGACGCCAAGGTCAAACTGCGCGGCGTGCAGGTGGGCAAGGTAACTTCGATCGACTCGCTGCCCAACGGTCAAGCCGCTCTTCGCCTTGCGATGGATCCATCCCAGTTGCGTTTCATTCCTGCCAACGTCCTCGTCGACATCACATCCTCAACGGTGTTCGGCGCCAAGTTCGTCCAATTGGTGACGCCCGCCGAACCCTCAGCGCAGCGATTGCACGCCGGCCAGACGCTGGCGGGCGAGCACGTCATGGTCGAGGTCAACACCGTCTTCCAACAACTGACGTCGGTGCTGGCGCAAATCGAGCCGGCCAAGCTCAACGAGACACTCGGCGCGTTGGCTAAAGCGTTTAGCGGCCGGGGCGCACAGCTCGGTCAGTCGCTGTCCGACTTGGATTCGTTCCTGGCCGAGCTGGAGCCGAGCCTTCCAGCATTGAGTCATGACATCGCGGTCTCACCGGCGGTATTCAACGCCTATGCCGACGCGGCGCCTAACCTGGTGAAGACGGTCGCCAACGCGTCGAAGATCAGCCAGTCGATTGTCGACGAGCAAAACAACCTGGACGAATTGCTGCTCAGCGCAATCGGGTTGGCCGATGTCGGTAACGAAGTCTTGAGCGCCAACCGCACCCCGCTGACAAATGTGCTGCACCTGCTGGTGCCGACCACCGACCTGACCAGCGAATACCATGAGGTGTTCACCTGCGCTCTCGGCGGCCTCGTAACGTTATCGCACGGTCAGCCCTTGGCGGAGCCGAGCATCAATATCTCGGCGAGTCTCACGTGGGGTGGCGAACGCTATCGGTATCCGACGAACTTGCCCAAAGTCGCGGCGACGGGCGGACCGCATTGCTTGGGCCTGCCGAACCTGCCGTTCAACACGCATCCCCCGCAACTGATCTCAGATATCGGTGCCAACCCGGTGGGTTACGGAAACCCGCAGCTGCTGATCAACTCCGATCTCCTCAAACAGCTGTTGTATGGGCCGATCGCCGGCCCACCCCGCAACTCCGCTCAGATCGGACAGCCCGGATGAGCGGCGTGCGCGCGACGCTGGTCAAGTTCGGTGTCTTTGCCCTCGTGATGTCGGTGCTGACCGCGTTTCTGTTCTTCATCTTCGGCCAGTACCGAACCGGTGCGACGACGGGCTATTCGGCGGTCTTCAACGATGCGTCGCGTCTCAAGACCGGAGATTCAGTGCGGGTCGCCGGCATCCGGGTGGGCACCGTCAACGGCGTCTCGCTGCAGCGGGACAAAAAGGTCGTGGTCAAATTCGACGCGGACCGCAGCATCATGCTCACCGACGGCACCAGGGCGGCGGTTCGCTACCTCAACCTGGTCGGTGATCGCTACCTCGAACTCGTCGACGGCCCGGGCTCGACCAAGCGGCTGCCGGCCGGCGGGCAGATTCCCGTCGACCGCACCGCGCCGGCGCTTGACCTCGATCTACTGCTCGGCGGACTGAAACCCGTTATCCAGGGCCTGAATGCACAGGACGTCAACGCGCTCACGTCGGCGTTGTTGCAAGTCTTCCAGGGCCAGGGGGGGACTCTCGAGTCGCTGTTCGCCAAGACGACGTCGTTTTCGAACGCGTTGGCCGACAACGATCAAACGGTGCAGCAACTGATCGACAACCTGAACACCGTGGTGGCCACGATTTCCAAGGACGGCACCAAGTTCTCCGCCGCGGTCGACAAACTCGAGCGGCTGATCAGTGGCCTTTCCGAGGATCGCGACACCATCGGCACCGCCATCGACGCGCTGGAGAAGGGAACTGCCTCGCTGGCAGATCTGTTGACCAGCGCGCGCCCGCCGCTGGCCGGGACCATAGAGCAGTTGAGTCGGCTGGCGCCGGGTCTCGACGACGACAAGGACCGTCTTGACGCCGCACTCCAGAAGGCGCCGAAGAACTATCGCAAGCTGGTCAGGCTCGGCGTAGCCGGCGCCACCATCCCGTACTACGTCTGCGCGATAACGATCCGTGGCACGGATCTGCAGGGCAAGACGGTGAATGCCCCCTGGTTCAGGTCAGAAGCTGAAAGGTGCAGGGAACCCTGATGCTGAAGTATCGCGGAGCTGGGCTCGTCAAAGCGGGCTTCATCGGCGCTGTCCTGATCGTGCTCGTTATTTTGGTGGGCCTGTCGCCAGATCAGTTGATCTCGTCGGCGACATCGGTCCGATATCAGGCGCTGTTTTCGGAGGCCGGCGGCCTCGCCGTGGGCAACGACGTCACGGTGTCGGGCATCAAGGTCGGCAGCGTGTCGAATGTGTCACTGCGCAACGGCGATGCTCTGGTGACGTTCTCGATGAGAGGCAATGTTCCGCTCGGGTCGGAGACCACCGCGCACATCCGCACCGGCACGCTGCTGGGCGAGCGGGTGCTGACGTTGGAATCCGCCGGCACCGGCACGATGCACCCGATGGCGCTCATCCCGGTCTCGCGGACCTCCTCGCCCTACTCGTTGACCGAAGCGGTCAGCGACTTCACGTCGTATGCCGGCGATACCAACACGGCGACGCTGAATCAGTCGTTGGACACGCTGTCGGCGACGCTCAACCAGATCGCACCGCAATTGGGTCCGACCTTCGACTCACTCTCCCGGCTATCGCGCACCATCAACGGCCGCAACACGACTCTTGGCGACCTGTTCAAGAGTGCCGCCGATGTCACCGGAATCCTGTCGGAACGTAGCCAGCAGGTCAACAAGCTCATCCTCAACTCCGACGATCTGCTCCAAGTTTTGGTCGCGCGCCGGCAAGAGATCGTCGACCTGCTGGCCAACACGTCTGCGGTGGCCAAGCAGCTGACGGGATTGGTGCACGACAACGAAAGCAAATTGGCGCCGACGCTGCAGAAGCTCAATTCGGTGACCGCCATGCTGGAAAAGAACCGCGACAACATCGCCAAAGCACTGCCCGGGCTCAAGAAATTCCAGATCACGGTGGGTGAGGCTATCTCCAGTATGTACGCCTACTCGGCGTTCGTCCCGAACTTCCTTATCCCGCAACTCTTCCAGCCGTTCCTCGACTACCTCTGGGGATTCCGCACTTTCGACACGACCCGTGGTCCCGGCTTCCCTTCACCGGTGCCGCGGTCATTGATGCCCTGGCCGTACAACGGTATTCCAGTGTGCCCTGGCTGTACCTTGGGCGGGCGCATCGGAGGATCTCAATGATTTCTCGAATTCCGTCGATTCCGCGCAACAGGCTAGTGCCCGTCGCCGCGGTCGTCTTGATCGGGCTCATCGTCATCGGCGCGGCCGTGGTGGTCCGTAACACGTTCTTCGGCCCAAAGACGATCACCGCCTACTTCACCACCGCGACCGCGATCTACCCGGGCGACGAGGTGCGGGTCTCAGGTGTCAAAGTCGGCAATATCAAATCCATTCAGCCGCAGGGTACTAAGGCCAAGATGACTCTCAAGGTCGATCACGGCATACCCATTCCCGCCGACGCGAAAGCGGTCATCGTCGCCCAGAACCTGGTGGCCGCCCGCTATGTCGAGCTCACTCCCGCCTACCGGACCAGCGGCCCAGTAATGCCTGACGGCGCGGTGATACCGGAGGAACGCACGGCGGTACCCGTCGAGTGGGACGAGGTCAAAACCCAATTGATGCGGCTGGCAACGGATCTGGGTCCCAACAGTCAGGTCTCGACGCCGTCGGTAGCCCGGTTCATCGACAGCGCCGCCAACGCACTGCAGGGCAACGGCGACAAGCTGCGGCAAACACTTACCCAATTGTCAGGGGTCGGGCGCATCCTCGCCAACGGCAGCGGCAACATCGTCGACATCATCAAAGGTCTGCAAACCTTCGTCACCGCGCTACGCGACAGCAACGTCCAGATCGTGCAGTTCAACGACCGGCTGGCCACCCTGACCAGCGTGGTCAACGACAGCAAATCCGAGCTGGACGCGGCGCTGACCGACTTGTCGGAGGCGGTTGGTGAAGTCCAGCGATTCATCGCCGGGACCCGCGACCAGACCAGCGAACAGATTGTTCGGCTGGCCGATGTCACGCAGGTACTGGTCGACCATCACATGGATCTGGAAAACATTCTGCACGCCGCGCCGAATGCGCTCGGCAACTTCTTCAACGACTACAACGCCGACACCGGAACCATCGTCGGCGGCTTCGGGATCATGGACTTCGCCAATCCCACGGCGTCAGGCTTGATGGTTCCGCTGCCGATTCCCGGCTGCTCGCAAGTCGGCGCCGTCGAGAACGTCACCGCGATCGAATCGGCCAAGCTGTGCGCGCTGTTTATCGGTCCCGGGTTGCGGCTGCTCAACTTCAACAATCTGCCGTTCCCCATCAACATATTCCTGCAGAAGTCGGTAGACCCTTCCAAGATTCTCTACACCGAACAGCGCCTGGCACCCGGCGGAGAGGGCCCGAAACCCGGACCGCCCGAGATCCCGCCCGCGGTGTCGGCCTACACCGGCCTGCCGGGTGATCCCGTGGGACCGCCGGGGGCGGTACCACCGGGGCGGATACCCGGCGCTGCGATGCCGCTGCCGCCGCCGCCGATGACGCCGGCGGAACCGCCGCCACCACCGCCGCCCGCGGCGCCCAGCGTGCCGAGCATGCTGCTGCCGGCCGAAGGGCCGCAATCATGACACCCTCTGTGTCAACCTCAGAGCTGAAATCAGGCTGCTGCGGCGGCGCTGAGCGCGGGTTGGGCGCCGTT
>NZ_LQPE01000151.1 GCF_002101735.1 Mycobacterium kyorinense | reverse complement strand
GCGATCGAGATGAGCACCAGATCGTGTTCGGCCGAACCGATTTGGTCGCTGAAAGTGGCCGGTGGACCGGTCACCCGCACCGTGGTGCTCGAATCGGCGAAGGCCTCGGCGGCGAGGGCGCGCACCGCTTGCACGGATTCGGCCGCGGTGGGGTCACCTAAGGTGCCGGCCACGCCGACCGGCAGATACCAGGCCTTGCCGTCCTGGCTGACCGCTTGGGTGGCGGTGACCGGGTCGGCTAGCAGGTCTTGGACCAGCAGCACATGGTCGGTGTCGGCGCGCAGCCGCGACACCATCGCCTCGTAGCGGTCACGCGCGGCCGGAGTCAACCCGGCGGGGTCTTCCATCGCGACGAAGACTGTGGTCTTGGATCCCTGCTCGCCGAACGCGGCGCTCATCCGGTCCAGCGTTTGAAACGACGGCACGTCGCGGGGGATCAGATCCACCGATTGCTGCCGCACCACCGTCTCCAACTGCGGAAACAGCAGGGCCAACACGACCGCGACCGCGAGCCATGTCCCGATCACCAGCACTTTATGCCGCACGGTGAATCCGCCCAGGGCGGCCAGCCGCCCGCTGTATTCCCTCCCGGCAGCCGGCGGCCGGGACTGCCCGGTTCGTGCCGTGTGGCGCGCGTTCGCCGTGGCCGTCGAACCTGGTCGGCCGTCTGTCATCGCATCTACTCCCGAAAGGGAAGCGCCTCTCCCTGGAAGAGAGACTATGGAAAAGAGACTATCGGTATCGCAACGCTACTATGAGTACCCCTTTGTGGGGAACGGCATGCACCCGAGGTTGCCGACGCGATGCCCCTGTAGTGGTGGCAGCGCCGGGCATCGTCAGGCGGTTTCTGGCGTCGGTGGTCGGTGGGCCACCAGGAAATCGTCGACGATGCGGACACGGTCCGCGGGTGTCAGTGTTTTCATCCCGGTGAGTTTGGCGAACACGATGGGTCCGAGTAGTTGGATGATGGCCAGCGTGGTGTCGAAGTCGTCGAGTTCATCACGAGCCGCCGCGCCGGCCAACAGCTCGTCGAAGGGTTGCCGGTACTGCTCGATGACGCGAGCGCTCAGACCGGCCAGGGGCTGGCGCGCGTCGCTGTTGGGATCGGGCCC
>NZ_LQPE01000150.1 GCF_002101735.1 Mycobacterium kyorinense | reverse complement strand
TGACAACCGCACCTGGCAACCCGAATCACCCCCGATCACCAAGTCGGCGGCTTGACATCTTCATTGAGAGTCCTTTCACCACTACCCCATCGGTCACTGTTTAGCGACGTTAACGAGGCAGGGTGAGCCGGCCACAAGTGCCAGCTGTGCGTTGGCTATGAGGTGGCTCTGAGGGCGGCGGAGCCGCTTACCGACGCAGGTCGGTGGCCGCCACCTGGACGAACACCCCGGTGTCCTCGGCCATCAGCAGGCCCCGGCCGCGAGGCAGCGGGCCGCCCTTCATCTTGCCGCGGATGAAGCCCTCGTCGGGGTCGGCGTCCATCACCAGCAAGGGCGCGTTCGCCTGGTGCAGCGCCCGCAGCATCGGGTCGCTGCCCGCCGACGACCAGCCGCCGAAGGTGCGGGTGATGATCACGTGCAAGCCGACATCGGCCGCCCTGGTCACCCACGGCGCCGCCTTGTGCAGCGGAGAATCGAAGCCCGGCGGGAGCTGCTGCACGTCGTCGATGATCAGGAAGATCTCCGGCCCGCTCCACCACGAGTGCGACAGCAGCTCCTCGGCGGACAGCCCGGGCGGCGGCTCGCGGCGCGCCAGCGCGGCGGCCAGCTGGTCCATCATCGCGGCGACCCCGTCGAGGTTGTACGCGAAATTCTCGACGTAGTCGGAGCCCAGCGTGGTCAGCAGCTGACGACGCGGGTCGACCAGCCACACCTGCGCGGAGGGCCGCGACGTGGGCGGCGCGGTACTGGCGCCGGGTGCGTAGATCCGCCCGATCTCGCGCATGATCGTGGCCAGCGTGGTGGTGCGACCACATTCGCGACGTCCGGTCACCATCAGGTGCGCGTTGTCGTCGAAGTTGAGGTAGACCGGCTGCAGATCCAATTCCGATACAGCCCAAGCGATTCCGCCCGCGCCGACGCCCTGGCGGCGGTCGGCCGCGGCCAGTGCCTGCAGCTGCTCGAGCTCGAAACGCGCCGGCAGGCGGCGCACCGGACGGGTCCGGCCGACCGCTATCTGGCTGACCGCTGCGGCCACGCTGTCCGACTCAAACACCGAGTCGGACGTGGTGCCGAGCGCGGGCCTGGCGATCAGCGTGTGCAGACCGGACTGCGGATCGCTGTCCAACCGCACGTAGTTCACCGCTACCATGCCGCGGCCCGGCTTGACCGGGACGTCCTTGGCGAACCGGGACCGCACCAGCTTGGCGTCCTCCACCGCGGCCAGCCGCAGCTCCACCCGCGAGCCGAATCCGCTGCGGACCGGCGGCCGCAGCTCCGATTCCCGGTCGGCGGTGACGATCACGTGCACACCGAACGACGGGCCCTGGTTGATGATCTGGTTGACCTGCTCGATCAGGACCTCGTTCTCTTCGGCCAGCGCCCGGTAGTTGTCGATCACCAGGTACACGTCGCCGAAGCCGTCATCGGGCACGGGGCCCGGCTCGCCGGCGAACTTGCGCCGCCGGAACATCTCCATCGACGCGATTCCGTGCTCGAGGAAGCTGCGCTTGCGGTCACGCACCAACGCCAGCATCTCGGCGACCGTGCGCCGCACCCCGTAGGGGTCGGTGGGCCCGACGACCTCGCCGACGTGGGGCAGTCCGGCCACAGTCGTCAGCGCGGTGCTGCTGTAGGCCAGGCAGTAGAACTGCACCTGCTCGGGCGTGTGGGTCAGCGCGGCCGAGCAGATCAGTGTCTGCAGCGCGGTGGTCTTGCCGGACCCGCCGGCGCCCAGGACCAGCACGTTGGCGCCGGCCCCGGAGGTGTCCACCGTCCACGGCGGCTGGTCGTGCTTGTACGGCCGGTCGATGATCCCGATCGGGAACACCAGATTGCGAGCGCTGCCGTAGTTCTGCTGCCAGGGCCGGCCCAGGAAGCGGTTCACCAACTCGTCGATCGCCACCGGCTCGTCCAGAGGCGGGTGCCACAACCGGTACGGCTCAAACGGGATCTGGCGCAGCCGGTCGATGATCACGGTGCCGACCTTCGGCGTCCTGATCGCCTCTTCTTCCTCGTCGTCGACGTCGCCGTCGACATCGAGGTCGCGGTCGTCGGCGTCGATGATCACTTCGCCGTTGGTGATCTCGCGCTGCTCGTCGAGATCCGCGCCGCCCACGCTGACTTCCAGTGGCGTGAACGCGGTGGTAAAGAGTTGCGGGCGAATGTAATCGACGTTGTGCACCACGGGCGCCTGGCCGTCCTCGTCGAGCGATACGCCGCGGCGGTAGTCGCGCCACAGGAACTCGGCCTGGAAGCGGATGATCTCGTCGCCGCTCTTTCGGAAATAGCCGAGACCGGCCTGAGCCGGCAGATTGACCGCGTTGGGCACGCCGGCGGCCTGCGCCGCGCCGGCGGTGCGCGCTTTCAGCACCAACCGATAACCCATGTTCTCCATGAGCTTTTCGGCCCGGCTCTCGATGGTCTGCGAGGCCATCATCAGGTGGATCCAGTAGGCGCGGCCCTGCCGGCCGATCGAGTCGAGGACGTCGACCGCGGTCGGCATGATCCGGAACCACTCGTAGAACTCGTCGATGACGACCACCAGCATCGGCAGCGGCGGCATGTCCTGGCCGCGTGCGCGCAGCCGGGCGCGCATCTCGTTGTACTCCTTGGCGTCGTCGACACCGGCGTTGTCGCAAATCGCCTTGCGCCGGGCGATTTCGCCCCACAGGGCGTCCAGGAAGCGCTCCATCAGCGCCTGGTCTTCTTCCAGGTCGGTGATGATCCGCGACACGTGCGGCACCCCGGCGAACGGCTTGACGGCCGAGCCACCCTTGAGGTCGGCGAGCACGAATTGCAGTTCGTCTGGCGGATGGGCCAGCATCAGCGACTCGAGCACGGTGCGCACCAGCGTCGACTTACCCGAACCCGTCGTTCCGGACATCACGCCGTGCGGGCCGTCGCCGCCCTCGTCGAGCGACTTCATGTCCAGGAACAACAATTCGCCGTTGTCGGAGCGGTTACCGAATGGCACCCGCAACCGCGACCGGCGCATCGAATCGCCGCGACCGTTCCACAGCGTGTTGAAATCGATCGACGCGGGATCCTCGATCCCGTAGTAGGACAAGATGTCTCGCGCACCGATGTGCGCTACTCGCTGCCCGATCTCTTCGTAGGCCTCGGCGAGCCGCCACTGCGCCATGCGCAGCGAGAACTGTTCGGCCTCGGCTTCGGTCAGCTGATCGGCCAGCGCGAAGAACCACTTGTTGTCGTCGATCACCATCCAGGTGTCGCGGTCGCGCGGCAGCGCCTCGATCACCCCGGTTTTGTCGAAGGTCAGCACCCGCTCGGGGACGGCGGTCCACAGGGCTGAACCGGTCAGGTCGAAGAACGTCACACCGTCGACGCCGCCGGTGCTGACCACGTATTCCCACTGCGGATCCTCGATGTCGCAGATGACCACGTGGTGCGGGGTGGGCGTCTCGGCCGACGAGCTGGCGTGCCGCGGCGTGAACGACCCACGGCCAGCGAACAATTCGGCCTGGTCGGCGGCGAACTCGCGGACCGACCCGTACACCATCCGCGCGTTGCCCGCGGCGTCGCGGCGGCGCGGATCACCGAAGTGTGGCAGCCACTTGACCCAATCCCATTGCGCCACATTGGAAGTGACGACGATCATCTGGACGTGGTCGGGTCCGTGCGAGAACGCCAGCTGGCAGATGATCGCTCGCATCAGGCCCAGCGCCTGCTCGCGCTGGCCCACCAGGGAATACCACGGCTCGACGAGCAGGGACAACATTTTGGGCAGGTTGTAGACGACGCTTTGGTAGCGGCCGAACTCCTGCAGGGCCTTGCCCGTGACCGGCTCCAGTTCGATGTCGGTCGGCATGTTCTGCGGCTCGCCCCAGGTCACCTCGGGCCGGGTCATTCCGACGCCGACGCGGGCGACCCCGAAGTTGAGGTCCTTGCCGTCGGGCTTGCGCTCCCACATGCGCGGCGAGCCCACCGCGGCCGACAGGGTCGTCGGTTCCGGGTGGTACCACCGGTAGTTGGCGTCCATGGAATCGGCTGATTCCTGGGCGGTTTCGCGCAGCATGTCCAGCATCAGCATGAACTGGGCGCGCATCGCGTCCAGTTTCGGCCGGCTCATCTGCTGCTGGCCGCCGAAGCGCCCGCCGAACATCATCATCGCGACACCGCCGATCATGAAGATCGGGAAGATCGCGCCGGCACCAAGGAACATCCGCGAGCCGCTGGCGACAGTCATGCCGACCATGCCGACCAGCAGGCCGACCACCAGCACGCCGACGACCACCAGCCACCACGGCTTGCCCTCGGGGGGTGGAACACTCAGCGGCGTCGGAAGGACGATGTTTTCCGGCTTGACTACCGGCGCCCGCTCCGGTGTGGGCCGCGCAAAGCCACGTTTCACTTGGGTACCGCCAATTCTGCAGGGTTCATGTCGGTCGGAAGGGTGTCATGGCGCACCAACGCGTCAGCTCGTGACAGCGTCGGGCCCGGTGCCAGCAGCCGCAACGCCACCCACGGCGCTGGGCTCGGCGTCGAAGTCAGGCCCAGCGCGGTGCGGGCGTCGCGGGTGTTGTCGACGCCGAACCGCACACCCGAATCCGAAAGCCACCACAGCGATTCCGTCGTCGACGCACCGGGGTCATTGCCGGTGACGGCGACGAAGTTCGCAAAGTTGGGGCCGAAGTAGACCCGGTCGGCTTCCCGGCCGGAATTGTCGGCCTTCACCAGCGACACCACCTTTTTGGTGTCGGACTGGGCCACCGGGATGGTGGGACCGGACACCACCTCGGTGCGCGCCCGCTCCTCACCGGCGGTCTTCTCCCACCACCAGCAGGTCGCCGGGTTGTCGCGAATGTCGACCACCTTCAGCGGGCCGTCGGGATAGGCCGACAGATCCAGACCGGTGACCACCGGCATTTTCGCCAGCGCAGGCGGCGCCACCGTCACCAGGTGAGCGCCCGGGGTGGCGCCGGCGTTCTGCAGGATCTGGGCCACCACGGGTGTGACGGTCTGCACGCCGTCCATCAGCACCACCGAATATTGTTGCGGCCCACTGATTTGCGGTGTCACGAACACCGTTCCCACTGGACCGGGGGCGCCCGGAAAATTGGCCGGACTACCGGCGTCGGGCACCTTCGGCACCGTCAGCTCGGGGCCCACCGGCAAAGCGTCGTAGAGCGCGCGGCTCATCGGGCGGGCCTGGGTGACTTGTTCCGGCGTGATGCCGAGCGGCAGCAGCACGGCCCGGTTGCCCGCGTCGATGCGCGACCGGCGACCTTCCCTGATCACCCAGGTGTCGTTGCCGTAACGCAGTACCACTGCGTCCGATCCGCTCAGCACTCGCCGGTGATTCGACAGGTCAGGGGTGCCGTCGATCACCGTGACTGTCACCGGGGACGGCGCCCCCGCCCCTGCCGTCGAGGTGACCGCGTCACACACCAGCCACGATGACGACGCGGGAGTGGTCGGCGAGAACGACGACGGCGCCCCGGGGATACCGACCATGGGGCCGTGCGGTTGCTCGGCGATCTGGCTTGAGCGCACCTTGTGCGGGTTGTCGGCGCGGCCGGCGATCAGCCGGGCCGATGCCAGGTTCAGCGCCGGATACAGGGTGTCGCCAACCCGGACGTACAGCGCGCCGGAATCGCGGTCGGCGATGATCGGCGACTCGTTCAGCTGACCGGAGGGGTTGAGGAACGACCACAGCAGGGCGCCCAGGCAGATCACCGCCGCTGCGGACACCGACGCAACCACGGCCAGCGTCTGGCGCCGGCCCGGTTCGATCTCCATCCGGACGCGCCAGCGCGTCAACGCCATCGCGGTCCGTCGTGCCAAGAACTGGTAGCCGGTTACCTGGGTGCGCGTCGACAGCCCGAGGCCGTACCCCGAGCCGCGCTGGCCGCCCTGCTCAGACGGCACGGTGGATCACGGCCCGAACCGGCGGAACGCTTGCAAAGTGCTGATCGCCACTATTCACATCGATAACCGTAGGGCACCCTCACCGACCTCGCCACGCGAGCAGCGATGTCGTGGCCCCTCCCGATCGTGGCCTGCACCACAATGTCATCACTTGCCATCTGTCCTGCTGGAATCCTCAAGCCTTCATTGGAATGGTAGCGACGCGGAGCAAAGTCGGCTCGTCTTGCAAGACTGGCTGCATGACGTCCACTGCCCCGTCGTTGACCGAACTTGCCGATCGGCTGGGGATCGCCACCGACTACGAGGACTGGACCGGTCGGCGGGTGCCCGTCCCGGACAGCACCGTGGTGGCGGTCCTCGCCGCGTTCGGGGTGGCCGCGGGTACCGAGTCGGAACGTGCCGCCGCGCGGGCCGCCCTCGACCGCGCGTACTGGGCGCGTCCGCTGCCCGCCACCGTCGTCGGCCGCGCGGGCGCGCAGACCCGATTCTGGGCCCATGTGACCCACGGTCATCCCGCCGAGGTGTGGGTGCAGCTCGAGGACGGAACGCGGCGCCGCGGGGTGCGGCAGGTCGACAACTTCACCGGACCGTTCGACCTCGACGGCCGCCTGGTCGGCGAGGCCAGCTTCGAGCTGCCCACCGACCTGCCGCTGGGCTACCACCGCCTGCATCTGCGGTCCGGCGACCAGAAGGCCGACACCGCGCTGATCGTCACGCCCGACTGGCTGGGACTGCCGGAGCGGCTCGGCGCTCGCCGCACCTGGGGCCTGGCGGCACAGTTATATAGCGTGCGATCGGCGCGGTCGTGGGGTGTCGGCGACCTGACCGACCTCACCGACCTCGCGGTCTGGTCGGCGTCGCGGCACGGCGCCGGCTACCTGTTGGTCAACCCGCTACATGCGGCCACCCCGACCAAGCCGATGGAACCGTCGCCGTATCTGCCGACGTCGCGGCGCTTCGTCAACCCGCTGTATCTGCGGGTCGAGGCGATCCCGGAGTTCGCGTATCTACCCAAACGCGGCCGGGTTCGGCGGCTGCGTGACCGGGCCCGCGACCGCGCGGCCACCTCCGACTCCATCGACCGCGACACCGCGTGGGCGGCCAAGCGCAAGGCACTGCAACTCGTCTACCGGGTTCCGCGTTCGGCGGGCCGGCAACTGGCCTTTGCGGCGTTCTGCGCGCGCGAGGGCACCGCCCTCGACGACTTCGCCACCTGGTGTGCGCTGGCCGAGGAGTACGGCGGTGACTGGCGTCAATGGCCGGAATCGCTGCAGCACCCGGGCGCGCCCGGCGTAGCCGATTTCGTCGCCGAGCACGCTGCGGAGGTGGACTTCCATCGCTGGCTGCAATGGCAGCTCGACGAGCAGCTGGCCACCGCCCAGTCACGGGCGGTGGCGGCCGGCATGTCGCTGGGCATCATGGCCGACCTGGCCGTTGGCGTGCATCCCAGCGGCGCAGACGCCTGGGCGCTGCAGGACGCGCTGGCGCTGGGTGTGACGGCCGGCGCGCCACCGGACGAGTTCAACCAGCTCGGCCAGGACTGGTCGCAGCCGCCGTGGCGCCCGGACCGGCTCGACGAGCAGGAGTACCAGCCGTTCCGGGCGCTGATCCGCGCCGTCCTGCGGCACGCCGGCGGGGTGCGCATCGACCACATCATCGGACTCTTCCGGTTGTGGTGGATCCCCGACGGTTCGCCACCCACACACGGCACTTATGTGCGCTACGACCACGAGGCGATGGTCGGCATCGTCGCGCTGGAGGCCCATCGCGCCGGAGCCGTGGTGGTCGGTGAGGATCTCGGCACGGTCGAGCCGTGGGTGCGTGACTATCTGCGGGCGCGCGGCGTGCTGGGCACCTCGATTCTGTGGTTCGAGCGCGACCGCGACGGTGACGGCGGTCCGCTGCCGGCCGAGCGCTGGCGGGAGTACTGCCTGTCGTCGGTCACCACGCACGACCTGCCGCCGACCGCGGGGTATCTGGCCGGTGAGCATGTGCGGCTTCGGGATTCGCTGGGGCTGCTGACCCGGCCGGTCGACGAGGAACTTGCCGCCGCCCAGGCCGATCGGGAGGCGTGGCTGGCCGAGCTGCGCCGGGTCGGGCTGCTGGGCCGGCACGCCGACCTCGACGAAACGGTGGTGGCGCTGCACGAGTACCTGGGCCGTACGCCGTCGCGGCTGCTGGGTCTGGCGCTGACCGACGCGGTCGGCGACCACCGCACCCAAAACCAGCCGGGGACCACCGACGAGTACCCCAATTGGCGGGTCCCGCTGTCCGGTCCGGACGGTCGGCCGGTGCTGCTCGAGGACGTCTTCACCGACCCGCGTGCCGCCCGGCTGGCCGAGACGCTGCACGCCCAGACGGCCGGTTAACCTCACGGGTGATGAAAGTCGCGGTGGTCGCCCCGGTCGGCGCCGGTGTCACCGGCGATCCCGCGTGGATGGCGGCGTTTGCGCGGCATCTGGAGGTCTGCGGCTTCGAGTCGATCGTGGTCGTCGAGCACACCGTGCTGGCGACCCGCTACGACAGTGTCTACCCCTACGACAGCTCGGGCCGGGTGGAACTCGCGGCGGACTGCCCGGTCCCCGATCCGCTTGACCTGCTGGCGTTCTTGGCTGGTCACACCGAGCGGCTCGGTCTGGCCACCGGGGTTCTGGTGCTGCCCAATCACCATCCGGTCGTGCTGGCCAAGCGGGCGGCCACCGTCGACGTGCTGTCGGGCGGGCGGCTGCGGTTGTGCGTCGGTGTCGGTTGGCTGCGTGAAGAAATCGAAGCCTGCGGAACCGAATTCGGCAGCCGGGGCCGGCGGGCCGACGAGCAGTTGGCGGTGCTGCGGGCGCTGTGGGACGACCGAGCGCACGGGGTCAGCCACCATGGCGAGTTCTTCCACTTCGACGACATCACTTGCTATCCGAAACCCGTTGCAGGCGCCGGCCTTCCAGTGCACATCGGCGGGCACAGCGCCGCGGCGGCCCGACGGGCCGGGCGCCTCGGCGACGGTTTTCAGCCGTTGGGGGTCGCCGGCTCCGGGCTGAGCGCACTGCTGTCGCTGATGCGCGACGAGGCCTTGGCCGCGGGCCGCGACCCTGACCGCCTGGAGGTGTCATTGGGCCACTCGGTCAGCAAGATCGACGCCGAACGCGCGGACAGGCTGCTCGAGCAGGGCGCCGACCGGATCGTGTTGGCCATGCCGCCGATCACCGACATCGAGCAGGCCAAAGACGCATTGTCAGCCTGCGCACAACGTCTGTCGCTGGCGCCATGACGCTCACCGCGAGCGAGCGCGCGGCACTGTCCGATCTGGTGCACCGATACGCCGCCGACGTCGATGATCGCCAATTCGACGCTGTTGCAGCACTTTTCACTGAAACAGCCCAACTTGCGGTGCCCGACCCGCCGGCCTCGCTGGAACCGGTTCAGCGCCACAGCGGTCGGGCCGCCATCGCAGCGGCGATCGCCAGGGTCGCCGTCACCGTGCGCACCGAGCACGCGATCGTCGGCGAGGTCTACGACGAGGGCGCGCGACCCGACACCGCGCTCGGCCGCATTACCTGCATCGCGCACCATTGGAGCCGCGATGCGGACCGGATCACCGACGTCGTCTGGCACCTGCGCTACGACGACGAGTATCTGCGCGCCGACGGCGGCTGGCGGATCAACCGGCGTGAGCTGACGATCAACGCGATCGAAACCCGGCCGGTGCGACGCGTACGGTCGCGCTAATCCATACGGCCACGGCGGGCGGTGTCTTCCAGCAGATCGGCTGCCAGAGCGGCGCTTTCGGCGGGTTTAGTCAGCTGGGCGGCGACCTCGCGGGCGCGGGCGAGGCATTGCGGCGTCAGGAGCGATTCCATGTCCGCCACCAGAGATTCCAGCGTGGTATCCGAAAACTGGTGTCCTGAACCGATTTTCAGGCGAGTAACCACGTCTGCCCAGAGCGGCTGATCCAGCCAGCGCCAGAGGATCAACGTGGGGACCCCGGCCCGCATGCCCGCGGCGGTGGTCCCGGCACCGCCATGATGGACGACCGCTCGGCACGCCGGCAGGACGGCCGCGTGGTTCACTGTGTCGGCGACCTTGACGTGGTCGAACTGCGGAATGTCGCCGAATTCGCTTGCGCCAGAGCAAATCAACGCTCGCTCACCCAGCTGCGCGCATGCCTCGCCGATCACGGCGATCGTGTCAGCCACAGATGCCAGCCGAACGCTGCTGCCGAAGCCGAAGTAGACCGGTGGTGTTGCCGCGCCGATCCACGCCAAGACCTCGTCGTCGGCATCGGTAGGCAACTCCAGCGTCAACGCGCCGACGAAAGGCCGTCGGGTATTGCCTTTCGCCCATTCGGCCGCCAGGTCGGGAAAGCACAGCTCGTCGTAGGCCTGGATCTCCAGCGTTGGGCCCCGCACCACCTGCTCCGCAGGCAATCCCAGGGCCCGGCGTTGAGCCTCGTCCACCTGTGCTGTCACGTTCTCGAACGGCGATCCGGGCGCCGACACCGGCGCCGGGAAGAAGTGCAGCGCGGCCAGCGGAATGCCGTAACGCTCCGCGACGTTGGCGGCCAGTCCCTGCTCGCTGGTGCCCGTCAACAGCAGGTCGGCACTCTGTGCCAGCTGCGTGAGTGTCGCGGCCGATGCCGCCAGAGCCTGGCTGACGTGGTCCATTAGCTCGCCGATCATGCTGAGCGGATTTTGGGCGTGGCGAGGCTGTGGGTTCGGCCCGTAGGCCACTCCGGCAAGCCCGGCCGACTCGACGATCCCGAGCATGTGTGGCGGGGCGGCCATGCACACGTCGTGGCCGCGACGCAGTAGCTCGCGCCCCACCGCGGCGAACGGCTCGACGTCGCCGCGGCTTCCGTAGCTTGCCAACGCAAATTTCATTTCGCAGGACCTCACTCGCGCGCCGTCCGGCGTGACGTTAGTTGCCCGGCGGCCAACGTGCCGGGTGGGCTTGCGTGACGCCGTGCGTAGTGGCGCGCGCAGTGTGACGAATCTCACTGCCGTTGCCGGTCCTGGCTCGTGGGCGGGGCTGGTGCTGACCACCTGTGTGTGCTAAGAGCCCAGCGCCAGAACGTTTTCGGCGGCCACCAACGATTAGGCACCACCGACAGGCAGCCGAGCCGATCGGCTTTCGGCCGGCGCAACCGCGCGAACAAATGGGCGTCCTAACCGTATATTCGGAATAGCAGGCTAAAAATATCCGCATATGCGACTCAATTCGGGGCGCCGCGTTTGCACCACTCTCCAGACGCGGCTATGAGCAGGGAATTCACGGCCAGTGTTTCCCTGATGTTTACCGCGGTAACAATGGCGTTTCGTGTATGTTCGGCCGCGTGACGACCACGGACGCTAATGGCCCCGAGGGGCGCATCGATTTGGCCGAGACCGACGTCGTACCGACAGACTCCACCCACCATGTCGACTTTCCCGCCGAGGTCGTCGACGTGGAAATGGAGCTGGAGCAGGGCTACCGCACCGAGGTGCACAAGGCCCACGACGTCGTCGATGTGGAGAACTACGGCGGCGGATTCGACCTCACCCGGCGGGCCACTGCGCCGAAACTGCGGGTGGGCCGCGACAAGTGGTTCAATCTGCTCTGGCTGATTCCAATCGGCTTCGCGCTGCTGGTCGCCGGGGTGGCGATCGGCAAGGGCCTCTACAACACGCCCGCTGTGCGGGACTTCGTCGGGCGATACCCCGGTTCTGACCCGTCCGGTGTCATCCCCGGCATGCCGGCCTGGGTCGGCTGGACCCACTTCTTCAACCTGTTCATGATGATGTTCATCATCCGGACGGGCATCCAGATCCTCTGCGATCACCCGCGGTTGTACTTCAGCCGCAACTCCACGCCCGGCAAGGACGAGTGGCTGCGGGTCGGCCCGCCAGTCCCAGACGACGAGTACTGGACCGCCAACGCCGACACCGTCGCACTGCCCCGGCATTTCGGGCTGCCCGGCTTCCGCCACTCGATCGGGCTGGCCCGCTGGTGGCATCTCGGTGTGGACGTGCTGTGGCTGCTCAACGGCGCGGTGTTCTACGTGCTGCTGTTCACCACCGGGCAGTGGCGGCACATCGTGCCGACCAGTTGGGACGTCTTCCCCAACGCCGCGTCGGTGGCCATCCAGTACCTGTCGCTGCACTGGCCGACCGACAACGGGTGGGAGGCCTACAACGGCATGCAGTTGCTGGCGTACTTCACCACCGTCTTCATCGCCGCGCCGGCGGCGCTGATCACCGGCCTGGGCATGTCGCCGGCGCTTTCGCAGCGCCTCACCATCATCAGCAAGCGGCTGAATATCCAGATCGCCCGCTCGCTGCACTTCGTGGTGCTGGTCTACTTCCTGTTCTTCATCCTCGTGCACGTCACGCTGGTGTTCGCCACCGACGCGCTGCGCAACCTCAACCACATGTTCGCGGCCCGCGACGACAACAGTTGGGCCGGCTTCCTGGTGTTCACCGTTGCGATGCTGGTGACGGCGGTCGCCTGGGTGTGGGCCACGCCGTTCACCATCCGGCACCCGCGCGTGGTGCAGCGGGTCGGATACGCGTTGATCGGCCCCTTCCAGCGGCTGCTGGAAAACCTCAACCCGAAGCCAGGCGCTTTCACCGAAGAAGACATCTCGCCGCACCACTGGCGCAACGGCCGGTTGCCGGAGACCGTCGAGTACAAGGAATTGGAGAAGAACGACTTCCGGGATTGGCGGCTCAAGGTTTACGGGCTCGTCGAGAACCCGATGGAGTTCTCGCTCGACGATTTGAAGGCTCTGCCCTACCACGACCAGATCACCCAGCACTTCTGCATCCAGGCCTGGTCGGGTGTCGCCAAATGGGGTGGCGTGCAAATGAAGACGCTGATGGAGATCGTCAAACCGCTGCCTCAGGCCAAGTGGGTGGTGTTCTACTCGATGGGCCTGGGCGCCACCGGTGGGATCTACTACAACGCGCATCCCATCGACCAAATGTGGCACCACATGTCGATGCTGGCCTACAACATGAACGACCAGCCGCTGCCCTACATGCACGGTAAGCCGCTGCGCTTGCGCAACGAGTTGCAGCACGGCTTCAAGCAAGTCAAGTGGATCAAGGGCATCGAGTTCGTCGAGCACTACTCCGAAATCGGCAGCGGCTACGGCGGTTACAGCGAAGACCACAAGTACTTCGGTCGCCACCAGACGCTGTAAAGGCACGCCTCAGTCGGTCTTCGGCAGCGGAATCCCTTCGCTGGTGGAGAACTCGGCGTCGCTTTGCGTCGACAATCCCATCGACACCAGCGTGCGGGCGAAGAACATGTCGGTCACGTAGGCCAGCGACACCGCCCACCGGTTGACGAATCGCGGTATGGCGTAGAGGTGATACGACCGGGTGACGAACTTCGCCGGGTATCCGGACAGGTGCACGCCCAGCGGATTGGCGACTGCGGAGCGCGGCCCGAGATCGACCACCAGGCCCATGTTCCGGTGCTTGTACTGCTTCGGCTTGCCGTAGCCGAGGCTGGCGGCGACGTTGTTGGCCAGCACCTTGCCCTGACGGATCGCGTGCTGGGCGGTCGGCGGGGTGATCTTCCCCGGCTGGGTCACATCGGGAACGGCGGCGGCGTCGCCGGCGGCGAAGACGTCGGGATGGTCGGGGACCTGTAGGTCGGTCTGCACCTTCAAGCGGCCCTTTTCCGTTGGCAGGCCGAGTGTCTCGATGAGCGGCGCAGCCGTCACCCCGGTTACCCAGGCGACGGTGCGGGTGTTGACCCGCGAGCCGTCGCTCAGCACCACGTAGTCGGGATGCACCTCTCGCAGCGTCACGCCCAGCCGGACGTCGACACCGCGGCGCCGAAGCACGCGCATTGCCTTGTCGCCCAGCTTTTCTCCGACTTCGGGCATCACCTGTTCCGCCAGGTCGAGAAGCAGAAACTTGACGTCGCCGGATTCAAAATCCATGTGCTTGGCGGCGGCGTCGGCCAGCGCGCGCAGCTGTGCGGTGAGCTCGGTTCCGGAGTACGACGCCCCGACGACGACGATCGTGCGCCGCGCCTGTGCGCTTTCGTGGTCAGACTCCAGACAGGACAGCTCGAGTTGCTCGAGGACGTGGTCGCGGAGGTACAGCGCTTCCGCGATGGACTTCAAACCCCTTGCGTACGTGGCTAGTCCGGGGATGTCGAATAGCCGGGTGACCGATCCCGGGGTGAGCACCAGCCGATCCCAGGACAGCTCACTGGCGCGCTGCTCGAGGTCGGTGAAGGTGAGGGTGTGCCGGTCCAGGTCGACACTTTCGACGCGGCCCCGCACCTTGCGCACACCATGCAGCGTGCCGGCCAGCGGGATCGTGACGAACCGGGCGTCGACCACACCTCCCGCCACGTCGGGCAGCAACGGTGTGTAGAGCATGTAGTCGACCGGCGAAACGATCGTGATGTCGACATCGCGTCTGCCCACCTTGCGGGCCAGTCGGCGCGCGCACTCGAAACCGGTGAAGCCACTACCCACGATCACGACGGACGTCATTGTCCCCAGGGTAGCGACCCCGTCCGGTTACGGGCTGGCCAGCAGAGTGGCGAACTTGGCCGCCAGCCAGGGCTTGCGGCCGCCGGCGACCAGCTTGCCGCGGATGATTTGCGGCCACTGCGCCACCCGGCCGAAGCCGAGCAGCAGGAACGTGACCGGGTCGGCGGTGATGACGCAGTCCGCCTTGCCGCCTGCCGCGGAAACGACGGCGCTGCCGTCGTCGACGGCGATCCGATACCGGCCGCCGCCGCGCATCCGCAGTTCGAAGCTGACGTGCATGTCGCGAGTTCGCGACTGCCGCAGGTAGTTCGGCGCCAACGCCAGCGCGGCGGGCACCACCCGCAAGGCATCCTCGCGGCTGATCGTCCATGGTCTGCCGGTGGCCCGCGCGATGTCCAGCCCGTGCACCAACTGCTCGCCCAGCAACAAACACGTCATGAACGACGGTTCCAGGACGAGGCTGTCGGCGGTGACGATCGGGGTGTGGTCCACGGCAGCCGCGGCTCCCAGGTAGTGCTCGGCCGTTTCGTGCAGCATGTCGGCCAGCCGACGTGGGTCACGTTCGGCGACATCGACGAGGTGGCGGTCGTTGACCGCGTCCGCAACTTGGCCGGCGACCCGGCCGGGATCGCGTCGCCGTCGACGTCGCCGCGCAGCTGGCGGGTCAGCGCTTCGGCGTATTCACGCATATCGCCGACCACATGCGCCGCGGTCTCGGCGGCGGTCCACCTCAGCCCAGGCACGCGCGCGCCGGGATTGTCGATACCGCGCCACAACTCGACGCCGCGGGCGACCGCGGCGGCCAAGGCGGCTCTGGTGTCTGCGTCGGCGCGCCGCACCTCGTCGACGGGCCCGGCGAGAACAGGCGCTGGTTTCATCCGAAAACCTCCATCCATAGTGAGATAGTGTCACTATGTCACATAGTTGTACTATGTCAATAGGCTGATCAGCATGCCGGAAGCGACGCCGCCGTCGTCGCTGCGCGCCCAACAGGTTGCGCAGACGCGCGACGCGCTGGTTCGCGCGGGTCGGGAGCTGTTCGGCAAGAACGGTTTTCGCGAAACGTCGGTGCAAGACCTGGCGCGCGCTGCCGGTGTCACCACTGGCGCGCTCTACCACCACTTCCCCACCAAGACCGCGCTGTTCGAGGCCGTTTTCGAGCAAGCACACACCGAGCTGATCACGGCGGCCGTGGAGGCGGCCCAGGACGCGTCCGCCGACCTCGACGAGCTCGCGCGCGGCTTCGAGGCATTCCTGGACGCGGTGCTGGAACCGGAATTGCAGCGCATCCTGATTCTCGACGGACCCGCGGTGCTGGGGCTGGCCCGCTACACCGAACTCGATGAGCGCTACGCCTTCGCGGTCATCGTCGAGGCGCTGCGGGCCGCCACCGAGGCCGGCACGTTGCGGGTCGACGATCCCGAGACGGTCACCCGGCTGCTGCTCGGCGCGCTGACGCGCGGTGCGATGCTGATCGCGAACTCTGCAGACCCCGTCCGGACGCGGCATGCGGTCGCACAATCCATGCGCGCACTGCTGAACGGCTTTGCCCCACAGTGAGACTCACGCCACGACGCGGATCTGCTCCAACCGCGGGTCCGCACAGTCGGGCAACGGCATGCCGGCCTCCATTCCCGTCCGCAGGAATTCGATAACGGCGTCGTTGAGCCGTTCGCCGGGCACCACAACGGGAATGCCGGGCGGATACGGCGTGATCTGCTCCGCGGCGATCCGGCCCGCTGCCTTCTGCGCGGCGACCAACTCGGTGGGACCGAAGAACGCATCCCGCGGAAGCATCACGTTCTCCAGCTGCAGCTCGTCCGGCGTCGGCAGCCGCACCTGTGGCGGCCGGTCGAACGAGTCGGCCGCTTCTCGCCAGGCCGCCAGTGCATCGACCAGACGGTCGACGCTGCGTCGATCGTCGGCAAAGGACAAGGTCGCCAAGACGCGGCGGTGGTCGGCCAGCCCCACGTCGAGGTAGCGGTGCTCGCGCAGCCAGTCACGGGCCTGATACCCCGACGTGCCTGTCGCCGACACGTCCAGCAGCACTTGCAGGCGGTCCAGGTCGTGCGACGCTTCCACGCCGAGCAGCTCGTCCTCGAGAACCACCACGTCGGGGATCCGGCTGAGCCGGTCGCGCACCTCGGCGGCCAAATCCAATGCGGCACCGAGTAATTCGCGTCCGTGCTGCACCATCTGCCGTCGCCAGCCGTCCAATGCGGCGTAGATCAGCACGTTGGGACTCGTCGTCATCAACTGGTCCGCGCACGCCGAAAGCCGGTCGGGGTCAACCAAATCCCCTTGCACGTGGTAGACCGAACCCTGCTCGAAGCCGGCCCCCATCTTGTGCACGCTGACCACGCAGACGTCGGCGCCGGCGTCCATCGCCCAGGTCGGCAGGTCCGGATGGAACGGCAGATGCGCGCCCCACGCCTCGTCGACGATCAACGGCTTGCCTCGCTCGTGGCAGATCTCCGCGATCTTCGCGATGTCCGCGCAGGTGCCGTACGGGGACGGGCTGACGATCAACGCGCCCGCGGCGTCGGGATACTGCTCCCACGCGCCGGCGACCCGCTCCGGTGACGGCGGGTGAGAAAGATGGCGTTCGGCGTCCCATCGCGGGGTGATCCAGCGCGGCTGGATACCGGAAAAGATCAACCCGCCGACGATCGACTTGTGGCTGTCCCGGGGCACCAGCAGACCGCCGTCGGAGCCGCCGGCCACCGCCATCATCGCCGCCCTGACCGACAGCGAGCTGCCACATGTCGAGAAGAACGCCGACGACGCCCCGACGGCGTCCGCCATCAGCTCCTCGGCGTCGGCCAGATGGCCGCCGGACGAGCGCCAGTCGTCCAGCCCGCCGCTGGCCAGCACGTCGTCCCGGAACGGGTCGCGGCCCAGAACCGCCACTACCCGCTGGTCGGCGCCGCGACCCTGACGGTGGCCGGGCGGGCTGAATCCATATCGGTCGAGCCGGTGATAGTCGGCCAAAGCAACCAACAGCGGCGCCCGGCTATGGTCCATTACGCTGGCTTACCCCAACGGCGACGTTTACTGCAATGCGGCCAGGTTGTCGATCGACCGGCGCACGTCGGACTTGAGCACCCGCGCCACCAGCCGGCCGATCGGGCCGTTGAGCAGCCCGCCCTTGAGCTCGGCGCTCAACTGAAAGGTGGACCCCGGATCGTTGTCACGGACCGACATCGTCACCGCGATCCGGATCCCGCCCCGGCCGCGGCCATTCAGCTCGATCTCGTGCGGCTCGTCGAAGTGGGTGACCGTCCAATGCACGATGTTGCGAAAGCCCTTGACCTTGATGCACGACGACACGCAGGTGCCTTCCTCGATGCGCGACGGGACGGGGCTTCGCCAGCCGGCGAAGATCGTCATCCACTCGTCGAACCGGCTCAGATCCGAGGCCAGCTTCCACGCCGACTCCGGCTCGAGCTCCGACGACGTCGAAACCTCTACGCGTGCCACGCGGTGTCCATACCCGTCATCGGATCCGGTTAACCGGGCGTCAGATCCCCTTCCAGGCTTCGTCGAGCTGGGCCGCCACGTCGATGACCTGCGCGGCCTGCGATTGCGGCGAATCGATCTCGTCGGCGACGTACTTGGCGATGAACCGCCGGATCTCGCCGTCGACACCGGCGATGACCCGTAATACCTCGCCGCGGATGGTGTTTGACGAGACATGCACGGTGATGTCCGACGCCCGCGGCTTGGCGACGTCGACGATCAGCAGCAGCGGTTCGGCGGCTCGCGCCGTGGCGCGCAACGCGATGTCGCCGTCGACCAGGAAGCGCTGCTTGTCCAGCCGGAGGTCGACGAGCAGGTCGATCGCCAGCGGGATGTGGATATCGAAGGTGATCGCGTCGCCCACGCTGCGTCTGATCTGCGGATCCTGGATCTTGACCTTGGCGCTGACCTTGGCGATTTTGCCCGGCCCCTGACCGATCGGAGCCATCTCGAACTCGTCGCCCGCAATCTGGGCGAACGCCGCGCCGACGCGCTCCTCGGTGACAGCCACTTCGAAGAATCGCCGGCCGAAGTCCTCGTAGGTCATGTAGTCGAAGGTCTGCATAAGTTGATACCGTCTCACGTCCTGTTCTGAGCCGACGGCTGATCCCGCTGTGTCGGCTTGAGCCTGGTGTTATCCGACTTCGGCGCGGGTAAACCGGTGCCGACATGAGACTGCGCAAAAGCACTGTGGGCGGGCCTGGCTACCGCCGGGTCCGCCGCGGTCGCGGCTTTGCCTACATCGACGAACAGCGCGAGCCGGTCGACGACCCCGAGGCGCTGGCCCGGATCCAGGCGCTGGTGATACCGCCGGCCTGGAAGAACGTGTGGATCTGCGCGCATCCCAACGGTCACATCCAGGCGGTCGGCACGGACGCCGCCGGCCGGCGCCAGTACCTCTACCACGAGCAGTGGCGGGCTGAGCGGGCCGAAGAGAAATACGAGCGGGCGCTGAGCCTGGCGAAACGGCTGCCCGACTGGCGCACGCGGGTCCTCGCCGATCTGCGGGGCCGTGGGTTGCAACGCGACCGTGTCCTCGCAGTCGCCCAGCACCTGATCGATCGCGGCTACTTCCGTGCCGGCGGGGAAGAATACGCCCAGGAGAACGGCAGCTTCGGACTGGCGACGCTGCTGCGTGACCATGTGCGGGTGCACCGCGACTGCGTGGAATTCGACTACCCGGCCAAAAGCGGTGTGCGACGGACGGTTTCGCTGGAGGATCCATTGGTGATCCGGGCGGTACGGTCGTTGCTGCGCGCCGACACCGACATTCCCCGTCTGCTGGTCTACCGCACGTCCGACGGCTGGAGTGAGGTGCACGCCGACGACCTCAACACACGGTTCCGCGAGTTGGTCGGCGACGAATTCAGCGTCAAAGACCTGCGAACGTGGCACGGCACCGTGTTGGCGGCCGAGGCGTTCGCAAACGCGCGGGAGCCGACGTCGAAGACCGCGCGCCGTCGCGAGGAGGCTGCCGTGATGCGTTCGGTTGCCGAGGAATTGGGCAACACGCCGGCGGTTGCCCGCAGTTCGTACGTGGATCCGCGGGTCGTGACGGCCTACGAGCAGGGCATCACGATCGCTCCGGCTTTGCGCCGCGCCGAGCGCGAACGCACGCCGTTGGGCCGTCAGCACGTGCTGGAGAAGGCCACTGCCCGCGTGATCAAACGAGTGGCCTGAAGTCGTTGCGCCGCAACGGCCTACAACGAATCAGCTGAGCGGCCTCCGCGCACAAAGAATGCGGCGGCGACGGCGATCGCGCCGATCACCGCCACCGGGATGGTCCATGACCGACGGCTGGAAAGCGCCGACTGGCATTCGGCCACATAGTCGGTGTGCGGCACGACCTGGTTGAGGATCGGGATGCTCGCCACCGACTTGTTGTTCGCGGATTCGGCGCTCTTGGTGTCGCTGATCAGCGCGTTCCCGCAGCCGATGTTGCCGCCGTTCTGGTCGGACACCGACACCGGCACCAGCAGCCCGATGATGCCGACGACCAGAACTACCGCCCCAATTGCCAGAACCAGCCGTCGTACCGTCACAACGTGCTCCTTTGCCCGCGCTTATGTCAGCGCATAACTACCACCCCGGATGAGCGGCTAAACCAGTGTGAACCACATCACAGCCCGGCGCTTCAATTCGGCGTGTCCGGCCGCAGCCTGGAACCCTGAGACATCATGTGCGCCCGCAAGACATCCGAACCGCATCTGGCCGCCGTGCTGACTTGGCTCGGCGGTGGCCAGTGGAATGAGCTCGGCGAACGGCACGAACGATCTGCCCACGCGGTGGCCGGCGTGGTGGTGTTGCTCAACGCCGCGCTGACCTGGCTGGTCGCCACGCTCGCGGTCGCAGGATCGACCCGTTGGCCGGTCCCGGCCGTGCTGCCGCTGACGCTGGTGTTCGGGCTGCTCGTCGGCGCCGTCAGCCGCGCGGTCGCGAGCGGCCCGTCGCGCGGTGGCCTGATCGGACGCGCAGCGGTGGCGGTAGCGGTCGGCGTCGTCGTGGGCGAACTGGCCGCTCTCGTCATGTTCGCCGGCGCGATCGACCGGCGTCTGGACGAACAGGCCGCCCGTCACGCCGAGTCCGCCCCCGCGGTGGCGCAGTCGGCGGCCGAGCTTCACCGGCTTCGTGACGTCCGCAGCGGGCTCGACCAGGCCGTGGCCGAAGCGCGCACACGGCGCGACGAAGCGCTTGTGGTCGCCCGCTGCGAGTATCACCCGACCCCGGCTTGCCCGCAGACCCACATCACCGGTGTGCCCGGCGTCGGCCCCGAAACCCGCACCGCCAACGAGCTTCTCGCCGACGCGCAGCAGGAGCTGGACAACGCCGTCGCCGCGCGCCAGCAGCAGGCCGGGCCGCTGGATACTCAAATCGCCGATAGCGCAGCCCAATTCGCGCAGGCTCGCCAGGCGGCAAGCGCCGACGCCGATCGCGGGTTCGGTGCACGCTGGCTGGCGTTAGGAGAACTCTGCGCGGCCAACCCCGCCGCACTGCTGTTGCGGGTGATCACCGCCGGGTTCTTCGTGCTGCTGAATCTGTTGCCGCTGATCCTTCGGATGTGGCCTGGCGAGACGAGCCACGATCGCCACGCGGCCGCTCGCGTGGAGCGTGACCGCGCCGAGGTGGCGGCCGACACCGCGATCGCGGTCAAGCGTGCCGAGGTGCGGGCGGCTGCCGAAACCCTGTGGGCCGAGCAGCAACTCGCACAGGCGCGACTGGCGATCGAAGCTCTCGAAGCACCCGCACCCACTCCGGAATTGCCGCCAGGCGACGAAACCGACTCGCAGACAGCGAATCTGCCGGCACCCGCGCCGGCCGCATCACCGGTTCCCCTCATCCCTGGAGTCACCAAGGCCGCTGCCCGGTGGCTCGGCCCGCTGGTGCCGACGATCGTGACCCGGGCGATCGACACCACAACCCGGCCGCTTCGCACCGCCCGTCAGGTGCTCGAGGAGTTCGAGGAGATCACCTTCTCGCTCAAGCGCACTCGCAGGGTGGTCATCCACGAGGCCGGCCAGCCACCCGGATCGGCCGTGGTGGACAACGGCCCGCGCAACATCAAGGCTGAGCGTGTGGGAACCGATGCAAGGGCCCAACTTCGAACCGCCGATACCCCACCGCAATTGCCGTCCGCGGACTAATCTCCGGCACGAAATAAGGTGATCTGCATTACTTCTCCATCGCGAAAACGAAACGGCAAGCGTACGTTTGTATTACACGTACATGGAATATCAGTCTGAAAAACCGTATTTACCTAGGTTTTTGAGACGGTATATGTAGTGTAGGTCATTGGCGCGCATTAAACGTGGTGGCCGCCACAATTTTTGGCGGCTATCTGCGGCGTTGTTAATGTCCCGCCGCATGTTTGTTTTAGCAACGTTGATGACACTTATTCAACAGGTGTCAGGCACGCCGTATGTCACCGGCGGGGATTCCCCTGCGGGGACGGACTGTTCGGGCCTGGCGTCCTGGGTGTCCAATGCAGCGACGGATCGCCCGGTATTCGGCAATAGGTTCAACACCGGAAACGAAGAGTCCGCCCTGCTGGCTCGCGGGTTCCGCTACGGCACTGCGCCCGGCGCCTTGGTGATCGGCTGGAACGGTGGCCACACCGCCGTGACGCTGCCGGACGGCACTCCGGTGTCCAGCGGCGAAGGCGGCGGCGTCAGAATCGGTGGCGGCGGCGCGTATCAGCCCCAGTTCACCCATCACATGTACCTGCCGGTGGACCCGGAAGCGCTCGAGGACGCACCGCCCCCGCCGGACGAGGCCGTTCTGGTCGGCGCGGTGGCTCCCGAGGAGGCCCCGCCCGCTCCCGCTCCCGAGGAGGTCGTCGAGGCCGAGGCGCCTGCGCCCGAACCCGAGCCGGAGCCGGTACCCGCGGCCGATGAGGCCGCTCCGGAGCTGTAAGTCACCGCAAGAAACGCTCAACGTAGGAACCGAAGCGCACGGCCAGGTCGTGCTCGTCGAGCCCGAACATTTCGGCTGACGTCGCGACCTGGCCGAGCCGGCCGCGCTGATGGCCGGCCAGATATGAAGCCATCGCAGCGCGCGCCTCGGCCGTGAGCGTCTCGCCGGCAAGCTGATAGACCCGTTCTGCGACACGGAGCTCGTCGGCCATGAAGTCGTCGAAGCGGATGTCGACCGAGCGGCCCGGACCGATGACGTCCCGGTCGCGCACCAGCGCGGCCAGCATCAAATCCAGCCGGTCGATCCACGACGCGGCGATCTCGGTGATCGGCACCGGCCAGCGGTGCATCCGCGCGGTGTAGGTGATCATCGTGATCATCGACAGCGCGACCGGCACCGGATCTCGGTGGGTGAAAACCACCACCACGCCGGGAAACACCGCATCCAATACCGGCAGCTGCTCGAGATGTGACGGCGACTTGAGCAGCCAGCGGCGCCCACCGCGCAGGAACTGCAGCGCCTTGAGCTGCAACGCGAGATATTCGTAGGCCGGCGTCTGGTCGTGGGCCAGGTAGTAGTCGCGCCACCGCGGCACGTCCGCCAGGGTCTCGAACAGCATCGAGGAGAAGGCGTTGGCCAGCAGCTGGATCTCCTCGTGGACATGGTCGGTCGTCATCTCGTGCATGAGCCGAAAGTGCGGCATGACGGCGTTCATGAATTCGACGGCCGCGTCCATCCGGGTGCGCCGCGGATCCGGCTCGACCCCCGCCTCGCCGGGCAGCGGAAACGGTTCGACGCTCTCCCAGTACGGAAGGGTACGGAACGTCGGCGCCGCCGCGAGCAGGTTGTGCAGGTGGGTGGTGCCGGTGCGCGGCAGGCCCGCGATGACGACCGGCGGCAGCAACTCGATGTCGCGGATCTCCGGGTGCCGCTTGAGCAGGTCGGTCAGCAGCAGCCGGTTCTTGAGCCACTGCAGCAGCTGCGCGTGAAAGTTGACGATTCCCGGCCCGTGCAACCCGCTGACGTCGTGTAGCGCCGCGAGATAGACGTCGAGGCGTTCCCGGTAGTCGTGGGGCCCGAAGTCGTCGAGTCCGGTTTCCGCGGCCGCTTTGGCGTGCAGCGCGTCGGCGTCCAGCGGGCTCTCGGGCGCCATCGCTGCCATCAGGTCGCGGATCTGCTGGATCTCCGGGCTGAAGCGGGGCTCGGCGAGATCGTCCAGGTAGACGGTTGTGGCATCGGTCACGGCGACTTATGTTACTATGAGTTTCGTAATGACGACGGAAATTGGCCGACCCCGCGACAAACGCATCGACGGCGCGGTGCTGCGCGCAACCGTCGAGCTGCTCGCCGAGACCGGCTACGCCGATCTGTCGGTGGACGCGATCGCGCGCCGGGCCAACACCAGCAAGCCGGCGATCTACCGGCGCTGGCCGGGCAAGGCGCATCTGGTGCATGAGGCGGTGTTCCCGCTCGGCGACGCCACGGCGCTGCCCGACACCGGGTCGCTGGCCGGCGACGTGCGGGAGATGGTGCGCCGCACCGCGGCCGTATTGACCACTCCGGCCGCCCGCGCGGCGTTACCCGGCCTGGTCGCCGAGATGGCCGCCGACCTCACGTTGCACTCGGCGCTGCTGGAGCGGTTCGGCGACATCCTGTCCCGCGGCCTCTCGCAGCGCCTCGCCGACGCCGTCGCACGCGGCGAAGCGCGACCCGACGTGACCGCCGCCGAGGTGGTCGAAGCCGTCGCCGGCACCACATTCCTGGCGCTGCTCACCCGCGCAGACCAGCTCGACGACACCTGGATCGAGCGCACCGCCGCCCTGATCACGAGAGGAATCAGCGCATGACCCACCAATCGAAGGCTGCCTGGCGCGAGCTGCTGGACACCCTGGGCGGCCTGGATCGCTCGTTTCTCGAAGGCGACCGCGCGGTCACCGACGACCGGCACATCGCCGACGGCTACCGCATGCTCGCGACCACGTTGGGGGTGGCGTTCGACACCTATTTGTTCGCCGAACCCAGCCGGCCGATTTTCGTCGAGGTCAACACGCCGTTTCGGCGGGACCGGCGCTGGGGCGGCGACAACACCGACGCCTATTACTGCATCTGCCCGATCGACCCGAAACGGCGCTATCGGATCAGCGGCAACAAGGGCGACAGCGTCTACTTTTCGCTGACCGCATACAACGAACCATCGCCCGGAGCGTGGTCGGACCGGATCGTGGCGATCGTGCGCGACGACGATCTCGACGTCGACGCGGACGGTAACTTCTCCTTCGAATTCGGGCCGGAACCCGACGCCGCGGTGCTGATGACCCGCGACTACCAGGGCGACCCGCTGACCGGCCGCCCGGTGAGCTGGCGCATCGAGTCGCTCGACGAACCCGACCCGATCCGCCACGGCGACGCCGAAACCGCTGCCGCACTGCGGGCCAGCGCGGCGTGGCTGCGCACGATGTTCGCGATCGTGCCGCTTGCCGTCGGCGCGCGCAGCGACGACGCGCACACCATGGGACACGAAACCGATTACAGCGCAAACCAATTCGCTGAACCCTATCAGGTGCCCGACGCGAACTTCGGCTGGTCAGCGCGCGATGCCTGTTACGCCTACGGCAGTTTCGATCTCGCCGACGGCGAGGCCCTGGTTATCACCCATCGGCCGCCCGCCTGCCGGTTCTGGAATCTCGTGGTGTGGAACCAGTTCATGGCCACGCACTGCGTCACCGACGCGCGCAGCTCGATCAACGGCCATGCCGCAGTGCCCAACGCCGACGGTTCGGTGACGATCGTCGTCTCCCGCGGCATCACCGCGCACCCGAATTCGCTTACCACACTGGACTATCCGCGCGGCAACCTCGCGTTCCGCTGGTTTTTGGCCGACGCGGTGCCCGACCGGCCGCAGGTGCGGCTGGTCAAGGCATCGGATGCACCGACGGGCGTGGACTGAACCTGGTCTACAGCTGGGTGGACGCAGCGCATGTGGTTTGCGCCCGCGCTGCCCGCAGCACACCATCCGCGGTTCGGCATGCCGGGGTGTCGAGGTGGAGCGGATCGATGGGTAGTCCGGCGGCGCGGCGCAGCACCAGCACCGCCAGTGCGGTGTCGGTTCGGCACGGCACGATCAGCAGCGTCGCACTGCCGGCAGTGCCGGTGATCGTCATGACGTGCTGCCGCTTTGCTTCCCAGCCATAGGAGTCCAGCTTGGGTGGACCCTGTGATGTCGGCCAGTTGACGTTGATGCCGATGATGTCGCCCAGGCGGGTGCCCAGCAGCGCGATGAGTTCGGGCAGCTCTCGCGCAATGCCTGGTGTGCGCGGCCACCATGCCCCGTCGATGTCGTGGCCGAGCTGCAACGAAAGGGTCACGCGTACCGGGGTGCCGCGAGGGCGCATAACCCGACGCTACGCCACTCCCGCGGGACCGTTCCTCAGGGGCCAATGCTGACCGGGTCGCCGATGCGGATGGTGCCCTCGGTGAGCACCTCCAGGTAGACGCCGGCGCACGGCAACGATTCCACCCGGTTTTCGGCCACCGGCGTGCGCAGCGCATGCGGGGCCGGGGGCAGCGTGCCGTGCTCGAGCGTGGGCACCGCGCACCGCGACGTGGGCTTCAGCACGTACAGCCTGGTCTCGCCCACCGTCAATTCCCTTCCGACCCAAGTGTTTTCGGCGTAGGGCGGATATCCGGGCGGTGTCTCGATCACCAGGTTCGGCCGATACCGCAGCGCCTCGGTGCCGATACGCTCGCAGGTGGCCGTTGTAATCGCATGCAGCGGCGCGAGATCGGTGAACGAGTCACCCGGCGTCGCCATGGCGATCTCGACGATGCGGGTATCGACCTCGGCGTCCACGCCGAACTCCAGCACCTGCTCGGGGTCGGGCCGTTCGAGCGTGGCGCCGTCGGGTCGTTTGCTCACCAAGTGGACCGGCCGACCGATAAGCCGCGAGAGCAGGTTGTCGACGCCGGGGTCGTCGGCGGCCACGCTGGTTCCGTCGGGTACGCGGATGTGCACCCGGCCGCTGTCTGCGGCGGCGGAGAAGCGCAGCAGCTCACGCCATAACCGTGGCTGCTTGGCGCTGGCCACCCGCCCCGTCGTCGCGTCCACCAGCGCCAGCCGCCGGTCACCGGCGGCCCCGCCTTTGTCGACGAACAGCGTCGTCACCGTCTCGCCGAGCATCGACTTGACCGGGTAGCGGCGCAGACTCTCCACGCGCATCTGCAGCTGACCGGCCACGGCGTTCAGTATGCGCTTATCGCCTCGCCAGTACCCAGGCCACTCCGTCGGCCTCGTCCGCTGCGATCGGCTCGAGTTCGGCGAACGCGGCGGTCAGCTCGCCGGGGGCGGCGCGAAACGGTCCGGGCTGGGCACCGACCTCGCTGAGCGCGCTGACCGCGACCAGCCCGCCGGGCGCCAGCCGCCGGATGATCGCCCGGTCGAGGCGACGGTCCCGGAACCGGTGGCAGACGACGACGTGCGCCGGTGGACCGTCCGGCAGCCCGTGATCAAGATCGACGACGTCGAACCGGCAGCGATCCCCCACCCCGCATCGCCGGGCCAGGTCCCGCGCCTGGTCGATGGCCACCTGCGAGACGTCGCATCCCCGGACGTCCATGCCGCGACGGGCCAGCCACACGGCGGCAAGCCCCTGCCCGCAGGCCAGATCCAGGGCATGCCCGGCCGTCGGGAACAGATCCTCGAAGCCGGCGAACACCGAGGGCAGGCCCACCGCATCCGCCTGCGGCGGCCCGCTGGCCGTGTAAATCTCGTCCCAGCGAACACGATCTTTGTCGGTCACCGGCTACACCGAAAGCTCTGTGCCGGTTTCCTTTTCGGCGAAAGCCACCACCTGTGCGGCGGCGTCGTAGTCGCACGCGACCGCCGAGCGGCCGGCGAGCAGCGGCCCGCCGCGCAGGCCGAGCCTGCCGCTGACACCGACATAGCTGCCCGGCGGTATCGGCTCGCTGATGCAGTACAGCGTGGGCGCAGCTCCCGCGTCGATGTCGTTGGCCAGCCGGCCGGCCACGAACCTGACCGCCTTGTGCGCCAGCGACAGCAGCGGCGAGTCGCCGACGTGCGACAGGTTCGAGGCCACCCAACCCGGGTGGGTGAGGTGCGTGACGACCGGTGATCCGGCGGCCCGCAGCCTGCGGTCCAGCTCCAGCCCCCACAGCATCACCGTGAGCTTCGAGGCGGCGTAGGCACCCGTCGTCGTCCACGTGTGGTGGCGCAGGTGCAAGTCGTCGAGACGCAGCGTCGCCGACCGGTGTGCGTCCGAGCCGACGTTGATGATCTGCGAGCGCACCCGGGGCAGCAGCAGGTTGGTCAATGCGAACGGCCCGAGCAGGTTGGTGGCCAGCGTCGTCTCGAAACCGTCGACGGTCTCGGTGCGGCGCTGCGTCAGTGTGCCGGCGTTGTTGATCAGGATGTCGACCTCGCCGTCGATCAGCCCGGGGAGAGCACGCACCGACGACAGGTCGGCCAGATCGAGCTTGACCACCGAAGTCGAGCCGCCCATCTCGGCCGCGCGTTGCTCGCCGAGCCGGGTGTTGCGCACCGCCAGGATCACGTGCGCGCCCGCCTTTGTCAGCGCGCGCGCCGTGCCCAGCCCCACCCCGTTCGTCGCTCCGGTCACGACGATGCGCCGGCCGGTCAGGTCGCCGAGCCGGCTCGGTGTCCACGGTGTTGTCACGAGCATTACACTAACGGCTTGAAGTGGAAAGATCGCAAGCTGGCTAGTTCACGGAAAGCGGAGTCCGGCCAAGGTGATTCGGCGTGAATGACAGCGCAGTGGAGATCACCAATCTGATCTATCGCTATGCCGAACTGCTGGACGCCGGCAACTTGGACGCGGTCGCCGGGTTGTTCGAGCACGGCCGTATCTGCGGTGTGGAGAACGGCCCGCCCGAGACGGTGTTCGCCGGGTCTGCCGCGGTCCGTCGAATGTATGAGATGGCCACCCGCATCCACGACGACGGCACTCCGAAAACCAGACACCACACCACCAACGTGCAGCTCTACATCGACGAGGCCGCCGGCACCGCGCGCAGCACGTCCTATTACTGCGTCACCCAGGCCACGCCGGAGTTGCCGTTGCAGGTCATCGTGACCGGGCATTACAAGGACACGTTTCACCGGCTGAACGGCACCTGGTGGTTCGACACCCGGACGATGTTCGTCGACCAGGTCGGCGACGTCAGCCACCACCTGAAGTTCTGACGGTTTTGAGGAGCAGTTCATGGCAGACCATCCTGTGGCGACGGCATCTCAGCACGAACAGGAGTTGGCTGCGCTTGCGCTGATCGAGCACCCGACGGTCAAAGCGGCGTACGGCAGCGTCGCGGACAAGTGGCTGCAGCGGGCCAAGCCGTCGGATGCCATGCGGGAGAGGTTCGACGACGCGTTCGCCGAAGTGATGTTCTCCGCGGCGATGTGGTCGTCCAACCAGGACAAGCTGCGGCCCAAGGTCACCTGCATCACCCGGCTCGCGCATCCGGTGGACGGCCGCCGCATTCCCGGATCTCGTTGGGGCATCGACAATCCCGACAGCATCTACCGGGTGATCCCGATCTCCGGCGACGAGCGCTATGAAATCCATGGCCGCGTCGGCGACAACCGGATGACCGAGAACTACTTCACGCTGTGGGACGCGCAGATGGGCACCGTCGACGTGCTCAACGGCCGCACCATGGCGGTCGACTCCGACGGCAGCTTCACCATCACCGTCGACGCCGAGCCCGCCAACGGCCGGCCCAACCACGTGCAGACTTCGCCTGCGGCACACGAGTTCTACATCCGCGACGTGCTGCTGGGCTGGGGCCGCGACGATCCCAACCACCTGGAGGTGCAGCGGCTCGGTGGGCCGGTTGCGGGGGCGGCGCGCACCCTCGACGAGCAGGCCGAGGCGACCGCCGACATGATGGCCTACTTCGCCGATTTCACCGGCAAACTCAGCCACGGCGTCTACAAGATGCCGCCCAACCATTTCGACCTGGCGTGGTCGGCGGACAAGGTGGGCGCGATGCGCAACCAGGTTTACGTGATGGGCCGCTTCGACCTCGCCCCGGATGAGGCGTTCGTGGTCGACCTCAATGACGGTGGCGCGGAATACTTCACGGTGCCGCTGAGCAACATCTGGGGCACCACACTGGACATCGTCGACCGCACCGGCAGCCTCAACAAAGCGCAGTCGGTTGCCAACGAGGACGGCAGCTACACCTACGTGATCTCCCCGGTCGATCCGGGCGTGGCCAATTGGATCGACTCCGACGGTCTGCGCGAGGGCATCCTCACCTTGCGGATGGCGGAATTCGGTGACGCGGGCCCGCGTCCGGAGCTGGGCGCGCGTGGGCGTGTCGTCAAGCTGGACCGGCTCGACGCCGACGTGCCGCAGTTGCCGCGGGTCGGCGCGGATGAGCGGAAAGCCCAACTCGCCGAACGGCGACGAGCGTACTTACGGCGGCTGCCGGAAGGGACGGCCTAGACATGGCCCGCTGGTTGATCACCGGATGCTCGACCGGGTTCGGCCGTGAAATTGCCCGCGCCGCACTACAGGACGGCCAACAAGTCGTGGTGACCGCGCGACGGGCCGATGCGGTACAGGATCTCGTCGACGAGTTCGGCGAGATGGCGGTGGCCGCCGCGCTCGACGTGACCGACGCCGGCCAGATCGCCGCCGCCGTGGCCGCGGCCGAGGACGCATTCGGCGGAGTCGACGTGCTGGTCAACAACGCCGGTCACGGCTACCTGTCCGCGGTGGAGGAAGGCGAAGACGCCGAAGTCCGAAAGCTGTTCGACATCAACTACTTCGGCGCCGTCGACATGATCAAGGCAGTGCTGCCCGGGATGCGCGCCCGGAAGTCCGGGCACATCGTCAACATCTCGTCGATGACCGGATTGGTGGCCAATCCGCCCAACGCCTACTACTCGTCGACCAAGTTCGCGCTGGAAGCCGTGACCGAAGCGCTGGCCGCCGAGGTGCGGCCGCTGGGCATCAAGGTCACCGCCATCGAACCGGGCGCGTTTCGCACCGATTGGGCCACCAGGTCGATGAAGGAGTCCGGCACTCCGATTGCGGACTACGCCGATGTCGCCGCGCGCAAAGACTTGATCAAGCAGTTCGCCGACCATCTGCCGGGCGACCCGCGCAAGGTGGCCGAAGCGGTGTTGATGGTGACCAAACTCGACGAGCCGCCGCTGCGGCTCTTGCTGGGCCGCGACGTGCTCAAGGCAGCACGGGACAAGATCGCGGCGATGGCGGCGTCCATCGACGAATGGGAAGCCGTGACGAAGGACGTCGACTTCGGTCAGGACCGTTCGTGATCAGCTGCCATCCTGGCCCGAATGTCCTCGCGGAGCAGGGCTTTGGCGATCTTTCCGCCGGAGGATCGGGGCAGTTCGTCGACCACGACGAGCCGTTCGGGTAGCAGTTCCTTGGAAACCCCCAGCGCCAACAGATGCTCGACCAGCTGCGGCAACTCAAGGGTGCGAGGTTTGGCGAGTTCGGCGTAGACACAGACCTTTTCGCCGAACACCGGATCGGGCATCGCCACCGCGGCGGCGACCGCGATCGCGGGATGCGTCATCACGGCGTCTTCGACCTGGCTGGCGCTGATGTTCTTACCGCCGCGCAGGA
This sequence comes from Mycobacterium kyorinense, assembly GCF_002101735.1. Classification (GTDB taxonomy): domain Bacteria; phylum Actinomycetota; class Actinomycetes; order Mycobacteriales; family Mycobacteriaceae; genus Mycobacterium; species Mycobacterium kyorinense. Next base: position 25,299 of record NZ_LQPE01000150.1, on the reverse strand, counting down.
TGAAATCAGATGTCCGGCCGGTGACGCGCAGATACCCGTCGGCGTCGATCTCGCAGATGTCGCCCATCCGCATCCACCCGTCAGGCGTGAACAGCTTGTCGTGGTCAACACCGTCGAGATAGCCGAGGCTGGTGGCCGGTCCGCGGCACACGGGCTGGCCGCGCCCCGTCGCCGTCACGTCGCGATCGCCGTCGAAAAGCCGGACCGACATTTCCGGCACGATGCGACCGGCGGTGCGGAGTCGGCGGTGCCGCGAGTCAGCCGTCGTGGTCACACTGAGCAGCCCGGTCTCGTTCGAGCCGTAGAACTGCAGAATCGTCGCGCCCGTGAGTTCCTCGAACTCGACGGCCGGCCGATACGGCAACGCCTCGCCGCCCGTGAAAACGACGCGCAGTGAGCTCAAGTCGTAGCGGCGACAGGCCGGGTCGGCCATCAGCATCGTCAATTGTGTGCTGACACAGCACAATACGGTGACTTTGTGACGTGCGATGGCCTCGCATGTCGCCGTAGTGGTGAACCGTTGCAGGGTGACCGCGGTGGCGCCCAGGTGGATCGGCGTCGTGTGGCTGGTCCAGATCCCGAAGCCGAACGGCGTGGGGATGACGGGCAGGAAGATGTCCTCGGATGTCAATCGCCCGTTGGCGACGGCCTGCTGATGGAAGTAGTGCCAACGGTTCTGGGTGTGCACCACACATTTGGGCGATCCGGTGGTTCCCGACGTCGAGTTGATCAGGAAAACGTCGTCGGGCCCGAGTTGGGACTCGCGCGTCAGCGTCGAGGGCTAAGCGTCGGTGGTCAGGCGCAGCGTCTCATCCATGACGTGCGTGGGTCGACCCGCCACGGTTCCGCGCTGTCGATCGGTAATCAGGAGCCTGGGTTGCGTGCTGCGCAGGATCGCTGCGACTTCGCGGGCGCCGGCGCGCACGCCGATACCGACCACGACAGCGCCGCAGCGTTCGATGGCCACGTACAATACATGGATGGCGGCGGAGTCAGCGTGCCACACCGCGACCCGATCGCCGCGCGTAACGCCGACGCCGGCGAGCTGTTCGGCTAAAGTGGTTGCCGCAGAGTCGAATTCACTCCAGGTCAGAGATGTTGCAGGGTGGTCGATGTAGGCGACACGGCCGGGTGATTGTTCGGCGTTGCGCCGGACCGCGTCGGACAGCGTCGAATCGATCCACCAGCCCGCGGCGCGATACCGGGCCGACTCCGCCGCGGTGAATGCCGGCGAGCCCGCGATATCCAACCCGCGTGTCCTCATGCGAGCACCGTAACGCCGAGTCGCCGCGAAAATGGGAGGCCCAATGCTTACTCTTCTTCAATGCACGCGAAGAAAGCTGCCATCGCCGCAGCGGCGATGGTGCTCGCGGGTTGCGGGGGGTCGAGCCGGTCGCTGGCGACGGTGACGTCGACGGTGCAACCGGTAATCACCAAGACGGTGACGGTAACCGTCCCGCCGCCCGCGACTCCGCTGCCCAAAACGACCATGGACACCGATGGCACCTACCGGGTCGGCACCGACATCGAGCTGGGCACGTACCGCACCGGCGGTCGGAGCGCGGACGGAGAATCGGATTGCTATTGGGCCAGGCTGCACAGCCTTAATCCGACCGACATCATCGACAACAACATCGGCAACGGTCCGCAGGAAGTTGCGATTCAGCCGAGCGACGCGGCGTTTCTGACGCACAGCTGCCAGCGCTGGGAGAAGACGCACTAACCATCTGGCAAGACGTCCGTCAACTGCGTCAGGCTGCTTTACGCTCAGATCATGCGCGATCGGGACGCGATCGACGCCGAGTTGCGGCGCCTGGCGGCAGCGCGCAACCAAGGTGGTGCGCCGTCCGCGCGTGAGTTCGACGCGCTTCTCGACGAGCGGCTGGGACATTTGCCCGAGGTGCCCGAAGCCGAGACGGTTCGCGCGTCTGTCGTCAGGCCGTCCCGGCGTAAGGGTGTGCGGTTCCGGGTCGGCCTCTTGGCGGCGTTGCCGCTGTCGCTGATCGCGGTCGTCGCAGTGGTGGTGGCGATGTACACGTTCCACAGCCCGCCACCGGCGGCGCAGCCGCCGGCGGAAGCACCGCCGGCCGAATCGCCGCCGTCGGCAGCGCGACCCAACCCGGCTCCCCCGACTGCTCACCCTCCGCCGCTCGACATGGTCGACAAGGCGTTCATCGACGCCCTCAGACAGGAGCAGGTGCCGATCCCCAGCCGCGAGTATGTGACCAGCCACGGGCATGCGGCCTGCGACTTCCTGGCGCAGAAGCAGAATTTCGCGGACGCCGTGCATTTCGTTCAGGAATCGTCGGTGTGGGACGCCAATCAAAGCGCCTACGTCACGGCGGGCGCCATCGTCTCGTACTGCCCGCAGTACCTATCGACGACGAACGACGTGCAGGCATCCCAGACTCCGCTGCCCGATCTGCCCAACATCCAGGGTGACTTGGAAGGGATCGAAGGCGTTCTGCGGGGCATCCGAGACGATCTGCAAGGCATCACGGGTCAGCAGTAGCCCCTGTCGGCGTCGGACTGACATGATTGAAGGAGATGAAAGCACTCGGGATCGCGGCGGCAACCGCGATAGCTCTTGCGCCGCTGCCGGCGGTAGCCGCCATCACACCCGGTGTGGCACACGCAGCACCTTGCACCGGCGCCGGATCGAACCCCACCTTCTGCGACGAATGTCTGTTCTGGGTGGCCCAATATCACCTTCGGTCGACACGATCGTGCTACGAGGAAGGCCCGCCGCCGCGCCCGGCCCAGCCGCCGTCGAGCGCCGTGCCAGTGCAGATTCCGCCGGCTCCGCCGGTGCCTGTTGTGCCGCAACCGCCGCCGCCGAGGATGACTCAGGTCGTTCCCGCGCCGCCCAGCCCAGTTCACGGCCCGCAGATCAACCCGCTGCCGCCGGGTGCGTCGCGCAGCGCCCCGCTGGTGGCGCCGCCGAAGAGACTGGATGCACCACCGCAGGCAGTTGAGGCGGCCAAGGCGGCTCCGGCGACGCGGGTGAATCCGGGCATGGACAAGATGCTGCAAGTGGTGGATTTCAACCACCAGGTGCAGACCGTGGTCGACGCCCACAACGGCAACGTCGACGTCATCGAGGCCGACAACCAGTCGCTGCCGCGCCCGCGACATTGGGACTACATCGACTACGACACCTACCACCGGCCGATGCTGTACAACCCGCTCAGCGAGGCGATGACCTTCCGCTACTTCTACAACGGCGCCTACCGGGAGGCGTATGTTCCGGCCGGTGGCCGGATTGTGCTCGATGCGGCGGCCGCCGGCATTTTCCCGTTCACGGCGGTCGGCGACAGTCACGTTGCGACCGGCAGCTTCCGCGGCGGGGCCTGGATTCCGCCGGAGGGTTGGGACGGCCCGCCGCCGCCCGACTACACCCCGCCGGCCGCTCCGGAGGTGTACAAGGACGTCGTGGCCGAGGTTCCCGCCGACGACAAGGCCGTGTCCGTCGGGCAAGTGCAGCTGGTGGGCCACGACGACAGCCAACCTGCGGGCGGCCGGGACACGTTCCTGCTCGACGACTCGACCCTGGCCTGGGGTCAGATCAACGATCCCGGCAGCAGCTCCCAGATCAAGGTGACCAAGACTCAGTCGCTGCCCGGAGTTGGGCCGACTGACAATGGCAGCTACCTGGTGGCGCTGGCCGCTTTGGAGGAGCCCAATCCGTCGAGCGGAGCCTGGTGGCCTGCGGCGCTGGGCTATGGCGGATTGGCGCTGGCAGTAGTCCTCGTCGCCTGGGGGCTCAGTCGTGGGAATCGCGAAGAGACTTGACCTTCGGTAATGCTGGTCGGGCTGACAGGATTTGAACCTGCGACCACTTGGCCCCAGGCTCAATTCTGATGGCTGCGAAATACTCATCGGGTTGATGACCTCTTGAGCAGCGACCGGCAAGCGGCAGTTGGAAAATTGCCGCAAGCTGGCGCGGCTGACCGGGCGGCGCGATCCGCGGCGATTCCTGCCTGTCCTCAGATCAACCAAGCCCCCAGACACAAAGGTCAAAGGTAAGGGCCCACCTGCGGTTTTGCCTGCCAATTGGTGTCTCGGAGGTGGCTGACGGTTGGGTATATTTGCCACACGACATATTGCGAGGCGGGGTGCTGGTGGCGGTGCTTGACTTACGCGTCAAGACTGGGGCTCTTTCCGGCGTGGGGCAAGAGTTGCTGAGTGCAGCCAGCGCGATTCCCGACGCTCCGCAGCCAGTGTCTCCGACGGGTGGCGATCCGCTGTCGACGGCCATCGCGGCCCACGTGACTAACACGGTCGCTCCGCTGGTTGCGGATCGCCCGGCGGCCAAGGACGAAGCGAGCAGCTACGCACAGGCTTTGGGCGCGGCCGCTCGTGCCTATGTCGGCACCGATGAGCCGCTGGGCGAGGAGATTGACCGGCAGATATCCGGCGTCCCCGCGTCAGGCTAGTCAATGGGCATCGACCGGCCCGGTGGCCCTTACGGCGCGGAAATGACCGCGCCGTAAGCCTGGCCCGAGGCCGACGAAACCACCCTGTTGGATACCGCCGACGCGTTCGACGCCGACCGGAAGGCCGTCGACGAGCAGCTGTGGGTATTCCAGCAAGCACGGACCAGGCTCTTCGAGGACGAGGTGTGGTCGGGTCAGGCCGCCAACGCCGCGAACGCCAAACACCAGCAGCAGATCAGCACGCTGCAAGCCCACGTGAACGGCTCAGCCGCGGCGGCCAAGCTGTATCGCGACTCGGCTGGCGTGGTGACCAGCACCAAGCAGCAGATCATCGAAAACGTTGAGAAGACCCAACAGCTGATCGACCAGATCGCCAACGATTCGCAAGCCACCGCCGAACAGAAAGACTATTTCATCAAAGGCCTGGTCAAAGAAACGCACGCCGAAAACGTTGAACTCGTGCAAGCCGGCGCAGCCAAGCTGGGCAAGCCGCCGGCAACTCCACTGACTGTGCGGCCAGCATCCAACGGGCGTCAGGTGCCGCTCGCCCCGCCCGGTGACCGGCCGGGCACGACGGTACCGCAAGACCCCAAGCAGTTCACCGATTTTTGGAACAAGCTGAGCCGCGAAGAAAAAGACCGGCTCTACGCCCAAGACCACTTCATCGGTAACCACGCCGGCATGCCGTTCATCGACCGCGATCACTACAACCGGATGCATCTCGACGAGCTACAAAAAGCCAATCAGGCTGAGCTGGATCGCTTGCGCGCCGCGCATCCAGATTGGGCCGCCGGCAAGGCACCGGGAATAGCGCGTTTAGATTATTTGCAGTACTCCGAATGGAAAAAGCAGTGGGACGCCGCCAATCACACGCGCGACGGTTACGCACAGGTGAAAAACGACCTCGGCCCACCACCGGATAAAGTGGCCCCGGGCCAACTACCAAAGTATCTCGGCATCATCGACGACAAAGGCCACGCCGCGGTCTCCATCAACAACCCAGATACCGCCAAACGCAACGCCACCTTCGTGCCCGGCACCGGCCAAGACCTCACCCGCTTCGATGCCAGCGCCGCTAAGTCAGAACAAATGTATTGGCCACAAGGAATGCCGATCGTACGCTTCAGGCGGGCGATGTTTCCGTGACGACATGGATGGGCTATGACCGGCCAATGAACGTCCTCGAGGCCGCATCAACCAGTTACGCGCACAACGGAGCCGCCGCGCTGGACGATTTCCAAGCCGGACTGCGAGCCTCTCACAACGACGCGCTCGCAGGCGGACCGTCGCTTAACACGGTCATCGGACACAGCTACGGCTCCACCGAACTCGGTGCAGCGGCACTCGGAGGACACCACCTCGACGCGAACAACGTAATCGCCGTCGGCAGCCCGGGGATGCTCACGGGGCACGCCAGCGACCTCAACCTGGACCCCGGCGCCCACGTCTACGCAACCCGAGCACAAAACGACATCATCGACTGGGTAACCGATTACACCCTTGGCCCCGACCCGACCGGAGCAGGATTTGGTGCTGTCCCTTTCCAGGCAGCACCCGGACCGGCCGGCCCCCTCGGTTTACCCTCAATAGCAGCCCACAGCAGTTACTGGACCGACGGAAACCCAGCGCTCATGAACATGGGCCGCATAATTGCCGGCAGAACAGACGTCACTCCTCCATCATGATCAAAATTCGTTTTTATTCAGTGATCGCCGTCGTGGTCGCGCTGATGGTCGCGTGCTCATCAACCAAGCCAGCCGCGCCACTCGGGCCGCCGACCCCCGCCGGTGCTACACCTATCCCAGGAGGACCCATGGAGCCCATTCCGACCCCATCGGCGCCGAAGATTCCGAGCAGTCAGCAGGAAGCGCAAGACACCGTATTGCATTACCTGCAGAAAACCGTCGCCGGCTTACCGGCCGGCACGGTTCTCGACAGCACCGACTTTCGCGGCGGCGGCAAATGTACCGTGCGACGACAACTACACAGGGCCCGGTAAACCGCCCACCGAGTACGAATACTGGACCCACGTCAACGCCCCACCCGGCACCAATCCAGATGAACTGATCAACCGCACCGGAGACATATGGCGCAGCTGGGGGCTCACCGTGGTGGAGCGCAACGGCTTTGAGAAACCCAATCGCTTCGGCTACGCCGCCGACGGATACAAGCTGCACATCGAGGCCGCATATCCAAAGGGATATCCGCCCACGCTAATCGTCTCGTCACCATGCTTCCCGGGCGACCTAGTGCGCGATGACATCCCTGCGCCGCAAGTGATTAGGCAAGGCTCGCCGGCAGCCTAGAAGCCAGCCCCTAGGTTGCCGCATTCGCCTTAGCACGTGTCACGCCACGCTCGCGAATTCGCATTGGCCTCAAGCGACCGCTGAATGTCCGCGGCGACGCCCGCAACTGTCCAACGAGCCGCGTGTAGCTTTCTCTGACGCCCGGTGAACGCCCCCGGAGGATCGGAATCCTCCGCGCCGAGTGGGAGTGATCGCTTCAGAGGTGAGTCGCCCGCTGAGGTATCGTTCTCTCGCGTCGGTCGACTTGTTCCGACGGTTCCACGGGCTGTGGCGCAGTTTGGTAGCGCACTACACTGGGGGTGTAGGGGTCGCAGGTTCAAATCCTGTCAGCCCGACCGATCGTGATAGCGCATCATGGGACGCAGTAGGGTAATGTCGTGTCATGAGGCGCTATTCGGATGCGCAATTGGTCGAGGCCGTCGGGGCTTCCCACTCCTGGCGCGGTGTCCTTCGCGCACTCGGCCTCTCGGCCACGTCCGCGGCGGCCATGCGCTCGGTCCGTGGCCATACCGACCGGCTGGGACTCGACTACAGCCACTTCACCGGCCAGCGGCGCTGGACGGACCGGCAGCTCGAAGCCGCGATCGCCTCCGCCACGAGCTGGACACAGGTCGCGGAGATGCTCGGATTGGCCGGCGGGTCGAGCACGACGACGATCCGCGGCCACGCCGTACGACTCGGCCTCGACACTGCTCACCTCGCCCCGCCGAGAAAGCCGCAGCCGCCGGCCGGATTGATGCGTCCGCAGCAGGCGAACCTCGCCAGGGCCGGGCCACTCATGGCCGCGGCGTGGTTTGAGCTCTGCGGTCATGCTGTTTCGTGGCCACTCGAGCCTTGCCGCTACGACCTACTGGTCTGGATGGGCACGACGGCCGAACGGATCCAGATCAAGACGACCACGGTGAAGCAAGGGACGTCTTGGACTGTGTGGATCTCCAATACCGGCAAGGAACGCAGGACGTACGACCCGGATGAGATCGACCGATTCTTCGTCGTCGACGGTGACTTCGACTACTACCTGATCCCCGTGTCCGCTGTGGGGGGTTTGACCGCGATCCAGTTGTCCGCCTATCGGGACTACCGACTTCCCCGGGATGGCCGTCGCTGGTCGGCTAGCACCACGGATTCGGCCAATTCACCCGCGCGGTAGGTCATCCACGGACGAATCACCGTGACCGAGCGCCCCGCTTCTCGCGCACGCGGACGTTGATACGAATCGGGCTGCCCTCGAAACCGAACGTTTCCCGCAGTCGTCGCTCCAGGAACCGTCGGTAGCCAGCCTCGAGAAAGCCGGTGGTGAACAACACGAACGTCGGGGGCCGCGCTGCCGCCTGGGTGGCGAAGAGAATCCGGGGCTGCCGTCCGCCGCGCACCGGCGGCGGCGTCGCGGCCACCACCTCCTTGACCCAGGTGTTCAAACGACCGGTCGAGATCCGCGTATCCCATGACGCCAGAGCACTTTCCAGCGCCGGCACCAACTTCTGCACTGCCCGACCCGTTTTCGCCGAGATGTTGACCCGCTGCGCCCAGCGCACCTGTACCAGCTCGCGGTCGATCTCCCGCTCCAGCAGATAGCGGCGGTCCTCGTCGACCAGATCCCACTTGTTGAACGCCAGCACCAGCGCTCGCCCGGCCTCGATCACCATGGACAGCACCCGCTGATCCTGTTCGGTCAGCGGCACCGACGCGTCGATCAACACGATCACCACCTCGGCGGCATCGATCGCGCCGTGGGTGCGCACCGATGCATAGAACTCGTGTCCGCTGGCCTGTCCCACCTTGCGGCGCAAACCGGCGGTGTCGACGAAACGCCAGACCTTGCCGTTCATTTCGATCAGCGAGTCCACCGGGTCGACCGTGGTACCGGCGACCTCGTGCACCACCGCCAGCTCATCGCCCGCTAGCCGGTTCAGCAGTGAGCTCTTGCCGACATTGGGCTTCCCGACGAGCGCCACCCGCCGCGGGCCGCCGGACGTGGCCGCCGATTCGGCCACCTGCGGCAGCGCAGCAACAACGTCGTCGAGCAGGTCGGCCACGCCCCGACCGTGCATCGCGCTGATCGCATACGGCTGCCCCAGCCCGAGCGACCACAGCGCGGCGGCGTCCGCCTCGCCCCGTTCGCCGTCAACCTTGTTGGCCGCCAAGAACACTGGCTTGCCGGCACGGCGCAAGATGCGGGCCGCGGCGTCGTCGCCGGCGGTTGCGCCCACGACCGCATCCACTACCAGGATCACTGCGTCGGCCGTGCGCATCGCCACTGCCGCCTGCTCGGCAACCAGCTGCTGCAGGCCCTTGGCGTCGGGCTCCCAGCCGCCGGTGTCCTGCACGACGAAGCGGCGTCCGGTCCACAGCGCGTCGTAGGACACCCGGTCGCGGGTCACGCCGGGAACGTCCTGGACCACCGCCTCGCGCCGGCCCAGGATGCGGTTGACCAACGTCGACTTGCCGACATTGGGCCGGCCCACGACCGCCACCACCGGCGGCGGGCCGGAAGCCTCGACGTCCCAGTCGCTTTCGTCGCTCCAGGTGCCGTCGTGACTCACCGGACCGCCTCGCGTCGCTGCTCGACCAACTCCAGCAGGTAGGCGACCACCTCGGCTTCGGTCATCTCGCTGGTGTCGACGACCACCGCGTCGTCAGCGGCCCGCAGCGGCGACACCGCCCGCGTCGAATCCAGATGATCGCGGCGGCGCACGTCGGCCAGTACCCCCTCGTAGTCGTCGGGCAGGCCCGCGGCGATGTTCTGGTCATTGCGCCGCCGCGCCCGCGTCTCGGCCGATGCCGTCAGGAAAATTTTCACGTCGGCCTCGGGCAGCACCACCGTCCCGATGTCACGGCCTTCGACCACGATGCTGCCGCCGCCGTTCGCCAGCGCACGCTGCAATTCCACCAGCCGGGCCCGCACCGCCGGAACCGATGAGACCGCGGACACCGCACGCGTCACCTCGTCCCCGCGGATCTCGGCCGAAACATCTTCCGAGTCAAGGCAACAGCGGTCCACATCCGGGTCGTAGCCCACCGACAACTGCACCCCAGCCGCAACCTCGCCGACCGCCGCCTCGTCGGCAGGGTCGACTCCGGCCCGCAACACCGCCAGCGTCACGATCCGATACATGGCACCGGTGTCCAAATACCGCGCATTCAGCCCGCGCGCCAAACCTCTTGATACCGAAGACTTTCCGGTCCCAGCCGGCCCGTCCACGGCGACAACCACGCTCACAGGCCGACCGCCCGATACAGTTCGCCGATCTCGTTGCGGCCCAACGGACGTACGCTGCCCGGCCGCTGCTGTCCCAGCGATACCGCACCGATGTCGGTTCGCACCAACGCCTGCACCGGGAAACCTGCGGCGGCCAACAGCCGTCGCACAATGCGTTTGCGTCCTTCGTGCAAGGTGACCCGCACCAGCGTCTTGCCCGGGACGGTGTCGACCACCGCGAAATCGTCGACGGACGCCGGCCCGTCGTCCAATTCGATTCCGGCGCGCAGCTTTTTGCCCAGCCCGCGGGGCACCGACCCGGCGACCGTCGCGACGTACGTCTTGGGCACGCAAAAGGAGGGGTGCATCAGCCGGTGCGCCAGCTCCCCGTCATTGGTCAACAGGATCAGGCCCTCGGTGTCGGCGTCCAACCGCCCGACGTGAAAAAGCTGCTGCTTCTGCTTTCCCCGCACTCGATGCTCGACCAGATCGCCGATGCAGGGCCGGCCGCGATCGTCCGACATTGTCGAGTGCACGCCGCGCGGCTTGTTGAGTGCCAGATACACCATCGAATCGTCGAGAACGATCCGCGCCCCGTCGACGCGGATTACCGACAGGTCCGGGTCGACCCGGGTGCCCAATTCGGTGACCAGCTGCCCGTCCACCTCGACGCGGCCGTCGGTGATCATCCTCTCCGCGACCCGCCGCGACGCAATTCCGGCCTGCGACAACACCTTTTGCAGGCGAACGCCGTCGGTCATTCCTGGTCCACGTCGAACGAGAGCGGCTGATCCGGCTCGGGGCCGCCGGAGAGTTTGACGAAACGTGGCTCCTCGTCCAGCGATTCGCTCAAATCGTCGATCATGTCGACATCGGGAAGCAGCGGCGCGATGTCGGGCAGGTCGGCCAGCGACGACAACCCCAGCCGCTCCAAAAACAGCTCGGTGGTGGCGAACGTCGTCGCGCCGGTATCCGGATCGGTGCCCGCCTCGGTGATCAGGCCGCGCGCCAGCAGCGTGCGCATGACGGCGTCGACGTTGACCCCGCGCACCGCGCTCACGCGTGCCCGGGTCACCGGCTGGCGGTAGGCCACCACGGCCAGCGTCTCAAGCGCGGCGCGGGTCAGCTTCGAGCGTGAGCCGTCCAGCAGCAACCGCTCGACGTACGGCGCGTAGCGGGCGCGGGTGTACATCCGCCAGCCACCACCCGCCTCGCGCAGGTCGATCCCACTGTCACGCTCGGTGAGCTCGTCGGCCATCAGCCGCAGCTTGGCGGCGATCCGGTACACCGGCTGTTCGGTGGCCGCGGCCAGCGCCTCGACGGTCACCGGGGTGTCGACGACCAGCAGCAACGCCTCGAGCACCGCGCCCAGCTCGTCGTCGGGCAGCTCCGGCGCGGTCGCGACGTCAATACCCAGGTCAGGATCGGTCATGATTGGTCTCGAATTTCCAGGTCTTCGTTGGTCGGCCGTTCTCCGGTCCATGAAACCTGGAGTACACCAAGCGGTTCTGACTGGTCGAATGCTACCGCCCGGGCCCGATACAGTTCGAGCAGCGCCAGGAACCGGCCGACGATCTCGATCGGGACCCGGCAGTCGGCCACCAGCTCGGAAAACGACGCCCACTGCCCGATCCCGCGTGACTCCAGCAGCGACAACAGCTGCCCAGCCTGCTCGGGTACCGACACCATCAGCTCGTGCAGGTGCTCGGTGGCCACCGTCGGCACGGGTCGCGGGGTGAATGCGGCGGCGGCGATCTGCGCAAAGCGCTCGGCGTCGACGCCCAGCATCACCTCGGGCAGCAGCCCGGCGAACCGGTCCTCCAGCGACACCGCCCGCGGATAGCTGCGCAGCGCGGCCGCCTCCAGCTCGGCGAACATCTGCGCGACGTGCTTGAACGCCCGGTACTGCAGCAGCCGGGCGAACAGCAGGTCGCGCACCTCCAGCAGCGCCAGGTCTTCCTCGTCGTCGACCTGCCCGGACGGCAGCAGCCGCGCCGCCTTGAGGTCGAGCAACGTCGCGGCGATCACCAGGAACGCAGTGGTCTCCTCCAGCCCCAGCTGCGGGCCGATCGTGCGGGTGTAGGCGATGAAGTCGTCGGTGACCTGATGCAGCGCCACCTCGGTGACGTCGAGGCGGTGCGCGAAGATCAGCTGCAGCAGCAGGTCGAACGGCCCCTCGAAATTGGTCAGCCTGACCTGGAAGCCGTTCTGCGTCGCGGTGTCCGGGCTGCTCACGCGCCGAACCGGGCGACGACCTCGCGCGCTAGCGAGCGGTACGCCTGCGCACCGGTCGATTTCGGTGCCCATGTCGTGATCGGTTCACCGGCGACGCTGGTCTCCGGGAAGCGAACCGTGCGGGTGATCACCGTGTCGAACACCAGGTCGCCGAACCGCTCCACAACTCGGGCCATCACCTCGCGCGAGTTGACGGTCCGCGGGTCGAAGCGGGTGATCAGGATGCCGCTGATTTCGAGCTTGGGGTTGAGCCGGTCGCGCACCTTGTCGACGGTGTCGGTCAGCAACGCCAGGCCCCGCAGTGAGAAGTACTCGCACTCGGTGGGAATGATGACGCCGTCGGAGCCGGCCAGTCCGTTGACGGTGAGCAGGCCGAGCGACGGCTGGCAGTCGATCAGCACGTAGTCGTAGCGGTCCAGCACGGGATGCAGGGCACGCGCCAGCGTCTGCTCGCGGCCCACCTCGTTGACCAGCTGGATCTCGGCCGCCGACAGGTCGATGTTGGACGGCACCAGATCCATGTGCTTGACCCTGGTGTGGACCAGCACGTCGTCGATCGACACCCGTGGTTCGACCAGCAGGTTGTGGATGGTGTGGTCCAGTTCGTAGTGCGGTACGCCCAGACCCGCCGACAGCGCGCCCTGCGGATCCATGTCCACCAGCAGCACGCGGCGGCCGTAGTCGGCCAGCGCGGCGCCCAGGTTGATCGCCGACGTGGTTTTGCCGACGCCGCCCTTCTGGTTGCACATCGCGACGACCTTGGCCGGGCCGTGCGCGGTCTTGGGTTTGGGTTCCGGAATTGTCCGCGGCGGCCGCCCGGTCAGGCCGACCTCGGCGCCGCTGTCGGCGTCGTCAGTCATGCCCAGAGCGTTCGGGTAGTGGCGGACATCGCAGGAAAGTGTAGCGGTTTTGCGGGTTTGCGCCGGAAGACCCGCAGGCAAGGTAACCAGCGAATTCGCCGGACGACTAGCGTGATGCCTCATGGGCCTCAAACAACGCATCCCGTTTCTGCGGTGGTCGGTCTGGCGGATGGCGACCGGCGCCCGCAACATCGTCACGACCGGCCAGATCGGCGACGGGCGGGAGGCCGCAGCGGTCGCCTACGTGCTGGAAAACGCGAAAGCCGGTGACATCGACGACGTACTGGCCACCATCGACCGGTTCGCCTACGAGAAGTCGCTGCTGATCAACGTCGGCGACGAGAAAGGCAAGCTGCTCGACGCCGCGGTCCGGCGCGCCGACCCCAAGCTGGCGCTCGAGCTGGGCACCTACTGCGGCTACGGCGCGCTGCGGATCGCCCGGGCGGCCCCGGCCGCCAAGGTGTACTCCGTTGAACTCGCCGAAGCCAACGCCGTCAACGCCCGGCGGATCTGGGCGCATGCCGGCGTTGCCGACCGCGTGACATGCGTGGTGGGCACGATCGGCGACGGCGGGCGCACGCTGGAGGCGCTGGCCGCCGAGCACGGGTTTACCGCAGGCGTGCTGGACTTCCTGTTCCTCGACCACGACAAGGATGCATATCTGACCGATCTGCAGAGCATCCTGGACCGCGGCTGGCTGCATCCCGGTTCCATCGTGGTCGCCGACAACGTCAAAGTGCCCGGCGCGCCGCGCTACCGCGAGTACATGCGCCGCCAGCAGGGCACGCTGTGGAACACGGTCGAGCACAAGGCGCACCTGGAGTACCAGAGCTTGATCTCGGATCTGGTGCTGGAGTCGGAGTACTTGGGGTAAGCGCTTCGTGCGCGCGAGCGTGCACAGAATGCCAGGGGTAACGGCGTGTCGACGTACAAACACGCACGTTCGCGCATGGGGTAAGCGCTAGCGCGCCCGCGGGTGGGCGCCGGCCCAGACTTCGCGCAGCGCATGCACGGTCACCAGCGTGTAGATCTGCGTCGTCGTCACTGAGGCATGGCCCAGCAACTCCTGCACGACACGCACGTCGGCGCCGCCGTCCAGCAGATGGGTGGCGAACGAGTGCCGCAGCGTGTGCGGCGACACGCCCGACGTGATGCCGGCGCGTTCGGCGGCGTCCTGCAGCACCTGCCAGGCGCTTTGCCGCGACAACCGGCCGCCGCGGGCGTTGAGGAAGATCGCCGGCGTGCCGCGCCCGCGGCGCGCCAAGTCCGGCCGTCCCCGCACCAGATAGGCATCCAGGGCCTGCACCGCGGGTCGGCCCACCGGCACCAACCGCTGCTTGCCGCCCTTGCCGCGCAGCAGCACCGACCGGTCGTGGGTGTCGACGTCGTCGACGTCGAGCCCGACGGCCTCGGAAATCCGTGCCCCGGTCGAGTACAGAAGCTCCAGCAGCGCCCGGTTGCGCAGAGTCAGCGGCCCGTCTGCGGGGCCGTCGCCGCCCGCGCCGTCCAGCAGCGCCGAAACCTCGTCCACGGACAGGCTTTTGGGCAGCCGGCGCCCCGGCGTCGGCGGCTTGACGGCGCGCGCCACATCCAGTTCGGCCAGCCCTTCCGCGGCGGCGAACCGGTGCAGACCGCGCACGGCGATCAGCGTCCGTGCCGCCGACACCGCCGACAGCGGCGCCACACCCGCTTCCGGGTTTCCCTGCCGCAGCGCCACCAGGAAGTCGCTGACGTCGTCCTCGGTGACCTTGGCCAAATCGTCGATGCCGCGCTGCCCCAGATGCTCGGAGTAGCGGCGCAAGTCGCGACGGTACGAGCTCAACGTGTTGGCTGCCACTCCCCGCTCGATCGTCAGATGGTCGAGGTAACCCTGCAGCTGGGACTCCAGCGGCGGCGCCAACGTCGTCATCGCGCGGCCTGTCGTTTGGCGAACGCCGTCGGCTTGTCGATCCACGGCGCGTCCACCGGCCGCGGCTCCGCGACGCCACGGCGCACCGCGTGTGCGGCCAAAATCCCGGCAACCGCAAGGGAATTCACGATCTCGCCGCTGAACACCCGACGGACCGCCTGGTCGAGCGCGAACCAGCGCAAGGTCATGTCGGCCTCTTCGTCGTGCGCCTCGGGCCGGTCCACTTGGGTCAACCCGGTGGCCAGATAGACGCGGACCGACTCGTCGCTGAATCCGGGCGTGGAATCCAGATCGACCAGCACGTGCCATGTCTGGGCTTCCAGGCCCGCCTCTTCGCGCAGTTCGCGGGCGGCGGTCAGATGTGCTGCCTCACCGTCGACATCAAGCAGGCCGGCCGGCAGCTCCCACAGCCGCCTGCCGAACGGGTGGCGGTACTGGTAGACCAGCGGGAGGTTGCCGTCGTCGTCGAGCGCGACGACGGCTACCGCGCCAAAGTGCTCGACGACCTCGCGGATGACCGTTTTGCCGCCAGGCATCCGGACATGGTCGGTGCGAAGCGCGAAAATCTTTCCGGTGTGCAATGTTTCGGACGACGTGGTCTCGAAAACGTGCTCACCCACGGGTCACGGGTTCGGCTACTGGGGCGCTGACGCCGTCGCGGTGTTCGTTGCCGTTGGCCCGGTGCTCGGGAATTTCCACCGGCAGCCGCTCGGCCGCCTTGTAGTCGAGGGCCGCTCCCACGAACGCGACGAACAGCGGGTGCGGACGGGTGGGCCGACTCTTCAGTTCGGGATGCGCTTGGGTGCCGACGACGAACGGGTGCGTTTCGGCGGCATATTCGACGAATTCCACCAGATGGCCGTCGGGCGAAGTGCCGGAAAACCTCAGCCCGCTTTCGGCGATCTTCTCGCGGTAGGCGTTGTTGACTTCGTAGCGGTGCCGGTGCCGCTCGCTCACTTGAGTCGACTGGTATGCCTGCGCGACAATCGAATCCGGCTCCAGCACCGCCGGGTAGGAGCCGAGCCGCATGGTGCCGCCGAGATCCGCCTCGCCCGCGACGATGTCCTGCTGGTCGGCCATCGTGGAAATGACGGGATCCGGCGTGGCCGGGTCGAACTCGGCGGAGTTCGCCTGCGTCAGGCCGACCGAACGTGCAGCCTCGATCACGATGCACTGCAAGCCAAGACACAGTCCCAGCACCGGCAGACCCCTGGACCGCGCGTAGCTGATCGCGCCGATCTTGCCCTCGATACCGCGGATCCCGAAGCCACCAGGAATCAGCACGCCGTCCACGTCGCCCAACGCGGCCGCCGCACCGCTTGCGGTATCGCAGTCGTCGGACGCCACCCAGCGCATCTCGACCTTCGCGTGATGCCTGAACCCCCCGGCGCGCAGCGCCTCGGTGACCGAAAGGTAAGCGTCGGAAAGGTCGATGTACTTGCCCACCAACGCGATTCGCACAGTCTCCTGCGGCTCGTGTACCCGGCGCAACAGGTCGTCCCATTCGGTCCAGTCGACGTCGCGGAACGGCAGGTTGAGCCGGCGCACCACGTACGCGTCGAGTTCCTCGCGGTGCAGCACCTTGGGGATGTCGTAGATCGAGGGCGCGTCGGGAGTGGAGATGACGCCGTCGATGTCGACGTCACACATCAGCGCGATCTTGTTCTTCAGCGGCTCGGGAACATCGCGGTCACAGCGCAGGATCAACGCATCCGGCGTGATACCGATGCTGCGCAGCGCCGCCACCGAGTGCTGGGTCGGTTTGGTTTTCAATTCGCCCGACGGCGCCAGGTAGGGCACCAGCGACACGTGCAGGAAAAAGACGTTCTCCCGGCCGAGATCATGACGCACCTGACGCGCCGCCTCCAGGAACGGCTGTGACTCGATATCGCCTACAGTGCCGCCGATTTCGGTGATTACCACGTCCGGGCGGTTGCCGTCGGCGTCCGGCTGGGCCATCGCCAGGATCCGCCGCTTGATCTCGTCGGTGATATGAGGGATCACCTGGACGGTGTCACCGAGGTATTCGCCGCGGCGTTCTTTGGCGATCACCGTCGAATACACCTGTCCGGTAGTGACATTCGCCGAACCGGACAGGTCGCGGTCGAGGAACCGCTCGTAGTGGCCGACGTCGAGGTCGGTCTCGGCGCCGTCCTCGGTGACAAAGACCTCGCCGTGCTGGAACGGGTTCATGGTGCCCGGGTCGACGTTGAGGTACGGGTCGAGTTTCTGCATGGTCACCTGCAACCCGCGCGCGGTCAGCAGTTGCCCGAGGCTGCTGGCCGTCAAGCCTTTGCCCAGCGAGGAAACGACGCCGCCGCTGACGAAGAGGTGCTTGGTGGCAGTTTGCGGATGCTTACGCAAAAGAGCAACCTCCGTGAAGACGGCGCAGGGTTGGCTTCCGACCCACGGAACCCCACCCTAACACTGACCTCGCGCGCCGGTCGCTGACACGCCCTGCAGACGGCTACTGCGCGACGGTGAGGGCGCCGGCGCCGTGACCGGTGCCGTACTGGCCGGTGTGTCCGCCGTTGACCAGGTCGGCCAGACCCAGGATGGCGGTGATCCGGCCGGGTTCGGCGTCCACGTCGTCGACCGTGCTGATCGCCGAGGCCACGCCCGCGTCGGCGCGGGCCACCGCGACCGCGGCCGTTCCGACCGACGACCCGTCGCGACCGGCCAGCACCACGCCAGAACCATGGGGCGCCAGCCCCGCGGCGAACCGCGCCACGGTGGCGCCCTGGTTGCCGGCGTCGTCGCCGAGCCCACCGCCGGTGACCACCAGCGCAGCGTTCGATGCGCCGATGTGCTGGTCGCGGTAGGCGATAAATCCGGTGTCGCGCAGCGCCGCCAGCACGGTGTCGCGCTGGGCGTCGTCGACGGGCGGCACCACAGGATCACGGTTGATCAGCAACGCGATCCCCAGCAGGTCGCCGGCCTGCGAGCCCTGATCCACCAGCTTGGTACTCAGCTGGGCGCCCGCCGGCACGATGGACGAGTTCACCACCGACCGCAATTTCTCCGCCGAGTTGGCGTCGACGAACTCCTGCGTCAGCGACACGGTGCCGCTGACCGCTCCCCCGGCCTGACCGACGACCTTCGACAGCGCGTCGACGTCGTCGTCGTGTGCGTCGGGGGTGCGGAAGACGACGACGGACTTGCCGCTCAGCGCGTCGTGAACAATCCGCCCGGCGATCTGGGCGTCGAAAGCGTTTGCCGCGGTGAGCTTTTCATTCAGGACGTTCTTCTGGTCGTTCAGCGCGTTGATCTGGGAGTGCAGATCCCGCTTTTCCTCGCGCAGTCCCGACAGCAGCGTGTCCGACAGCACGCCCGAGCCCAGGACGACGCCGACCGCCAGCGCAAGGAACACCGCGGCCAGCGAAATCGCGTGGTGCCGTAGGGAAATCACCGTGCTAGCTGACCCAGCCCTGAACCCACAGGGAGAACCGGTTCCAGTACTCGACAACCCAGTGCATCACCACGGCATCGGTACGCGAGACCCACAGCATGATGCTGACCGCGACCAGCATCGCCAGTATTAGGAACGCGATGGCGCCACCCGAAATCCGGTTGCGGTACAAAGTGGCAACCGCCTTGGCGTCCACCAGCTTTTCTCCCACCCGCAGCCGGGTCAAAAACGTCGAGGGGTTGCTCTGCTGGCGGGTCCGGTCGAAGAACGTCTCGATGTTGGCGGTATGCCCCGCGGTCACCAGCAATGCGGCGCCGTGATGGTCGGCCAAGAGCAGCGCCAGGTCCATGGGCGAACCGGCGGCCGGGAATGTCATCGCGCCGACGCCGAGATCCTGGATGCGCTCCAGGCCGGGCGCGTGGCCGTCGGCGTCAGCCGGCAACACCACCTGCGCGCCGCACTTGAGGACGTCAGCGCTCATCTGGCTCGGATCACCGACAATGATCTGCGGGCGATAACCCGCCTTGCGCACCACGTCGGCGCCCATGCCGACACCGATCAACACGGGTTGGTATTCCTTGATGAACGGCTTGAGGCGCTTGAGGTCTTCCTCGGCGTGCGGCTCGTCGCCGACCAGCACCACGTGGCGCCGGCGCAGGTCGACATCGACGTCGGGGATGCCGATTCCGTCGATCAGCAACGGGCTTTCGCTGCGGATGAATTCAATCGTGTTGCCCGCGAAGGCTTCCAGGTGCGCAACCAGTCCACTCTTGGCCTCCTGCATGAGGTCGGCGATCTCGTGGTCGGTGCGCTCGGTGCCCCGCACCAACCGCCGATCGCCGGAGTAGACGCCGCCGTTGTACAGCCGGATCTTGGCGCCGTCCTTGACCTTCTTGAAGACCTCGGGTCCCGTCTCGTCGATGAGCGTGACACCGTTGGCCACCAACACCTCTGGGCCCTGATTGGGCTAACGCCCCGACACCGACGGGGACGCGTTGACGACGGCCGCGATCTCGGCGTCGACGAGCGCGTCGGCGGTGATCCGGTCCAGGTCCAACACGTCGAGCACCACGATGTCGCCGGGGCAGACGCGTCGCAGCAGCCGGTCGATGTCGCGGTCGACTCGGGCGGTGCCGACGACACCGGGCCGCTCGGTGTTACGGGACAAAAGAGCTGACATCCTCATGCGGCGATTCTGTCGGTGAACCCGCGATCAGACGTGGAGGCGCGCCGTAACAGGAGCCTCAGAAGTTGTATTGTCACATCTGTCACAACGACAAAGTGGTCAGGAGGTCGCGATCCGATCACATTGGGCGGCCTCGAGCAGTTCGCGCGCGTGGGCGCGGCCGCTGTCGGACTCACCGAGCCCGGCCAGCATCCTGGCCAGCTCGGCCACCCGCTCGTCGCCGTCGAGTCGCCGCACGCCGCTGGCGCCGTCCCGCCCGGCGCTGTCCACCATCAGGTGCACGTCGGCGTAGGCGGCCACCTGAGGCAGATGCGTCACGACGATCACCTGCTGGCTGCGGGCCAACCGCGCCAGCCGCCGGCCGATCTGCACCGCGGCTCGGCCGCCGACGCCGGCGTCGACCTCGTCGAACACCATCGTGGTGCCCGCCGTCTGTTTCCGCGACGTCGCCAGCACCACCTCCAGGGCCAGCATCACCCGGGACAGCTCGCCGCCGGACGCGCTTTTGGACAAGGGCAGCACCGTCATGCCGCGGTGGGCGGCGAAGCCGAACTCGACCTGGTCGATGCCGTCGCCGCCGGCGTGCGCGCGCGCCCCCGAGGGCAGCGTCAGCGCCGCGGGGTCGTCGTCCCCGCTGGACAGAGTGCTCACCGAGATGGTGAATTCGGCATCGGCCATCGCCAAGCCCGACAGCTCAGCGGTGACCGCTTTGGCCAGCCGCTTGGCCGCTTGGCCGCGGGCCTTGCTGAGATCGGCTGCGGCATCGGCTAATTGGACGGCCAATTCGTCGACGCGGCGCTGCAGCCCGGTCAAGGCCTCCTCGGAAACATCCAAGTGCGCCAACCGTTCTCGCGATTCACGGGCCCAGGCCAGCACCCCGTCGATATCGGCGGCGTATTTGCGGGTCAGCGTGCGCAACTCGGCCTGGCGGGCCAGCTTGGTGTCCAATGCGCTGGCATCGGCGGGAAGTTCGCTCAGGTACGCGCCCAGTTCCCGAGCGGCGTCGCCGACCACTGTCAGCGCTTCGTCGAGTTGATCGGCCAGGCCGCGCAGCGTGGCGTCGTCGGTCGACTCCAACGCCGCCTTGGCCCGGGCCAGGCAGTCGGAAGCCGAGGCCGGCCCGGACTCCGCGGTGTCCTCGACCGCTCCGGCCAACGCCGCGCGGGCCCGGGCGGCCGCCTCCCGCAACGCATCGAGTTCGGAGAGCCGGCGGATGTCGTCGATCAACGCGTCGTCCTCACCGGGCAACGGGTCCACCGAGTCGATCTCGTGCAACGCGAATTTGAGCCGATCGGCCTCCTGCGCCAATTCGCGTGCCCGGTCGCTGCGGTCGACGAGGTCGCGTCGCGCCGACAGCCACGCGTCGCGCAGTTTGCGGTAGCGCTCCAGCCGCGCACCGGCGTCTGCGAACCGGTCGAGCGCAGCGCGTTGCTCGTCGGGCCGCATCAGGCGCAGCTGATCGTTCTGTCCGTGTAGCGTAAGCAATTCCGCGGTGAAGCCACTCAGCGACTTGGCCGGCACGCTGCGGCCGCCGAGATAGGCGCGCGACGGCCCGTCACGGCTGACCGAACGCAGCGCGATCACGCTGCCGTCCTCGTCACGCTCGGCCCCCGCCGCGTCGAGTATCTCGTCGATGCGTGACGCCGCGGCCTCGTCGAGATCGACTGTGCTGAAACGCCCTTCGACGACGGCCCGGTCGGCCCCCGAACGCACCCGGGTGGCGTCCGCGCGTGCGCCGCCGAGCAGATGCAGCCCGGTGACCACCATGGTCTTGCCGGTGCCGGTTTCGCCGGTCAGCACCGTCAGGCCGCGGTCGAACTCCGCGGTCGCGACGCTGATGGCGCCGAGCGACTCGATCCGTATTTCGGTCAGCACGGCTATTGCCCGCGCCAGCCGGTGACCGGCAGCCGGAACTTTCGCACCAAACGGTCGGTGAACGGCGCACTATCCAACCGCGCCCATTTCACCGCCGTCTCACAGCGTGTCACCTCAAGCCGTCCGCCCGCCGGCACCAGCATTTCGCGGCGCCCGTCGCAGAAAACCAGCGCGTCATGCCCGCCGGCCTCGACTTCGATCGCAACGGTGGCGTCGGGGCTGGTCACCATGGGCCTGGCGAACAGTGCGTGAGCGTTGTTGGGCACCACCAGGATTGCCTCCAGGTCCGGCCACAGCACGGGCCCGCCGGCGGAGAACGCATAGGCGGTGGATCCCGTTGGCGTCGACACCAACACCCCGTCGCAGCCGAACGTCGACACCGGCCGGCCGTCGACCTCGACGACCACCCCGAGCACCCCGAGCCGCGGGCCCTTCTCCAGGCTAGCGTCGTTGAGCGCCCATCCGCGATCGATCACGCGGCCCTCGGCCCGCACCGCGACGTCCAACGTCAGCCGCTCCTCCACCCGGTACGTCCGGGCAATGACATGCTCGAGCACGGTGTCGATGTGCTCCGCTTCCGCTTCGGCCAAAAAGCCGATGCGGCCGAGGTTTACGCCCAATACCGGAATGCACGCGTTGCGTGCCAGCTCGGCGGCCCGCAAGAAGGTGCCGTCACCGCCGAGCACGATCACCAATTCGCAGCCGTCGGCGGCGTGCGGATCGGCGTCGACCACGTCGATGTCGACGCCCAACGCGCGCATGTCGTCGGGCGCCAGGTGCAGCGATCCTCGATCAACCGCCTCGGCTGACAGCATGCGCAGCCCAATACCGTTGTCGCCCAGCACTTTCTCGACGCGACGTGCGGTCTCCGTCGCCTCTTCGCGGCCGGTGTGCACCACCAGCAGAACGGTGCGTTCCTTGGTCATCGCGGGCCCTCGTCCACGGCGCCGCGGACCGCCTGCACCAATGCGTCGCCCGACATGCCTTGACTGGTGCGCAGCCACAGGAAGTATTCGACGTTGCCCGACGGACCCGGTAGCGGGCTGGCGGTGACGCCGATGGTGTGCCAGCCCAGCGATTCGGCGCTTCGCGCCACGCTGAGCACCGTGTCGGCGCGCAATGCGGGATCGCGCACCACTCCGCCGGCACCCACCTGGCCTTTGCCCACCTCGAACTGCGGCTTCACCATGGGAACGATATCGGCGTCGGGCGACGCGCATTCAGCCAGCGCGGGCAACACCGTCGTCAGCGAGATGAACGACAGGTCAGCCACTATCGCGTCGACCGGCCCGCCGATGCTCGACGGCGACAGATCCCGGGCGTTGGTTCGCTCGACGACGACGACCCGTGGATCTGAGCGCAGCGACCACGCCAGCTGACCGTATCCGACGTCGGCGGCAACCACTTCACGAGCTCCGCGGTCCAACAGCACTTGGGTGAAGCCACCGGTCGACGCGCCGGCGTCCAGGCAGCGACGGCCTTCGACGCTGATGCCGAAGGTGTCGAGCGCGCCAATGAGTTTGTGGGCGCCACGCGACACCCAGGTGTGGTCGGCATCGTCGGCGACGCGCAGGGTGGCAGTGACCGCGACCGCGGTGGCGGGTTTGACCGCCGGCATGCCGTCGATGCTCACCTTGCCGGCACCGATCAGTTCGGCGGCCTGCTGGCGGGATCGCGCCAACCCGCGCCGAACCAGTTCGACGTCAACACGGGCACGCCGTGGCACCGCGCACTCAGCCCTTCTCCGCCATCTCCAGAGCGCGCACCAGCGTGTCGTGCGCCGCGGAAAGGCGGCGCGCTATTTCCTCGAGTTTGGCCTCGTCAAGCTCGTTCTCGCCGTCGGCAAGCTCGGGCAGCTCGGCGAGCACAGCGTCGATCTGGGCACGAATCTGATCAGGTTCCGTAGTCATTGCGCTCCTAACGCTAGCGGATTTACGCCAGGGACCAGCGCTGCAGGGCGTCGCGGGCCGCGTCGTCGCCGGCCTCGACAACGACAGGACCGTCGTCGACGTGCGCTTCCCACACCGCGCTGGCGACGGCGCGAACCACCGACAGGCCGTCGCCGTCCTCGTCCTCTCCACGGCTGGTGACGGTCACTGTTCCCTCCCGTAACTCGGCATGCCAAGCCCTCTGCGGCGCAACCTCCAGCGTGTCGCTGTCCTGATGCAGCGAGCGCAGATCGTGACCGATATAGGTGGGCCGTTGTGCCGGTATGGCATGCACCGCATCACGCGCGGAATTGACCCCGGTGAGCACCATGATGCTGCGCAACCCCGCCGCATTCGCCCCGGCGATGTCGGTGTCCAGCCGGTCCCCGACAACCAGTGGTGCGCGAAAGTCGCCGCGCGCCAACGCGTCTTTGATCAGGGCGGGCGCTGGTTTGCCGGCTATCTGCGGCTCGGCGTCGGTGGCGGTTTTCAGGGCGGCGACCATGGACCCGTTGCCGGGCAACAGTCCGCGCTCGGACGGCAAAGTGGGGTCGACGTTGGCCGCCACCCACAGCGCGCCGGCCCGGATGGCCAGCGCGGCCTCGGCCAGGTCGGCCCAACAGGTTTGCGGCGAGTGGCCCTGCACGACGGCGTCGGGTTTGTCCCGTGACAACCGCACCGGCTGCAATCCGCGCGCGGTGATTTCGTTGGCGAGCGCCTCGGTGCCGACGACCAGCACCCGGGATTTGGGCGGCAGCTGGTCGGCCAGCACATGGGCGGCGGCCTGCGCGCTGGTGACGACGGCGTCGCCGGTGGCGTCCAGGCCGAGATCGCGAAGATGGGCCGCCACCTCGTCCGCGCTCCGGGAGGCGTTGTTGGTGATGAACAGCTTGCGGCCGGGCGCCTTGTCCAGCGACTCCACCGCCCCTTCGGTGAGCTGATGACCGCGGAACACCGTGCCGTCGAGGTCCAGAAGCAGGCAATCGTATTCCTGCGCAAGCGTTCCCACGTCAGCCGAGCTCACTGACCCGGTCTTCGGCGTCGGTGACACCGTCGACGTCGGCGGCTGCGGCGCGCAGGAACCACTGCAGCGCCTCGTCGCCGCGGTCGAGGGCCAGCAGCGTGTCGGCGTAGGCGTAGAACAACCGGGCGGCGGTGGTCCCGGTCCGCGTCGGATCGAGCTGCGGGGTGGACAGCACCATCAGCGCCTGTTCGAGCTGGCCGAGGTCGGCGCGGGCGCCGGCGGCGACGATGCGCAGCTCGTCGGCGTCGTCGCCAGTGAGTTGCGCCGCTTCGGGGCCGCGCGCCAATTCGACGGCGCGCTCGGGCCGGCCGAGACCGCGTTCGCAATCGGCGATCAGCGGAAGCAGCGGGGATTTGCTGCCCATGCGGCGGGCCGCGCGCAGCTCGGCCAGGGCTTGCGCCCAGTCGCCGCAGTGATAGGCCGCGATCCCGACCGCTTCGCGGACCGCGGCGATGCGGCCGGACCGTGCGCGGGCCGCCCGTGCATGCTCCAGTGCGGCCTGCGGGTCTTCGTCGAGCAGCTCGCCCGCAGCGACGAGGTGGCGGGCCACCGCATCGGCGGTAGCACGGTCCAAAGTGCTGAGCTCACGCCGGATTTCGGGTGCGAGCTGGCGTGGCTCGATATCGGGTGGGAGCGGCGGCGCGGTGCCCCTGTCGTCTTTGGGTGGGGGTTGCGGCTGAGCTCTGCGCGCGCGGCCCGGACCCGAACGAGGCCCGCGCCGCGGCGCCCGTTCCTCCCTGCCGTTGTGCATGTCCACTCGTGCCATTCACCTCCGGTTACGTCCCTGCGCTAAAGGATACGGGCACATTCAGCGGCGCCATAATTAAGCACCTGTGAATTGCAATTTTTGGGAATTAAAAAAGGGCACCTTGTGGGTGCCCTTTTTTGTGGGTGTTCGGCGGTGTCCTACTTTTCCACCCGGGTGGGTAGTA
>NZ_LQPE01000149.1 GCF_002101735.1 Mycobacterium kyorinense | reverse complement strand
CTTTTGTGCAGCGGGAATGTGCGAAACTCGGTGAGTGGGCGGGGACACCGGCTATATCGGCGACTACCGGGTGGTCCGGCGGCTCGGCGCGGGCGGTATGGGTGAGGTGTTCTTGGTCGAGCATCCCCGTTTGCCGCGTCAGGACGCGCTCAAGCTCCTCGACACCACCGTCAGCCGTAACCAGGAGTTCCGCGGTCGGTTCATGCGGGAAGCCAATCTTCTGGCGCCGCTTCGCCATGCAAACATCATCACCATCTACGACCGTGGCGACCATGACGGCCAGCTGTGGCTGACGATGGAATATATCGCGGGCCAGGACACCGCACGCCTGTTGAAAACACGATCCGCACTTCCAATGGACTTGGCGATGCAGATCATCGCCGGCGCCGGCGCCGCCCTGGACTACGCGTACGGCGAGCATCAGATTACCCACCGCGATGTGAAGCCCGCCAACATCCTGGTGGAGTGCGGACGCGACAACCGCCTGAAGATCGTCAAGCTCGCTGACTTCGGGATAGCTAAGGCCGTTGGTGAATCCACCTCTTTGACTTCAAGTGGGGTGACGGTGGGCACCATGGCTTACATATCACCCGAGGCTCTCGAAGGTCGGATCCTGGATAACCGCGCTGACATTTATTCGTTGGCGTGCACGGCGTTCGAGCTACTGACCGGTGCACCGCCATTCACCGCCGGGAACCTCGCGGCGCTGATCGCAGCGCACTCGACGCAAGCCCCGCCGTCGATTACCGCCCGCAGGCCCGGACTTCCGGACTACCTGGACGCGGTGTTCGAGCGTGCGCTCGCCAAAAACCCCGACTCGCGGTTTCAGAGCTGCATGCAACTCGTGGAAGCGTTGGGAGAGCCGCGCGCCGCGGTTGTTCCTCATGCCGCAGTATCAGCAGTCGATCGAGAGACGCGTCCGTGGGTCACGGCTGGCCCAGCGTATGCAGGCCCAGCGTATGCAGCGGAGGTCAGTGATGCCAGCGTTGATTCGCAGCCTTGGCCGTCGGCGCAGCACCGCGACAGCGGCGTCCTATCCGCAACGCCCCCGGTACGCACCGCGTTGCAGCGTGACCGCAATCCTGGCCGGGTTGAGCCGTTTCCGAACACCTCGCGCTCTCGTCTTCGCCTTTGGCGAGCGCAGGCGGCCAACCCAACCGTACTGAAACGCCGCAAACGGCCCCTGATCATCGTTGGCGTCGTGATCTTGTTGACGCTGATAATATTTGGCGTCGGACGAAAGTTGCTGAGTAGGACCTATTACCTCGCCGACTACCAAGGGACGGTGGCGATCATGCAGGGACTGCGTGATCTACCAGACTCGTTTCTGGGTGTCCGGCTGAACGGTCCCTTCATGCAAGAATGCCTCAATGCCCGGGGCGAGTTGTCGGAGATCCGCTATGGCCAGTCGACGAAGCACTGCAGGCTGTTGCGCGTGGACGATCTGCAGCCCGACAAACGCGCTCAACTCCAGGCCGGGATGGGCGACGGGGGGCTTGCGACTGAGATAGACGGCCTGAGGTACCTGTCCCGAGCCGGCCTGCTACCGATCTGCAGCACGGCATCGCCACCTCAAGCACCACCCGCCGAATTGCCGTCCGGCCAGCAATCTGGGATCGACTGTCGCCCGGCAGCTTAAGCGCGTGGGGCCGGCTATATGAATACGCGTGAACGGGTTTCGCGTTT
>NZ_LQPE01000148.1 GCF_002101735.1 Mycobacterium kyorinense | reverse complement strand
GCGACCAGTATGACCCGACAGGCGCAGCGTTCGAATCACCGTCGAACCGCCGGCCACGATTACGGGTCATCTCTTAGGCCGGCGTTCCACACCGCGCGGCACGCCGCACCGATCTGTTCGGCGAACTCAGCTTGTTCGTCGCTGAACTCGACTCGAAAACGGCGACCCGCCAGCATGATTCAGCGGTCCTTCGGCGTCTCGACATACCGCTTGATCACCGACAACGGCGCACCCCCACCGTTGCCACGAAATACGAGTTCGTCCACAACGACGGCAACCGCGAGCCTAGCCAGGGAAGCTCCTCGCGCAACAGACGCGACGACCGGCCAGGCTCGTGGGCCTGAGGCCGACAGTTCATCCACGCCCCGCGTCGGCGGTACTCGCGGCGCTCAGTGATTCGCATCGTTGTCCTCGTTCCTATTGCGGACATCTACTGCGGTGCAGCAAAGGTCATGCAGCGGTAGTCCTTGGTTTCAGCATGGGTCCAGCGCCATGGCGCGTCGGCGTCGTAGTCGGGCAGCAGAACGATCTCGTCTCCGCAGTACCGACATTGGTCCCGGCACGGCTCCTGCTCGTTGCGCGAGGTGTCGGCCGCCGCTTCCAGGATCATCCGCTCCATCTGGTCGAGCTCGTCGTCGCTTGCGGCAGTCACGGCGTGCTCCTCGTCTTTGTGCTGATTTGCTGGGGCCATTCGTAGGCGTGCTGAGCCGTCAGTAGGCGCCGTATCCTGCAGCTGCGCGTTGGGCGTGGTAGTGCGCCAAACCATTGCCGTCTGCTCCTATGCCGTGCCCGGCCATCTGGTAAGCCACCGACGCCGAAGCGTTGGCCACCGGGTCGTAGATGTTGTTCGAGGTTCCACCGACGTGGTAGCGCGCGAATGTCTCTGCGGTGGTCTGCCAGAGGCCGCGGCTGCAGTTCAACCTCGCACCGTCTGCCTGGATGGGGCCTACCGCGTTCGAGTCTTCGTGGTTGACCGCGTCGGGAACACCGCTGGATTCCCTCATGCCTTGGTTGTACATGATGTCGCGCCAATGCGCGCGTACTTGTGGGTCGCGGCTAATTCCGTTGTTGTCCAACGCTTTATCGATCACTGCGACCAGTTGTGATTTCGTCAGCGGCGCATTCAGGCCTGTCTGGCGGAAGTCGATGCCGCTGATCGACAACGGCTGATGGCCGCCGGCGGGTCCGAAATCACCGCTGCGCCCGGCTGGGTCGGCGCCGGAGAGGTCGGCACCGGCGAGCAGTTTAGCCAACGCATCCGGTGCGATGTTGACCATGTCGGGGGCAAGTTGCGGAGCGGGCGGCATCGCCGGTGCGGGCGCCGGCGCGGTCATCGCGGGCGCGGGAGCCTGCTCGGCCGTGGGGGCGGCCAGCGGTGACGCGGGGCCCACGGGCCGGTTCAACGCATCACGCAGCGCCGCGAGGCCGCCGGGGTCGATCTGGCGGGCGCGCGCGGCGCTGGCGCGGTCGGTATCGGCGAGATCGGAGACCGCGCGTTTGCCTTTCCCTAGCGTGTCGTCGGTCGTGTCGATGCTGCTTTTGGTTTTGTCGTTGTGGTCCCGCAGAGCCGAGGAGATCGCTGGGTCGCCGATGCCGGAGGGGTCGTGGTCGGGTAGCGCTTGTCGCTGATCACGAAGTCCCCCTTGGGTGTTGGTGTAGACGCCCAAGGCTTCGTCTTCGCGGTATCCGATCTGCGGCGACGGCCCGGCCTGTGTCATCGACTACCTCCTGATGCGCGAACCCGACCGTTGTTGTCTCGAGCCGGCGGTGAGCGGTGTTCAGTTCCCGGGCGGTACCGCGCCGGGGTCCAGGCCGGGCCGCCCGGGCGGCGGGCCCTGTTGCGGGATTACGCCGGTGTGGGTGTCCTGAGTCGTCACCGGTGCGGCCGGCGGCGGGGCCTGCGCCGAGGTCTGCTGGATGGTTTGCGCTTCGGCGCCAGGCGTTGCAGCGCCGTCGTCGACGAGCCGGAACAAGCCTTCGTGAGGGCCCCCGCCGGTCGTGACCTCGTCGAGCGGCTTGACTTCGCCTTGCTCGGTGATGGCCCAGTCCTTGCCGCCTTGCTCGCCGAGGTAGACCGCGTTCTGGTTGTTGGCGCCCATGATCACGTTGCCCGGTTTAAGGTCACTGGATCCCACCGGTGTGCCGATGTCCTGTCCAGGCGGCGGCAACCGGAAACCTGCCTCCGAGGCGGCCTGGCGGATGCTCTTGTGGCTCGAGCCGTCGGTGCCCGCCAAGTTGTGCGCCAACGCGGCCAGCTTCGGGTTGTCGAAAGTCCACTTCCGCCCACCGATTTCGGTGGTGTTGGCTGCCCCTGGGGGGCCACCGGGCGTGCCCGGCGCACCGGGCCCTGGCGGGTGGGCGGGCCCGGGGGTCTTGTGGCCGGCCGGCGTCATCGCGGCGCCGGGATCGGCGGCGACCCCGGTTGCGGGGCCGTCGCCGGGCTTTGTCGGCGCATGCTCGGAGGCGGGCTTTTCTTTGAGCCTGTCGTCGAGCGCCTTTTTCAGATCGGCGTCGGTGACTCCCGGGTGCGCCAGCGGATTCTGGCCCGGATGGGCGGCGTTGGCCAGGCCGGGGATGTTCCCCAGGCCGGGCATTGTCGGCATGGACGGCATGGTCGGCATGCCCATACCCGGCATCGTGGGCAGACCACTGCGCAGCAACGACGCCAAATCTTTGGCCTGCTGGTCCGGATTGTTCGATGCCGGCGGCGCGGCCGGCGGGGCGGCTGGCGGCGGCGCGGCCGGGGCTGGCTCCGGCTGGGGTTTGGTCGCGCCGGTGTCGGTGGTCGACTGCGCGGGGGTGCCGGATCCGTGGTAGTCGGCGATCGTGAAGGAATCCGCTGCGCCCGCCAACGCTTGAGCGGTGCGATTCATCTCCTCGACAGCGTTCTTAAGGTTCGCCGTCGAATCGCTCATGTTGGCCTCGTTCACGTGGTTGGCCATGAACGGGATCAGACCCGACGTCGAGTTGTTGATCTCTTGCCGATTCGTAAGGTTTACCTGCCGGAACGCTTGGTAGGCGTCGTTGAAGTTGGTGGCACCACCCATCAGTTGGCGACCCATCGCAGGCAGCACGGTGTCACGCAGCTCCTCCAACGCGGTCACGCTCGGCTTGGCCTTGGCCCACGTCGCCGCCACATAGGGTTCCTCGGTCGGCGTCTTGTAGGCCGCCTGGATCGACTGAATCAGGCCATCCACTTTGCCTGCGAGCGCATTGACTTTCGCAGCGACAGCCGAAAAGTTGGTCGTCGTCTCGATCGCGGGCGACACTGTAGGCCACACGTCATCGGGGTGGAACTCGAACGCGGCATTGTTGGTGCGCACCATGCCCTGATCCATGCGCACGATGGTGCCGTCACGGTTACCGTCGTGAGTCAACGGCAGAAAGTAGGTGCGCGGCGGCTCCGGGCGGGCATTCAAGTCCGGGGCCCCACCGGGACCGAACAGCTCCGAAATCAGGTTGTTGACCGCACGCCGTTCGTCGGTGTCGAACACCCAGAACGCCGCAGTGATCGCCAATCCCAGACCGGGAAGCGACATCGTTCCGAGCCGCAGCGCGGTCTGGGCGCCCAGCTTGGCGCCCATCAGGGCGCCGCGGCGGGCAGCCAGAGCGCTCGCTTCGGCGAGCCCTTTCTTGATGCCGCGGTCCACGATCGCCTCGCGCAGGGTCCGCTGTGCGGCCTTCACCGCAACGTGGCCGGCGTCGTCGGCGATGTCACCGGCGGCGCCGACAGGTCCTTTGGGGACCGTCGGCTCCCCTGGCGCGGGGCCAGGTGCCTTGGGGGGTTCGGGCGCAATATCGGGTGACGGTTTGGGCCCACCCGAAGGTGCGGGCTTGGGGACCTGCGCGGTGGGTCCGTCCATGGGGCTGCCCGCCGAGCCGTCCAGCGAGGTTTGCGGGGTGGTTTGCGGCGACTCACCTGGCCGCGGCCCGGGCCCGCCCGGCGGAGCAGGCGCCGGCGGCTCGGGCGGTGCCGTGGTGGCCGCCGGCGGGTTACCGGCAACCGAGTTCAGAAACTGGTTGACCCTGTCGTGGCCCACAACCCGGTTCAGGCCGAACGCGCCG
Organism: Mycobacterium kyorinense; assembly: GCF_002101735.1. GTDB lineage: Bacteria > Actinomycetota > Actinomycetes > Mycobacteriales > Mycobacteriaceae > Mycobacterium > Mycobacterium kyorinense. Next base: position 6,267 of record NZ_LQPE01000148.1, on the reverse strand, counting down.
CCGAACGCGGCGACCGGGTCCATCCCTGCCCGGTAGACGTCATCCAACAAAGCTGTATGTCCGCCAGCAACACCGGGATCCGCCGCAAAACTCGGCGCCGTCACCGACCCGCCCCCATTGTGTCCGCCAGAGCCACCACCGGCCCATGGATTCAGACCACCATGTTCGGTCATCTAACTCTTCCCCCCGTTTACCGCCGCCGGCTTTCGCCGCGACCTATGACCCCCGATGTCGCAATCTCGGACGCGATGTCCGCACCTGTGAGATCAGGGTCCCTATTGATGATAGAAGTTTTGTCACGTCGTTTGCCCTGCGCAACGCCGCCCGCACCACCGGACATCGGCCCCATCATCGGCGACATCGGCACACCGCCGGCACCGGGCGCGCCCGCCGAGCCCGCCGCGCCCCCCGGCGAAGGGTCAACCGTAAACGCTGGGCTCCCTTTGCCTGACACGTCGGCGGCAGTCGTCACCCCCGACAAGGTCGGCATCTGCTGGCCGCCCCCCTCAGCCGCCGAGGTATGAGTCTGGCCAGCTCCAGCATCCAACTGCGGACCCGACTTTGGGATCTCCCTCGAATCGTCGTCGCCGAGACTGTCCAGCAGCGCAGCGACTGGATCCTCGCTCTCCGGAGAAAATGCGACCGGATCACCACCGCCGCCCTCGGGCACACCCGCCCCGGCGGGCATCGCCACCCGAGGCGCCCCGGCGTGCCCTAACGACGACAACACGCTCATCAACGGACCCCACGCAGACGCCCCTGGAAACGCGCCCGCCGAGCCGGGAGCACTCGGCAGGTCCTTCGTCGCATCATCTAACGACTGCGCCGACGCCTTCTCCCCGCTCTCAAACTTCTTCTGCGCCTCCCGTTTCTGATTCAGCAGATCCGCCAAACGGTCAATCGCGTTCTGTTCGTCCTGGGACCTCTGCGCCTGTTCCGGGGTGCCGGCCGCCGCCGCGGCCTGCGACGCTGCCTCGATCACTGCTTCCTGCGCGGCGCGGATCTCGGCATCCGAGGGCGTCGCCGCGTCCCGCTCAGCCACCAAAGCCTGCCGCTGCGCAGCCGCACGCGCGACGGCGCGCGCGGCATCGGCGATCGAATCCAAGTACACACCTCGCTGCGCTAGCGCGGCGCGCATCGCATCAGCGGCAGCTCCCTGGGATTGGTCGTCAATTCCGATGCCTGCCAAGGTTTCCCGAATAGCCGCGATATCGGCCGCGACCCGGTCAGGCTGCCCCGTCATTAAGCGGTCCTTTCGCCCGCGCCAAGCAGGCGCTGATAATCACTGAGCCACGCTTCAAAAGCGTTGATAATGACAGCATTAAGGATCGCCTCAATATCGGCGGTGTCGCGTTTGCAGAACCGATCGACAATCTGGATCTCGGCGACCTTGCCTCGCCACACCAGGACTCCAACTTCTGGCGCGACGACGTCGTTGAGATACATGCCGACGGCTTGATCGAGGGCACGACGCCGTTGGTCGGCGACCGCTTCGATGTCCTCGATACCTGCTAAGACTTCCTGCAATGTTGGATGCACGACCTCGACGCCCCCCTCCAGCTCGCACACTGATTCATCAACTTTACCTTAAGGCAGGTAGCTGGCCGATAAGTGCCGCGCGCGCCGAAAACCCCGATAAACATTGCTTTAAAACACTTCTCGACACGCCGCGCCGAAATGAGGTTTCCCTTTGCGGAGGGGGTGTATGGGTCCTAGACTCACGCGCAGGGGGTGTCGGGATGGCTCGAGGCCCACACGCATTTCCAAATGGAAGGGGTCCTCAACGTGATCATCAAGTTGACGACTGGTGACATGCGCAATATCGCGTCCACCGGTCATTCGCAGGCTGACGACTTCAGCAACGTCTACAACCAGGTGGCCAACCTCGCCGACGATCTGGCGATGTCGGGCATGCAGGGAATGGCCGGACCGGCGTTGTCCGCCAAGGCCGCTGAGTTGCGCCAGCAGGTTCATCAGCACTCGGAGACCGCCAAGGAGAAATTCCTCGCCGTGTCCGGGTTCGCCGACCGCACCGATGAGGCTGAGCACGAACGCCAGTCCCGAATCTTCAGCATCCAGTCGCTGTAAGCCCATCCGACACACTTCCTGAAAGAAGGAACACATCATGGCTGACACCGTTCTCTACAACATTCCGCATATCGAAAGCGCCCTGGCTACGATGCAGTCGCTCAACATGCAGGGCCAGGACTTGGCCCACGGAATGACCCAGCAATACCGGATCCTCGACGAGGTGTCGTCCGGTCAGGCAACCAACCGCGGTATCGAGTTCGGCGCCCATGCCGACCAGATCCGCGCCCACGCCGCCGAGATCCTTCAAAGCGCCCACACCGCTGTCCGGCAGGCCGCCGACGACCAGGTGGGTGTGGACCAGCACTGGGCCGGCCTCATGGGCCTGTAATGCAGCCCTGACTTGCAAGGAGGCGAAAGCCCCCGGCACATCGCGTGAAGCGGCCGGGGGCTTTCTGCTTGTCTGCGCGCGCGTGTGTCGCGGCCAATTTCGAAGCCACCCCCGCTGTTAGTCTCAAACTTGACCGTACGGATCGACTGTTATTGCGGAGGGGACAGACCATGGCGATCCCAGTGTTCTTCACTGCCGAACTCATGCCATTCCAGGACATCGCGGGCACCGTGGTCGATGAGGCCCTCGCAGCGCTGGGCAACGAACTCAAGGGATTCTTCGACGGCAAAGCCGACTTCGTCATTAAAGACGGCCACGAATCGGTGGTCGGATTGACCTACGATGCCAGCGCCACCGATCCAAACCTGCCGGTGGTCATCGGAACACTCGTCGCCGGTTTTCGCGGCGTCAGCGAGCAAGAAGCCCTCACCATCGCCCAGACCTTCTCAAGCAAGAACTTCCCTCGAGTCACGGCGTCGCTGGATCAGGCCGCAATCGTCACCCACCCCACAGACGCTGCCGCCGCCACAACCACCAGCGACGCATAGCAAGGAATACGGCCCGAACTCGCGGCGCTCACATTCGCTCCTACGAGCCGGCGATCGCCACATAGCGTGACTCCGTGTGCGCCAGGGGGAAGCAAAGCCTTCCGCAGATAGCGAGACGCGTTGTCGGCGAGGCGCGAGAATTCCTCGTCGGCTCACAACATGAGGGTGTTCGCGTAGACGCAGTGTTCCACTACGGCGCTGTTGATATCGATCCGCGCCACCTTGTGGTGTGGATCCTGTTGTCCGGCAAGGATGATGACCAGCTCCCCGAGTGGCTCGCAGTTCAACCCGGGCCCGCACAGCAGCCTGACTCCTGTCCAATCGACTATCAGTGGTTGGTGGAGCTGCGCACCGAGATAGTCCGACGATTCGCCGAAGCTGACTGGCCAACGCCGGAACAAATCGCCGTGTACGCAGACAGCTCACATCGAGTCAAGGCCCATGGAGGCTGGTTCTACTTCAAATAACCACACATCCAGTCCTGCCGCTCCCGGCCTACCGCACGACCGAACGCGACCCGCAACGATATGACGAACGAGTGTGTGCGAGTTCGCATCTAGCGCAAAGCGTCCCACCGCTAGGCCAGCTTCATCGAACACCGCCGCATTCCTCCGCAACCTGGTTCGTCTCCACCCTTGGACTCGGACCGGTGGGAGCAATGTGTAGCCACGGCAGTCGGCGCGGGGCCGACCGCATCGATCACCTTGGTGCGCCGAGCGGGGATCGAACCCGCGACCGTCACGTTATAAGCGTGCTGCACATACCAATCCGTGCTCCCGGCGCGCGAACATCCATCTGGGTGGTGAGCCCACGGCGACGTGACAGTTCACCACACAGGCGAAGGGTCGTGTCATCCGTGCCAGCCGGCGATCATGTCGCCGCGATCGCCGCGGCATGCGCTTTCGTTGCGTGGCCCAATCCGTAGCCCGCGCGCGGTTAGGCTGCTGCCGCATCTGATGGTGGCAATTTAATGCGTTGCGGGCCTGATCAGAGCCGCTATAGTAGGCCGCCGGGGGTCTGCCCGCAGTTTCGTTCCGCCAAGCCCGCGAGGTGTGCGCGCAGGGTCTGCCCGGTCGAGTATCGAAACAGGGGGTGAGGGTTGTGAAGCTGGCGGAAGCTCTATCGTTGCGCGCGGATGCGGTGCGCCGGATTGAGCGGTTGCGCGGTCGCATTGTCAGCAATGCTCGGTTTCAAGAGGGCGAGGAGCCTGCCGAGGATGCCGCGGCTCTGCTCGCCGAAGCCGACGAGGTGCTCGACGAGTATGAGACCCTGATGCGGCGGATCAACCGCACCAACGCCGCCACGTCCATCGGGGCGGAGGGCACGTTGACCGACGCGCTGGCTCGCAGAGACGCATTGCGGGCGCGTCACTCGGTGGTGACTTCTGCGGCAGACGCGGCCGCAGGAGCAAGCCAGCCCGGCTATGCGCGCCAACTGCGCTCTGAGCTGAAAAATGTTGTCCGCCTTGCCTGTTGCCGAATTGCGGGCACGCGCCGATGATCTGGCCCGAGAGCTGCGTGAGCTCGATGTGCGGATCCAGCGCTCCAACTGGGAGGTCGACCTGCTGGACTGACGAACCGAGGTGGCGCAGGTAGTTATCGCGAAGGCGTGCACAAGCCCCGCCGGCGGGCCAAGCCGGCTCTACTGGTGCACGAAGGGCAGTGCAACGGGTTCAACTCCCATCTCACGGCGCAGCCCAGCATCGCGCACAGGTGACAGGGCACGGCACACAGCACACCACCACGTGCAGATTCGCGACGACGAGGGTGGGCACGGGGCACACACCTCCGGGCGTCGAATGGCGCTCGTCTGGTTCAAGGAGATCGGTCGAACCGCTAGGACTCCAGCCGACGATGAGGGACGAGCGATCGCCGACGACGGCGTCAGCGACAACCTGGCTCAGCACATCAGCGCCCACGGCGGTGCCCACGGCGGGACTCGAACCCACACCACATCGGTTTAGAAGACCGGCGCTCTGTCCATTGAGCTACGCGGGCTAATCCGGTCACCGGCCGTTGGTAGCGACACCGGTATGCCGGCCTCGGCGGTGGCGCCGAAATTCCGGGGCGGTCGCTTGATCCGCGATCGCCGCTGTGTCCACCGACAGTGTCCCCGACAGGATTCGAACCCGCACATGTGCCAGATTTAAGCTGGCCGCCTCTACCGATTGGGCCACGGGGACCGGATCATTGCTCAACTAATGTGGTCTTTGTGTGGTGGGTGTGGAGGTTTGCCGTAGCGGCCATGGTGCTCATCGCAAGCACGGTTCCGGCGGCGCATGCCGACTCTGGCTTTCCTGACGTGAACTCCTATGCCGCAGTGGATGTCGAGCCATATTCCGTGTCCCTGGATTTCCTGGGGTATACGCACGGTTACCAGTTCGCTGCACCAGCGGGGTATCGGTGCCGGATGTACACGGCGGCGAAGCAGTATCCGGCGGATTTCGGACAATGTTGGGGCAGCTTGCCAGGGACATCGGACAACGCCGTGTCCATGTCGGAGGCGGCGTCGGCGCAGGTCGCCAGTAAGGATCTGTCGACGTTCGATGATTACTCGGTGTGGGATTCGGTGAAGGAGGCCGAAGTCAAGAAGAGGTTCGGGCCAGAAGACTACAGGGTGTTGCCTGTCGGTAGCCGACTCTCTCGCTACGATCTCACATGCGTGGTGGATGCGCAGATGACGGCGTGCATCACCGGCAAGAACGCCAGAACCGGTGAGCAGCATGGATTTGTGCTCTCGACGCGGGGTAATCATCTCTTCTGATCACGGTCATCACTGAATCACATCGCCGACCCCAGCTGCTACGACTGGACAACGGCACGGAACCGGCCGCTGACGCGATGCGTGACATGGGTATCCTCCGAATGTTTCGCGGCTTCAACGAATTCCTGGATTCCGGACACTACAGAGTGTCGAATGCGAGCAGTCGTGCTGACTGCCTGTTTTCTGTCGCCGCGACATTGATATCGGTGGTTCATTCCAGGTATCGATCCGAAAAGCTGGTCACTCCCAGCGCCTCTGCCAGTTGGGAAAGCGGGGCATCGTTTTGGCGCCCCCGGAGAGAGTCGAACTCCCACCCACAGCTTCGTAGACTGGCGCTCTATCCGTTGAGCTACAGGGGCTTTGGAATGTGAGCGCCCTTGGCAGGACTCGAACCTGCAACCGCCGGTCCCGGAAACCGGTGCGCTATCCGTTGCGCTACAAGGGCATTGGGGCGATCGGATTATCTGTAACGTCGATTGGGATGTGTAAGACAGGTACCCACGTGGATTTGGAATGCCGAGCATCTCGTCGGTGTCA
>NZ_LQPE01000147.1 GCF_002101735.1 Mycobacterium kyorinense | reverse complement strand
CCGTCACCCCGGCTCCCGTCCCATCCCTACCACAGACGCACTCTTCGCGCCTGCAAGAGAAGAGGTACAGGAGTGACCGCCTCAGGGGCCCAAGCCAACCTCGCCGACATGATGAACGGCGCCATGGCGTCCACCATCCCGATCGCGCACAAGATGGGCGTCAAGGTCGTCGAGGCCCGGCCCGGTTTCGCGGCCACAACGGTGCCCGCCGAGGGCAACGGCAACCACTTCGGCGTCATCTATGCCGGCGTGCTGTTCACCGTGGCCGAAGTCCTCGGCGGCATCATCCCGCTCGTCACCTTCGACAGCGCCAAGTACTTCCCATTGGTCAAAAGCCTCGACATCCAGTTCGTCGCGATGGCCAAATCCGACGTGCGCGCCCAAGCCAGCCTCGACGAGCGGACGATCGCGCGCATCGAGGCCGAGGCCGCCGAGCGCGGCAAGGCCGACTTTGAACTGGAGGCGGTGGTCACCGACGCAGACGGTCAGACCGTCGCCACCACCCGCGGCCTCTACCAACTACGCGCGCACGCCAAATAACCGGCGAGAAGACGCAGAATCGCACGATTTCAGTTGTCGCAGTGCGATTTTACGTCTGCTCGACGTTGGCGCGGCGCGGCAACTTCCAGTCGGGGCGGACGTAGTGGCACGTATACCCGTTGGGGTAGCGCTCCAGATAGTCCTGGTGCTCGGGCTCGGCCTCCCAAAACTCCGCGGCGGGCGTCACTTCGGTGACGACCTTGCCCGGCCATAACCCGGACGCGTCGACGTCGGCGATGGTTTCCTCCGCGATCCGCTTCTGCTCGTCGTCGAGATAGAAGATCGCCGACCGGTAGCTGGTCCCGACGTCGTTGCCCTGCCGGTTCTTGGTGGTGGGGTCGTGGATCTGGAAGAAGAACTCCAACAGCCTGCGGTAGTCGGTGCGCGCCGGGTCGTAGATGATCTCGATGGCCTCGGCGTGGCCGGGGTGATTGCGGTAGGTGGGGTGGGCGTTCTCGCCGCCGGTGTAGCCGACCCGCGTCGACACCACGCCGGGTTGCTTGCGGATCAGGTCCTGCATGCCCCAGAAGCAGCCGCCCGCCAGGATCGCCTTGTTATTGCTCGTCATGCTTCGAGGATAGGAACTGCTCGACAAAGCTGGGTAGAACGTGTTCTAGTTTTCCCGTGACCACCCGCACCTTCAGCCGCGACGAACTGGCCGCGGCGTTCGAGGTCTTCGAGCAGACCGTCGCCCGGGCCGCCGAGACCAGGGACTGGGACGCCTGGGTGGAGCACTACACGCCGGACGTCGACTACATCGAACACGCCGCGGGCACCATGAAGGGCCGCGACGAGGTGCGGGCCTGGATCCGCAAGACCATGACGACGTTCCCGGGCAGCCACATGACGGCATTTCCGTCGCTGTGGTCGGTCATCGACGAGGCAGGCGGCCGGATCATCTGCGAGCTGGACAATCCGATGAAAGATCCCGGCGACGGCACGATCATCAGCGCGACCAACATCTCGATCGTCACTTACGCCGGCGACGGCCTGTGGTGCCGCCAGGAAGACATCTACAACCCGCTGCGCTTCGTGGCGGCCGCGATGAAGTGGTGCCGCAAAGCGCAAGAACTCGGCACGCTCGACGACGACGCCGCCCGCTGGATGCAGCAATACGGAGGATCTGCGTGAACGCACCCAAACTGGTTATCGGCGCCAACGGCTTTCTGGGCTCGCACGTGACCCGCCAACTCGTCGGCGACGGCGCCGACGTGCGGGCGATGGTGCGTCCCAACGCCAATACCCGATCCATCGACGATCTGTCGGTCACCCGATTCCACGGCGACGTGTTCGACACCGCCACGCTGCGCGAGGCGATGGACGGCGTCGACGACGTGTACTACTGCGTGGTCGACACCCGCGCGTGGCTGCGTGACCCGGCGCCGCTGTTTGCCACCAACGTCGACGGCCTGCGCAACGTCCTCGACGTCGCGAAAGATGCGGATCTGCACAGGTTCGTCTTCACCAGCAGCTATGCGACGGTCGGGCGGCGGCGCGGCCACGTGGCCACCGAAGACGACCAGATCGTCCGCCGCGGATTGACGCCCTACGTCGAATCCCGGGTCCAGGCAGAGGAATTGGTGCTGCGGTACGCCGCGCAGCACGCTTTGCCCGCCGTCGCAATGTGTGTGTCGACGACCTACGGCAGCGGCGACTGGGGGCGCACCCCGCACGGCGCCTTCATCGCGGGCGCGGTGTTCGGCAAGCTGCCGTTCCTGATGGACGGCATCGAGTTGGAAGTCGTCGGCGTCGACGACGCCGCACGGGCGTTGATCCTGGCCGCCGAGCGCGGCCGCAACGGCGAGCGCTACCTCATCTCGGAAAAGATGATGCCGTTGAAGGAGGTGGTGCGCATCGCCGCCGACGAGGCCGGTGTGCCGCCGCCCCGGCGCGCGATTTCGGTGCCGATGCTCTACACACTCGCAGCGATCGGAAGCCTGCGGGCCCGACTGGCCGGCAAAGACGCCGAACTCAGTCTGGCGTCGGTGCGGATGATGCGCGCCGAAGCCCCCGTCGACCACAGCAAGGCAGTCCGCGAATTAGGTTGGCAGCCAAGGCCGGTCGAGGAATCCATCCGAGAAGCCGCCCGGTTCTGGGCCGAGCTGCGAAACGCCAGAGGCAAAACCACCACCGCCGGCTGAACACCACGCCGACCGTCGTTCAGGACAGCCGGCGCCCGAGGGCAGGACTAGCCTCGGGCTACGTGACCACTGAAAAGGTGTCCGTCGATCTGAGCGGTGCGCCGCAAACCATGCTGGCGACGTTCTATGCCAAGGCGCTGGACGCCGACTTCGCGAAACCGATCCTGGGCGATCGGTACGCAAAGGAAATCGTCGAGCGCATCGATTACGACTGGACGAAAACGACTATCAACGCGCGCCGCGCGCCGTCGGCTGCAGCCGGGGCCCGGCGTGGCGTGGTACGACGTCGACTATCCCGAGGTGATCGCGCTGCGCACGCAGCTCTACCCGGGTGGCGAGCACTATCACGTCGTCGCCGCGTCGGTGACCGACCCGGCATGGCTGGCAGACATTCCTGCCGACCGGCCCACGCTGATGATCGGCGAAGGCCTGACCATGTACCTCACCGAGCACGACGGGGTCGCGTTGCTGCGCCGCGTGGTCGACCGATTCGGCTCGGGCGAGCTGCAATTCGACGCGTTCAACTGGCTCGGGATCCGCTCGCAGGTGCTCAACTCGGTGGTACGGCGATCGGGTTCCACGCTGCGGTGGGCCATCAACAAACCCGAAGACATCCTCGGCGCGATGCCCGGCGTGCGGCTGCTGGCCTGGCAGCGCTGGTTCGAGTCGCCCACCTTCGCGCAACTGCCGGCCTCGGCCCGCGCCACGGGCAAGGCCATGGCGTTGGTGCCGGCGTTGGCCAACATGGCGCAATACCACCGCTACGCGTTCTGAGCTGCCGGGAATGTTCACCGTAGCCTGGTGTTACATCTGCTATTCACCACTCGAGGAGATGTCACCATGAGCCACCGTCCTGTCTTGGAACCAACCGCCGGGCACCCGATCACGATCGAACCGACCGCAGGGCGGGTCCGGGTTCGCGTCAAGGGGGAGATCATCGCGGACACACGCGCAGCGCTGGGCCTCCGTGAGGCGACTATCCCTGTGGTGCAATATATTCCGTTCGACGACGTGGTCTCAGAGCGGCTGACGCCCAGCGACACCAGCACCTACTGCCCATTCAAGGGCGAAGCCAGCTACTACAACGTGACCACCGCGGCCGGCGACACCGTCGACGACGTGATCTGGACCTACCGCGAGCCCTACCCGGCGGTGGCGGCGATCGCCGGTCACGTCGCGTTCTATCCCGACAAGGCCGAGATCAGCGTCGAGCCTGATTAGCCGAAAACCTGTGCCGCCAACCGGGTGTCGCTGTATTCACGCACCGAGGTGATGAGGCCGTCGCGGGTCTCGACGATGAACACGAACGGGCTGTCGTAGCGCACGCCGTCGGAGGTGACGCCTTCGCCCTGCGCTTCGATCGCGACGTTTTCGCCGTCGTTGAGGCAGCGGATGAGGTCGAAGTTGAGGTGCAGGCTGCGTGTGCGCCGCTCGACCTCGCGGCGCAGCGCTGCCTTGTCGATCGACTTGCGGGTGTCGATGCTCCAATAGGTGAAGTCGTCGCTGAGCAAGGTGAAGCACTCGTCGACGTCGGCGCCCTCGGAGAGGCATTGCAAAAACATCCACGCCAGTTCGGCCTGCGGGTCGTCGAACGGGGTGGTCACAACCGCCATCCTGTCGCGGAAGACAGCAATGGGTCAATTGTCCACGGCGGAACCTATGATCCTTTGGAAGTGAAGACCGCCCGCACCGTCACGTTCCCGGGCGTGGTCAGTCCCGGGATCACGCTGGCGCCGCTGCGCCGCGGCCCGCGCGACCCGTGCTTCCAAATAGCCGACGACGGCGCGATCTGGCGGACCAGCCTGTTGCCCAGCGGACCCGTCACGGCGCGGCTCACGCGTGCGGCTGCCGACGCCGTCGAATGCACCGCATGGGGCAGCGGCGCCCAAGAGTTCCTTGACGCGCTGCCGGCTTTCCTCGGCGCGGACGACGACGCCTCGGATTTCGTGCCGAGTGATCCCACTGTCGCCGCCGCGCACCGGAAGGTTCCGCATCTGCGGCTGGGCCGTACGGGACGGGTGCTGGAGGCGCTGATTCCGGCCGTCCTCGAGCAGCGGGTGCCCGGCGCCGACGCGTTCCGGTCCTGGCGGGTGCTGGTGACCAAGTTCGGGACGCCGGCGCCCGGGCCGGCGCCGGCACGCATGCGGGTACCCCCGTCGGCCGAAGTGTGGCGCACGATCCCGTCGTGGGAGTTTCACCGCGCCAACGTGGACCCCGGACGCGCTCGTACCGTCGTCGGTTGTGCGCAGCGGGCGGCGTCGCTGGAACGGCTGGTGGCGCGACCCGCGATGCAGGCGCGCGAAGCGCTGACGTCGCTGCCGGGTGTCGGCGTGTGGACGGCGGCCGAGACCGCGCAGCGCGCGTTCGGCGACCCCGACGCGTTGTCGGTCGGCGATTACCACATTCCCAAGATGATCGGCTGGACGCTGTTGGGCTATCCGATCGTGGACGACGTCATGGTCGAGTTGCTGGCACCCATGCGGCCTCACCGTCACCGAGTGGTCCGTTTGCTGGAGGCCAGCGGGCTGGCTTATGAGCCGCGCCGCGGCGCGCGGTTGCCGGTGCAGGACATCCGCTCGCTTTAGCCGGCGGTGGTTACCGGGCGTGGTCATCGGGTATCCCGCAGGCCGGAAAGTGACCGTGTGCGAACGACCTTAGGGAGCAATTGATGACGCAGTTCACCGTCCCCGGGATGACCGACAAACAGGGTGCCCGGGTCGCTGAGTTGTTGCAGAAGCAGCTGAGCACCTACAACGATCTGCATCTGACGCTCAAGCACATTCACTGGAACGTGGTGGGGCCCAACTTCATCGGCGTGCACGAAATGATCGATCCGCAAGTGGAATTGGTGCGCGGCTATGCCGACGAAGTTGCCGAGCGCATCGCGACTTTGGGCGCGTCGCCGCAGGGCACCCCGGGCGCGATCATTCGCGACCGCAGCTGGGACGACTACTCGGTCGGCCGTGACACCGTGCAAGCGCACCTGGCGGCACTGGACGTCGTCTACAACGGCGTCATCGAGGACATTCGCCGAGCCATCGAGGAGACCGAGGAACTCGACCCGGTCACCCAGGACATCCTGATCGACCAGGCCGCCGAGCTGGAGAAGTTCCAGTGGTTTGTCCGGGCCCACCTGGAAAACGCCGGCGGCAAGCTGGCCCACGAAGGCAAACCCACCGAACGGGGCGCCGCCAAGGCCGCGCGCGGCAAGGCATAGCCGGGCTATAACCGGACCGTGGTCCGGTTATAGCGGGTATCGGCATAAGGAGGTAGCCATGCCCGCTATAACCGCAGACACCTTGACCCTGCCGCGAGTGGTCGCGGCCGGTCCCGCAGACACCGAACGACCGGTGCGGTCCATCACCACTGGGCCGCGGGGCTACGAGGGCGAGGGTTTTCCCGTCGTCCGGGCGTTCGCCGGAGTCAGCACCGCCGCACTGGATCCGTTTGTACACATGGACCAGATGGGCGAGGTGGATTACCCGCCGGGGGAGCCGCGAGGCACCGACTGGCATCCGCATCGCGGCTTCGAAACCGTCACCTACATGATCGACGGCCGGTTCGCCCACCAGGACACCCATGGCGGCGGAGGTCTGATCACCGACGGCGCGACGCAGTGGATGACGGCAGGTTCCGGCATCATGCACATCGAGACCCCGCCCGCCGAGCTGGTGGAGAGCGGCGGCGTCTTTCACGGTGTGCAACTGTGGGTGAACCTGCCCAGAAAGGACAAGTTCGCCTCTCCCCGCTACCAGGCCATCGAGGGCAACGACGTCACGTTGTTGTCCTCCGACGACGGCGGAGCGCTGATCCGCATCATCGCCGGCGACATCGACGGCCACCGCGGCCCGGGCGTCACCCACACGCCGATCACGTTGGCGCACACCACAATTGCACCTGGTGCCCGGCTGAACATCCCGTGGAACCGCGAGTTCAACGCGCTGGTCTACGTACTGTCCGGGCGTGGGTCCGTCGGCCCGGTGGCCCACCCGATCCACCAAGGCCAGTTGGCGGTTCTCGGGCCCGGCGACCGCATCACCGTCGCCGCCGAATCGTCCCAAGATGCGCATCGGCCCGCGCTGGAGGTGCTGATTCTGGGCGGTCGGCCGATCCGCGAGCCGGTGTTTCATTACGGGCCGTTCGTGATGAACACCAAGACCGAGGTGATCCAGGCACTCGAGGACTTCAGCGCCGGCAAGTTCGGCAGCATCCCGCCCAACGCGCTGATGCCCCACCGCGCCCGACGCTCGGCTAACTCGAGCTGACGGCAAGCCAGCAAACTCACCCGGACCCTTGCGCCGCCGCCGTCGACGGCCCCGCGAACGCCCGCCCGACAGGCTTGAGTGGTGCCGGTGATGCTGTCGGTACCCGACGCCGTTGACGTCGTTAGACGTGCGTAGAGTGCCGTCCGCGGGCTGTGCTTTCCCGGGGTCCGTGAAGTGATCTGTGGCACAATTAGAGGGTGCCGCATCCCGCGAGCCGGGGGCCCGGTCGTCCCCCCGCAGCGAAGGCGGCCGAGACCCGCAAGCGCATCCTGCTTGCGGCTCGCGAGGTGTTCAGCGAACGCGGATACGACGCGGCCACGTTCCAGGAGATTGCGCTGCGCGCCGACCTGACACGCCCGGCGATCAATCACTACTTTTCCCACAAGCGGATGCTGTACCGCGAAGTGTTGGAACAGACCAACGAAGTGGTCGTCAACGCCGCCATCGCACGTGCGCGGCGCGAGCCGACGCTAGTCGCGCGGATTTCGTCGTTCCTGGCCGCGGCGGCGGAGGCTGACTCCGAAAACTATTCCGCCGCACGGTTTCTGGTTACCGCGGTGCTGGAATCGCAGCGGCATCCCGACTTGGGTGATGCCGAGATGGACTCGCTGCGGCGTACCCGCGAATTCGTCGGCTGGGCCGTCCGGGACGCCGTCGAGCAGGGCGAGATCGCCGCCGACACCGATGCCGGATCGCTGACAGAGGTGTTGGTGGCGGTGCTGTGCGGGGTCGGCTTCTACTCGGGTTTTGTGGACAGCGCCCATGAACTGGCGGCGATCATCGAGCAGGTCGAGCGTTTGCTGGCCGCTGCACTGGCGCAGCCTCAGTGATATAGCACACAGCGGCATATAGCTTGCCTAACTTATTAGGTAGCATGATGCCGGCATGACTGATCTGGACGAAGTGCGCTCCGCGCGAACCGACGGCGACAGCTGGGACATCGCGACCAGCGTCGGCTCCACCGCCGTCATGGTGGCCGCGGCCCGCGCCGTCGAAACCGCGTCCCCGGCTCCACTGATCCGCGACGAGTACGCGCGGGTGCTGGTGTCGGCAGCGGGTCCGGCGTGGGAGCGACTGGCCAGCCCCGACCTGGAGTGGATCGGCGACGACGAGCATGGCCGGCGCTCGCACCGGGTCGCCTGCGACTACCAGGCCGTGCGCACCCATTTCTTCGACGAGTACTTCGACGCCGCTACTCAGACCGGCATCCGGCAGGCAGTGATCCTGGCCGCCGGCCTGGATTCACGCGCATACCGGCTGGAGTGGCCGGCCGGAACCACGGTGTACGAAATCGACCAGCCCAAGGTCCTGGAGTTCAAGACCAGCACCTTGGAATCGGCGGGTGCCGTGCCCAAGGCCACGCGACGGGCCGTCGCAATCGACTTGCGCGAGGACTGGCCGGCTGCGTTGGCAGCGGCCGGTTTTGACCGCGCCCAACCGACCGCGTGGCTGGCCGAAGGCTTGCTGCCCTACCTGCCCCCCGACACTCAAGACCGGCTCTTCGAAATGGTCACCGCGCTCAGCGCAGCCGGCAGCCAGATCGCCGTCGAGGTATTCAGCCTCGACAGCGGCAACGAGCGGCGCCGGGCCGCTCGCCGCGCGAGGTGGCAGCGCATGCAGCGCCTCGGCCTGGACGTCAACGTCGAAACCCTGACCTATCGCGACCCCGGCCGCGCCGACGCCGCCGCGTGGCTGACCGAGCACGGCTGGCAGGTGCATGCCGTGGGCAACCGCGAGGAGATGGCCCGGCTGGGCCGGGCGGTTCCCGAGGATCTCACCGAGGAGGCGGTCAGCAGCACACTGCTGCGGGCGCGGCTGGGAGGACGATGAGCGTCATGCGCACCCACGACGACACCTGGGACATCGCGACCAGCGTGGGGGCAACGGCGGTGATGGTGGCCGCGGCCCGCGCGATCGAGACCGACAAGCCGGACCCGCTGATCCGCGATCCCTACGCCAAGCTCTTGGTCAGCAAGGCGGGAACCGGTGTGTGGGAGACCATGCTCGACGAGTCGATGGTCGCCAAGGTGGAATCGCTCGACCCCGAGACCGCGGCGATCTTCCAGCACATGCGCAGCTATCAAGCGGTGCGCACCCATTTCTTCGACGAGTACTTCGCCGCCGCGGTGGCCGCCGGAATCCGCCAGGTGGTGATCTTGGCGTCCGGGCTCGATTCGCGCGCCTACCGGCTGCAGTGGCCGGCCGGCACCGTTGTCTACGAGATCGACCAGCCCAAGGTGCTGGACTACAAGTCCTCGACGCTGGCCGAACACGGCGTCACGCCGTCGGCCGACCGTCGCGAGGTGGCGATCGACCTGCGCCAGGACTGGCCGGCCGCGCTTCGCGGCGCGGGCTTCGACCCGGCGGCACCGACGGCCTGGCTGGCCGAGGGCCTGCTGATGTACCTGCCCGCCGACGCGCAGGATCGGCTGTTCACCCAGATCACCGAATTGAGCCCGGCCGGTAGCCGCATCGCTGTCGAAACCGCGGCGCGCCACGCCGACGAGCGGCGCCAGGAAATGCGCGAACGGTTCCAGAAGGTGTCAGAACAACTTGGCCTCGAGCAGACCGTCGACGTGCAGGACCTGATCTATCACGACGAGAATCGCGCGGTCGTCGCCGAGTGGCTCGCCGACCACGGCTGGCAGGCCACCGCGCAGAACTCGGGCGACGAGATGCGCCGGCTCGGCCGGTGGGTGGAAGGCGTGCCGATGGCCGACGACAAAGACGCGTTCGCCCAGTTCGTCACCGCCGAGCGCGCATAGTCCCCCGCGTTGCCGACCCTGTTGCCCAACCGGGTGGTTGATTAGGATTGGGCTTCCGCCGGTCTGGAAGGGGACCCCGATGACCACCGAAGCCGCAGCCAACACCACCAGCGCCGTCACGGATGTCGCGAAGACCGTCGCCCGATTACGGCAAACCTTCGCCAGCGGCAAGACCCGGCCGGTGGAGTGGCGGCGCCAGCAGCTCCGCAACCTCGAACGCATGATGGCCGAAAACGAGGCCAAGATCGCCGATGCGCTGAATCAAGACCTCTGCCGCAAGCCGTTCGAGGCGTGGATGGCCGATACAGCGACCACCGCCGGCGAGGCGCGCTACGCCGCCAAGCATGTCAAGAAGTGGATGCGCCGCAAGTACACCCGCCTCGAGCTCTCGCAGCTACCCGGCCGCGGCTGGATCGAATACGAGCCGTACGGCGCGGTGCTGATCATCGGCGCGTGGAACTACCCGTTCTACCTGACACTCGGCCCGGCAGTCGGAGCGATTGCAGCCGGAAACACCGTGGTGCTCAAGCCATCTGAGGTCGCGGAGGCCTCGGCCCACTTGATGGCGGAGTTGGTGCCGCAATACCTGGACAACGACGCGATCGCGGTGGTCGAAGGCGACGCCGCGGTCAGCCAGGAGCTGCTGGCGCAGGGCTTCGACCGGGTGTTGTTCACCGGCGGCACCGAGATCGGCCGCAAGGTCTACGAAGCCGCGGCGCCGCATCTGACTCCGGTCACGCTGGAACTCGGCGGCAAAAGCCCGGTGATCGTCGCCGCCGACGCCGACGTCGACGTCGCCGCCAAGCGGATCGCCTGGATCAAACTGATGAACGCCGGGCAGACCTGCGTCGCACCCGATTACGTGCTGGCCGACGCCAAGATCCGCGACGAGCTTGTCAGCAAGATCGGCGAAGCCATCACGACGTTCGGGTCCGAGGACCCGAACGGAATGCGGATCGTCAACCAGCGCCAATTCGACCGGCTGACAAGCTATCTGGCCGAGACGAAGGGGAAGATCGCGGTCGGCGGCAAGTCCGACGCCTCCGATCTGCGGATCCAGCCGACGGTGGTGGTCGACCCAGACCCCGACGACGCGCTGATGAAGAACGAAATCTTCGGTCCGATCCTGCCGGTGATATCGGTCCAATCCCTCGACGAGGCAATACGATTCGTGAACTCGCGGCCAAAGCCGTTGTCGGCGTATCTGTTCACCAAGACCCGGGCCGTCAGGGAACGGGTGATCAAAGAGGTGCCCGCCGGCGGGATGCTGGTCAACCACCTCGCGTTCCAGGTCACCACCGCCAAGCTGCCATTCGGCGGGGTCGGCGCGTCGGGGATGGGCGCCTACCACGGCCGCTTCGGTTTCGACGAGTTCAGCCACCGCAAGTCGGTGTTGACCAAGCCAACCCGACCCGATGTGTCGGCGATGATCTACCCGCCGTATACAGAGAAGGCGTGGAAGTTGGCGCGCCGGCTGTTCTGACCCGCCGCGTCCCGCCCTTGTAGCCAGAAAGGACAGTTATGCCCGGAGTGCAAGATCGCGTCGTCGTCGTCACCGGAGCCGGTGGGGGATTGGGGCGCGAATACGCGCTGACCCTCGCCCGTGAAGGCGCCAGCGTCGTCGTCAACGACCTCGGCGGAGCCCGCGACGGGACGGGCGCCGGACATTCGATGGCCGACCAGGTGGTCGCCGAGATCAAGGACGCGGGCGGGCGCGCGGTCGCCAACTACGACAGCGTGGCCGAGCAAGAGGGCGCAGAGAACATCATCAAGACGGCGCTCGACGAGTTCGGCAAGGTCGACGGTGTGGTCAGCAACGCCGGGATTCTGCGGGACGGCACGTTCCACAAGATGTCGTTCGAGAACTGGGACGCCGTGCTCAAAGTGCACCTCTACGGCGGCTACAACGTGATCCGCGCGGCGTGGCCGCATTTCCGGGAGCAGAGCTTCGGCCGGGTGGTTGTGGCCACGTCCACCAGTGGGCTGTTCGGCAACTTCGGCCAGGCCAACTACGGCGCGGCCAAACTGGGTCTGGTCGGCTTGATCAACACGCTGGCCCAAGAGGGCGCGAAGTACAACATCCACGCCAACGCGCTGGCGCCGATCGCCGCAACGCGGATGACGCAGGACATCTTGCCGCCCGAGGTGTTCGAGAAGCTCACCCCGGAGTATGTGGCACCGGTGGTGGCCTACCTGTGCAGCGAGGAGTCCGACGACACCGGCTCGGTGTTCATCGTCGGCGGCGGCAAGGTGCAGCGGACCGCGCTGTTCTCCAACGACGGTGTCACATTCCAGAATCCGCCGTCGGTCGACGAGGTGGCCGCGCAGTGGTCGAAGATCACCGACCTGTCGGGAGCTCAGCAGGCGAAGTTCTCACTCTGAGCCGCCGGCCGTGAAAGCCTGTGTGGTCCAGGAGCTGTCGGGCCCATCCGGTTTGGTGTACACCGACGTCGACGACGTCGTGGGCAGTGAGAACACGGTGGTCGTCGACGTGCGCGCCGCCGGTGTGTGCTTTCCGGACCTGCTGCTGAGCAAGGGCGAATACCAGCTCAAGCTGCCGCCACCGTTCATCCCAGGCATGGAAACTGCCGGCGTGGTGCGCTGGGCGCCCGAAGAATCCGGTTTCGCTGTGGGCGATCGGGTGTCGGCGTTCGGGATTCTCGGCGGCTTCGCCGAACAGATGGCCGTTCCGCTGGACAACGTTATGCCCAGTCCTGCGGAACTCGACGACGCCGAAGCCGTTGCGCTGCTGGTGAATTACAACACCATGTACTTTGCGCTGGCTCGCCGGGCCGCGATGCGGCCCGGCGACACGGTGCTGGTGCTGGGTTCGGCCGGCGGGGTCGGCACCGCGGCCATCCAGGTTGCTCGCGCAATGGACGCGGGCAAGGTGATCGCCATGGTCCATCGCAGCGGCGCAACGGATTTCGTCGAATCGCTGGGCGCGGACGTGGTGCTGCCGCTGACCGACGGGTGGGCCCAGGCGGTGCGCGACGTCACCGACGGCCGCGGGGTGGACATCGTCGTCGACCCGGTGGGCGGCCCGGCCTTCGAAGACGCCATCCGGGTGCTGGCTGTGGACGGCAAGCTGCTGGTGATCGGCTTCGCCGCCGGCGGCATCCCCACCGTCAAGGTCAACCGGCTGCTGCTTCGCAACGTCAGCGTGGTCGGCGTCGCCTGGGGCGAATACCTCAACAAAGTTCCGGGTTCGGCCAAGCTGTTCGCCTGGGGGCTCAACCAGTTGGTGGCTCGAGGATTGAAACCGCCTCCGCCGCAACGCTATCCGCTGTCCGAGGGGCGTGCCGCGCTGCAGACTCTGGCCGACGGCGGGGTGCTGGGCAAGGTCGTGCTCGAGCCGTAGCCCTGCTCGTCAGGCCAGCAGCGCTTCGCGGAGCCGGTCCACGTCGGACTCGGTGATGCCGGCGTCGCGCAGGTAGCCCCCCAGGGAGCCGAAGGTTTCATCGATCGTCTGCCGTGCCGCGTCCAGGTATTCCTCGCGGACGCCCAGGACCTCGTCGGAGAGCCGTGCCTCGGTGAACGTCATCACCTCGGGCGTCAGTTCGGTCTCGGAGCGCTGCTTGATCATCTCCAGGATCTGCGCCCGCAGCGCGGGGGCGGCGTCGTTGCTGCGCAAGTAGTCCGCCAGCACGGCGTCGCGGTCGATGCCGATCGTTTCGAGCACCGTCGCGACCATGAATCCGGTGCGGTCCTTGCCTGCGAAGCAGTGCGCCAGCACCGGACGGCCGGCAGCCAGCAGCATGATTACGCGGCGCAGCGCGCGCTGGGCGCCGTTGTAGGTGGGAAACCGGCGGTACTCGTCGACCATGTAGCGGGCGGCGGCGTCGGCGACCGACTCCTCGCTGGGCTTCTCGGTCATCATCCGCTGCCAGGCATGTTCGTGCGGCGCAGCGCCGTTGGTCTCCTCGGCGGCGAGGTCGGGGATCGGCAGCAGGTGGATGTCGACGCCCTCGGGCACCCGGCCCGGTCCGCGGCGCTCCACCTCGCGGGGCGAGCGCAAGTCGGCGACATCGGTGATTCCCAACCGGTGCAGCGCATCTCGGCCGTCGTCGTCGAGTTGGCTCAGCTCACCGGAGCGAAACAGCCGGCCGGGCCGAATTCCTGCCGACAGCGCGACGTCGCGAAAGTTCAACGCGCCGGACAGTTCGCGGATCTCAGTCGTCACGTTAGGTGACCGCCGCCGCGAAAGCGCTTTTCTCCCGGCCGATTTCGGCGCGCGCGATCGACCGCAGGTGCACCTCGTCGGGTCCGTCGAAGATCCGCATCGCGCGATGCCAGCCGTACAGCCGGGCCAGCGGTGTGTCGTCGCTGACGCCGGCCGCGCCGTGCACCTGGATGGCCCGGTCGATGACGTCGCAGGCTACCTGCGGAGCCACCGCCTTGATCTGCGACACCAACAAGTGGGCGGCCTTGTTGCCGTGCTGGTCGATGGTCCACGCCGCTTTCTCGCAGAGCAGCCTGGCTTGGTCTATCTCGTTGCGGGACTTGGCAATTGAATGCTGCACCATACCCTGCTCGGCCAGCGGCTTGCCGAACGCCACCCGGTTGCGGGCCCGGTCGACCATCAGCGCCAGCGCGCGTTCGGCCGCCCCCAGGGCGCGCATGCAGTGGTGGATGCGGCCCGGTCCCAGCCGCGCCTGCGCGATTGCGAAGCCGGCACCCTCTTCGCCCAGCAGGTTGCTGGCCGGCACCCGGACGTTGTCGTAGATCACCTCGCAGTGTCCGTGCTGGTCCTGCCACCCGAACACCGGCGTCGAGCGCACGACCGTCACGCCGGGAGTGTCCATGGGCACCAGGATCATCGACTGCTGTTGATGGCTGGCCGCATCCGGATTGGTGCGGCCCATCACGATCAGCAGCTTGCAGCGCGGGTCGGCCGCGCCCGAGGTCCACCATTTGCGGCCGGTGATGACGTAGTCGCCGCCGTCGCGGGTGATCGTGGTTTCGATGTTGCGGGCGTCGCTGCTGGCGACGGCGGGTTCGGTCATCGAGAACGCGCTGCGGATCTGGCCGTCGAGCAGCGGCTGCAGCCATTGCGTGCGCTGCTCGTCGGTGGCGAACATGTGCAGGATCTCCATGTTGCCGGTGTCCGGCGCCGCGCAGTTGAGCGCCTCCGGGGCAATCTCCACACTCCAGCCGGTCTGCTCGGCCAGCGGTGCGTATTCCAGGTTGGTCAGCCCCGACTCGGCGGGCAGGAACAGATTCCACAGCCCGCGCTCTTTGGCTTTGATCTTCAGTTCCTCGACGATCGGCGGCACGGTGTGGTCGCCGGGACCGGCTTCGTGGCGATAGCGGTCGTATTCGACTTCGGCCGGAAAGACGTACTCGGTCATGAAGTCGGCCAGCCGCTTGTGGTAGTCGTTGCCCTTGGCCGACATCGCGAAGTCCATGACGGTCACGATATGCCACCGCTGTGCGGGAGCAGGATGGACGTCGTGACCGAGACCCGACCACCGCTTCCGCCGTTCACGCGCGAAACCGCGATTCAGAAGGTTCAGTCCGCCGAGGACGCGTGGAACACCCGCGACCCGGAGAAGGTCGCGGCCGCCTACACGCTCGATTCGCACTGGCGCAACCGCGACCTGCACATCGTCGGGCGCGACGAGATCGTCGCGTTTCTGACCCGCAAGTGGCAGACCGAGCTCGACTACTGCCTGCGCAAAAGCCTGTGGGCGTTCGCCGGGAACCGGATCGCCGTGCGGTTCCAGTACGAATGCCACGACCACGCCGGACAGTGGTACCGCAGCTACGGCAACGAGCTGTGGGAGTTCACCGATGCAGGCCTGATGTCGCGGCGCGAAGCCAGCATCAACGACGTCGCGATCGCCGAGTCCGAGCGCCGCTACTTCGGGCCCCGTCCCGAAGCGGAGTACGGCGCAGACATCCCGCTCTGGTAGCAGCGGGAAGCCGACGACTGTGCGTTTTCATACGCCCGCCGCGGCGCGTCGCGGATAAAACCGCACAATCGGTCCCCAGGCGGCTGCAGGGGAGCGGCGCCGGGCAGTCAGGTTAGGGTGAGTGCCGATCCACTGGGGGCAGGGAAAGAAGACGGACGCGCTATGACGGAAACGCAGACGACGGTCGGGGTGGTCGCCGAGTCCGGGGCCGACGAGCGACGGGTCGCGCTGGTACCCAAGGCCGTCGGGCCGCTGGTCAAGAGCGGTGTCGGGGTGGTCGTGGAGTCCGGCGCCGGGGAGCGGGCGCTGCTTCCCGACGAGCTCTACACCGAGGCCGGCGCGAGTATCGGCGATGCCTGGGCCGCCGACATCGTCGTCAAGGTGGCGCCGCCGACCGCCGACGAGGTGAGTCGGCTCCGCAAAGGGCAGACCCTGATCGGGTTCCTCGCGCCGCGCAACGCCGACAACCAGATCGACGCGCTGACCAAGGCCGGCGTTCAGGCCTTCGCGCTGGAGGCGATCCCGCGGATTTCCCGCGCCCAGGCGATGGACGCGCTGTCGTCGCAGGCCAACGTGGCCGGCTACAAGGCCGTGCTGCTGGCGGCCTCCGAGTCGACCCGGTTCTTCCCGATGCTGACCACCGCGGCGGGCACGGTGAAGCCGGCCACGGTATTGGTACTCGGCGTCGGCGTGGCGGGGCTGCAAGCACTGGCGACCGCCAAACGACTCGGCGCCCGTACCTCCGGGTACGACGTGCGGCCCGAGGTCGCCGACCAGGTCCGGTCGGTGGGGGCGCAGTGGCTCGAGGTGGGGATCGACGCGTCGGGGGAGGGTGGCTATGCCCGCGAGCTCACCGACGAGGAACGCGCGCAGCAACAGAAGGCTTTGGAGGAGGCGACCACCGGTTTCGACGTGGTGATCACCACCGCGTTGGTGCCGGGCAAGCCGGCGCCGCGGCTGGTGACCGCCGCGGCGGTGCAAGGCATGAAGCCCGGCAGCGTGGTCGTCGACCTGGCCGGGGAGACCGGCGGCAACTGCGAACTCACCGAGCCGGGCAAGACCGTCGTCAAACACGACGTCACGATCGCCGCGCCGCTGAACCTGCCGGCGACCATGCCCGAGCACGCCAGCGAGCTCTACAGCAAGAACATCACCGCGCTGCTGGAGCTGTTGATCAAGGACGGCAAGCTGGCCCCGGATTTCGACGACGAAGTCGTGGCCGCCGCCTGTGTGACACGCGGAGAGGACAGCTAGATGTACGACGAACTTCTGGCCAACCTGGCGATCCTGGTGCTGTCCGGGTTCGTCGGCTTCGCCGTGATCTCCAAAGTGCCCAACACACTGCACACCCCGTTGATGTCGGGCACCAACGCGATCCACGGCATCGTGGTGCTCGGCGCACTGCTGGTGCTCGGGACCATCGAGCACCCGTCGCTCGCCTTGCAGATCATCCTGTTCGTTGCCCTGGTGTTCGGCACGCTCAACGTGATCGGCGGCTTTATCGTCACCGACCGGATGCTGGGCATGTTCAAGGGAAAGAAGCCTGCTCCGGTGAAATCTGAGGAGCCGGTGGCGAAATGAGCTACCTCGTCACGGTTCTCTACATCATCTCGTTCGCGCTGTTCATCTACGGGCTGATGGGCCTGACCGGGCCCAAGACCGCGGTGCGCGGCAACTTGATCGCCGCGTTCGGCATGGCTATCGCTGTGGCCGCCACGCTGATCCTGATCCGGCACACCCATCATTGGCCGCTGATCATCGCCGGCCTGGTGCTCGGCGTGGTGCTCGGCGTGCCACCGGCGCGACTGACGAAGATGACGGCGATGCCGCAACTGGTGGCGTTCTTCAACGGCGTCGGTGGTGGCACCGTCGCGCTGATCGCGCTCTCGGAATTCATTGACACGACCGGCTTTTCGGCGTTCCCGCCGGATGAGTCGCCGACCGCGCACGTCGTGGTGGCGTCGTTGTTCGGCGCCATCATCGGGTCGATTTCGTTCTGGGGCTCGCTGGTCGCGTTCGGCAAGCTGCAGGAGATCATCTCCGGCCGGCCGATCGGTATCGGCAAGGCGCAACAGCCGCTGAACCTGCTGCTGCTGGCCGGCGCCATCGCCGCCGCGGTGGTCATCGGGCTCGGCGCCCAGCCGGGCAGCGGCGGGGTGTCGTTGTGGTGGATGATCGGGCTGCTGGCTGCCGCCGGTGTGCTGGGCCTGATGGTCGTGCTGCCGATCGGCGGTGCCGACATGCCGGTCGTCATCTCGATGCTGAACGCGATGACCGGGTTGTCGGCAGCCGCGGCCGGGTTGGCGCTGAACAACACCGCGATGATCGTCGCCGGCATGATCGTCGGCGCCTCCGGTTCGATCCTGACCAACCTGATGGCCAAGGCGATGAACCGCTCCATCCCGGCGATCGTCGCGGGCGGGTTCGGCGGCGGCGGGGTGGCGCCGGGCGGCGGCGACGGCGGCGACAAGCACGTCAAGTCCACCTCGGCCGCCGATGCGGCGATCCAGATGGCCTACGCCAACCAGGTGATCGTGGTGCCGGGCTACGGGCTGGCGGTCGCGCAGGCCCAGCACGCGGTCAAGGACATGGCCACGCTGCTGGAAAGCCGTGGCGTGCCGGTGAAATACGCGATCCACCCGGTCGCCGGCCGCATGCCCGGCCACATGAACGTGCTGCTGGCCGAGGCCGAGGTCGACTACGACGCGATGAAGGACATGGACGACATCAACGACGAGTTCGCCCGCACCGACGTCACGATCGTCATCGGGGCCAACGACGTCACCAACCCGGCGGCCCGCAACGAGGCGTCGAGCCCGATCTACGGCATGCCCATCCTCAACGTGGACAAGTCGAAGTCGGTGATCGTGCTCAAGCGATCGATGAATTCAGGGTTCGCGGGCATCGACAACCCGCTGTTCTACGCCGAGGGCACCACGATGCTGTTCGGCGACGCCAAGAAGTCGGTGTCAGAAGTGACCGAGGAGCTAAAGGCGCTCTAGACGGGCGGGTAGGCGGGCGGCGGGTAGCCGTTGCCATCGACGACGCCGCGGAAGCCCCACGGCATGTACTTGAAGAAGAACTCGAGCTCGTCGGAAAAGTCGTAGCTCGGATCAGGATCGGGATTCATCTGAGCACCTCTCGACTTGACGATTCGGTTCGCCAGGCAAGTCTAGTCCCATCGCACAACGCCGCGACAGTAGTTGCCTAGACTACTAACCAGTTGATTGATACCGGCACGTGGACCCGGCCGGCCGACAGGGAGTACACATGCCATCCGAGAACGGGCTCTCCCGCCGCGAAGAGTTGCTGACCGTTGCCACCAAACTGTTTGCCGCGCGCGGCTACCACGGTACCCGGATGGACGACGTCGCCGACGTCGTCGGGTTGAACAAGGCCACGGTCTACCACTACTACGCCAGCAAGTCGCTGATCCTCTACGACATCTACCAGCAGGCCGCCGAGCGCACGCTGGCGGCCGTCCATGACGATCCGTCGATCTCTGCGCGCGAGGCGCTCTACCAGTACACCGTGCGACTGCTCAACCAGATCGCCGCCAACCCCGAAGGCGCGGCGGTGTACTTCCAGGAGCAGCCCTACATCACCGAGTGGTTCACCGAGGAACAGGTCGCCGCCGTGCGCGAGAAGGAGATTCAGGTCTACGAGCACGTGCACGGCCTCATCGACCGCGGCATCGCCAGCGGCGAGTTCTACGAATGCGATTCGCATGTGCTGGCGCTGGGCTATATCGGGATGACGCTGGGCGCCTACCGGTGGCTGCGGCCACACGGCCGTCGCACCGCGCAGGAGATCGCCGCCGAGTTCAGCACCGCGCTGTTGCGGGGTCTGATTCGCGACGAGCAGGTACGGGTGGAGTCACCGCTGGGAGTCAAAACCGAAATCGAAACAGCCGGTCAAAGTTCCTGACGACCGGGATTGCGCCGAGTGTCCGGTAGAGCACGCGTTGCGGCCGCAACGGGATTTTCGTGGCGTCGATGATCGGTGATATCTCGACGAGTTTCAGCCGCGGGTTCCACTCGCTGAATTCGCGGCCGTCGCGCGTGCCGGATTTGGTGATTCCCGATGTGATCACCTTGGACAATTGCGGTCCCCACCACGTGCCGAGGTCTGCCAGCAGTTCACCGTGGTCGAACCGATCGAGCAGCCGCTGCAGCAGGTCGCGTATCTCGGCCTCGGTCAGATACATCAGCAGCCCTTCGGCGACGATCAACGCGTTACGGCCCGCGGGTATCTCGTCGATCCACTGCGGGTCGGTCACCGAGGACCCGATCATCCGGTAGCCGTTGGTGTCGTCGTACAGCTGGCGACGCAAGTTGATGACTTGCGGGACGTCGACGTCGAACCACTGCTGTGCCGGCTGCAGCCGCTGGTACCGGGTGTCCAGTCCGCAACCCAAGTGAAGCACCACGGCATCCGGATTGCGGTTCAGGAAGTCAGCAGCCCAATCGTCAAGTTGCTTGGCGCGCAACGCAACCAGGAACTGGTAGATCGACGGCTGGACTCTGCGGTGCACGCGGGCAAAGTCGTAGTCGATCCGCTCCACCGCCTCGGCGGCCGCTCGGTCGCCGAGAATCGGTTGTGCCAAACGGCTTTCGTAGGCACGCAGATACAGCGTGCACAGGTTCGTCCACTCCACCGAGCCCCAGCGCACGCCGGAAAAGTCCACTTTGCCCGTCACCGCTTCCTCCTCTTGTCCCGGTAGTCCGTCCACAACCGCGCTAACTCGTCGCGGTAGTCGTTGTTGCAGAACTCGCAGAAATCCCTGAAATCCTCTAGCCGCTCGCGTTGTTCGGCACGGTCCTCGCCGAGCACCTGGAGGCCGAAGTCGGCCGCGTGCACCCCGGGCTGCATGAGGCTCAATTGCACCTTGAGGACATGGGTGAACCCGCCGGGAGTGACGCGGTAGAGGTGTTGACGAGACGCCGACGGCAGCCGCTCGATCATCCCGGCCGTCTGCAGCTGCCGAGCCACCGTGCTGACGGATGCCTTGCTCACCGACAGCGCCGTCGCCAATTCGGTCAACGATTGCTGCGGTGGATCGCAGATCATCAGCCAGCCGTAGACGCGGCCCATCGTCCGCGGCCCGCCGAGCCCCTCGAAGAACAGCCCGATGCGGTCGACGAACTCGGCCTCCTCTGGACGCATTCTGCTCCGTACGTTAAGTATGAACTTAACGTACTTTACATGACTTCGGCAATGGCGTGAAGCACCATTGGTTACGCGGCCTTCAGGTGCCTGTCCAGGAACGCGACCTGGTCGGCCACGACGCGCTCGAACGCGTCGTCGACGTAGATCGCGAAATGGCCTTCCGGATAGACCTTGACCTCGCCCCGCGGCGCCTTGGCGGCGTAGCGCAGCGTCGGACCGGCCGGTGCCACCGAGTCGGTTTCGCAGACGCAGAACAAGATTGGACAGGGGATCTTCGCGGTGAGCCGGCCGGGGCGATAAGCCAGGATCTTCAGCCCGATCCGGGCCGCGACCTCGTTAGGCGGCTGCGCTTCGTCGGGCATCAGCCGCAGGTAACCGGCATACGCGTCGGGGGCGTTCATCAACGCTACCTCGCCCGGCTTGCCCGCCGTCGCCACCATCACCGGGTCCTTGCCGAGCCGCGCCGCGACGAGGTCGCCGATCGCCAGAGCACTGATGCGTGCGGTGACGAGCGGGCTGAGTGTTCGCGCCGAGGCGATCCCGTCGGTGAACGGACATTGCGCGACGACGGCCGCGATGCCGGGCAGTTGCGCCGCGGTGGCGATGACATGCCCGCCGCCGAATGACGTGCCCCACAGGGCGATTCGGCGATCGTCGATCCCGGGTAGGGTGCGGCCGTAGGCGACGGCGGCGGTCCAGTCCTGCAGTTGCATACCGACGTCGAGCAGCTGCCGGGGTTGGCCCTCACTGTCGCCGAAGTTGCGGTAGTCGAATACCAGGCACGAGTATCCGGCGGCGCTGAACCGTTCGGCGTAGGCGTCCAGCCCCATGGTGCGCACCGCACCCAGCCCGTGAGCCATCACCAGCAGCGGCGCATCGCCATTGCTGTCCGGCCGGTAGAGCCACGCGCTGACCCGGTCGTGGCCGGAGTTGAACCAAACGTCCTCCCGTTGCACCATGTGCCGCATCATTCCGTACGGTGAGGTGACACGAAAGACCGACGGCGGAGGACGCGGGTGAAGTCGACATTGCTCTCGCGGCGAGACTTGGACTTCTTGCTCTTCGAGTGGTTGCGGGTCGACGAGTTGACCAAGCGGGAACGCTTCGCGGAGCACTCCCGGGAGACATTTGGCGACGTGCTCGAGCTGTGCGAGCAGTTGGCGGTCCGGTATTTCGCCCCGCACAACAAGAAGAGCGACGCGCACGAGCCCAGCTTCGACGGCACGACGGTCACGATCATTCCCGAGGTGAAAGAGGCGCTGGACGCCTTCGCGGCCGCCGATCTGCTCGGCATGGCCATGGACTCCGAGCTCGGCGGGGCGCAGCTACCGGCGACCGTGGCGCAAGCCGGGTTCGCCTGGCTGGCCGCGGCTAACGTCAGTACCGCCGGCTACGTGATGCTCACGATGGCCAACGCGAACCTGATCGCGAAATTCGGTACCGCCGAGCAGGTCTCGACCTTTGTCAAACCGATGCTGGCCGGCCGGTTCTTCGGAACCATGTGCCTGTCGGAAACCCAGGCGGGGTCGTCGCTGGCCGACATCACCACCCGGGCCGAGCCCCGCGACGACGGCAGCTACCGGCTGTTCGGCTCGAAGATGTGGATATCCGGTGGCGAACACGAACTGACCGACAACATCGTGCATCTGGTGCTGGCCAAGATCCCGGGCGGACCGCCGGGCACCAAAGGCATCTCGCTGTTCATCGTGCCCAAATTTCTCGTCGGGCCGGACGGCGCGATCGGGGAGCGCAACGACGTAGTGCTGGCCGGGCTCAACCACAAGATGGGCTACCGCGGAATCACCAACACCGTCCTGAACTTCGGTGAAGGGGCGTTTCGGCCCGGCGGGCAAGCCGGGGCCGTCGGCTACCTGGTCGGTGAACCCCACCGCGGCATCACCTACATGTTCACGATGATGAACGAGGCCCGGCTCGGGGTTGGCATGGGCGCGATCGCGCTGGGCTACACCGGCTACCTCAAGTCGCTGCAATACGCCATCGAACGCCCCCAAGGTCGGCCGGTGACGTCGAAAGACCCAGCGACGCCGCAGATTCCGATCATCGAGCACGCCGACGTCAAACGGATGCTGCTGGCGCAGAAGTCCTACGTGGAAGGTGCGCTGGCGTTGGGGCTGTATTGCGCCAGGCTCGTCGACATCCAGCACAGCGCGGAGTCTGCCGAAGAGCGCGACAACGCCACGCTGCTACTCGATATCCTGACGCCGGTCGCCAAAAGCTGGCCGTCGCAATGGTGTCTGGCGGCCAACGACCTGGCGATCCAGGTGCACGGCGGCTACGGCTACACCCGCGAATACGACGTCGAGCAGCACTACCGCGACAACCGACTCAACCCGATTCACGAGGGCACCCACGGCATCCAGAGCCTGGACCTGTTGGGGCGCAAGGTGACTCAACGCAACGGTGCCAGCCTGCTGGCACTGGGCGACGTGGTGGCACAAAGCATCGCCGCCGGCGAGGCCGCGGGCGGCGACGTGGCCGACTTCGCCGCGGAGCTGGACGCGGCGAGCCGACGGTTGACGTCAGTCACCATGGCCATGTTCTCGTCAGGGGACATCGAGGCGGCGATGGCCAACAGCGCGATCTACCTCGAGGCATTCGGCCACATCGTCGTCGCCTGGATGTGGCTGGAGCAACTGTTGGCCGCAAACGGCAAGACGGGCGACTTCTACGACGGCAAACGCCAAGCGGCCCGCTACTTCTTCTGCTACGAATTACCCAGGACCGCACCACAACTCGACCTGCTGGAAAGCCTCGACCGGACCACGCTGGAGATGCGCCCGCAGTGGTTCTAGCGAGTCTGGCCAGCGTGGTGGGTGCCCGCCACGTCAGCGCCGATCCGGACGTGCTGGCCGCGCGCAGTGTCGACCACACCGGTCGCTACCGGGGACGTGCCAGTGCGCTGGTGCGGCCGGGATCGTCCGACGAGGTGGCCGAGGTGCTGCGGATCTGCCGCGACGCCGGAGTGCACGTCACGATCCAGGGCGGGCGCACCTCGCTGGTGGCCGGCACCGTACCCGAGCACGACGACGTGCTGCTGTCCACCGAACGCCTCAGTGCCGTCGGCAAAGTCGACACCGCCGAACGCCGCATCGAAGTGGGCGCCGGCGCGACGCTGGCCGCGGTGCAGCGCGCCGCGGCCGCCGCCGACCTGGTGTTCGGTGTCGACCTGTCCGCACGCGACACCGCCACCGTTGGCGGGATGGCGTCCACCAACGCCGGCGGCCTGCGCACGGTGCGCTACGGCAACATGGGCGAGCAGGTCGTCGGTGTGGACGTCGCGCTGCCCGACGGCTCGGTGCTGCGCCGGCATAGCCGGGTGCGGGCCGACAACACCGGCTACGACCTGCCGGCGCTGTTCGTCGGCGCCGAAGGAACGCTGGGCGTCATCACCGGACTGGATCTGCGGCTGCACCCCAACCCGACGCATCGGGTGACTGCGGTGTGCGGGTTTTCCGACCTGGCCGCATTGGTCGAGGCCGGCCGGGTGTTCCGCGATCTCGACGGCATCGCCGCGTTGGAGCTGATCGACAGGCGGGTCACATGGGCCGCACCAGTTGATGGTGACTGGCTGCTGTTGGTGGAGCTCGCGTCCGACCACGACCAAACCGATCGCCTGGCCGACGCGCTCGCGGGTGTGGCGATGTGCGGCGAGCCGGCCGTCGGCGTCGACCCCGCCGCGCAGCAGCGGCTGTGGCGGGTGCGCGAATCGGTGGCAGAGCTGTTGGGCGTCTACGGACCGCCCCTGAAATTCGATGTCTCCCTTCCTCTTTCATCGGTCGACGGGTTCGCCGCGGAGGCCGCGTCGTTGACCCGTCGCCATGCGCCCGACGCGGTTCCGGTGCTGTTCGGGCATATCGGCGAGGGCAATCTGCATCTCAACGTGCTGCGCTGCACATCCGACGCGGAAGCCGCGGTGTACGCGGCGATGATGGAGCTGATCGCGGGCTGCGGCGGCAATGTCAGCTCCGAGCACGGCGTCGGCAGCCGAAAACGCGGCTACGTCGGCATGTCGCGCGAACCGGCCGACATTGCGGCGATGCGGCGGATCAAGGCCGCTTTCGACCCGACGGGTTACCTCAACGCCGCGGTGCTGTTCAGTCCCGGCGACTGATTCCCACGGCGTGCCGCAGCTGGGCGAGGAATTGGTCGGCGTCGTCGCTGCGCACGATGTAATGCGAGATCGCCACCCGGATCGCCGTCGCCGCCTTCACCGCGCCGCCGGGCCCGGGCATCAGCCGCTGGAGACCCGCCCGCATCGGAGGCAGGATCCGGGAGAGCTCGGCGATGACGTGTTCGGGCTCGATGTCGACCATCCGCACACCGGTATAGGAGTACTGGTACTCCACCATGAAGCGCAGCGCGGCGTCCAGCTTGTCGACGCCCTTCAGGCCGGCCGTCGCCTGGGCCAGGCCCCTGTCGAACACTTGCCGCTCGTAACGCGAAAACGCCGACAGCAGTTCCTCTTTGGACGGGAACCAGCGATACAGCGTCGGGCGGGAGACGCCGGCCTGGGTCGCGACGTCGGACAGGCTGAGCTTGCGCTTGCCGTTGCGACCGAGCACCTCCGCGGTGGCGGCAAGGATGCGCTGCTGCGTCGAGGTGTCTTCCGCGAACGTCGTCTCCACATCCAACCTTTACAAAATATCGCCGAAATGTCACGCTGTGTTGGTGCCACCGTCAACGGTCGTCGACCCCCAGATTTTAGCTACGACAAGCAGGTCATGACCGAGTTTCGCGCCGTAGTGGTTACCGAGGCCGCCTCGCCGGTCGCGCTGGCTACCGCTGGCCGACTGGCCCGCCGCGGCGATCTCGTGCTGATGGGCGCCCGCCGTGTCGACATCTGTGAGCGGCTGGCCACCCGGCTACGGGTGTCGGGTGCGGCGGCGTTCGCCGCGCACCTGGATCTGGCCGACACGTGCTCGATCGACCGGTTCGTCGAGTCTGCCCGCTATCTGGTCGGCGAGGTCGACGTGCTGGTCACCGGCGCGGGACTCGGCGACGGCTCCTGGGTCGGTGCGCAACACCTTGCGGCACAAGTGATTCCACCGATGGTCGAGGCAGGCCGTGGCGACGTGATCCTGGTCAGCCCCGAGCTCGTCGGGCCGCCGCCGCGCGGGGCGCAGCGAGATTTGGACACCTGGATGGCGGCGCTGGACGCCGAATTCATCGGTACCGGCGTGCGGGCGTCGCTCATCCGCTCGGCGCCGACCGGAAGCCCGGTGGTGCCCGATGACGTCGGGCGTCTGGTCGCCGCCATGGTGGGCTCCCGCGGGCGAATGCACCTGCGGCACGTCGAGATCGTCCCACCAGTCGCCGCGCCGAGATTGAGCAAGGAGCCAGACATTCGATGACAACACCGGACATCTCGACGCGGGATTTCTGGAGTCAGCCGTTCGCCGTCCGCGACGCCACCTTCGCCCAACTCCGCGCGGCCGAGGGACTGACCTGGCATCCGCCGCTGCCATCGCTATTTCCCGTGGAGGAGCCCGGGTTTTGGGCGCTGACGCGCCGCGAGGACATCGTCTACGCCAGCCAGCACCCCGAGCTGTTCAGCTCCGCGCAGGGGGTGGCGCTCGATCCGATGCCCGCCGAGGTGCAGCGCATCGCGACGTTCTTCCTGACGATGGATCCGCCGCAGCACACCATCTACCGCCAGCTGATCAGCTCGGCGTTCACCCCGCGAAACATCCGGCTGATCGAGGACCAGATCCACAAGAACGCGGTCAGCGTCGTCGACGATCTCGTCGGCGCCGGAGAGGTCGACTTCGTCGCGGCCTGCTCGGCGCGGCTGCCGATGATGACGATCTCCGACATGCTCGGTATCGCACCGTCGGACCGCGAAACCGTGGCCAAGGCGGCCGAAAAGCTGTTCAGCATGAGCGATGACGAGTACAGCACGCTCGAGGAACGGGCCGCCGACACCGTCGACGAGATGATCTTCTTGAGCACCTGCGGCATCGAGTTGGCCAAGTTCCGGCGGCGCCATCCGGCCGACGACCTGATGACCAGCATCGTCAACGCGGAAGTCGACGGCCACCGGTTGACCGACGAGGAAGTGGGCGCCTTTTTGGTGCTGCTGGCCTCGGCCGGCAACGACACCACCAAGCAGACGACGACGCACGCGATGATGGCGCTGGCGGCCAACCCTGCCCAGCGCGACTGGCTGCTGGAGGACTTCGACGGCCGAATCGGTTTGGCCATTGAGGAATTCGTGCGGTGGGCCACACCGGTGATGCAGTTCGCCCGGTTCGCCAGCACCGACACCGAGATCGCGGGCCAACCGATCAAGGCCGGTGACAAGCTGGGCTTGTTCTACTGCTCGGCCAACCGCGACGAGAAGGTCTTCGGCGAGCCGCACACCTTCGATCTGCGACGCTCACCCAACCCGCACTTGGGATTCGGCGGCGGCGGTCCGCATTTCTGCCTGGGTAACCGGCTGGCCAAGATCGAGCTGCGGCATTTGTTCCGCGAGTTGCTGAAACGTTTGCAGCGGGTCGAGTTCGGCGAGCCGGATTACCTTTTCAGCAACTTCGTGCATGGCGTCAAGCGGGTCCCGGCCTTCGTCCGGTAGCGCTCAGCCCGGACGTCGGCGCACCAGCACCGACTGCTGGATGCCGCCGACCAGGCCCTGTTCGTCGAACAGCGTGCCGATCGTGGTGCCGATCCCGTCGGGGCCGTAATTGGTTTCGGCGCGGATACCGATCCACTGCCCGGCGGGAACCCGGTGCACGTGCACGACGAGGTCGGTGTTGAGGAAGGTCCACTTGGTGATGTCGAGTTTGGAGCCGATGCCGTTGGCGTCGTCGGCCACCGCGAACAGCCGTTCCAGGGGTGTCATCGTCTCGCCCTTGACGAGGTCGACGGTGGGCCTGATCCAGGATTCGCCGGGGCCATTGTTCAGCGGTTCGGTGAGCCAGCGCCAGTCCAGGCTGTGCACGTAGTTGGGATCCCAATCCTTCGCGAGGTCACGGCTTTTGGCCTCGCTCGGCGGGCGCAGCGGCGAAGCGCCGGCGCGGACCAGCTTCTGGGTGTCGAGGTGCTGCAGCCGCCAGCCGCTGGCGCGCGCGACGGGCCGCGGCTGCCCGTCCGGTCCGGGGCCCAGCATTTCGGCGCTGACCAACTCGATCTGCTTGCCAGCGCGGTCGAGTTGCGCGCGCACCCAGATGTCGCCCTCGGCCGGTACGGGACCCAAGAGGTCGATCACCACTCGGCTCAGCCGAGTGTCGTCGCGCTGCGCGTAGCGCTCGAGGGCCCGCACCAACAACGCCGACACCGGCGCGGCGTGCTGGATGGCAGCCGACCAGGTGCTTCGCACCAGATCCGTGGCTCTGAACTTTTCGCCGAGCTGGTCGTCGGCGTCGAGCAGTTCGTAGTACGAATCGGTCATGGTGCACCTTTCAGGGCAGGCCGGCGCCCGGGACGTCGACGGTCACTGTGTCGAGCTGGCAGAGCCGGGTTCCTTTGAGCCGTTCGGGGTAGGCATCGGCGCTCGACAGCAGGAACAGGGTGCGGCGTTCCGGCCCGCCGAGCGTGCAGGCGATCGCGGCGCGCTCGCCGATGTCGATGCGATGAGTCACGGTGCCGCCTAGAGTGATTCGCTCGAACTGGTGCGCCAGCGTCATCGACGTCCACACTGCGCCCTGCGCGTCGAGCGCTATGCCGTCCGGCGGGCCGTCGAGTCCGTCCGCGAAAACACGGCGGTCATGTAGGGCGCCTGCCTCGTCGATGGTGTACGAGGTGAGTCGCCGGCCGATCGACTCGGCGACGATCAACGTCCTGCGGTCCGGCGTGATCACCATCCCGTTG
Source organism: Mycobacterium kyorinense (assembly GCF_002101735.1). Lineage (GTDB taxonomy): Bacteria > Actinomycetota > Actinomycetes > Mycobacteriales > Mycobacteriaceae > Mycobacterium > Mycobacterium kyorinense. The sequence continues at coordinate 79,147 of NZ_LQPE01000147.1, read as the reverse complement.
GGGAAATCGAGGTCTTTGGCGACGACGGTGACCGCGTCGTCGGGATCGAGGCGCACGATGACGCCGCCCTCGAACGCCTGCGACCCGATGTAGGCGCGCCCGGCGTCGTCGACGACCATGTCCCCGAGGTTGGCGGGCACCGTGTTGGCGAGATCGGCGACGGGAGTGACGGTTTCGCCGTCGTAGCGCAGCACCTGCCGGTCTTCGGCGGAGACGATCAGCAGCGACCCGTCCGGGCGAAAGCCGAGCCCGGACGGTGTGTGACCGGGCAGGGGCAAGGTGGTGACCGCGCCACTCAGGGTGACGGTGTGCACGGCCTCGTCGAGCATGTCGGAGAACCAAAGCAGTCCCTCGAACCACCGCGGGCCTTCCCCGAAGCAGAATCCGTTGGCCAGGGGCTTCATGCGAGTTCTCGCGCGACGGCCGCGTGGTAGGCGTCGATGTTGGCGGGGTTGACGATCCGGAAAAACATGTCGGGCAGCGGGGCTTCTTTGTAGGCCTCGATCGTCATCGTGCGCCGGAACAGCGTGACGCCCTGCCCCGGGCTGGTGAAGTGATACTCGACCGTCATGCGGCCCTCGAGGCCGCCGTTGCCGTCGCGGTCGTGGCTCAGACGGCCGACCGAGTTGAACACGAACAGCTTGGGCCGCATGGCAATGGCGAGATGCCAGGTGAACAGCTTGTCAGCGGCCGGGCCCGCCTCCACCCAGGTGTCGCCGATCTTCAGCGGAACCTGGGGCAGCTCGCCAATGTGGGCGCTGCCGGGATAGGTCTTGGTCCAGTTGGCCGGGTTGGTGACGAAGTCGTAGACGGCCGCGGCGGGGTGGCCGAAGGCTGTCTCGGAACTGGTGGTGACGATGCCCAATGTCATACCTCTCGTGCGGGGCCTGGGTTAGCTTTACATATATGCCTTAAAGTGTCACGCTGTAGGCCATGACCACCGATGCCGATCAGACCCAGTGGTCCGTCACGGGCCTGCTTGATTTGTTCGACGTGCGCGCCGACGGTGACAACCGGTTTGTCGCCGACACCGGGCTCGCCGGAGCCGACGAGCGCCAGGTAGTGGAAGGCACCCAGGTGCTTGCACAGGCGATTGTCGCTGTGGCCAAACGGTTTCCGGAAAAGTCGGTGCGATCCGCGCACGCGGTGTTTGTCCGTGCTGTCGTCGTCGGACCGCCGGTCGAATTCGAGATCGACGTGGTGCACGAGGGCCGGTCGACGGCCACGGCGGTCGTGGCGGCCATGCAGAACGGGCGCCGGTGCGTGACCATGACGGTGCTGGCCGACGTCCCGTCACCGGACGTCATCCGCCACCACATTCCGCGGCCGGAGGTGGCCGGGCCCGCCGAGGCGAACCCCTCGGAGATGCCGATGGCCGGTCGGGAGCTGCGGCTGGTCGACGTCGTCGACGTCAACAGCCCCGACGAGGTGGGCCCGCCGGAGTTGTACGCATGGCTGCACTACGACCCGATCCCGACGCGCGACGACCTGGCCAAGGCGTTGCTCGCGTACTTCACGGGCCACCTGGGCATCTCGACCACGATGCGGGCGCACGCGGGTATCGGCACCAGCCAGTCGCACCTGACGGTGTCGACGGCGCCGATGACGGTCACGGTCAGCTTCCACGAACCGGTGCGCTGGGACGGCTGGCTGCTGTACTCGCACGAAAGCACTCAGGTGGGTGCGGGAATGTCGTACATCCGCGGCATGGTGCACACCGAAGAGGGCGAATTGCTTGCGTCGTTTACGCAGGAGGCGTTGATTCGTCCCATGCGGCAGATCGACACCACGATCGCGGTCCAGTCACGGTTGTGACGGCAGCTCCGCGACGACGTCGGCCCGCGACGCGTCGAAACTGAGAAACCCTTTGATCGGCAGGCTTTCCGGCGGCGGGTCCGGGTAGCTCCAGGCGACGTCGTCGACAACCGTGTCGCCGATGACCGCAGCCCAATACGTCGCTGTCCCTTTGTAATTGCAGTAGGTCGACGTCTCGGTAGGCCGCAGTAGATCGGTGCGGACCAACGATGGGTCGACATAAAGCCGCGGCGCTAGCGCCGTCTCGAACACAATCACCGTGTCCTCGGTGTCCACCAGCATCGTCCCGGCGACCTCGACACGCAGTCGGCGCCGCGTCGGACGGCAGTCCACCCGGTGATACGGGTTGGGCGGGTAGTGCACGAGCGTGCGGCCTTCCTCCATCCAGGTGTCGACCGCATCCCACGGCACCCGGACATAGCCGGGCGCCTCGGGCTCCGGCTCGGTAGGAAGTCCGCCGACCACCTCGGCCGGAAACGCGTATGACAGTGGGTGATTCGGGCGGTGCACCAGCAATGCCCGCTCGGTGTCGATGACCGTGCGTCCGCCTTTGAGGGCCTGCACGCGACGAGGGTGCGGCTCGACGTAGACCAAGTCGGGCGGCACGGGAGCGGAAAACCGACCCGCCGGGTCAGGGCTCAGCGGTCCTCTGCCGGCCACAAGGCTCATGCCTATACGATATGGCGCTAGTAGCGCCATAATGGCGCCGTGCCGAGCGTGCAGATCAAAGACGTGCCGGAAGAAACCCACCGGGTCTTGCGTGAGCGCGCCGCACGCGCACACCAGTCTCTGCAGGAGTACCTGCGCAGTCGGCTCATCGCGGAAGCGGCTCAGCCGACTCTCGATGAGGTACTGGACCACGTGGCGATCCGGAAAGGCGGCTCCGTCTCATTCCGCTCGGCGGTAGAGCACCTTCGGGAACAAGGTGATCGTCGTTGATGCGAGCGTATTGACCTGAGTGGTCAGTCAGTGGTTTTGAGCCCCACCGCGTGGCGAAGCTGTGCCAGAAACTGGTCGCCGTCGTCGCTGCGCACCAGATAGTGCGATACCGCCACCCGGATCGCGGTCGCCGCCTTGACCGCTCCATTCGGGCCCGGCAGCAGCCGTTGCAGACGTGTTCGCATCACCGGAATGACCTCGGACAGTTGGGCAATGGTGACTTCGGGCTCGACGTCGACCAGCCGGACGCCCGAGTAGGACTGCTGGTATTCCACGATGAACCGCAACGCCGCGTCGAGTTTGTCGGTCCCGTGTAAGCCCGCGGTCGCCCGGCTGATGCCGGTGTCGAACATCTGGCGCTCGTGGTCACCGAACGCGTCGAGCAGCTCCTCCTTGGACGCAAACCATCGATACAGCGTCGGCCGCGAAACCCCCGCCTGCGCAGCGACATTGGACAGGCTTAGTTTGGTCCTGCCGTTGCGGCTGAGCACTTCGGTGGTGGCCATCAAGATCCGGTCGCGGGTGCTCATGCCGACAGCGACTTCTCGAGCAGGGCCACGGTGTCCAGATCCTCTAGTGCGGCGACGCCGCGACGCACCCCTTCCAGCGCGATGCGTTCGGCTTGCATCCCGCCCATGCCCGCGGTGATCAGCGAAGCCACATAGGCATACAGCGCGGCCGTCCGGTAGCGGTCCCACAACTCGTCGCGGTCCAGTTGCGGCCCACCGGCCGCGGCCAGCGCCCGCCGATACTCGTCGAGCAGGTCACGCTCGCTTGCCTGCCGATCCTCGGTGGTCATGCCGGTGATCAGGGTGTAGGACAGTTCGCGGCTGGGATGACCGCGGCGCACCGCCTGCCAGTCCAGCAGTCCGGCCTCGCCGTGGCGGAAGTAGACGTTGCCGGGGTGGGCATCTCCGTGCATCACCGTGTGCGGCGGCGTGTCGATCAGCGCCGCCGCGGCGCGATAGTTGTCGTCGATGAAGCGACCCGCTTCCACCGGTATCGACGTGCGCTCGGCCAGCCGGCGCGCGGAAACCTTCAGCAACGACCCGGTCAACAGCGACGTGTGGTCACCCGACGCGCTGTAGACCCAGGCGGGCAGTCGCTCCCAGAAGGACGCGTGCAACCGCGCGAGCAGCTGGACGACCAGAGCCGCTTGGTCCTTGTCGAGCGGATGCAACGTGTCGGGGAAGTTGCACCGGCCAACCGCTAGATCCTCCAGCACCAGCACGTACCGACCGGTCAACGGATCGAATGCGGTGCCATACGCCTTCGGCACCCCGGTCAGCTGCGGCGAAAGTTGGCTGTAGAAGCGGACTTCGGTGTGCGCGAGTCGGCCCAGCTCACCCATCAGCCGCGTCGCGGCCGTTTCGGCCGGCATCTTCACGAATACCGAGGCGGGCACGCCGTCGCCGGTGAGCGCCAGCCGGGCGCGCGAGGACGTGCCCGCGTCGCCGTCGAGGACTGACACCGATGTCACAGTCCGGCCCAACAGCCGCGACAATACTGCTTCGTCGAGGTCGGCGACCCGCCGCGGAAACGACCGGAACCCGCCCAGCACGGCATCGGTGGCAACGCGCTGCAAGCCCCGGCCGAGGTGTACGGCCAGACCCACCACATTGCTCGCCACCGGTCGATAGCCTCCTAATTCCGCTAGCGTACCCGGCTAGCTTACAAATCAAAGCAAAAGTGTAAACACGATTGGGGGCCCTGGTGGCGGGACCACTGGAAGGCATGCGGGTCGTCGAGCTCGGCGTCTGGGTGGCGGCTCCGGCCACCGGCGGCATCCTCGCCGATTGGGGCGCCGACGTCGTCAAGATCGAGCCGCCGACCGGCGATCCGGCCCGCATGTTCGGCCGGATGCTCGGGGTCGAGGACGGGACGAGCCCGCCGTTCGAAATGGACAACCGCTCCAAACGCAGCATCGTGCTGGACCTCACCAGCGACGACGGCCGCGGCACCGCACTCGAATTGCTCAGCGACGCAGACGTTTTCCTGACCAACATCCGTCCCGGTGCGCTGCGCAGGCTGGGCCTGGACTACGAGAGCGTGGCCGCGGGCAACCCCGCCCTGGTGTACGGCTTGATCACCGGCTACGGGCTGACGGGACCGGACGCCGACCGAGCCGCCTACGACATCGCGGCGTTTTGGGCTCGCGCCGGGCTGGCGCATCTACTCACCCGTCCCGGCGACACACCTCCGTTCCAGCGCGGCGGGATGGGCGACCACACCGCGGGCATGACCCTGGCCGCGGCGATCTGCGCGGCGCTGATCGCCCGCACCCGCACCGGGACCGGCCAGCTGGTGACCACGTCGCTGTACCGGCAGGGCGTCTACACCGTCAGCTTCGACCTCAACACTTTTCTGCTCACCGGCCACCCGATCGCGATCGGGCAGCGCGAGTCGATGGGCAACCCCTGCATGAACAACTACACCGCCGGCGACGGCCGGCGGTTCTGGATCGTGGGGCTCGAAGGTGAGCGACATTGGCCGCCGCTGTGCCGGGCGGTCGGTCGCTCCGACTGGCTGACCGATCCACGCTTCGCGCAGCCCCGGGCGCGTGCCGCCAACGCCGCCGAGCTCATCGCCGAACTGGACGAGATCTTCGCGACCAAATCGCTGGACGAGTGGGCGGAAACCTTTGCCTGCGAACCGGATTTGTTCTGGTCGCCGATCAACACGGTCGAGGATGTGATCGCCGACGAGCAGTTCCACGCCGGCGGCGGCCTCGTGCATGTGCCGTACGGCGACGGCGGTGTGCCGATGATCGCGACGCCGGTCGACTTTCACGGCACGCCCTGGGAGCCGCGCTCGACCGCGCCTGCTCTGGGCGAGCACACCGACGAAATTCTGGCCGAACTGCGGGCCCGCCGGGACAAGTAGAGACTTTACAGTTTCGCTTAAAAGTGTCACGCTGTAGTCGCTCTGCCCGCTACGCACCAAGGATGATGCGATGACGACGCCGACCGTGGCATTCGGCGCTGCACCGGCCAGCTGTTCGCGCAGCCGTGAACTGAACTATCGGCTCGACGTCGTGGCCTGCGACGTTGTCGATGTCGTGCTGTCGGCCGGAGGATGGCTGTTCGACCGGGCGATGGCCGGCTGGGAGGTCAGCGTGCTGCTTCCCGCGCCATTCGATGCGCGGCCGCTGCAGATCTTGGGTGTGCGGACCCTGGAGTGGCAGGCAGATCTTGTCGGCGGTGCGGGGTTAGCCGTCGGCGCAGAGGCTTTCGCGGCCGATGCGGGCATCCGCGACGCGGTGCTCAAGGCGCTGGACCACAGCCTGACCGAAGTGACGCTGTGGGGCGACGAGTGGCCGCGCGGCGTCGATCGTGCGACGACGGCTGTGCACCATCGGTTGAGTGCTGCGGCGCGCGTATTCAAACGCCACGCCCTTGGCTCGGCCGGCAACTCGGCGACGGTCGGTCCGATCGAAACATTGCGCAGCGACCAGAACACCTGGTTGTCGGTCTGATGCGCAAGTACTACAGCCACACCCTGCTCTACCTCCACGAGACCGTCGCGCTGGGCTCCGGGCGCAGCGACCAGTTCACCGAGGTGTTCGACGACACCTACCACCCGATGATGGCCGACCTGGGCGCCCGGTTGTTTGCCATGTGGGAAACCACGCCCTACAACGGCCACTGGCCGCAGGTCACGATCATCTGGGAGATCGACGGATTCGCCGACTACGCGCGGATCGGTGCCGCCCAGGCGCGCGGCGGCAGCCACGAGGCGCCGGCGGCGAAATGGTCGGCGTTCCTCGCCGAAATCAGGGCGTCGGGCGAGGGACGCATCATGTATCCGGGGCCCAGCAACAAGACCCTGTCCCAGCTGACCGACGCGAAATTCGATGCGTCCCTGGTGATTCAGGAGATCATGCAGACCAAACCCGGCCGCCAGGACGACTACATCCGCGAATTGGAGCGGCTGTACGTGCCGTGGTCGGAACGGACGGGCAAGCGCTGGCTCGGCTCGTTCACCACCACGTTCCGCTACAACGAGGTCATCCACTACTGGGCGCTCGACGGCGGCTGGGAATGCTTCGCGGAGCACTACCCGTCGTGGAAAGAGAACCCGCCCGCCGAGATCGTCACCTGGATGAGCGTGGCCCCGGCGCTGCGCGACGGCTGGGAAGACTCGATTCTGCAGGCACTGCCGCCCTCGCCGCTGCGATGAGTTTCTCTTACGACCCGTTCGACCCGGCGGTGATGGCCGACCCGCTGCCCTACTACCGCGTGCTGAGAGAGCAGTATCCGCTGTATTACCTGCCGCAGTGGGACACCTACGCGTTGTCGCGCTTCGACGACATCTGGCAGGTGTTGGAGGTCAACGACGGCACATTCGTCGCTTCGGAGGGAACCCTGCCCGCCGCAACGGTTTTGGCCCGGCACAACGACGGGCCGGTGCCCGACCCGCCGTGGCATCCGTTGCCGTTTCACGCCGTGTTCGACGCGCCGATCTACAACGGCGTCCGCCGCGCACACAGCCAGCCCTTGCGGCCGAGGCCGGTCGGCCAGCTGGAAGAACGGATCCGACGCCTGGCCAACGAGCGGCTCGACCTGCTGTTGCCGCGGGGCCGTTTCGACCTCACCCAAGACTACGGCGGCATCGTGGCAGCCTCGATGGTGTGCGACTTGCTCGGCCTGCCAACCGATCTCGCGGCCGACATCCTCGCCGCGGTCAACGCCGGCAGCCTGCCCCAGCCCGACACCGGTGTCGACACCGCCCAGGCCCGCCCCGGTTACCTGGAATATCTCACCCCGGTGGTCAAACGGCGGCGTGCCAACCCGTCCGAGGGCGAACTCCCTGTCGTTGACGGGCTACTCGGCTACCGGCTGCCCGATGGCAGCGAACTCGACGACGTCGAGACCGCGACCCAGCTGCTGTGCATCCTGATCGGCGGGACGGAGACCGTGCCCAAGATCGTCGCCCAGGGACTGTGGGAACTCAGCCGGCGTCCCGAGCAGCTGGCCGCGGTGCGCGCGGACCCGGAGACCAATGTGCCCATCGCCCGCGAGGAGATGATCCGCTATTGCGCTCCGGCGCAATGGTTTGCGCGGACGGTGCGAAAACCGTTCACGATCCACGGCACCACGATCCGGCCGGGGCAGCGGATCATCACGCTGCTGGCGTCGGCCAACCGCGACGAGCAGGAATATCCACAACCCGACGACTTCATCTGGAACCGGCCGATCCAGCGGTCGCTGGCGTTCGGCCGCGGCCAGCATTTCTGCCTGGGCTATCACCTCGCCCGCCTGGAGATCTCGGTGATGGTTCAGGAGTGGCTACGACGGGTTCCGGACTACCGCGTCAACAGCGAAGACGCGTTCCGGCCCCCGTCCAGCTTCCAGTGGGGCTGGAGCAGCGTCCCGGTGGAGGTCTGACGTGTGGTCATACCGGATCACCGCCCCGTATCAGTTCGAGCGGACCTCGATCCCCGAGAAGACGCCGGACGAGCTAGGCGAGGGCCAGGTGCTGCTGCGGTTCCTGGCCGCCGGGGTGTGCGGCAGCGACCTGCCCGCGTTTCGCGGTGTGCGGGGCCGGCTTCCGGGGGACGACGGCCGCAACGCCGCCGACAAGGACGGCTACCCGATTCACGAGGTCGCCGGCGAAGTGATCGCCAGCCGCCATCCCGAGCATCGGCCGGGCGATCGCGTGGTGGGGTGGGCGTCCGGATTCGACGGGCTGATGGAGCGGCTGGTCAGCGACGGCGACGGGCTTGCCCCGTACGACCCGGCGCTCACACCACAGCAGGCGATCGTATTGCAGCCGCTGGCGTGTGTGCTCTACGCGCTCGAGCAGTTGCCCGACCTGGCCGGCCGCCATGTCGCGATCCTGGGCCAGGGCTCGATCGGGCTGCTGTTCTCCTACACGGCCAAAGCGGCCGGCGCCCAACAAGTCACCGGTGTCGACCCCGTCGACAGGTCCGCCGTAGCAACGACATTCGGCGTCGACACCATGGTGCGCGCCACCAGCGACCGGTGGGTCAGCCAACTGGTCGACCGGCCGGACATCGTGATCGAAGCGGTCGGCCACCAGGTCGCCACTTTGAACCATGCCATCCAGGCGGCAGCGCCGGGCGGCACCGTGTTCTACTTCGGCGTCGCCGACGACGACAGCTATCCGATCAGCATGCGCACCATGCTGCGGAACAACCTGACACTGAAATCCGGTGTGACGCTGGACCGGCGGCGAATGCTGGACCTCGCGGGCAAATTCGCCGCCGAGCACCCTGAGCTGCATGCAGCCTACCTGACGCACACCTTCGACATCGATGACGTGCAAGCAGCATTCGAATTGGCCTGCCGCCCGGAACCGGACCGGGTCAAGATCGCGATCGTGGACACCGCATGACTCCCAGTCGTCTGCAGCAAGAACTCGGCCGGAAGACGCCGATCTGGGGCGGCTGGATCACCGGGCCCACGCTGATGGGCCCCGAGGAATTCGCCCGGGCCGGTTATGACTACGTCGGGTTCGACGCGCAGCACAGCTATCTCGACGACACCGACATCGCCAGTATGCTGCGCCGCCTCGAACATGTGCCGATCGCGACCGTGGTGCGCCTGTCGTCGGCTGACCCGGCGCCGATCGGACGCGTGCTCGACGCCGGCGCCGACGGCATCGTCATCGCGATGATCGAATCGGCCGAGCAGGCCGCCGCCGGCGTGGCTGCCACCCGATACCCGCCGACCGGGGTGCGCAGCTTCGGTCCGCTGCGGGCAAGCCTGGGCTACGACACCGCGGCGCTGGAGGAGCGGGTGAGTGTCTTCGCGATGATCGAAACCGCCGCGGCGCTGACCGACTTGGCGCGAATCTGCGCCGTGCCAGGACTTTCCGGCATCTACGTCGGACCCGCCGACCTGGCGCTGTCGATGGGCGTCGACGTGCGCCAGTCCGCCGGCCACCCAGAGGTGCTGGACGCCATCGCGCGCATTCAGCGCACGGCGACGGCGGCGAACCGGGTCACCGGAATCCACGCGGGGACCGGTGTCAACGGGCGTGCGATGGCCGGCCTGGGATATCAGATGATCACCCTGGCAGCGGAATCCCAGGCGCTGCGCCGCGGCGCGGCGGAATTCCTCAAGGAAGCATCGTCGTGAGCCGGCGGGTCGCACTCGTCACCGGGGCCGCCCGCGGCCAAGGCTGGGCCATTGTGCAACGGCTGCGCGCCAATGGTTTTCGCGTCGCGGCTTGCGATGTGAACACTCAGCAGCTGTCAGCCGCGGTGGAGGAGCTGCACGACGACGGGGTCGTCGCCGTCCCGCTCGACGTCACGTCGCCGTCGCAATGGGAACAAGCCGTCACCACGGTCGTCGACCGGTTCGGCGGGTTGACCACTCTGGTCAACAACGCCGGGCTGCTGCATCGCGCGCCGATCGCCGAGGAAACGGTCGAGGGATTCGAAACTGCGTGGCGGGTCAACTGTCTGGGCGCCTTCCTGGGCATCCGCGCCGCCCTGGCTCACCTGCGGGCCGCGGAGGGTGCGGCGATCGTCAACACATGCAGCACCGGGGCGCTGCGTCCGTTCCCGGGGCACAGCGCGTACGGGTCGGCGAAGTGGGGACTGCGGGGGCTCACCCAGATCGCCGCCGCCGAGCTCGCGCCGTCCAAGATCCGCGTCAACGCCGTGTTCCCCGGCCCGATCGCGACGCCGATGCTCGACGACGCCACTCAGGCGCGGCTGGCGGCGACGTCACCCTCCGGGCGCATCGGACAGCCGGCCGAAGTAGCCGACGCCGTCGCCTTCCTGGTTTCGGACCAGGCGTCGTTCATCACCGGCGCCGAGCTCGTCGTCGACGGTGGCCAATGCCTGCAGCTTCCATGAAGGTCGGCATCATCGGTGCCGGGCCGGGCGGTCTCGCCTTGGGAATATTGCTGCGGCGAGCCGGTTTTCGCGACTTCACGATCTTCGACCGGGAGGATGGCGTCGGCGGAACCTGGCGGATCAACACCTATCCCGGGCTGGCCTGCGACGTCAAGTCGCATCTGTATTCCTACTCGTTCGAGTTGAACCCGCACTGGTCGCGGCTATGGTCGGGGCAGCCGGAAATCCTGGCGTACTTCGAACGCTGCGCCGAACGGTACGGGCTGGACCCACATCTGCGGCTGGGCACCGAGATTCGCTCGGCCCACTGGAACGCCGACACACAACAGTGGTGGCTGACCACCGCAGCAGGGGAGCAGCATTGCTTTGACATCGTGGTGTCGGCCGTCGGGTTGTTCACCCGGCCGGTGATGCCGCCTCTAGTCGAGGAAGAGCCGTTCACCGGAACGGTGATGCATTCCGCGCGCTGGGATCATTCCGTCGACCTCACCGGCGCGCGGGTTGCCATTCTGGGAACCGGGTCGAGCGCATCCCAATTGGTGCCCGAGCTGGCGAAGGTCGCCGCAAAGGTCTACTCGGTGCAGCGCTCGCCGACGTGGATACTGCCCAAACCCGATCGGCCATATACCCGCAGGGAGCGTTGGGTTTTCGCTCACGTCCCGTTGGCAAAAAAGCTGTACCGCACCCGCCTATGGCTGCGCAGCGAGGCCAACATCTCGGTGATCGAACACGGCAGCGACAAGACCCACGAGTTCACCTCGATTGCGCTGCGGCTGTTGGAGAACACCGTCGACGACGAGCAGCTGCGCCGCGCGCTGACCCCAGATCATCCGATGGGCTGCAAGCGGCTGGTCTTCTCCTCCGACTACCTGCAGGCGTTGACGCAACCCAACGTCGAGGTGCTGAGCAGCCCGGCACGCGCCCTGCGCGCCCGCTCTTTGGTCACCGAGGACGGCGGCGAACGCGACGTCGACGTCGTGGTCTGCGCCACTGGCTACGCCGCCGCCGACTATCTCGGCGAGATCGACGTGATCGGCGAGGGTGGGGTAGCGCTGCGCGACGTCTGGTGCGACGGCGCCCACGCTTATCTGGGCATGGCGGTGCCCGGATTCCCGAACTTCTTCATGCTTTACGGGCCCAATACCAACGTCGGCTCCAACAGCGTGATCTTTGTGCTGGAGGCGCAGGCTCGCTACATCGTGCGGGCCGTGAAATACCTGCGGCGCCAACGCAAGCGGTATGTATCGGTGCGGCCCGACGCGATGGCTCGATTCCTCGCCAAGATCGACCAATGGATGCAGGGCACGGTGTGGACCACCCAGTGCAGCAACTACTTTCGCGCAGCCAACGGGCGCGTCGTCACGCAGTGGCCGCGCAGCGCGCGCGCCTTCTGGAGCATGACGCGCCGATTCAAGCCCGCCGACTTCACCTTCGAGCCCGCCGAGGCCCGCTAGTGGACCGACTCGATCCGGTTTTGCGCGCGCTGCCGTTGACGCGCACCGACCTGTCCGCGATCGGGCCGGCCCGCGAATCGCTCAACGAGCGCCGGCGCGCCGCCGCCGAAACCGACGACACCACGGGCTTGCGGATCTGCGACGCCGTCGCCGGGTCGGTTCCGGTGCGGATCTACCGCGGCGGGCCGTCGCCCGCGCCCGTCGTTGTCTACTGCCACGCCGGGGCGTTTGTGCTGGGCAACCTCGACATCGACCACCGGCAATGTGTGGAGCTGGCCAAGCGGGGCCGCTGCACGGTGGTGTCGGTCGACTACCGGCTGGCCCCGGAGCACCCGTACCCGGCCGCGCTCGACGACGTTGCCGCGGTGCTGAAGTGGGTGATCGGCAATGCGGGCGAACTGAATGTCGACCGGTCGCGAGTTGCGGTCGCCGGCAACAGCGCGGGCGCCGCGCTGGCGGCGTGCCTCGCGCAACAGGCCGGGCCCGCGGTGGCGTTCCAGCTGCTGCACCAGCCGGCGCTCGACGACCGGCCCACCCCCTCGAAAGGCGAATTCGCAGCGACGCCGGCGTTCGACGGTCCCGCCGCCGAGCTGATGTGGCAGCACTACCTCGGTCCGACGGCGCCATCGGCCGACGCTGTGCCGGCCCGGCAGAACGAATTTGCAGGCCTGCCACCGACTCTCATTACCTGCTCGGAGCTCGACCCGCTTCGCGACGAAGCGCTCGACTACGCAACACGGCTGCTGAGCGCCGGCGTCGCCACCGAACTGCACGTCTTTCCCGGAACCTGTCACGGCTTCGACTCACTGCTGCCCGACTGGGAGGTGTCGCAGCAGTTGTTCGATCTGCAGGCCCTGGCGCTGCGCCGCGCATTCAAAAAGTGATGAGTTGCCGCACGGCAATCCCGTCGGCCAGGTGATCCATCGCCACGTTGATGTCGTCCAACCCGATCCGCGACGACACCAGTGACTCGACCGGTAACCTGCCCGCGCGCCACAACTCCACGAACCGCGGAATATCACGCGCCGGCACCGCTGAGCCCAGGTAGCTGCCGATCAGCGACCGGCCCTCGGCGACAAAACCCAACGGCGACACACTGATCCGGGCATCCGGGGGCGGCAGCCCCACCGTGATGGTCCGACCGCCCGGGGCGGTCAGCTCGATCGCCGTCTGCAGCGCGCAGGGGTGGCCGACCGCCTCGACGACGATCGGCGCCTTGACGCCGGCCTCAGTGGCGGCCTGCGGTGTATAGGTCTCGTGCGCGCCGAGTCCCTGTGCGGCCGTCAGCTTGTCAGTCAGCTGGTCGATCGCGACCACGCGGACGTCGTTGTGCGCCAACGCAGTCAGCACCGCCGCCATGCCGACACCGCCGAGCCCGACGACGGCCACCGTCTGCCCGGGCCGCGGCGCACCGACGTTGAGCACTGCACCGCCGCCGGTCAGCACCGCGCACCCCAGCAGCGCCGCCACACCGGGCGGAACGTCGTCGGGCACCGGGACGACGCTGGCGCGGTGGACCACTGCATGCGTCGCAAAACCCGACACACCGAGGTGGTGATACACCGGCTGCCCGTCGCGGGACAACCGCATTCCGCCGCCCAGCAGTGTGCCGGCGGTGTTGGCGGCACTGCCTGGTTCGCACGGCGTCAGCCCATCGGTGGCGCAGGCCGCACACTGCCCGCAGCGCGGCAGGAACGCCATCACCACCCGCTGGCCGACCCTCAGGTCACCAACGCCGTCGCCGACGCGTTCGACAATCCCGGCTGCCTCGTGCCCCAGCAGCATCGGCACCGGCCGGACCCGATTGCCGTCGACCACCGACAGGTCGGAATGGCAGACGCCGGCCGCCTCGATGCGGACCTGCAGCTCACCCGCGCCGGGCGGTGCCAGGTCGACGTCGGTGACATTGATCGGCCGGGACGTCGCGTACGGCCGAGGCGAGCCGATGTGCTCCAGGACGGCGCCGCGGATTTGCAGCATGTTCGAATACAACCATGACGTCAGTTCCGCCCACACCGGACAACCTGACCAGCCGCGACTTTCTGGTGCTCTGGCCCGTGCTCACCCGATGGGCTGACAACGACATGTTCGGCCACCTCAACAACGCGGTCTACTACCAACTCTTCGACACCGCGATCAACGCCTGGATCAACACGAACGTCGACTTGGATCCCGTCACCGCGCCCGTGCAAGGCATCGTCGCGGAATCGGGCTGTCGCTACTTTTCCGAACTGCACTTCCCGCAGCGTCTGGTCGTCGGCCTGGCGGTTACTCGCCTCGGGCGCAGCAGCGTCACCTATCGCCTGGGGGTGTTCCGTGCCGGCGAAGAACTCGCTGACGGCGAACAACAGGCGGTCGCCGCGCTCGGACACTGGGTGCACGTTTACGTCGACCGGACCAGCCGCAAACCGCAACCGATTCCCGACCCCATCCGGGCCCTGCTGTCGACGGCCTGCGTGGAGTCTTAGCACCCTGCGAAATCACGGCCCGGGCTTCTAATTCGCGTCGGATAACCTAGCCCAATGCCCATCGTGAGCAAGACCGTCGAAGTCGCCGCCGACGCGGCCTCGATCATGGCCATCGTCGCCGACTTCGAGTCGTATCCCCAATGGAACGAAGAGATCAAGGGTCTGTGGGTGCTGGCCCGCTACGACGACGGCCGGCCGAGCCAGCTACGGCTCGACGCGGCGTGGCAGGGCATCGAAGGCACCTACATCCAAGCGGTGTACTACCCCAGCCCGAACCAGATTCAGACCGTCATGCAGCAGGGCGACCTGTTCACCAAACAGGAGCAGTTGTTCAGCGTGGTCGAGATGGGATCGACATCGCTGCTCACCGTCGATATGGATGTCGAGACCGAGATGTCGGTGCCCAAGCCGATGGTCAAGTCGATGGCCAACAACGTGCTGGACTACCTGGCGGAGAATCTCAAGAAACGCGCCGAGCAGCTGGCCGCCAACCGTTAGTCCCAGATCCCGCTGTCGTCCAGCTTGTCGGTGAGCCGGCGCGCGCCGTCGACGAACTGCCAGTTGGTGTGCTCCACGATGGCCGCGGCGTCGCGGCGGCGCAATGCGGCGATCAACTGCCGGTGGTTCTCCACGGCTGCCTCACCCCAACTCGGGTCCGCGGCGTAGACCCGCAGCGGCATGTAGCGCGCGGCATGCAACAGAAACCACGCCAGCTTGATCCGGCCGGTGGCACGGTTGAACGCCCGGTGAAACGCGAACTCAGTGGACGCGATCGCGTCGACGTCGGCGGACGCGACGGCCGCCGCCAACGACTGGTTGATCCGTTCGAGTTCGTCGATTTCGGCATCGGTCATCCGCTGCGCGGCCGTCGCGGCCAGCTCCTTGGCGATCGTGGCCTGCAACCAGAAAATGTCGTCGACGTCCTGGCGAGTCAGCGGCACCACCACATGA
The DNA here is from genome assembly GCF_002101735.1 of Mycobacterium kyorinense. Classification (GTDB taxonomy): domain Bacteria; phylum Actinomycetota; class Actinomycetes; order Mycobacteriales; family Mycobacteriaceae; genus Mycobacterium; species Mycobacterium kyorinense. Next base: position 63,692 of record NZ_LQPE01000147.1, on the reverse strand, counting down.
CCGCGGTGCGGCTCCAACCGCACCATGCCCTCGCCGCTCAGCTTCAGCAGCGCCTCGCGCACGGGGGTGATGCTCACGCCGAGCCTGGCAGCGGTCTCGTCGAGCCGGATGAACATCCCCGGCGCCAGGGCGCCCGACATGATCGCGGCCCGCAAATGTTTTGCGACCTCGTCGGATAACTGCGCCCGGCGCAGCGGAAGCCGACTACGAGGATGCGCGGAAGCGGGCGCGTTCACAGGACTTGTCTTCGTGGCACCAAGACCATAATGTGACCCAGACAACACGAAGTTTTATCAAATATCAACTTCATACCCGGGACCGATGAAGGGAATCGCTCGTTGACCGCACAGTTGGCCGCCACCACCAAACAGCCCCACCTATCCCGCCGACAGAACTGGGTGAATCAGCTTGAGCGCCATGCATTGATGCAGCCGGGTGCGACGGCGTTGCGGTTCCTCGGCCGCACGATCATGTGGTCGGACCTTCACCGCCGTGTCACCGCACTGGCCGACGCACTGAGCCGCCGCGGGGTTGCGTTCGGGGACCGGGTCATGATCCTGATGCTGAACCGGCCCGAGTTCGTCGAGTCGGTGCTGGCCGCGAACATGCTCGGCGCGATCGCGGTCCCGGTGAACTTCCGGCTCACGCCGACCGAGCTTGCGTTCCTTGTCGACGACTGCGAGGCGCGGGTGATGATCACCGAGCCCGTGCTCGCCGCCGTCGCCGCCGGCGTCCGCGACGTCACCTCGGTGCTTGACATGATCATCGTTGCCGAGGCGGCCGGCGACGACGGCGTGATCGGCTACGAAGAACTGATCGACGAGCCCGGCGACGCACACCAACCGGTCGACATACCCAACGACTCGCCGGCGCTGATCATGTACACCTCGGGCACCACCGGCCGGCCGAAGGGCGCCGTGCTGACCCACACCAATCTCACCGGGCAGACGATGACGGCGCTCTATACCAGTGGCGCCGACCTCAACAACGATGTCGGATTTATCGGGGTGCCGTTCTTCCACATCGCCGGGATCGGCAACATGCTGACCGGGATGCTGCTGGGCATCCCCACCGTGATCCATCCGCTGGGCGCATTCGATCCCGGACAGCTGCTCGACGTCCTGGCCGCCGAGAAGGTGACCGGTATTTTCCTGGTCCCGGCCCAATGGCAAGCGGTATGCGCTGCGCAGCAGGCGAATCCGCGCGACGTCCGGCTGCGGGTGATGTCGTGGGGTGCCGCCCCCGCGTCGGACACCCTGCTGCGCCAGATGTCGGAAACGTTCCCCGGCACCCAGATACTGGCTGCGTTCGGCCAGACCGAGATGTCTCCGGTCACCTGCATGCTGCTCGGTGAAGACGCGATTCGTAAGCGAGGATCGGTCGGCAAGGTGATTCCCACCGTCGCCGCGCGGGTGGTCGACGACAACATGAACGACGTTGCTATCGGCGAAGTTGGTGAAATTGTCTACCGCGCACCGACGTTGATGAGCGGCTACTGGAACAACCCGCAGGCGACGGCGGAGGCATTTGCCGGCGGCTGGTTCCACTCCGGTGACCTCGTCCGGATGGACGAGGACGGCTACGTCTGGGTGGTCGACCGCAAGAAGGACATGATCATCTCCGGCGGCGAGAACATTTACTGCGCGGAGGTGGAGAACGTGCTGGCCAGTCATCCCGCCATCGTCGAGGTCGCGGTGATCGGTCGACCGGACGAAAAGTGGGGTGAGGTGCCCATCGCGGTGGCCGCGGTCGCGGGCGACGATCCGCAAAACAGGTTGAGCCTCAAGGACCTCGATGAGTTCCTCACCGAGCGGCTCGCGCGCTACAAGCATCCGAAGGGCCTGGAGATCGTCGACGCGCTGCCGCGCAACCCGGCGGGAAAGGTGCTCAAGACCGAACTGCGGGCTCGCTACGGTACGCCGAGAGCCTCCCAAACCGCGTCTGCATCAAGAGATTCTGCGAACGGCCCAGGAGGCTGACATAACAATAAGGTCCCAGGTCAAACTGACGAAAGGTCAATAGTGCGGATGCGGTGCGCAGCGAGCGTGCCATCGGGTATGGTCCTGTGGTCTCGCTTACTACCCCTGGGTAACGAGGCGGCGGTCACACACGTTGGGTTGGGGCAAGGAGGAGGCGTGCGACATGATCCGCCGCGACGTCGCAAGGCGCGCGGTTACGCCGTAAGGGGGCTCCGGTGACGACGACGCAGCCACGGCTACACGATTATGTTCGCGACCAACTCGGTCCACCGCTGGTGCTCGTCGGCGGCTTCTTCCGGATGTGCACGCTCACCGGAAAGGCGTTGTTCCGCGTGCCATTTCAATGGCGCGAGTTCATCCTGCAGTGCTGGTTCATCATGCGGGTTGCGCTGTTGCCGACCATGGCGGTCTCGATCCCGGTAACAGCGCTTTTCATCTTCACCTTCAACATCCTGCTGATACAGGTTGGCGCCGCCGATATCTCCGGCGCCGGCGCCGGGATCGCCGTGATCACGCAGATCGGCCCGATCAACACAGTGCTGGTGGTCGCCGGGGCGGTGTCCACCGCGATCTGTGCCGACCTGGGTGCGCGCACTATCCGGGAAGAGATCGACGCGATGGAGGTGCTGGGCATCGACCCCATCCATCGGTTGGTGGTTCCCCGCGTCCTGGCCTGCGCATTGGCCTCGATGTTGCTCAACGCGCTGGTGTGCATGGTCGGCCTGGTCGGTGGCTTCCTATTCGGCGTCTACCTGCAAAACATTTCAGCCGGCGCCTACTTGTCCTCGCTGACCCTGGTCACCGGGTTGCCCGAGGTGGTCATCGCGACGGTCAAGGCTCTGACGTTCGGACTCATTGCCGGCCTGGTCGGTTGCTACCGCGGGCTTACGGTGCGCGGCGGTTCCAAAGGTCTTGGCACCGCGGTCAACGAGACCGTGGTGCTTTGTGTGGTCGCGCTGTTCGCGGTCAACGTGGTGCTGACCACCATCGGTGTGCGATTCGGAACGGGGGCCCTGGGATGAGCATGGCCCAAGTACTGCGGACCCGTTTCCCGCGGGCATCCGCGAACCTTCGCCGCTACGGCGGCAGTGTCGCCCGACCGCTCGACGAAGCCGGCAGGCTGGGCTGGTTCGCGGTCATCGGCGGGCGTGACATGGCATGGGCCGTCACGCGTTATCGCAAGGAAATCCTGCGGCTCATCGCCGAGATCGGCATGGGCACTGGGGCGATGGCCGTCGTCGGCGGGACCGCGGTCATCATCGCGTTCGTGTCGCTGTCCGCCGGTTCGCTGGTTGCGATTCAAGGCCTCGCCTCGCTGGGCCACATCGGACTTCAGACCCTGCTAGGGTTCCTCGCCGCATTCATCAACGTGCGTCTTGTCGCCCCTATCGTCACCGGTATCGCTCTAGCGGCCACGGTCGGTGCCGGCGCGACCGCCGAACTCGGCGCCATGCGAATCAGCGAAGAGATCGACGCGCTGGAGGTCATGGGCATCAAGTCGATGGCGTACCTGGTGTCCACCCGGGCGCTGGCGGGACTGGTGGTGATCATCCCGCTCTACTCGGTGGGCCTGATCCTGTCGTTCCTATCTCCGCAGGCGCTGACGACCGTGTTGTACGGACAGTCGTCTGGCACCTACGAGCACTATTTCCGAACGTTTTTGCGCCCCAACGACGTGTTTTGGTCATTCGTGGAGGTCATCATCATCGCGGGGGTCGTGATGCTCACCCATTGCTATTACGGATACAACGCCAGTGGCGGTCCGGTCGGGGTCGGTGAGGCGGTCGGCCGCTCGATGCGCTTCTCGCTGGTCTCGACGCCCGTCGTCATGCTGTTGGCCGAAATGGCGCTTTACGGCGTCGACCCGAACTTCGCATTCACGGTGTGAGGCAACGGGATACGCCATGACAACTCCGCAAGGCAAAGTAAACAAACCACCGGCGCAGCCATACAGGGTGGCCGGTGTGGTGGTTGCGTTGGTCAGTGCGCTGGTGCTGTGGCTGGTGTATATGCAGTACAAAGGGAACTTCACACCGAAGACACAGCTGACGATGCTGTCGGCTCGAGCGGGTTTGGTGATGGATCCCGGTGCGAAGGTCACCTACAACGGCGTGCAGATAGGCCGGGTGGCCAGCATCTCGGAGGTCCAACTAGACGGCAGACCAGCGGCCAAGTTCACCTTGGACGTCTACCCCCGCTACCTTAGGCTTATTCCGGCCAACGTGGACGCCAACATCAAAGCGACCACAGTGTTCGGCCAAAAGTATGTGTCGCTCACGTCGCCGAAAAACCCTGCACCACAACGGATCACACCAAGTCGTGTGATCGACGCAAGGTCGGTGACCACCGAGTTCAACACGTTGTTCCAGACGATCATGTCGATCTCGGAGAAGGTCGATCCGGTCAAGGTGAACCTGACCCTCTCCGCGGCCGCGGAAGCGTTGAACGGGTTGGGCGACAAGTTCGGTCAGTCGATCGTCAACGGCAACGCCATCCTCGACGACGTCAACCCGCGCATGCCAACCATCCGCCACGACATTCAACAGCTGGCCACGCTCGGTGACACCTACGCCAACGCGGCGCCGGACCTGTTCGACTTCCTCAACAACGCTGTCGTCACCGCGCGCACGCTGCACCAGCATGAGAAGGACTTGGATGAGGCGTTGCTGGCGGCGACGGGATTCGGCAACACCGGCGCCGACATCGTCAACCGCGGCGGGCCGTACCTGGCGCGGGGCGCGGCCGATCTGGTGCCCAGCGCGCAGCTGCTCAAAACCTATGCTCCGGAGATCTTCTGTGCCGTCCGCAACATCAGCGAGGCGGAACCCAAGGTCGCTGCGTTCACCGGTGGCTTCGGCGGCTACGAGCTGCGAACCAATGTCGCACTGCTTTCCGGATTGGGAATGCTGGCGTCTCTGCCCGGGGCAGGCATCACGGCGGCCACCATGGGCCTGGCAGGGTTGGCCGGGCTCGTCGGCGGGTCGCCGAATCCCTACATCTACCCGGAGAACCTGCCGCGGATCAACGCTCGCGGTGGGCCGGGCGGGGCACCCGGCTGCTGGCAGAAGATCACCCGTGAGCTGTGGCCGGCGCCGTACCTGGTCGTTGATACCGGCGTCAGCCTGGCGCCGTACAACCACGTGGACGTCGGCTCGCCGTACGCAATCGAGTACGTATGGGGCCGCCAAGTAGGGGACAACACGATCAACCCATGAGTATCAGAGGCACTGTCATCAAGCTCGGCATCATCGGAACGGTGTTGCTGGCGTTCACGGCGCTCCTCGTTGTGGTGTTCGGGCAGATTCGCTTCGACCGGACCTACAGCTACTCCGCGGAATTCAGCAATGCCAGCGGATTACGCAACGGGCAATTCGTCCGCGCCTCCGGTGTGGAGATCGGCAAGGTCAAAAAGATCAAGCTTGTCGACAACGGCCACAAGGTGCATGTGGACTTCGACGTCGACCGCAAAGTGCCGCTGTACCAGTCCACGACCGCGCAGATCCGCTACCTGAACCTGATCGGTGACCGCTACATGGAGCTCAAGCGCGGGGAGGGCGAAGGCTCCGACAAGGTGCTGCCGCCCGGAGGATTCATTCCGCTGTCGCGCACCCAGCCGGCGCTGGACCTCGACGCGTTGATCGGTGGTTTCAAGCCGCTGTTTCGGGCGCTGGACCCGGACAAGGTCAACAACATCGCCTCGTCCATCATCACGGTCTTCCAGGGCCAAGGCGGCACCATCAACGACATCCTCGACCAGACAGCACAATTGACGTCCCACATCGCCGAGCGCGACCAGGCAATCGGCGAGGTGATCAAGAACCTCAACACCGTGCTGGACACCACCGTCAGGCACCGCAAGCAGTTCGATGAGACCGTCGACAACTTCGAGAAATTGATCAGCGGGCTGGACAATCACGCCGACTCACTGGCCGCGGGCACCGCGCACATCAGTGACGCCGCGGGAACAGTGGCCGACCTACTGGCAGAGAATCGGTCCCTGTTGCACGACACGATCAACTACCTGGACCCGATCCAGCAGGCGATCATCGACCAGCGCGACCAGTACGACGATCTGCTGCGCCGCGCGCCGGTCGGCGTGAACACGGTAGGCCGCGCCGTCGGCAGCTACGGAGACTGGGTGAACTTCTACTTGTGCGATGTCACTTTGAAGACCAACGGGCTTCAGCCCGGTGGGCCGGTCCGCACGGTCAGAGTCTGGACGCAGCCGACTGGTAGGTGCACGCCGCAATGAGAACCCTCGAACCTGCTAACCGGCTTCGTATCGGCCTGATGGGCATTGTGGTCACGCTGCTCGTCGTCGGTGTCGGCCAAACCTTGACCAGTGTCCCGATGTTGTTCGCCAGCCCGATCTACTTCGCGCAGTTCCCGGATTCGGGCGGATTGAATAAGGGTGACAAGGTGCGCATCGCCGGCATGAACGTCGGCAAGGTCGAGGGAATCAAGATCGACGGCGACCACGTCGTGATGAGTTTCTCGACTGGCACCCAGACCATCGGCACCGAGAGCCGGCTGGCGATCAAGACCGATACCATCCTGGGCCGGAAAGTGCTTGAGATCGACCCGCGAGGCACCCAAAGGCTGCGTCCGAACGGCACGCTGCCGCTGGGCCAAAGCACCACCCCGTACCAGATTTACGACGCGTTCTTCGACGTCACCAAGGCCGCCTCGGGCTGGGACATCGACACCGTCAAGCGGTCGTTGAACGTGCTGTCGGAAACCATCGACGAGACCTACCCGCACCTGAGCGCGGCTCTGGACGGGGTGGCCAAGTTCTCCGACACCATCGGCAAGCGCGATGAACAGGTCACTCACTTGCTCAAGCAGGCCAACCAGGTGGCTAGTGTGCTCGGCGAGCGCAGCGATCAAATCGACCGGCTGTTCGTGAACGGGAATACGCTGCTGGCCGCCTTCAACCAACGAAGCCGGGCCATCGGCGCACTGCTAGGAAACGTGGCTGCCCTGTCGACGCAGTTGCAGGGCGTGATCAACGACAACCCCAACCTGAATCACGTACTGGAGCAGCTGCGCACCGTCAGTGACCTGTTGGTGGCGCGCAAGGACGACTTGGCTACCGCGGTAACCCTGCTCTCCAAGACCATCGCCGCCTTCAACGAAACTGTTGCGTCGGGACCGTATTTCAAGGTGTCGCTGGCTAACTTCTTGCTGACGCCGGGCTGGATCCTGCAGCCGTGGGTGGATGCCGCATTTAAGAAGCGCGGGATCGATCCGGAGGACTTCTGGCGCAGCGCGGGGCTGCCGGCGTTCCGGTTCCCCGACCCCAACGGCACCCGGTTCCCCAACGGTGCGCCGCCGCCGGCGCCGCCGGTATTGGAGGGCACGCCGGATCATCCGGGACCGGCAGTGGCTCCGGGCTCACCGTGTTCGTACGCGCCAACGCCGGATCTGCTGCCGCGGCCGTGGAACCCGATGCCGTGTGCGGGTGTCGACCAGAACCTGGGTCCGTTCGGGCCGAATGGGCCGTACCCGGCGCTGCCCGACGTGTTGTCGTCGCCGCCGAACCCCAACGGCTTGCCGCCGACACCGGGCATCTCGATCGGCGGGCGACCGGGCGAGGTCGCGCCGGACGTTCCGGGCACACCGGTGCCGATCGCGCCGGGTCCGCCCGGGGGACGCAGCGAGCCACCAGGTCCTGTGGCGGGTCCGGCTCCGGCCAATCCCGCAGCGGCGCCTCCGCCGGCACCTCTGCCTCCCGGACCGCCCGCGCCGCCGGGGCCCGGGAACCAGTTGCCGGCGCCGTTCATCCCGCCCGGTCAAGGCGGAAACAGCCAGCCAGGCGGCGGGGGCGGAAGCTTGGGAGGTAGGGAAGGTTGAGCACCGTCTTCGATATCCGCAACCTACGGCTGCCCAAGCTGTCGCGGGCGGCGGTGATCATCGGATCACTGGTGATCGTGCTTGCCTTGGTCGCCGGCTATGTCGGGATTCAGCTCTTCAAAAAGCTGACCAACAACACCGTCGTCGCGTACTTCCCCGAGGCCAACGCGCTGTACAAGGGCGACGAGGTTCGGATCATGGGTGTGCCCGTGGGTTCGATCGACAAGATCGAGCCGGCCGGCGACAAGATGAAGGTGACCTTTCACTACGCGAACAAGTACAAGGTCCCGGCCAACGCCTCGGCGGAGATCCTCAACCCCACCCTCGTGGCGTCGCGCTACATCCAGTTGGATCCGCCCTACAAGGGCGGTCCGGTGCTGGGCGATAACGCGGTGATCCCTATCGAGCGCACTCAGGTGCCCACCGAATGGGACCAGCTGCGCAACACCGTTACCAACATCATCTCCAAACTCGGCCCCACCAAGGAGCAGCCCAAGGGGCCGTTCGGCGACATCATCGAATCGTTCGCCAATGGGCTCGCCGGCAAGGGCAAAAAGATCAACACCACGCTGGACGCCCTGTCGCGGTCACTCAACGCGCTCAACGAGGGCCGCGGCGACTTCTTCGCCGTGGTGCGCAGCTTGGCGCTGTTCGTCAACGCGCTGCATGAGGACGACCAGAAATTCGTCGCGCTCAACAAGAACCTGGCCCAGTTCACCAACAGCCTGGCCAGCTCGGACCGCGACTTGGCCAATGCCATCCAGCAGTTCGACAGTTTGCTCACGACGCTGCGGCCCTTCCTGGCCAAGAACCGCGATGTGCTGACGCACGACGTCAACAACCTCGCCACCGCAACCAACACGCTGCTGCAGCCCGATCCGCTGAACGGGTTGGAAACCGTGTTGCACGTCGCGCCGACCGCGCTGGCGAATCTCAACCAGATCTACCACCCGGCGATCGGTGCCGTCGTCAGCCAGCCGGTGTCGATCCTCGGCGGCATCGGCTTCGCGAGCCCGATGCAGTTGATCTGCAGCACGATTCAGGCCTTCAGTCGGGCGGGCTATCAGGAGTCTGCCGAACTGTGTGCGCAGTATCTGGCGCCGATTCTGGACGCGATCAAGTTCAACTACATCCCGTTCGGGTTGAACTTCTTCAGCACCGCTGCGACCCTGCCCAAGGAGGTGGCCTACTCCGAGCCACGGCTGCAGCCGCCACCGGGATACAAGGACACCACCGTGCCGGGGATCTGGGTGCCCGACACACCGACCTCGCACCGCAACACGCAGCCGGGCTGGATTGTTGCGCCCGGAATGCAAGGGACGAGGGTGGGCCCGATCACGGAAGGCTTGCTTACCCCGGAATCGTTGGCCGAACTGATGGGTGGCCCGAACATCGAGCCGGTCCAGTCGCAGTACCAAACCCCGCCGGGCCCGCCTAACGCGTACAACGAGGAGCCTGGTCCGCTGCCGTTCATCGGCGTACCCGGTAATCCGCAGCCGATACCGCCACCGCCGCCCGGACCAGAGGTGGTTCCCGGCCCGGTCGCGCCGACGCCGGCACCGGTCTCGGGTCCGGTCAGTCCGCAGGTGCCCGGCCCGGGCGGACCACCGCTGCCCGCTGAGGCAGCCTCTTCGATAGGAGGGGGCTCGTGAGCCGCGTGATGCACCTGGTCTGTGAAAGGGCCTGGCAGGGGCTGGTTCTGCTGGTCGCCGCGGTGATGGTGAGCTCGTGTGGCTGGCGCGGCATCGCGAATGTGGCGCTGCCCGGCGGCCCCGGCAGCGGAGCCGGCGCCTACACCCTCTACGTGCAGGTGCCGGACACGCTGGCAATCAACGGCAACAGCAAAGTGCTGGTGGCCGACGTGTTCGTCGGCAAGATTCGCGACATCCAGCTGAAGAACTGGGTGGCCACCCTGACGCTGGGGGTGGACGGCAACGTCAAGCTGCCGAAGAACGCCACCGCCAAGATCGGGCAGACCAGCTTGCTCGGTACTCAGCACATCGAGCTGGCCGCACCGCCCAACCCGTCGCCGCAACTGCTGAAGGACGGCGACACCATTCCGCTGAAGAACTCGTCAGCGTGGCCCAACATCGAGCGCACGTTGGCCAGCCTCGCAATGATTCTGCGCGGCGGCGGTATCTCGAATCTCGAGGTGATCCAAAACGAGGTCAACAACATCTTGAGCGGTCGCGGGCCGCAGATCCGCGCGTTCCTCGGCAAGCTGGACACCTTCACCCGCGAACTCAACCAGCAACGCGACGACATCACCCACGCCATCGACTCCACCGACCGGCTGCTGGCGTACGCGGGCACACGTGCGGACGTCCTGGATCGGGTGCTCACCGAATTCCCGCCACTGATCAAGCATTTCGCCGAAAAGCAGCAACTGCTGATCGACGCCACCAACGCGCTGGGCCGCCTCAGCTTGGCCGCCGACCAATACCTGTCGGAAACGCGGGGCCCGCTGCATCAGAACCTGCAGCTGCTGCAGTGTCCGTTGAAGGAGTTGGGCCGCGCCGCGCCGTATCTGCTCGGGACGCTGAAAATCCTCGCCACGATCCCGTTCGACATAGACACCGCTCCGAAGCTGATTCGAGGCGATTTCATGAACGCCTCGCTCAACCTCGACACGACGTTGTCGACGGTCGACAACGCCTTCCTCACCGGGACGGGGTTGTCCGGCGCGTTACGGGCGCTCGAGCAGTCGTATGGCCGTGACCCGGCGACGATGATTCCCGACGTCCGCTATACGCCGAACCCGAACGACGCCCCCGGCGGACCATTGGTGGAGAGGGCGACATGCTAACCAGGTTCATCAAACGCCAATTGGTGCTGTTCAGCATCATCACCGTGGTCGCGCTGGTGGTGCTGGGCTGGTACTACCTGCGTATCCCGACCTTGATGGGTATCGGCCAGTACCAGCTGAAGGCCGACCTGCCCGCGTCGGGTGGCTTGTATCCGACGGCCAACGTCACCTATCGCGGTATTACGATCGGCAAGGTCACCGATGTCGAGCCGACCGAGCACGGCGCGCAGGCGACGATGAGCATCGACAGCCGCTACAAGATCCCGGCCGATGCGACGGCGAACGTGCACTCGGTGTCGGCGGTCGGTGAGCAGTACCTGGACCTGGTGTCGCCGGGCAATCCGGGCAAGTTCTTCTCGCCCGGGCAGACCATCACGAAGGGCACAGTGCCCAGCGAGATCGGGCCGGCGCTGGACACCGCCTACCGCGGGTTGAAAGCGTTGCCGAAGGACAAGATCGGTCAGCTGCTCGACGAGACAGCGCAGTCGGTCGGCGGGTTGGGTCCGGCGCTGCAACGGCTGGTCGACTCGACTCAGGCGATCGTCGGTGACTTCCGGACGAATATCCGCGATGTCGACGACATCATTCAGAACTCCGCGCCGATCCTTGATAGCCAGGCCACGTCCAGTCCGCAGATCGAGCGTTGGGCGCACAACCTGAACGTGTTGGGCGCGCAGGCCGCCGAGAAGGACCAGAACCTCAGGGACCTGCTACCGAAGGCCGCGCCGACCGCCGACGATCTCAACTCGGTGTTCAGCGACGTCCGGGATTCGCTGCCGCAGACCCTGGCCAATCTCTCGGTCGTGATCGAGATGCTCAAGCGTTATCACGCCGGCGTCGAGCAGGTGCTGGTGCTGTTGCCGCAGGCCGGTTCGATCATCCAGACGATCTCGGCTCCGTATGAGCAAGAGCACAACGCGGTGCTGGACCTCGGTGTGGCGATCAACCAGCCGCCGCCATGTTTGACCGGGTGGCCTCCCGCGGCCGAGTGGCGGTCGCCAGCGGATGTGAGTTTGGCGCCCCTGCCGGAAGGCGCGTACTGCAAGATCCCCCAGGAGACGCCCGCCAACGTGGTGCGCGGAGCGCGCAACATTCCGTGTGTCGACGTTCCGGGTAAACGCGCCGCGTCGCCGAAGGAGTGCCGCAGCAACAAGCCCTACGAGCCCGCGGGTACCAACCCGTGGTACGGCGACCCGAACCAGATCCTCAACTGCCCGGCACCCGGTGCCCGCTGTGATCAGCCGGTGAATCCGGGCCAGGTGATACCGGCCCCGTCGATCAACAACGGCTTGAACCCGCTGCCCGCCAGTAAGCTGCCGCCGGGTGGGTTGACGCCGCCACCGATCAGCGACCCGCTGCAGCGGCCGGGGTCGGGTACGGTCCAGTGCAACGGGCAACAGCCCAACCCGTGCATATACACCCCGGCTGGACCCCCCACCGCGGTCTATAGTCCGCAGAGCGGTGAGGTGACGGGCCCCGACGGCGTTAAATACTCCGTCAACAACTCGAGCAACACAGGAGACGACGGATGGAAGGAGATGCTGGCGCCAGTCAGCTGAACCCCGCCGAAACAGACGATTCGTCGTCAGATCAGACCAGCACCGAGGTGAAGAGCGAAGATTCGGCTTCTGAGCTGACGGCCGAGGATTCGGCTTCGGAGGTGATGGCCGAGGATTCGCCAGAATCCGAGGGCGAAGCCGACCAGACAAGCTCCGCCGAGGGCGGAGCCGACGCGCAAGCCCAGGAGGAGCCGGCGGCCGAAGATGCTGCTGTTGACGAACGGGGCCCGTCGCGTTTGGGACGCAGGTGGTGGATTGGCATCGCTGCGTCGCTTCTTCTGCTGGCCGGCGGCATCGGGGCCGGTGGCTTCCTCGCGCTTCGGTTCAATCAAGAGAGCCAAGCCATCGCCCGCCACGAGGCCCAGGCCGTCGCGGCCGCAAAGGATTGCATAGCGGCGACCCAGGCGCCCGACGTCGAGGCGATGTCGGCCGGGGCGCAGAAGATCATCGACTGCAGCACGGGAGATTTCCGTTCCCAAGCGGTGCTGTACAGCAGCTTGTTCGTCCAGGCGTATCAGGTTGCCAACGTGCAGGTCCAGGTGTCCGATCTGCGTGGGGCGGTAGAACGGCGCAACCCGGACGGCTCCTTCGACGTGCTCGTGGCCCTGCGCGTCAAGATGTCCAACACCGAAACGCAGAACCGAGAAATCGGCTACCGACTGCGGGCGAAGATGGCACCCGACGAAGGGCAGTACCGGATTGCCAAGCTCGACCAGGTGGCCAAGTGACGGCAGTGGTCGACGAGACCGACACCGTGCCGGCAGTCGATACGGCGGCGCCGAATAGCTTGGCGCGCTGGCACATCCGTGCGGCCGCGTTCGTCGTCGACGTGTTGCCGAGCGTCGCCGTGGTGGCGACGGTGGTTTTAGCCTCACTAGCGGTACCGGTACGCAGCGCGTGGTGGTCACTGTGCATTGCGGTTGCGGCGACCGTGATACTGCTGACCCTGATCAATCGGACCGTGTGGCCGGCGAACCGCGGTTGGAGCCTGGGTCGTGCGCTAGTGGGAATCACCGTGGTACGCCGCGACGGGAGTTCCGCCGGAGTGGGGCGACTGCTGCTGCGAGACTTCGCCCACCTGTTGGACACGATTTCGGTGTTCGTGGGTTGGCTTTGGCCGCTGTGGGATTCGCGTCGACGTACATTTGCCGACCTGCTGCTGCGTACCGAGGTGCGCCGTGCCGAAGCGGATCAGCGGCCCACGGTCGCCCGCCGGATTGCCGCAATCGTCGTGGCGGCTGCGGCGGTGCTGTGTGCGGGCGGTGCGGTGTTGAGCTTCACGGTGGTCTTCATGAACGAGCGGGCGTGCGACCAGACGCGCGCTGCCATCCAGGCGCAGGGGCCGAAGATCGTCGCCGAGATGCTTACCTATGACCCGAAAACTCTGCAGCAGGATTTCGCGCGGGCGCGTTCACTGACCACGGACAAATACCGCGACCAGCTCGCCAAGCAGCAAGAGGTAGTGCAAAAGGGCCAGCCGGTGGTCAACGAGTACTGGGTGACCAACAGCGCGGTAAAGTCCGCGACACCGGATCGGGCGGAGATGCTGCTGTTCCTGCAAGGTCATCGCGGCGGCGAGCAACAGCAGCGGTTCATCACTGCCACCGTCCGAGTCGCGTTCGCCAAGAGCCACGACGCGCGCTGGCTCGTCGACGACCTGACCGTGGTGACCAAACCCAAGCCAGCCAAGGGGCAAAAGTGAGCCCGCGCCGCCGAGTTCAGCCCGGTGAAGAGCCACTGCTATCCCAAGGGATACCGAGGACATCGCTGTGGTCGCGGATGTCGTTGCGGCGGTTGAAGTTACCGCGCCAGTGGTGGAAACCGTCTAGGCAGTGGGTAATGCCGCTAGCGATGACGGTCGCCGTGTTGGTCGCGGCGGGCGCAATCACGGCGTCGTCGCTCATCCTGGTTACCCATCGCAAGCATCACGAGTTGGCGATGAAGGAAGTCGACGTGCTCGGCTTCGCCCGATCATTCATGACAACGTTCACGTCGCTGGACCCGTTTCACGCCAACGCCTACGTCGACAGGATATTGGCAAACGGTACCGGCGATTTCGCCAAGCAGTACCGAGACAAGGTGAACGAGGTCCTCCTCAACGTCGCGCAAGCTGAGCCCACCAAGGGCATCGCGCTGGATGCCGGGGTGGAACGGTGGAACGACGATGGCAGCGCAAGCGTGCTTGTGGCTACCGAAGTCACTTACAAGACTCCCGACGGGAAGCAAACAATCGAGAGCACAAATCGTTGGGTGTTAACCGCTCAGCGGGAAGGCGATCAGTGGAAGATCAGCAGCCTGCAGCAGGTGATCTGACCGAGGCCGAGCAGCCGCCGCGGAAGCGCCGCTGGTGGCCCAGCCGAGGACGCAACAAGTCCGCGGTTGCTTCGACCGAGGCTGTCGAGACGGATTCGGACGAGCCCGAGAAGGCCGACGAGCAACCCGAGGTGGAAGCGTCTGAATCGGCTGCCGACGATGCTGGTGAGAGCGCCACGGCAACAGCCGAATCCAACGAGTCTGACGAGGCCGCCGAGTCTGACGACGCCGCGGCCGAGGAAGCAGAGATCACGGAGACCGACCCGGCCAGGCGACCGGTCGGTCGGCGTCTCGCCATCGTGGTTGCCGCTGCGGCCGTATTGTTCGTGGCCTCTGCGGCGTTCGCCGGCGCGATGGTTCAGCCGTATGTGAAGGACCGCGCCACCGTGGACACCAAGCTGCGAGTCGCGAGCACTGCCGCCAATGCGATCACCACGTTATGGACCTACAACCCGGACAACATGGACAAGCTGGCCGACCGGGCGGCCCAGTACCTCAGCGGCGATTTCGAAGCGCAGTACCGCAAGTACATCGATGCGATTGTGGCGCCGAACAAGCAGGCCCAGATCACCAACACCACCGAAGTCACCGGGGCGGCGGTCGAGTCACTGCATGCCAACGATGCCACCGCGATCGTGTATACCAACACGACATCCACCAGTCCGTTGTCGAAAAACGTTCCTTCGCTGAGGTATTTGTCTTACCGGCTGACCATGAAACGTGATCACGCGCGCTGGCTGGTGACCAAGATGACGACCATCACCTCCTTGGATTTGACGCCACAGATATAGGGCAGCCCGCCGAAAGGTATTGGACCCCATGGCAGTTGCCTCGCCGGTGTCCGATCGACTCACGGTCGCCGCTTTGCTGCTACTGACATTCGCGACGGGTTTGGTGGACGCGATCAGCGTGCTGGTGCTCGGCCACGTCTTCGTCGCCAACATGACGGGCAACGTCATCTTCCTCGGGTTCTGGTTTGTGCCCGGCGCCGGAATCGACCTGACTGCCGCCGTCGTCGCGTTCCTGGGATTCCTGTGCGGCACGGTGATCGGCGGGCGGTTGACCCGGTTGCTTGGCGACGAGCCTCGACGGTGGCTCACCGTAGCGCTGGGCGTAGAGGTCGCGATGCTGGTGGCTCCGTCGATTCTGGCCGGTACGGGTGTGCTGGGCTATCACGACAACACAAAGCTCATCCTGATCGCGGGGCTGGCCATGACTTTCGGCGCGCAGAATGTCGCGGCACGCCAATTCGGGATCCAGGAACTCAGCACGACGGTGCTGACGTCGACGATCGTCGGCATCGGCTTCGACAGCAGGCTGGCCGGTGGCAGCGGCGAGCGGGAAAAGTTGCGCTACAGCGTGATTGCGGCGATGTGTGGCGGCGCCGTTGTCGGTGCGACGCTGTCCCGGATCACCGTCGCGCCGGTGATCGCGCTGGCCGCCGTGGTGATCGCGGTCAGCATGCTGATCTTCCGGTTCGGCAAGCCCCGGACACCGACCCACGCGTAGCCCGTTTTGCTGGGCCTGTGCGGCCGGATGGCAGTAGGCTCGTGTGCAGCCGATTGGCAGGGAGTGAGCACGTGCCAGTCCGTGAGTGGACGCATTGGGCGGTTGGCTATGGCGTGCTGCGCCCGGTGTGGAAACTGCAAGCCCGGCGGGGTGATCCCTTGGCGCGGCTGGTGAGAATCGATATCGATCCGGCCGCTGAACCGACCTTCAACGACACGATCGGATTGCACGGCCTCAAACGCCTACCGGTGTCGCTCGGCGCGGCCGTTGCGTCCTGACTGGCGCTCACGCGGCTAAGCGGTGACGCCCATCAGTCGGATGTTGCGGTGAAATAGGCAACTGCCCCCGACCGCAGCAGTCGGTTGACCCGCAACCCGGCGCCTGTGAGCCAGTCGCGCAGGTCCTCGGCGGTGCCGCCGGGGCCGAACACCGCGGCGCGGCGTAAGGCTCCAATCAAGTTGTCTTGGTGCCGCCCCACACCACGGACGACGGCGGAGCCCACCAGTCGGCCGCCGGGTGCCAGGCACCGCGAGATCTCCCGGACGGCTGCAGCAGGGTCGGGCAGACAATGCAGTCCGTTAAATGAAAGGCATAGGTCGAATTCGTTGTCGCCGAGCGGCATTCGCTCGATGTTGGCTTGGGCGAACTCGACATCGTCACGCCCCATCACGGATGCTCGCCGCCGGGCCCGCTCCAGCATGTCCGGTGAGATGTCCGCAGCCACGTAGCGCACCCGTTGCCCCTTCCGCAGGCCACGCAACGCGAGGCCACCGCCGCAGGGGATGTCCAGCACCGCTGAACCATCCGGCACCTCGCCCACCGCGCGGATGCTGTCGAACAGCAACCGGATGTCGGTGCCCCACAGTGCGAGACCCGCCGGTCTTGCAAGCCATTCCCGCTCAACGCCGAAGTCATAGACCGCCCCGCCGAGCTTCCCGAGGGTCCATCCACTCCATGCCGCGCGCGTATCAGCCATCCCCCCAACCATCGTGGACCACGGATTGGCCGTCAATGGGTTGCTTGTGAATCCCTGGCCCGAGATCGCGACCAGGGCTAGCTGCGCTTCGGCTGCACCTCTACGTAGATAGTCGGCACCGGCAGCCGCTTCGATGCGCCGTAATAGAGCCTGCGCCCAAGTCCGTAATTAGCGGCGATAGTGCGCTCTGCATAGTCTGTTTCGCGGGGGTCGAGGACGCGTGCGATGCCGACTGCCGGCGGACCAAGTGGCTTCCCACGCACATCACAAGGGGCGAGCCGCACCTCGGGATTGTTACGGATGCGTTTGACCTTGCCGGCGGCCTCTTCGGTGTCGAAATACACCCGATCCTGCTCGGCGCGGCCGAACCACACCGGTGATGGAACAGCCCGCCCGTCTTTGCGGTAGGTGAGCAGCAGGGCATACTTCTGCCCGGCGAGCGAAGCGAAGCCAGTGGTCGGTTCGGCGTCTGCCACCGACCAGGCAGCCTTGTGCCGCATCCGCTCGTAGAAGAAGTCGGTAACTTTGGTGACAGCCGACTTGGAGGAAGTTGCCATGTACCGAGTCTATGAGGGCTCCTTCGCATGATCGACATGCGCAGCGACACCGTCACCCGGCCCAGCCCGGCCATGCTCGAGGCGATGGCCCGCGCTGAGACCGGCGACGACGTGTGGGGCGACGACCCAACCGTGCTGCGGCTGCAGGCCCGACTGGCTGAGGAGGCGGGCAAGGAAGCCGGGCTGTTCTTTCCGAGCGGCACGCAAAGCAACCTCGCCGCGGTGATGGCGCATTGCGGACGCGGCGACGAATACATCGTCGGCCAGGCTGCCCACTCGTACAGATATGAGGGCGGCGGCGCGGCGGTGCTTGCCAGCGTCCAGCCGCAACCCCTGGACAACGCCGAGGACGGCACGATTCCGCTCGAGCGCGTCGCGGCGGTCATCAAACCGCTCGACGACCACTTTGCGCGCACCCGCCTGCTGGCGCTTGAAAACACCATCGGGGGAAAGGTTCTGCCGGCGGATTACGTCGCCGAGGCCACCCAGTTCGCGCACAGCCGCGGGCTGACGACTCACCTGGACGGCGCACGCCTTTTCAATGCGGCGGTCGCATCGAACAAGCCTCTGGCGGCGCTGACCGAGGGCTTCGATACGGTGTCGATCTGTTTTTCGAAGAGTCTAGGTGCGCCGGTGGGTTCGGTGCTGGTAGGCAGCAGGGCGCTGATCGACGTGGCGCACCGGTGGCGCAAGGTGCTCGGCGGCGGCATGCGCCAGTCGGGAGTGCTTGCGGCCGCGTGTCTTTACGCCCTCGATCACAACGTGGCGCGGCTGGCCGACGACCACGCGAACGCCGCGCGCCTTGCCAAGGGGCTGGCGCAGATCGACGAAGTAGGCGCGGTATCGCACGCCACCAACATGGTTTTCGCGCAGTTCCCGGAGGCGGAATGCGCGGCCCTGGAGGCGTGGCTCAAGAAGCGGGGCATTCTGACGCAGATGCTTTACTCATCGCGGTTCGTGACGCATCTCGACGTGAACACGGACGATGTCGACACGTTTGTTGCGGCAGTACGGGAGTACTTCACGCGTTGAGCTTTTGAGCCGATAACTTGGCCGAATATTTTGGCCCTCAACGACGCGGCGAGCACCTGGCTCAACAACCACCTAAACACGAGGACATAAGGCTGTCTGTATGAGCGAAACCAGCATTGTTCGGTCGGCGTCGTCGGCGGATGCGGCGGCTTGCGTCGCGATCTATCGTCCCTATGTCGAGGACACGGCAATCACCTTCGAGACCGAAGTCCCGACGACCGAGCAGATGGCGTCGCGCATCGCCGCGGCTCGCGAGAGCCACGACTGGCTTGTCCTCGAACTGGACCAGGAGATCGTCGGCTACGCCTACGCGCACGCGTTCAACCCGCGCGCCGCATACCAATGGTCGGTGGAGACGAGTATTTATGTCGTAGCCCACCATTACCGCTTTGGCGGCGGCCGCAAACTCTATGCACACCTTCTGCAGCGGCTCAGCGAGCGCGGCTATCGCCGAGCCTTCGCGGGAATCACCCAACCCAACGAAGCCAGCAACGCCTTTCATCGATCTTTCGGATTCGAGCAGGCCGGTCTCTACCGTCGCGTCGGATGGAAGCACGGGCACTGGCACGATGTCGCATGGATGCAGCTGGATCTACTCGGCGCCGCTGAAGACGACGGCCCGCCGGCCCCGATCACCTAACCCGTCTGCTCGGCAAGGAAATTAGTTGAATGCCAACCAGCTTGGCAATGCCCGCTCGTGCGAGTCGCAGAGCACTTGGCGGGTGTCGCAGGAGCCCTTCGGCACCCCGGCGCCGGCCCACATGCCGCCGGTGTCGCGTCGCAGCACAATCGCCGACGACCCGCCGCCGTCGAGCAAAATTGCGGTGTCGCTGCCCAATCCGCGGAACAGATCCTGGATATTGTCCGGTGTGTAGCTGCCGCCCTGGAACACGTACATCTCGTCCCGGGTCTTCGAATAGGCGAGCGCAGTCCGCGCCGCACTGGGCCCGCCGTCGTTGAGTTGGCCGGTACTCCCGGGGGACAACAACCCCAACCCGCTCACCGCAACAAACTGCTCGCCCTTGTCCACCAAACCCGTAACGACCTGTGTGGCGGCATCGTAGTCGTTGCCGTCACGTCCGCCGTTGGGCCACAACACATACGGCGCTCCGTGGGTCGGGAGGATCATCGTCGCCAATGCACTCCAGTGTTCGCTGCCGCCGGACAAGCCTTGCTTGCCGGCGTAGGGGATGGTGCCGGTGACAGCCTGGTTCGCCCGGCCCTGTCCGCGGGTGTTGTCGACGTAGGCGCCCAGCGGTGAGCTGCAGCCCGTCGACCGCCACGAGCCGCCTTTCTGTCCGCGGACATCGAAGAAGTTGGCGTTGATGGCGATGGTCGGCTGGCCCATCACCTGCCACGCTTGCACCGGGGCATAGGTTTCCGACGCCTGGAGGAGCCCGTCGCCGGTGCGCGCCCCCGGGTTGCGTTCACACCGGGCCTGGTAACCGCGGTGGCTGTCCACCAATAGGTGCGGGGAAAGCCGTTGCGAGGCAGCCTTGATGATCATCAGGTGGCCGCCGCTGGTCCCGTCGTACCAGCTGCCGCCCGCGTTGAGCATTGGCGCGGGGTGGCCGGCGCCGAAGTTGTACACCAGGTAGGAACCGCGGGTATTGGCAATGGCGTTGGCCAGCAGCTCGCGAGCCTCGGCGGCGCGCGCAACCGGCTGTCCGATGCCGGTCGCCAGCGCGACACACGACGCCAGCACGGCGCAGCAGGCTGTCACGCGCCGGAAGACGACAGCCAGAGTCGACACGGGTGACCTTTCGGCGCGGAAGTCGGTACAACAAGCACAACATTAGCCACGCCAATAACACAGTCAACTTACATAACAGTCGGGTGACGCTTTGGCTGCGGCGGAATTACGTTCAGCCGCTTCGATTTACGATTCTTCAGGCTCCGGCGTGGCCTTCTCCGGACCCGGCGCCGCCGGGATGCGGTGATACCCCCGGCGGTCGTAGATGCGAGTGACAATGCCGCCGAGCAGCAGCCCGATCACCAACCCGACGGCCGTCAATACCAGCGCGTGCGACAGCCCGGCATCGGCTCGCCCGTCGAGGTAAAGCAGGGCCCGCGCCCCCAGATAGACCTGGTGCATCGGTTCGAATTTGGCCAGCCAGCCGAACAGCGGCGGCGTCGCCTCCAAGGGAACCGTCGCGCCCGCCGACGGCAATCCGAGGATCACGAAGACGAACATGCTGACCACCAAGCCCAGTGTGCCCAGCACCGCGATCAGCGACGTCGACGTGACCCCCACCGCCGCAATGGCGAACACCCCGTAGAGCCAGATCGGCCAACTGCGATCGATGGGCATGCCGAGCCCGCTGGCTATCGCCATGTAGACCGCCGACGTCAACAGCGCCAGCAGTGCCATCAACGCCCATTTGATCAACAGTGTGCGAAACCGCGAGATTCTCACCTGTTCGGCGAACCGGTAGACCGGGCCGAATT
The DNA here is from genome assembly GCF_002101735.1 of Mycobacterium kyorinense. Classification (GTDB taxonomy): domain Bacteria; phylum Actinomycetota; class Actinomycetes; order Mycobacteriales; family Mycobacteriaceae; genus Mycobacterium; species Mycobacterium kyorinense. The sequence continues at coordinate 42,660 of NZ_LQPE01000147.1, read as the reverse complement.
CGGCCGGCACGTAACCGAGCATCGAGTCCACCAAAGTGCTGACGACGATGCTGCCGGTGAATCCCGCCAACAACAGCAGCAGCGCGTAGTAGAACGCGGACAGGCCGTTGCCGGTGCCGTTGGGCAAGGGTTTGTAGACCTCGCTCTTGACGTCGATGGGGCTGCCCAGTATCGCCGCTACAGCGGCGGCCATCGGTGCGCCCTGGCTTTGCATCGCCACCTCTTGGGAAAGCCGTTCGCCCAAGCGGTGATTCGCCACCGTCATCGCTTGGGACAGCGTGTGGCCGGCGATGCTGGACCCCAACCTGCCGGCCCGCGGATTCGTCGTGACGTGGACGACAGGTCGGTCGATGGGTCCCAAAGCCACTGCGCTGCGGGCGAAGTCCTGCAGCTTCGACGAGAACGTCGGAGGTATCACCACGGCCCCGTACACCTGCGCGGTGTCCAATTGCCGCATGGCGTCTTGGCGGGAGAGCGCGCGGACGTCGAACTTGTCCTTGTCCAAGCCGGATGTCACCCCGCTGACGAGTTGATCGCCCGTCGGCCCCGCATCTTCGTTGACCACCGCGATCGGAAAATGCCGCAGGTTAGTCGTCGGATTCAAGATGCCGCCGAGGTAGAAAGCGGCGAGCGCCGACAATACCGCCACTGTGATGACAATCGGTACCGCCCAGAAGCGCACGGTTCGGGTGGCTCTGACGCCGGCCTTGGGGTCGGGCGCTGCGTGTCGCGGTCGGGTATCAGACATACAGGCTCCTGTTCGTCGCGCTCACCCTAACCGCGAAAAAGTTAGGCGCGGCGCATCAGCGGGCACTCTGGTGTTGACGGCGCCGGCGGGCGCCTCCCGAACACAGGAGAAGCAATGATCGGAACCATTTTCAGCGCCCTGATCGCCGGGCTGATCGTCGGAGCGCTTGCCCGACTGGTGATGCCGGGCAAGCAGAACATCGGCATCATCATGACGATCGTGCTGGGCGCGCTCGGTTCATTTCTCGGGTCGTGGTTGACGTACAGCGTGGGCTACAAGAACGCGAACGGCGGCTGGGCGGTAATCCCGTTCCTGGTGGGCATCATCGTCGCCGTCGTGCTGATCGCGATCTACCTGGGACTGACGGGACGACGAGGCCAGATCCATCGGTAGCGGCCTATCTGCCAAGTGCCGTGTGCATCTCCCAGACCAAAATCTCCGACGGCGCAGCGGCGGTGACGCGTTGGCCGTCCGACTCGGTGAAGCGCACGGCGTCTCCCTCGGCCAGGTCACCGGTGCCCTCGACGTTGACCTGGCCGCGCGCGGCGAAGAGGTGCAGATAGGGCGCCGCCGGTAATTCCACGGCCGCATCTGGCTCGAGCCGGGCGGCGTACAGCGCGGCGGAGCGGTTGTGGATGGCGATCGCGGCGTCCTGTCTGGGCCGCCCTGAGGCGATGGGCACGAGGCCACGCAGGTCGCCGATCTCGTGCTGCTGGTAACTCGGGTCGATGCCGGTCTCGTCGGGCGCCACCCACATCTGCACGAAATGCACCGGCTTCGTGGCAGAGTCGTTCTTTTCGGAGTGCATGATGCCGCTGCCGGCCGACATCCGTTGGGCCAGGCCGGGATAGATCACGCCGCTGTTGCCGGCTGAATCGCGGTGCGCCAGCGACCCGTCCAGCACCCAGGTCACGATCTCCATATCGCGGTGCGGGTGGGTGTCGAAACCCGAAGCAGGGGCGACGATGTCGTCGTTGTTGACCAGCAGCACGCCGTGATGGGTGTTGTCGGGGTCGTAGTGGTCGCCGAACGAGAACGAGTGCCTCGAGTTCAGCCACGACGTCGTGGTGACGGCCCGGTCTTGTGCACGTCGGACGTCGACGGTGGGAGCGCTGGACATGGTTGCCACTGTATGACGGGGGCGAGGCTTCAGGTGAGCTCCTCGGCCAGCTGCCGATATCTGTCGCGCATCTTGATGATCCGTCGGCGGCGAGGCGCGATCAGATAGTCGGGTGACCCGAGTCGCACGGTGTACGTGTCGTCGTCAAATCCGCCGGCTCGCAGCATGGTGGCAGCACGCCGCGCGACACTGCTCTGTTCCAGCCCGAAATGGCTCATGAGATCCCTGACTTGTATACCGCCGGTCCCTTGCTCGAACAGGTCGTTGGCCTTGCCGACTATCCAGACCAGCGCTGCGGCAGCCGTTTCCGCGCGGCCCCTGCGACGGAAAAACTCCGGCTCCCTGACTGCGATACGGGCAAGTAGCCGTCGGCATGCGGTGCGGTATTCGACGTCGAGAATCTCTTCGCAGCAGCGGTCGGTGAGCGCGAGAACCTCCTCGCAACGTGCCGTCACGTCGTCGGAGATGCCCTCCCACCGGAACGGTTCGTCCGGTAATGGGGTGTCGTCGAGCTGATCCAACTGATCGTGGTCTCCGACGGTCAGCGCGAGCCAGGCAAGCAGCGACTCTTCGAAGCTCTCCTCGGCATCGAACGGCTCGTCCGCCATGTCCTCTGTATCGATGCCGAGCGCGGCGAGCAGCGCGGCGGGCCCCTGCGGTCGTGGTGAGCGGATCGTCTGCTGGTACCGCGGCTCCCAGTCGTCGATCGCGGCCAGGGTCTCGTCGGTCAGATCGGCTCGCAGTCCGATCTCCGCGTGAGCAAAGCGGATGAACGCCCGTAGCAAGTCGGGCGCCTTGGCCAGGTACTCGGGAGGCGCCACGATCTTCCGGGGTATCCAGTCATCGAGCAGGATCTCCACCCGGACCGCACTCCAGCGCAGCGGGTCGCCCGGGCCGTAGTCGGTGCCGTACCACAGCAGGGACTCAAGGAGGTCGCGGTGGTCGGGATCGTCGAGCTGGGCTCCGTACGGCGAGGCGAAAAAATGATCGGTTAGCTGGGCGAGCTCCGCGGAATCCCATTGTGGCCGTTGATATCCGGTTCCACCTTCGGGCAGGCCCCGGGTAATCCATTCGACCAGCGCGCGACACGCGGGCTACGTCTCGGTCTCCAGCGGTGGAAAGGTGATCGCGGCCAGTTCGATCGCCGTCTCGATCCAGGCTCGCGCGTCGGCCAGGCTGATGTCTTCCCACCGCGTGTCGGGGTCCTCGGTTACGCGCCTGAATTCGGCCACCATGTCTGCGACCGGCGCGGGTACGAAGAACGCGTCCTTCACCAGCGTGCCGAGGTTATGGTCGATGTAAACCAAGCAGGTGAGCTCGTGTCCGCCCGGCAGCCGCACCCCGAGCATGATGTTGTCGCCGTCGCCGAGGACATGACTCATCCGAACGGCCTGATAGGTTGATGTCTCCCGAAGCCGGGCAAGCCATGCCGGTTCGACCTTCAGGCGCGTGCCGAGCTCTCGTCGGATGCGGGCACGCAGCACGTCGTCGTCACCCGCCATCTCGGCGATCACCGCCAGCAGCGCCGACGTCTCCGGGATAACGACGTCGAGGAACGTCCGGATAAGTTTCTCGCGGGTAACTGCCCTCGGGTCCGGGGCCTCGTCCAGGGTGAACGGGTGATTGCGCCGGGTATCGGTCGCGCACAGCAGCGTGCTCACGTAGGTCAGGAAGCTCAGCGGGCTCGGATCGGCGAGGGCGCGTCGAACATCGGCAAGCAGATCTGGCTCGGTAGAGGTGCGCTGCCGAGCGCGGGTACCACGCCGGGCCGGGCTGTGCTTCTTCGGCTTGCCACGTCGATTCCTCTTCGACATGGCCGCCACCATACTGCGTGTCCTATGCGCGTGCGACGTACGGCGCGAGCTTGTCGCTGAGCGGCACAATACGCGGCCAGCGTGGCTGATCGAAGTAATGCGGCTTGCGCCGCCGCATTATTTTCTCGCCGTCGGCCTTCCAGTCGAAGTGCTTGCGCCCCAATAGTTTACGGAACACCTGGTTAGTTTGCTCGGGGGCGCGCGCGGCCATCCGCTCGAACAGCACCGGCGAGATGCTGGCGTCATCGAGGTAGTCGCGGAGTCGGCGGCGATAGTCCGGATGCTGAAGCAGGCTCGGGTCGGCGAACGCCTGCTCGATCGGCCCGAACTCGGCGTACAGGCCCAGACCCTCGACTTCGTCGTGGATCACCGCGACCGCATCCGAAGCGACCAGAGCACCAGGGTAATCCGGGCCGTGGAACGGCTGGTCCTTCGGTTGCCTACCGGAGCCGGCGATCTCGGCCATCGCCTGATCGCGACAGAATGCGTAGAAACTCCCCATTCGTTCGGTTAGCCGGGCTCCGGGAATGACGACAAAGTCGGCGCGGAAAAATCGGATGAACCGGTCGTGCTCGGCGTTCAGCAGCTGTTGTGCGCGAATAAGTTTGTCTCTATTACGGAACGCCCTCTCCGGGTGCCGCATCGTGAACTCGCATGCGACGCGAAGAATCGACGTGCGGTCACGTTTCGGGTAGCCCACGAAGTTGCCGCTGATCAACCATTCGTGCCCGACCGGCACGAACCGGCCGACTATGAAACCGCCGGCTTCCAGCGGCCGAAAAACGCTCGGCCCCATATTCGAGCGCACGCGGTACGTCAGCTCATCGATAAGGTTCTCCGTGACCAGCGTGTCGCCGTCGAGGGACTTGACTTCGAAGATGCCCTCAACAACGTTCCGCCAGCCCAGCAGCAGCTCGCGCTCGTCTTCGGGCAGATCAGGGCGGCTGGCTGCAAACCTCTCCACCACGGTCTTCCCGCTGCGCAACTCGTGCTGCAGCAAGAAGTAGTCGAGCGCCGTTATCAGTTCCGACTCGTCGCCGACGTATCGACCGGAAAAGTGGTTCCGCAGCACCTCGCGGCGGTCGCGGTCGAAGCGCGGCTGCCGGGAGAACTCGAGCAGTTCTCGCTTCAGCTCCGCGCTGCGCTCCACCAGGCTCGTGACCACTGCAACCACCGCTTCCTCGATGCATCGGTTCGGAGTCGCTCCTACGCTATGCGCGGGTAGTCAACGACCGTGTGCGCCACTCCGATTCGACATTGTCCGGTTTCGACTCAGTAACGGATCGGCTCCCGCGGGCCGTCAGCGACCTGGCACCCAATGAAGGTCAGTCCTTCTTAGCGCTCAGTGTTGTCTACGTGATAGTCTACTTAAGTGGCGACTGCGACGACGACAATTAGGGTTCCGATCCAGACTCGTGACCGTCTGGCCGCTCAGGCCCGTGAACGAGGAATCTCCCTCGCTGCCCTGCTTACGGAGCTGGCCACACATGCCGAGCACGAGGCGATCTTCCGCGCCGAACGCGACGCCACCCGCGCGGACGTAACCGTCGTCGGGGTGCGCAACGAGGACCGCGACTGGGACGAGACCGCCGGCGACGGCCTTGCCTGAACCCCGACGCGGTGAGGTGTGGCTGGTCGCTCTCGGTGCTGCCCGCGCGGGCGAGCCCGGCAAACATCGCCCCGCAGTCGTCGTCTCAGTCGACGAAATACTCACCGGCCTCGACGACGAGCTTGTTGTGGTGGTGCCGGTGTCGAGTTCACGTGCCGGCTCTCCTTTGCGGCCGCGCGTCTCGCCCACCGAAGGGGTAGACACGGAAAGTGTCGCGGTCTGTCGCGGCGTTCGCGCCGTCGCGCGCTCCCGACTACTGCAACCGCTAGGCACTTTGGCGCCCGGGACGATCCGCCAAATCGAGCAGGCCCTCGCCCTGATTCTGGGCATCAGCGCCTGACCACACGACGCCCGGTTACCAGTCGGCGTCGGTGTATTTGATGACGCCGCGGATGTTCTTGCCGTCGAGCATGTCCTGATAGCCGTCGTTGATGTCTTCGAGCCGGTAGGTGCTGGTCACCATCTCGTCGACCTTGAGCAGCCCGGACTTGTACAGGCCCACCAGCCGCGGTGTCTCCACGTGCGAGCTGCCACCGCCGAAGATGTTGCCCTTCAACGTCTTCTGCAACATGGTGAACAGGAACAGGTTGAGCTTGACGTCGACGTCGGTCATCGCGCCCATGCCGGTGACCACGCAGGTGCCGGTCTTGGCGGTCAGCGTCATCGCCTCTTCGATCATCTCCCCGCGCATCTCGCCGACCGCGATGATGGTCTTGTCGGCCATCAACCCGTAGGTCAGGTCGATCATCGGCGCGATGGCCTCGGCCATCGTCGGGTACACGTGGGTGGCGCCGAATTTGACGGCCTGGTCGCGCTTGAACTCCACCGGGTCGATCGCGATGACGTGCTTGGCGCCGGAGAGCACGGCGCCCTGCAGCGCGCTCATCCCGATGCCGCCGACGCCGACGATCGCCACGGTGTCGCCGGGCTGGACTTCAGCGACGTTGGTGGCCGAGCCGAATCCGGTAGGCACCGCGCAGCCCATGATCGCCGCCGACTCGAACGGCACGTCGGGGTCGATCTTGACGACGGAATCCTTGTGCACGGTCATGTAGGGCGCGAACGTGCCGAGCAGGTTCATCGGAGAGACCTCGTGCGAGCCGGCGCGCACGCGGCTGGTTCCGTCGGCGATGGCCTTGCCGCCGAGCAGCACGGCGCCCCGATCGCACAGCGACCGGAAGCCCTTCAGACACGGCGGGCACTGCCCGCAGGCGGGGATAAACGCCAGGATGACGTGGTCGCCCTCCTGCAGCCCGGTGACGCCCTTACCGACCTTGGTGACGACGCCGGCGCCCTCGTGGCCGCCCAGCGCCGGCAGCCCGATCGGGGTTGCTCCCGTGGTCAGGTGGTAGTCGGAGTGGCACATGCCGGCGGCATGGAGTTGGATCTGGACTTCGTCCTGGACGGGATCGCCGACCTCGATCTCGTCGACTTTGAACGGCGAGTTCAGCTCCCACAGCAGAGCGCCCTTGGTCTTCATGCCTCGCGATCTTAACCACCCAGCCAGAACGCGTTACAAAACAGGTCAGCATTGAGGCTCTGACCTGCGTTGATATGGCGCTATGCGCTCTTGTGCGGTACGCCCACCGTCAGGCCGCCGTCCACGACGAATTCTCCGCCGGTGGAGTACGACGACTCGTCGGAAGCCAGGTAGACGACGCACGCCGACACCTCGCCCGGCTCGGCGCCGCGGCCCAGCGGGATCTGCAGGAAGTCCTCCGGAATGCCCGCCGTCATCGGGGTGCGAATCAGTCCGGGATGGATGGAATTGACCCGGATGTTGTGCGGCGCGAGCTCCAGCGCGGCGGCCTTGGCCAGGCCCCGCACGCCGAACTTCGATGCGACGTAGCCGTACAGACCGGGGCTGCCGCGCAGCCCTTCGACCGACGAGATGTTGATCATCGAACCGCCGCCGGCGGCGATCATCGGTTCCACCGCGGCCTGCATGCCCAGGAACGTGCCGGTGAGATTGATGTCGATGATCCGCTGCCAGTCGGCGAGCGGGAAGTTCTGCAGGGTGTTGCCGTTGACGATGCCGGCATTGTTGACCAGCACGTTGAGCTTGCCGAATGCGTCGACTGCCGCGTCGACGGCGGCCTTCCACTGCTCGGGCAGGGTGACGTCGAGGTGCACAAAGCGGGCCGCGGAGCCCAGCTCGCCGGCCAGCGCGGCGCCGTCGTCGTCGAGGATGTCGCCGACGACGACCTTGGCCCCTTCGGCGATCAATGCCCGTGCGTGGGCGGCGCCCATACCCCGCGCGCCGCCGCTGATCAGTGCAACTTTTCCGTCTACGCGTCCCATGGCGGGTCAGGCTACTAGCAGCGCCTGCGCGTGCTTTAGCGCGTTATCGAGTTCGGCGAGCGTCAGCCTCTGTGGGCGGCCGAGGTGGATCTCGATCTGGTACTCCGGCTGGGCGTTGCGGCCGAAGACCGGTAGGACGACGAATTCCGTTGAGGCCAACTCGGTTTCGAGCGTGTCGGTTACGGAGTGCAGGGTGACCATCGTCATCAATGTGCTGAGCTGACGCGTCACTTGCGCGGTTGGCTCCAGCGAGGCCAAGACCGTGGCGAGCCGATCGTGCAGCGAGGCGTGGGCGTCGTCGAAACGCCAGGCGCCGTAGCCGCGGTCGCGGATATCGGCGAGTACCCGTCGATGCGCGGCGATATCTGCCTGGGTCAGGCGGGGTTGGACCCGGCGCAGCCATGCGTCGACGGCGTCGTCGTCGCGCCAGGCCATTGCCACCAGACCGAACGGCGGGTCGATCGGAAAGCGTTGGCCGACGGCGTGTTCGCTGTCGGTGCCGTGGCCCACCGTGTCGACGGTAATCAGGTACCGGTCGCCAATCTTCGACATCGAGCAGCCGGCGCCCAGCGTTTCGTGCAGGAAGGTGAGCGCGTCGCGGCCACGGTCAAGCAATGGGAATTGTTGGCGCAGCCCGTGGACCAGGCCGAACAGACCGCTGCCCAGCACGTAGCGGCGGTCGTCGCGACGGGCTACCCAGCTGCGTTGTTCCAACTCGGCCAGTATCAGTGCGCACGTCGAAGTGCTGATACCGCAGGTTTTGGACAGTTCGGCCGACGTGTGCCCGTCGGTTGAACCCGCCAGTGCGGCAAGGACATCCATGACGCGACCGGTGGGTGGCGATTTGACCGTTGACGACGCCACAGCCACCTCCCTACGATCTGTCCAGAATATAGCTATCTTCGTCCTAACATTAGGAGATCGGGATGTACAAGGTCGGCGTATGGGGCCCGGGCTCGATGGGACTGATCGCGCTGCGCGGAGTGATCGACCACCCACAGCTGGAGTTGGTCGATCTCGTCGTGCACAGCGACGCCAAGGCGGGCCGGGACGCCGGCGAGCTGTGCGGGATCGACCCGGTGGGTGTGGCGGCGACCCAAGACCCCGCGGCTCTGCTGGCCGGTGACGCCGAGGCGGTGGTCTACGCCGCGGCGGCGAATCTGCGTCCGGCCGAGGCGATCTCGGACATGGTGTCGATTCTGCGGGCCGGCAAGAACGTGGTGTCCTGCTCGATGGTACCGCTGGTCTTTCCCGACGGCGTCGATGCCGCATTCGCCGATCCGTTGCGGGAAGCTGCGCTGGCCGGCGGTGTGTCGTTCTTTACCACCGGCATCGACACCGGGTTTGCCAACGATGTTCTGCCGCTGGTGCTTTCGGGGGTGTCGCGGGTCATCGAGAGTGTGCGCGTGACCGAGATGTTCAACTACGCCACCTATCCCGACAAGGAGGCGGTCTACGAGATCCTCGGGTTCGGCAAGCCGCCCGAATTTCCCGCGTTCGCGGCGCAGCCGGGAATGTTCACCTTCGGTTGGGGGCCGGTGCTGCACCAGCTCGCCGCCGGGCTCGGCGTGAAGGTCGACCACATCGACGAGAACGTGGAGCGGGTGGCCGCGTCCGAGTCGTTCGACACACCGACCGGGCGTATCGCTGCCGGGACGATCGGCGCGATGCGATCGACGTTGACCGGATACGTCGACGGCAGAGCAACTTTCGTCGTCGACCATGTCACCCGCATGCACGACGAGTTGGCGCCGGACTGGCCGCAGCCGCACATCTCGATCCCGCCGCGCGATTTCGGCTACGGGGCCGCCTCGGGCCGCGGCGCGTACCGCGTCGAGATCGACGGCTCGCCGAGCATGCGGTGCGAATTCGAGATGGCCGACGACCACGACCACGACCTGGGCGCGCGGATGGCCGGCGCGTCGCGAATGGTCAACGCCATCCCAGCGGTGTGCGACGCAGCGCCCGGTCTGCTGTCCGCACTGGACCTGCCGCTGATCACCGGCAGCGGCATGGTCCGCCCGGTGGCCGGCCCGTCACCCGATTCGCGCCTGTTCTAAGTTCTGGGCGCCGAATGTGGACTTAGTCAACGCTTTTCCACCAGCGGCGTTGCGCAAGCCCACATTCGACTTGCGCTGTCAGCTGGTGCTGACAAGGTCAGCGCATGGGGAGCAGACTTGGCCATTTGTCGGCACTGAAGCATTGCAGAAGGACGAGCTACCAAGCGCACCCTACGCAGCCGACACGAGATGATCTATCGCAACGTCTACATGCCGAACGGCCACGAGTCGACCGCCGTCACGAAAGGGATCGCGGCCTGGCTGTGGTCTGGACGGGCCGCCACGATCGCCGGCCTGTCGGCCGCCGCGCTGCATGGTTCGCGCTGGATCGATTCCCGGCTCCCGGCGGAGTTGAATCGCACCGAGGCCCGCAGCGTCGACGGCATTGTCATCCGTCGCGAGAAACTCCAGGATGACGAGACGTGCCTGGTCCGCGGGATGCCGGTCACCACACCGGCGCGGACAGCCTTCGACCTGGCTCGCCGGAAGGGCTTGACTACGGCGGTCATTCGCGTGGATGCACTCGCAAACGCCACCGGCCTCAGCTCGACCGGTATCGAATCCGTCGTCGAAAACCATCGCGGAGCGCGTGGACTCGTTCAATTGCGGCGAGTTCTGGAGTTGATGGACGCTGGCGCGGAATCGCCACAGGAAACGCGGACGCGGCTCGTACTCGTCCGTGCCGGACTGCCAAAGCCGAAGTCGCAGATCGTCGTACGCGATCGATACGGCATACCGTTCGCCCGCATCGACATGGGATACGACGAGTGGAAGGTCGGCGTGAAGTTCGACGGTCCGCAACACTGGACCGATCCGGCGATACGGACCGCCGACATCGATCGACGGGCCGAGCTTGCCGCGCTGGGCTGGCGGATGGTGCACGTCAGCGGTGAGCTGCTGCGGCATCGATCCGACCTCGTAGTGGTTCGCACATGCGATGCGCTGCAGGCCGCTGGCTGCACATGGCTCGCCGATTGTGGGCTACAGGAACGTTTCCGGCGACGCCGCGTGGCATAAGTCCACACTCGGCGGCTAGAGGGAGGCCGGTAACCCGAACCTCCCAAAGAGGCTCGTGTCGAGGAAGGCGACGACGTGAGATACGCCGTCGGGCCGCATGTCGATCACCTGCAGCTGGAACGGCAGGTGGCGATCGCCGTCGCGCATATACATCGCGGCCGCGGGTTGGCCGTTGGCCACCAGCGGAAGAAGCCGCATGTCGCCGGCGGCTTGGGCGGGGCATTGCTGCCGGATCAGGGTGGCAATCGCCTGCGGGCCCTGGTACCAGCCGACGAACGGCGGCATCTCCCAGACCGCCTCGCTGGTGAACAACTCCACCAGCCGGTCGACGTCGTAGGCCTCGAATGCCGCGATGTAGCGGGCCAACCGGTCCTGCGCGTCCGGCGAATCGGGTGCCGCCAGCCGCTCCTCGTCACTGGGCCCGACCGCTTCCAGTTGTGCGCGAGCCCGTTGCAGCAGGCTGTTGACGGCGGCCGCGCTGGTGCCGATGGCCTCGGCGACTTCGGCGGCCTTCCACTGCAGCACGTCGCGCAGCACCAGCACCGCCCGCTGGCGCGGCGAGAGGTGCTGCAGGGCCGCGACGAACGCCAGCCGCACGGATTCACGCGAGCCGACGATGTCGGACGGATCACCGGCCGGGTCCGGTAACGGCTCAAGCCACGCAATCTCAGTGCGTTCCACCAACTCGGCCGCCGGATCCGAGCTGGGCGCACCCAGCCCGCTCGGCAACGGCCGGCGCTGCCGGCCTTCCAGCGCGGTCAGGCAGGTGTTGGTGGCGATGCGATGCAACCAGGTGCGCACCGACGACTTGCCCTCGAAGCGGTCGTAGGCCTTCCATGCCCGCAGATAGGTTTCCTGCACCAGGTCCTCGGCGTCGTGCAGCGACCCGGTCATCCGGTAGCAGTGCGCGAGCAGTTCACGGCGGTAGCGCTCCGCTTGGGCGGAGAAGTCGCTGTCGAAGTCTTCTGCGACCAAACTCACCCGAGTGAGCTTACGCAGCACGTGTGACATGCTGCCTCTGATGAGTACCACCCGCACCGAACGAACCTTCGACGGCGTCGGCGGCGTGCGCATCGTCTACGACGTCTGGACACCGGACGCCGCACCGCGCGGGGTCGTCGTGCTCTCGCACGGGCTCGGCGAACACACCCGCCGCTACGACCACGTCGCGCAGCGATTCGGCGACGCCGGGCTGGTCACCTACGCGCTGGACCATCGCGGGCACGGCCGCTCCGGCGGCAAGCGGGTACTGCTGCGGGACATCTCGGAGTACACCGGCGACTTCGACACGTTGGTGGGAATCGCCAGCAAGGAATATCCGGGCTCTAAACGCATCGTGCTGGGACATAGCATGGGCGGGGGCATCGTGTTCGCCTACGGCGTCGAACGCCCCGACAACTACGACCTGATGGTGCTCTCCGGCCCGGCGGTGGCCGCCCAAGACGCGGTGTCCCCGCTGCTGGTGTTCCTCGCGAAGACACTCGGCGCCGTCGTGCCGGGACTGCCGGTGCAGGAACTCGACTCCAGCGCGATATCGCGCGACCCGGCGGTGGTCAACGCCTACGACACCGACCCACTGGTGCACCACGGCAAGGTGCCCGCCGGCATCGCCCGCGCGCTGGTGCTGGTCGGGGAGACGATGCCGCAACGCGCACCCGCGTTGACGGCGCCACTGCTGGTCGTGCACGGATCCGAGGACCGGCTGATCAGCGTCGACGGCAGCCGGCGGCTGGTCGAATGCGTCGGCTCCACCGATGTCGAGCTGAAGGTCTATCCCGGTCTGTACCACGAGGTGTTCAACGAGCCCGAGCAGGATCAGGTGCTCGACGACGTGGTTTCGTGGATCAACGCACGACTGTGAATGGCTGCACCGAAATGTCGTACGGGTGCCGTAGTTTGGCGCTATGACACGCGCCGGCGACGATGCGGAGCGCAGCGATGAGGAGGAGTGGCGCCATTAGTGACGACAAGATGCTGGCGCGGATCGCGGCGCTGCTGCGTCAAGCCGAAGGCACCGACAACGTCCACGAGGCCGAGGCGTTCATGGCGGCCGCGCAGCGGCTGGCCACCGCGACCTCCATCGACTTGGCGGTCGCTCGGGCACATGCGGCCAAACGCACGCCGGCACAGTCGCCGATTCAGCGCACTATCACGATTGGTGAAGCAGGCACCAAGGGTCTGCGTACCTACGTGCAGCTGTTCGTGGTCATCGCCCACGCCAACGACGTGCGCTGCGACGTGGCGTCGAATTCGACGTTCGTGTACGCCTACGGGTTCGCCGAGGACATCGACGCCACCCATGCGCTCTACGCAAGCCTGGTGGTTCAGATGGTCCGCGCGTCGGATGCGTACATCGCGTCCGGTGAGCACCGGCCCACGCCGACGATCACCGCGCGGCTGAATTTCCAACTGGCGTTCGGCGCCCGGGTCGGGCAGCGGCTGGCCGAGGCTCGCGAACAGGCCCAGCAAGACGCCAAGAAGGACCGCGGCAGACCGCCGGGGACCGCAATCGCCCTGCGCAACAAGGAAATCGAGTTGCGCGACTACTACCGCACCGCGTCGAAGGCCCGCGGCACCTGGCGGGCCGCCAGCGCCTCGGCGGGATACTCGTCGGCGGCCCGCCGCGCAGGCGACCGGGCCGGCCGGCGGGCTCGGCTCGGCAACAGCCCGGAGCTGTCGGGAGCGCGGGCCGCTCTGGAGTGATGGGCACTGCCGATCGCGACACGCAGCGCTCGAGGGTCTACGCCGCCGAGGAATTCGTTCGCACACTGTTCGACCGTGCCGCCGAGCACGCCTCACGCAGCGTCGAGTTCTTCGGCGCGCAGCTGACCCTGCCGCCTGAGGCGCGGTTCGGTTCGGTGGCCGCGGTACAGCGCTACGTCGACGACGTGCTGGCCCTGCCGGCGGTCCGGGAGCGGTGGCCGGACACGCCGCCGCTGCGGGTGCGCGCCCGGCGGGCGGCCACCGCCGCGCATTACGAAAGCGGCGAGGGCACAGGCGTTATCGCGGTGCCTGACCGCGACACCGCCGACTGGGCGATGCGTGAGCTGGTCGTGTTGCACGAGATCGCTCATCATCTGTGCGACCGGCCGCCTCCGCACGGACCGCAGTTCGTCGCGACCGTGTGCACACTGGCCGAGCTGGTGATGGGACCGGAGCTGGGGTACGTGCTGCGGGTGGTGTACGCGAAAGAAGGTGTGCGGTGAGCGATCCCGACGCGCGCGCCCGCGAGGTCGAGGCGCAGATGACCGACGTCGAGCGGTTTTCGTTGCTGCGCAGCGTGATGGGCGCCAGCGAACTGCTGCCGATCCGCGATGAGCGCATACCCGCCGACGTCCCGATGAGCGCCGGCTACGTGCCCGGCGTACCTCGTCTCGGTGTGCCCGCGCTGTTGATGAGCGACGCCAGCCTGGGTGTCACCAACCCCGGCTACCGGCCGGGCGACACCGCGACCGCGCTGCCGGCCGGCCTGGCGCTGGCGGCAAGCTTCAATCCCGCCCTCGCTTATGCGGCCGGCGCTGCAATTGGGCGCGAAGCCCGCAGCCGCGGATTCAACGTGCTACTGGCCGGTGGAATCAACCTCGCCCGCGACCCGCGCAACGGGCGCAACTTCGAATACCTTTCCGAGGACCCGCTTTTGAGCGCGGCGATCGCCGCTGAGACCGTCAACGGCATCCAGCAGCAGGGCGTCATCTCGACCGTCAAGCACTACTCGCTGAACTGCAACGAAACCAACCGGCACTGGCTCGATGCGGTGATCGATCCCGACGCGCACCGCGAATCCGATTTGCTGGCTTTCGAAATCGCCATCGAGAGGGCACAGCCCGGTGCGGTGATGACCGCCTACAACAAAGTCAACGGCCAGTACGCCGGCGGCAACGACGCCCTGCTCGACGGCGTGCTGAAAGGAGCCTGGGGATACCGCGGCTGGGTGATGTCCGACTGGGGCGCGACACCGAGCTGGGAGTTCGCGGTCCACGGCCTCGACCAGGAATCCGGCGCGCAGGTCGACGCCATGCTGTGGCACGGCGAGGCGTTCGGCGATCCGCTCAGGGCGGCCTACGCCGACGGGAAGCTGTCCAAGGAACGCCTGTCGGACATGGTGCGACGGATCCTGCGGTCGATCTTCGCGGTCGGTGTCGACCAGTGGGGCGCGGCGCCTGCGGTGGACATGGCGGCTCACCACCAGATCGCGCTGGAGATCGCGCGGCAGGGCATCGTGTTGTTGAAAAACGATGGCGTGCTGCCGCTTTCGCCCGATGCGCGTATCGCGGTCATCGGCGGTTGCGCGCAACTCGGCGTTCCGGCGGGCTGCGGGTCGAGCACCGTGGTCCCGCCGGGCGGCTTTGCCCAAGTGTTCCCGCTCGGCTGGCCGGGCGGCCTGCGCAACCTGTACCTGCTGCCGTCGACGCCGGTCGACGAACTGCGACGGCACCTGCCGAGCGCGAGCATCGAATTCGATCCCGGCGTCACCCCGGCCGAGGCGGTGCTGGCGGCGCGGCGGGCCGATCTCGCGATCGTGTTCGCCATCCGCGTGGAGGGCGAAGGCCTCGACAGCGCCGACCTCTCGCTGCCGTGGGGTCAGGACGAGGTGATCGCCGCGGTTGCCGACGCCAATCCGAACACCGTCGTAGTGCTGGAGACCGGCAACCCCGTCGCAATGCCGTGGCGCGACAAGGTCAACGCGATCCTGCAAGCCTGGTACCCGGGGCAGGCCGGTGCGCAGGCGATCGCCGAAATCATTGCCGGACAAGTCAATCCGTCGGGCCGGCTGCCAGTCACATTCCCGGCCGATCTCGGCCAGACGCCACGTCCCGAGCTGCCGGGCCTTGGCGAACCGTGGGGAACCGAGATAACCATCTGCTACACCGAAGGCGCCGAGGTCGGCTACCGCTGGTTCGCCGACCAGGGCCTCGAGCCGATGTTCGCGTTCGGCCACGGCCTGTCCTACACCAGCTTCGAGCACCGCGACCTGGCGGTCAGCGGCGGGGACACCGTCAGCGCTAGCGTGACCGTGGCGAACACCGGCGATCGTCGCGGCGCCGACGTGCCGCAGCTCTATCTGACCGCGGCACCAGATGGACAACGGCTGCGGCTGCTGGGATTCGAACGAGTCGAACTCGACGCGGGCGAGTCGCGCCGCGTCACGATCGAGGCGGATCCGCGCCTGCTGGCGCGCTATCGCGATGGCAGGTGGTGCGTCGCCGCCGGCCGCTACCGCGTCGCGGTGGGCTCGTCGGCGGCGGCCATGGCGCTTGCGGGCGAAGCCGAGCTGACCGGCCGCGTCTTCGGGCGGTGATCGGTCAGCTCGGCTCCGCGAATCCCTAGCTGACAGCGACCAGTTCGTCGCCGCACGTGCAGCGGTACGCCTCACCCGAACCGGCGCAGTGACATTCGACCTCGATGCGAACCCGGCAACCGCAGCCTTCGTGGCCGCAAGTGAGCAAGGTCCCAGCCTCGTAATTGCCCATGACGTCACCCTTATCTGTGTTGGGATCCCGGACGGATCCGGGATGCTTGCCCGCCACGAGCATATACCCCATACGGGTATATGGTAAAGCCCCGCCGGGCGGGCTGGGTCGCGCTGCTCGGTAGCGTGGGGTCATGACTGCGCAGCCAAATCCGAAGGAAGTCGACGCATTTCTGGATGCCACCGTGGTGGGCGACGATTCCGCGTTGACCGCCGCACTCGAGGCCAGCGACGCCGCCGGGTTGCCGCGCATCGCCGTCTCGGCCCAACAGGGCAAGTTCCTGTGCCTGTTGGCCGGCGCGATCGGGGCCCGTCGCGTCCTGGAGATCGGCACGCTGGGCGGGTTCAGCACCATCTGGCTGGCCAGGGGCGCCGGCCCGGAGGGGCGGGTGGTGACGCTGGAATACGAGCCCAAGCACGCCGAGGTCGCCCGCGCCAACCTCGCCCGCGCCGGTGTCGGCGACCGGGTGGAGGTGCTGGTGGGACCCGCGTTGGAGACGTTGCCGGCGGTGACGGGCGGCCCGTTCGACCTCGTGTTCATCGATGCCGACAAAGAAAACAACGTCGGCTACGTAGAGTGGGCGGTCCGGCTCTCCCGCCCAGGTTCAGTCATCGTGGTAGACAACGTGATTCGGGAAGGGCAGATCCTGGCAGCGGACTCGCGCGACAAGGCAGTCAAGGCATCGCGCCGCACGCTGGAGCTGATGGGCGAGCATCCGCGCCTGGACACCGCGGTGATTCAAACGGTCGGAGCCAAAGCGTGGGACGGCTTCGCGATGGCGTTGGTCAAGTAGGCGTCAAGTCCTCGACGGCCTGCCGGGCCGAGGTCACCTCGTTGATGCGCAACGCGGTTTCGCCGGCGTAGAGGGCACCGCAGTCCACCGACGACTCGGGCATGCCCTGTAGCGGCGCCAGCGGCGAAAACACGGGCAGGGCAGGGGATTGCAGACGGATCAGCGCGCCGGCGTCGAAGTAACCCAGTACGGATAGCCACCGGCTGGCGGCGTTGAGAGCGGCCGGCAGTGCCTTGGCAGACCCGTCGTCGCGGCACCACCGCCGGGTGGCGGCGTTGGGGACGACCCGGTGCCGAAGCGGCCAACTCAGCCCGAACAGCGTGGTCTCGACGGTCCTGTCGGCGTTGATGATTCGCCGCTGATACTCCGGGTGGGCGCTGGCCTCACGCGTCATCAGGAATCGCGTTCCGGCGACGACGCCGGCGGCTCCGGCATCCAGTGCCGCGCGGGTGTCGGCACCGGAAGCGATTCCGCCGGCGACGAACACGGGCCGCTCGCCGGCCACTGCCTGCGCGCGGGGCAGGAACTCGAGCGCGGGCATTGTCCCGACGAGATGCCCGCCGGCCTCCCGGCCCTGGGCGATCAAACCGTCGGCGCCCCAACCGATTGCGTCGCGTGCCTGCGCGTCGGTGCCGACCATCACGAATACGAAGATCCCGGCGTCGCGGAGCCGCTGCACCAGGTGACGATCGCCGCCGAAGGCCACCACCGCGACGTCGACCCGGTGCTTGATGCACACCTCGACGTGGCTGCGGCGCGCGAAGGGCATCAACAGGTTGACCGCGACGGCGCGTCCGGGCGCCTGGGCGCGTACCTGGTCGATCGCCGACCGCAGTCGTCCCGGCGACACCAGCCCGAGCGTGCCCAGCCCGCCGGCCGCCGCGACCGCGCCGGCCAGCCGCGCACCCGCCATTCCGCCGCCCATGCCGGCCTGCGCCACCGGGACGTCGAGCCGAAGTCGATCAGCGATGTCCATGTGCCGACCGTACGGCGTGGGTGATAGCTGGGCCGCACCGGGTACGGGCCCGCCGAATGCCACCCGTTTTCGTTGCTGGCGGATGATCAGCGAGCGTAATCTTGGAAGAGGTGGATGGTTTGCAGCCAGCCCAAAAGGCTTGCTGCATAACAGAAAGGTCACAAAATGAGCACAGTCCATTCATCAATCGATCACCACCCGGATTTGTTGGCTCTGCGGGCGCGGTATGAGCGCGCCGCCGAGTCGATGTCCGCGCAAGGCACCTTCGGCCTCACTTTGCTGACGGCGGTCTATGCGGCGGTGTCGCCGTGGATCGTCGGCTTCCAAATGACCAGGCCGCTGGCTGTCAACGACCTGATCGTCGGTCTTGTGTGCGCGGCGCTGGCGTATGGGTTCGCGGCCGCACTGGACCGCACTCACGGCATGACCTGGACGCTGCCGGTCTTGGGGGTGTGGTTCATCGTTTCGCCGTGGGTCATCTACCACGTGTCGCCGCACGGCGGCATGATCTGGTCGAATGTGATTGCAGGTGCGGTGCTGACCTTGCTGGGCCTGAACGCGATGTACTTCGGTATGCGCGCGCGCAGCGACGAAGCAAAGCACGCATAGCCAGCCCAGGCGCCTCGGCGCGAGCGTGCGAAGAATGCCGCCGTTTAACGGCGTGTCGTGTACAAACACGCACGCTCGCGCCTTAGCCGCAGACCGCTCCGATTGCCGCGGACCCGACCAGCTTGGTGTACTTGGCCAGCACGCCGGTGGTGTACCGCGGCGGCAGGGGCGTGAAACCCGCACGACGGGAAGCGAACTCGTCGGCGTCTACCAGCACGTCGAGAGTGCCGTTGGCGACGTCGAGGCGGACACGGTCGCCGTCGCGCAAAAACGCGATCGGCCCGCCGTCGACCGCCTCCGGTGCGACATGCCCGACGCACAGTCCGGTGGTGCCGCCGGAGAAGCGGCCGTCGGTCAACAACAGCACGTCCTTACCCAGCCCGGCGCCCTTGATGGCGCCGGTGATGGCGAGCATTTCGCGCATCCCGGGCCCGCCCTTGGGGCCCTCGTAGCGGATCACCACGGCATCGCCCGCGGTGATGGTGCCGTCCTCCAGTGCATCAAGCGCGGCCCGCTCGCGGTCGAAAACCCTTGCGGTGCCTTCGAACACGTCGGAATCGAAACCGGCTGACTTGACGACCGCGCCTTCGGGCGCGAGCGATCCGTGCAGGATCGTGATCCCGCCGGTCGGGTGAATGGGATTCTGCAGTGCTCGCAGCACCTTGCCGTCGGGATCGGGCGGGGCGATGTGCGCGAGGTTTTCGGCGACGCTCCGTCCGGTCACCGTCAGGCAATCACCGTGCAGCAGGCCGGCATCCAGCAGTGCTTTCATCACCACCGGGACACCGCCGACGCGGTCGACGTCGAGCATCACATGCCGGCCGAACGGCTTGACGTCGGCCAGGTGCGGCACTCGCGACCCGATGCGGCTGAAATCCTCCAGCGACAACTTGACATTGGCCTCGTACGCGATCGCCAGCAGATGCAAGACGGCGTTGGTCGAGCCGCCGAACGCCATGACCACCGCGATCGCGTTCTCGAACGCCTCTCTGGTGAGGATGTCGCGGGCGGTGATGCCGCGCCGCAGCAGTTCGATGACGGCCTCGCCGCTGCGGCGGGCGAACACGTCGCGGCGGCGATCCGTCGCCGGGGGTGCCGCGCTGCCGGGCAGCGACATGCCCAGTGCCTCAGCGGCACTGGCCATGGTGTTGGCGGTGTACATGCCCCCGCAGGCGCCCTCGCCGGGGCAGATGGCCCGCTCGATGGCGTCGACGTCCTCGCGCGGCATCAGCCCGCGGGCGCACGCGCCGACCGCCTCGAAGGCGTCGATGATGGTGACTTCGCGCTCGGTGCCGTCGGACAGCTTGGCCCGCCCCGGCAGGATCGAGCCCGCGTAGAGGAACACCGCGGCCAGATCCAGTCGCGCGGCCGCCATCAGCATTCCGGGCAGCGATTTGTCGCAGCCGGCTAGCAGCACCGAGCCGTCGAGGCGCTCGGCCTGCATCACGGTTTCGACGCTGTCGGCGATCACCTCGCGCGACACCAGCGAGAAGTGCATGCCCTCGTGGCCCATCGAGATGCCGTCGGACACCGAGATCGTGCCGAACTCAAGCGGATAGCCGCCGGCGGCGAAGACCCCTTCCTTGACCGCCTTGGCGAGTCGGTCCAGCGACAGGTTGCACGGCGTGATCTCGTTCCACGATGACGCCACACCGATCTGCGGCTTGGCGAAGTCGTCGTCGTCCATGCCGACCGCGCGCAGCATTCCGCGGGCCGCGGCCTTCTCCAGACCGTCGGTGACGTCGCGGCTGCGGGGTTTGATGTCGGGGGTCTGTGCCATCGTCCAAGTATGCGTGGGCCGCGAGCACCTCCCAAATCAATTTCGATACCCCGCGGGGGTACCCTGGAGCCATGACAGCCGCCCACGGCTATTCGCCGCAGAAGGACAACTACGCCAAGCGGCTGCGCCGCATCGAGGGCCAGGTGCGGGGCATCGCCAAGATGATCGACGAGGACAAGTACTGCATCGACGTCCTCACCCAGATCAGCGCCGTCAACAGCGCCCTGCGGTCGGTGGCGTTGAACCTGCTCGACGAGCACCTCGGGCACTGCGTCACCCGCGCGGTGGCCGACGGCGGCGACGATGCCGACGCGAAGCTCGCCGAAGCCTCCGCCGCGATCGCGCGGCTCGTGCGTTCCTGACGCGCACACGCCCGAATACCCATGATTGAGTGCTGGTCGTGGGCGATGTGCGTACGGTAAGTGCAGCCCTGATGACCGCCGAAACCGAAACCCTTCGCAGCGGACCGTGGACGCCGCGGATCGCGGTGCAGTTGTCGGTGCTGGCCGCTGCGGCGTTCATCTACGTCACGGCCGAGATTGTGCCGGTGGGTGCGCTACCGGCCATTGCGCGCGATCTGCATGTCAGCCTGGCTCTGGTCGGCACCTTGTTGTCCTGGTACGCCCTGGTGGCGGCGCTGACGACGATTCCGCTGGTGCGCTGGACCGCGCACTGGCCGCGGCGACGGACGCTGCTGCTGACCCTGGTTTGCCTGACCATGTCGCAGCTGGTGTCGGCGCTGGCTCCGAATTTCGCGGTCTTGGCCGGCGGACGAGTGCTGTGCGCGGTCACGCACGGCCTGATGTGGTCGGTCATCGCGCCGATCGCGACGCGGTTGGTGCCGCCCAGCCACGCCGGACGTGCGACGACGGCGATCTACGTGGGCACCAGCCTGGCTCTGGTGGTCGGTAGCCCGCTGACCGCGGCGATGAGCCTGATGTGGGGCTGGCGCTGGGCCGTGGTGTGCGTGACCGTCGCCGCGGGGATCGTCACGCTGGCCGCGTGGCTGGCGCTGCCGGAGATGGTCCTCTCGGCGGAGCAGCTCGAGCGGGTCGGGCCGCGGGCCCGCCACCATCGCAATCGCCGGCTGTGGGCGGTGAGCTTGCTCACGATGGTGGCCGTCACCGGACACTTCGTGTCCTACACCTTCATCGTGGTGGTCATCCGCGACGTGGTGGGGGTGCGAGGACCCAATCTGGCCTGGGTGTTGGCCGTTTACGGAATCGCCGGGCTGGTGGCCGTGCCGGTGGTGGCCCGCCCGCTGGACCGCTGGCCCAAGCGCGCGGTGATCGTGTGCATGGCCGGGCTGGCGGCCGCGTTCGTCCTGTTGACGGCGCTCGCGTTCGGTGGCCGGGCCACCGCGGCGACGGCGCTGGTGGGGACGGGTGCGATCGTGCTGTGGGGGGCGATGGCGACCGCAGTGTCGCCGATGCTGCAGTCGACGGCGATGCGCAACGCCGCGGGTGACCCCGACGGGGCGTCGTCGCTGTACGTCACGGCGTTTCAGGTCGGCATCATGGCCGGTTCGCTGGCCGGCGGGCTGCTCTACGAGCACGGCGTGCCGATGATGCTGGCCGCGTCGGCGGTTCTGATGGGCGCCGCGCTGGCCGGGATGACCGCGAGCCGGCACATCTTCGACGTCCCCGTCGGCCACGAGTAACGTTTCCGGCCCCGCGGCCGATGACGCATTAGCGCAGTTCAGCGCGGTGAAGGGGGATGCCCAGCGGCCGCTGGATCGCGAGCCGCTCTCGCCGCTATGCCACACTGGTTGGGACTGTGACTGGAGGTATGCATATGTCGCGATGGACGACGGGAACTCTCGTCGCCGCGCTCAGCACAGCCGGATTGACCGCTGTGCTGACGCTGGGCACCGGTTCGGCATTGGCCGATCCCGACCAGCCACCGCCCCCCGGCGACCCGGGCGTGGCCGACGCCGCGCCCGCTGACCCGCCGGCGCCGCCGCCCGCTCCCGAGCCGATCGCACCCCCGCCGGCCGACCCGCTGGCCGGGCCGCCCCCCGCTGCACCCGCGGCACCCGCTGCACCCGCGGCACCCGCCGCTCAGCCTGCGACCGCCTCGGGCCCCGTGGCCGGGCAGAACCCGGAGCCTTTCACGGGCCAGCCGCCGTTCCTGCCGCCGACCTTCACTCCGGTCAGTGGCTCGATGGTCGGCGTCGCCCAGCCGATCATCATCAACTTCCAGCGGCCGATCGCCGACAAGCCGATGGCCGAGCAGGCGATCCACGTCTCGTCGACCCCGCCGGTGCCGGGCAAGTTTTACTGGATGACCCCCACTCAGGTGCGGTGGCGCCCCATCAACTTCTGGCCGGCCCATACCAGCGTGCACATCGACGCCGCGGGCACCACGTCGGACTTCCACACTGGCGACGCGCTGGTGGCGACGGCCGACGACGCCACGCACACGATGACCGTCACCCGCAACGGGACCGTGGAGAAGACCATCCCGATGTCGATGGGGATGGCGGCGGGCGGACATCAGACCGCCAACGGCACCTACTACGTGCTCGACAAGAAGGCCAAGGTGGTGATGGATTCCACCACCTACGGCGTGCCGGTCGACTCGACCTACGGCTACAAGGTGAATGTCGAAAACGCCGTGATGTTCGACAACAGCGGCGATTTTGTGCACAGCGCGCCGTGGTCGGTGGCCGACCAGGGCAAGCGGAACGTCAGCCACGGCTGCATCAACATCAGCCCGGCCAACGCCAAGTGGTTTTTCGACAACTTCGGCACCGGCGATCCCATCGTGGTGAAGAACTCCGTCGGCACCTACAGCAAGAACGACGGCTCCAACGACTGGCAGATTTAGCCCATCTGCTCGCGCTAGTTCCAGATGCGGACCCGCCGCTGCGGTTCCAGGTAGAGCGCGTCGTTCTCGGCGACGTCGAACGCATCGTAGAACGCGTCGATGTTGCGGATGACGCCGTTGCAGCGGAACTCCGGCGGCGAATGCGGGTCGACCGCCAGACGCCGAATCGACTCGGCCTCACGGGATTTGGTCCGCCACACCTGCGCCCAGCCGAAGAACACCCGCTGGATCCCGGTCAGCCCGTCGATCACCGGGGCGGGGCGGCCGTCGAGGGAAAGCTGATATGCGAGCAGAGCTATTGAGAGCCCGCCCAGATCGCCGATGTTCTCGCCGACGGTGAATGCGCCGTTGACGTGGTGGCCGTTGCCGAGTGCTCGCGGGATAAAGCCGTCGTATTGCTCGATCAGCGCCTTTGTGCGGGCGCCGAACTCGGCGCGGTCGTCGTCGGTCCACCAGTCGACCAGGTTGCCGTCGCCGTCGTATTTGGCGCCCTGGTCGTCGAACCCGTGCCCGATCTCGTGGCCGATCACCGCGCCGATTCCGCCGTAGTTGGCGGCGTCGTCAGCGTGGGGATCGAAGAACGGCGGCTGCAAAATGCCAGCGGGGAAGACGATTTCGTTCATCCCGGGGTTGTAGTAGGCGTTGACGGTTTGCGGGGTCATGAACCACTCGTCGCGGTCGACGGGACCGCCCAGCTTGGCGAGCTCGCGGTCGTGGTTGACCGCGTAGCCGCGACGGTAGTTGCCGTAGAGATCGTCGCGGTCGATCACCAGCGCCGAATAGTCACGCCACTTGGCCGGATAGCCGATCTTCGCGGTGAACTTGTCCAGCTTGGCCAGCGCACGTTCCCGGGTCTGCGGCGTCATCCAATCCAGGTTGGAGATGCTGATCCGGTACGCCTCGCGCAAGTTGTCTACCAGCGCGTCCATCCGGGCCTTGGCATCCGGCGGGAAATGCCTTTGCACGTATAGCTTTCCGACGGCGTCGCCCAGCAGGCCCTCCACCATCGACACACCGCGCTTCCAGCGCTCGCGGATCTCTTCCGCCCCGGTCAGCGCTCGCCCGTAGAACGCGAAGTCCTCGCGAACCAGCTCGTCGGTCAATAGCCCGGCGCGGGCATGGATCAATCGCCAGCGGGCCCAACGCTTCCAGTCGTCGAGCTCCTCGGCGCGCCACAGCGCCGCAAACTCGGTGAGGTAATCCGGTTGACGCACAACAAGTTCCGCAACTGCCTCCGGTGTGCTACCCAGTGCGCTCACCCAGCCCGGCCAATGGAAGCCGGGCGCCTGCTCCTGCATCTCGGCGAACGTGCGCAGGTTGTACGTGAGGTCGGCGTCGCGGCGCTTGACCACATCCCAGTGTGCGGCAGCCAGTTTGGATTCCAACGCCACGATGCGGTCGGCTGTTTGGGCATGGTCCGCCGCGTCGCCGCCGTAGACCAGTGCGAACATCCGCGCGATGTGGCCGGGATAGGCGGCCAGCAGCTTCGCGTGCTGCTCGTCGCGGTAGTAGGACTCGTCGGGCAGCCCCAGGCCCGACTGGTTGACGTGCACCAGATAACGGGCGGAGTTTTTCTCGTCGGTGTCGACATACACGCCGACCCCGCCGCGGACGCCGGTGCGCTGCAGCGCCCCCACCACCGCGGCCAGCTCGTCGGCTTCGGCAGCGGCGTCGATCAGTGCCAGCTCGTCGAACAGGGGCTGCAGGCCGCGTTGCTCGACGGCGTCCTCGTCGAGGAAGCTGGCGTACAGGTCGCCGATGCGTTGTTCGTCGGCGTCGGCCGCCGCGGAGCGTTCGCTGAGCTCGGTGATCAGGTCGCGGACCTGCTCTTCGGCACGGTCGAACAGCGAGCGGAAGGCGCCGTCGGTCGCCCGGTCGGGCGGGATCTGATACTCGGTCAGCCAGCGGCCGTTGACGTGACCGAAGAGGTCGTCTTGCGGGCGGACACCAGCGTCGACATTGCTCAGGTCGATCCCCGAGCGCATTGCTTCAACCGTCACCTTGTCATCCTTACCATCGATCGGCAGGTAGCCTCACGGCCATGCCCGACGAGGGGGACCAGACCGAGCCGGCCGCCGAAGAAGCGCCCGGCGGCCCGATCTTCTCCGCCTACGGCATCGCCTCGGCCGTGCTGGGCGTGCTGTCGGTCGCGGCGATCGCGCTGGGCGCACTCATCTGGACGACGCATCGCGGCGACGTCGACGAGCGGCACTACCAGAGCCGGGTCATGCAGACCGCGGCCGACTGGACCGGTGTGTTGATCAACATGAACACCGATAACGTCGACGCCAACCTGCAGCGGCTGCACGACGGCACCGTGGGAGAACTCAACGCCGACTTCGATTCCGCGATGCAGCCCTACCGGCAGGTGGTGCAGCGGCTGCAGGCCCGCAGCACCGGCCGCATCGAGGCCGTCGCGATCGAAGCGGTGCACCACGAGCCGGACGCCCAGCCGGGCCGCCGGCCGTCCGAACCGCTGCCGGCGGGAATCGCCCGGCGTACCGACACGGTCATGGTGGTCGCCACGTCGGTCAGCGAGAACGTCGGCGGCAAGCCGCAGATCGTGCATTGGAACCTGCGGCTGGCGGTGTCCGACGTGGACGGCAGGCTGCTGATCTCGCAGCTGGGGTCGATCCGATGAGAAACGCGTGGCGCGTGGCGGCCTTCGACGTGGCGGCGCCGCTGGCAGCGCTCGCGGCGTTGCTGGCGATCGGCGTGGTGCTGAGCTGGCCGCTGTGGTGGGTGGCGACCTGCTCGGCGCTGATCCTGCTGATCGTCGAGGGCGTGCTGGTCAATTTCTGGCTGCTGCGACGGGATTCGGTCACCGTGGGCACCGACGACGACGCGCCTCTGCTGCGGCTGATTGTCGCGGCGCTGTGCGCGGCCGCGCTGGTGGCCGCGGTGCTGACCGGCTATTACCGCTGGACGACGCCCGACCGCGACCTCAAACGCGACTCGGCCGAAGTGGTACGGATCGCGACCGGGATGGCGGAGGCGGCGGCGTCGTTCTCCCCGGGCGCCCCGACCGCGTCGATCGACCGGGCTGCCGCGATGATGGCACCCGACAAAGCCGGGGCGCTAAAGGAGCAGTACGCCAAGTCCAGCGCCGACCTGGCCCGTCGCCACGTCAGCGCCCAGGCCGAGACGCTGGCGGCCGGGGTCGAAGCGATCGGCCCGTCGGCGGCGGTGGTGGCGGTGATCCTGCGGGTCACCCAGGATGTGCCGGGTCAGCCGCCCGAGCACGCCAGCCCCGCGGTGCGGGTGGTGCTGAGCAAGGACAGCGGCAGCTGGGTGGTGCTCGACTGGTCACCGATCAATTCGCGCTAGCGGCGATCGCAAGCGCGGCGCAGCCGGGCGCGGCGGGTCGCCGCAATCAAGGCAGCCGCGCGTGCTCGACCATCAGGCACCGGTCCATCACCACGTGCAGCCCGGCGGCCGCGGCGTCGCGTCCCACCTGCTCATGCCACAGACCTTGCTGCAGCCAAAGGGTTTTCGGATGCGGCTGCAGCGCCAGAGTGTCGGCCAGCACGGCCGGCAGTTCGTCGAACCGGCGGAAGACGTCGACCATGTCGGGAATCACCGGCACGTCCGCCAGCCGCGGATACACTGGGGCGCCGTCGATTTCCGTGATCGTCGGGTTGACCGGGAACACCTGGTACTGGCCGGTCGACACCAGATACGAGTAGATCTCGTAGCTCGGCCGGGTGCGTTTGGCCGATGCGCCGACCACCGCGATGGTGCGGGTCTCGGCCAGGATGCGCCGCAGCGCCGCGTCGTCGGGCGAAGCCGTCATCCGTTGTCCGGTGGGCGCCGTGACCGCGACTTGGCGAATCGGTCGGACAGCCGTCGCATCCGGATCATCAGCGAGGCCGACGGGCTGACCCTGGCGTCAAGGTAGCTGGCCAGTTCCTCGGCGGGGACACCGATGCGTGATGCGAATTCCCGTGGGCCCAGCCCGGATCGGTCCATCAGCAGGCGCACGTGGCGGGCCACTTCTTCGCGCTCGTTGGCTTCCAGGTGGGCGCGGGCGCGGTCGAGCACCTCGGCGAGCGCTTTGGAGATGCCGTAGGGGCGGGCCCGCTCGAGCACCTCTTCGACCTGACGTGCGGTGCGGCCGTACGGGTCTCGCTTGATCGCGACCGCGATCTGCTTCCAGGTGGCGATGTCCCCGCTGTCCAGCGCCGCACGGATCGCCGAGGTAGGCCAGAACTCGACGGGCTGGTCGGCGTAGGCAGGGCGGGGCGGCCGCTGCGGCGCCGGGCGTGGGCGCGGGGCGGTGGGGGACCGATGCGGCGCCGGTCCGGGGCGTCGGTCCGATGCCAACGTCACCTCGCCTCCTCCAGCATCGCCACCGCCACCGACAGGCAGCGCTGCCTGACCTCCTCCCAGTCTGCCTTCCCTTCCGGCTCGGGCCACTGATCGTCCTCGACATCGGACGGGTGTGGATCCGCGAGCCGACGAACCAACTGGGTAGCGATCCATTGTCGCTTAGATGATTGACAACAGTAGTACTTATCCATCCCCGCCAGCACGACCGCGGCGGTCTCGGGCTCCATCGCGTCGACCAGTTCAGCAAATTCCGCGTAGTCGCGGCTGCTGTTGCGCGACATGATCAGGTACCCCTTGAGACGTAGCGTTTCGGCGCCAGTGGGGATTTGCAGGCGGTCACCGGTGGGCAACTGCACGTGGGTGGTCTCCACCGGGCTGCGGCGCTCGAACCGCGGCTGGTCGGCCCGGCGTGCGCTTTCCAAGGCATCGAGCGCGACGGAGAGCCGACCACGCCACAGCGTGACAGGGTGCACCGGCCGCCCGGTGCCGTTGCGGTACGGCAGGCCGCCGACGAGTTTGCGGGCCACGGACCCGCCGTTGGTGCCGTTGCCCGCAGCGGCCATGGCGACGCGGTGGGTGGCGGCGTCGTCGCTGCCCTTGACCCGTCCGCGCAGATCGCCGTTGCGCCCGCATCCGGTGAAGGCCAGCGGGTCGGCCACGCAAATCGCGTCCGGGACAAGGTGTTTGAGCTTGGCCGCCGACTTGAGCACCATCCGCAGGTCGGCGCCCGGCACGACGGGGGCGGAGATGTCGTCGGGGATCATCACGACGTCGCCGAGATCGGCCATAGGCAGCGGTTTTTCGAAGTCCACCGACGGCAGGATGCGGTGCAGCCAGGCCGGCAGCCACCAGTTCCACTGGTCGAACATCGCCATCAGCGCCGGCACCATCACCAGCCGGACCACGGTGGCGTCCACCGCGATCGCCACCGCGCAGGCCACACCGATTTCGGCGACCAGCGGCATGCCGGCGAACGCGAATCCGATGAACACCGCGATCATGATCAGCGCCGCGCTGGTGATGGTGCGGGCACTGGTGCTGACCCCGTAGGCGACGGCGTCTCGGGTGTGGCCGGTCTGCAGGAACCGTTCCCGGATCCGGGTGAGCAAGAAGATCTCGTAGTCCATCGACAGGCCGAACGTCATCGCCAAGACCAGCGGCGGAACCGTGGAATCGATCGAGGTGATCGGTTCGAAGCCCAGCTTCTGCAGCCAGCCCCATTGGAAGACCATCACCAAGCTGCCGTAGGCGGCCGCCACCGACAGCACGGTCATCAGCACGCCCTTGAACGCCAAGAACACCGACTGGATCGAAACCAGCAGCATGACGAACGCGATCAGCGCGACGAACACCAACACCAGCGGCTCGGTCGCCGACACCTGGTCGTCGAAGTCTTTGATCAGCGCGGTGGGGCCGCCGATCGCCACCTGGGCCGAACCCACCTGCGGCAGGCCGGGCAGGTGGGCCCGCAGCCAGTCCACGGTGTGCCGGGCGCCCAGGTCCTCGGGATCCACCGCAAGCACCGCGGACAGCATGGCGCTGCTGTTGTCGTCGGCGAACACCGGCGGTGCCACCGTGACGATGTCGGGTGCCTGCGCGATCTCGTGTTGCAACGCCTCCAGCGCCTGGCTGTGCCCGGGGGAGGACGCGTCGCCGTTGGGGAACGTGATCAGCACCTGCACCGGGCCCAGCGCGCCGGGCCCGAGCGCCTCGGCCGCGCCGGCCACCCCGGCGCGGATCTCGTGTGACGAATCGAATTGGCGCAGCAGGCTATTGCCCAGCACCATCGACAGTGCCGGCGCCGCCATCGCCAGCAGGACCGCCGAGGCGGCCAGCGCCCATGCCCACGGCCGGTGCATCACCCAGCTGATCCAGTGCGTCCAGAACCGCGACTGGGTGGTCTCGGGCCGCCGCGACCAGTGCAGCACCGCGGATCTCTTGGCCGCCGCCCGGCCGAACGTCGCCAGCACCGCCGGCGTCATCGTGGTGGAGGTCAGCATCGCCACCGCCACCGCCAAGATCGCGCCGGTGGCCATGGACGCCAGCGCCGGGGTGTCGATCAGGTAGATCCCCGTCAGCGACGCGACGACGGTCATGCCGGACAACGCCACCGCCAGCCCGGAGGTGGCCATCGCGGCGTCGACGGCCTCGGCGGGCTGACGTCCGGCTCGCAGTTCCTCGCGGAAGCGCATCAGGATGAACAGCGAATAGTCGACGGCCAGCGCGATACCGAACATCGACACCGTCGAGGTGACGAACACCGACATCGTGGTGTAGGTCGACAGCAGATAGACCAGACCCATCGTGATCGCGACGGTGCAGACGCCCAGCGCCAGCGGGATCGCCGCGGCGGCCAGCGATCCGAACACCGCCAGCAACACGATCAGGATGATCGGCAGATTCCATTTTTCCGCCGCGGCGATGTCGTGCTTGGTGTTGGCGGCCGCGGCCGTGCTCAGCGCGCCCTGGCCGATCACGTACAGCCGCACCCGGCCGTTTGCGATCTGCCCGGGTTTATCGCCGTGTACGCCCACCTTGGTGCGCAGCTTCTTGGCGGCATCGCTGGCGCTGTTGTTGTTGGAGTCCAGCCGCAGCGTCACCACGTAGGGCCGGTCGGGCTGCGGCGCCCGCTGGGTCGGGTTGGGCACCATCACCACGTCGGGAACCTCGCCGGCGACCCGCTTGAGCATCGCCGCGGCGTCGTTCATGTCCTCGAAGCTGGCGTCCGCCCGCGGTGCTGCCACCAGCGCCAGCGGCGAAGCGCCCTGGTCGGGGTAATGGGCCTCGAGCTCGTCGTGCACGCGCAGCGACTGCGACCCGGCCACCTCGAAGCCGCCGCCGGTCAGATGCCCCGACTGGGTCACCGTCAGATAGATCGCAGGTATCAGCGCGAGCAACCAACCCGTGAAGACCAGCCAGCGGAAGCGACGCAGGTTGCTGCTGAGGCGCATCATGAACTGCTGGATGGCCGCCCTCCCCGCTTTCCGCGTTTCGTGCAGGCGAGCCTACCGCAGCGTGCTGTAAAGTATCTCGGCTTCGGGTCGCTGAGCTGCAACGACTCGGCATCGGCGACCGTTACCCGGGCACTGCGCCTGCGCAGTTTGCGCTCGCCAGGATTGGCGGAGGCGCCGCAGCCGATGGCAGGATGTCCGGTGGGCGTTTCCGGGTCGGGGATCACCTCCCACTGTCATGTGGCAAGACCAGGCGTCCGCAAGCCCTTAAGGAGTGTTCATGACGACGACTGCGACGTTGCGCCACAGGCTCTTTGGCGTACTGACCGCCACCGCGCTGGGCGGCGCTGCCATTGTCGCGTCGGCTGTGCCGTCGGCGGTCGGTGCGTCCGATCCCTGCGCGGCGAGCGAGATGGCGCGCACGGTCGGCTCGGTGGCGAAGTCTGCAGGTGACTACCTGGACTCGCACCCGGAGACCAACCAGGCGATGACCAACGTCATGCAGCAGCCTGCCGGACCGCAGTCGGTCAACTCGCTGAAGTCGTACTTCGACGCCAATCCCAAGGCCGCCAGCGACCTGCAGACCATTTCGCAGCCACTGACCGCGCTGTCGACCAAGTGCAAGTTGCCGATCAGCCTTCCGCAGATGCTGGGACTGATGCAGGGAGCGCAGAACGGGCTGCCCGGTGGTGGTGCGGCTCCGGCGTTGCCGGTGGCGGGTCCCGTCGGCACTCCTCCGAGCGGCGGCGCCCCCGCGGCACCGGCCGGCCCGGCTGCACCCGTCGTCGTCAGGTAGCGGCCCGGCCCCCGGGTTCGGGGTCCGGTGGCGGCACTGGGCCTTGTAGCGCGCCGTCGCCCGGATCGGCCGGCGGGATCTGGTCCGCCGAATCCTGCTCGGTGTCCGGGTCGATCTCGTTTTCGGTGCGGAACATGAAGAAGAACACCACCCAGCCGACCGCGGCGATCAACAACCAGCTGATCACCCGGTAGATCAGCATCGCCGAGATGGCATCGGGCAGCGACATGCCGCTGGAGACCAGACCGGGCACCAGCACCGCCTCCACGACCAGCAGCCCGCCCGGCATCAGCGGGATCGTGCCGACCGCGCGCGCCGCCGCGTAGGCAACGGTCAGCCCGGCCACCGACGCATTTCCGCCGGCGGCGTACGCGGCGAAGCCGAGGCAAGCCACGTCGGCGATCCAGTTGAACAGCGACCAGCCGAACGCCACCGACAGGTCGCGGCGGCCCAGGCTGACCGACTCCAGCTGGTCGAGGGTTTGGCGCCACCTGTCGATGCCCGTGGTGGCCGGCTTGCCGCGCACCGAGTTGACCCAGGACAGCACCCGCAGACCGATGCCGTCGATCAGCTCCGGTCGTGACGCCACCGCTTGGGCCAGCAACAACAGCGCGACAAAGCCGCCCAGCGTGAACAGCAACGAGAACGGGTTGTTCTTCGCGCCCAGAAAGAACGCGCCGCCCAGACCGAGCAGCGCCAGGCCCACCGCCTGCAGCACACCCGACATCACCAGCTGCCAGGACGCCACCACCGTCGACGCGCCCCAAATCCGTTGCTGCCGAAGCAGAAACGTCGCCGATAGCACAGGGCCGCCGGGCAGCGTGGTACTCAACGAGTTGGCGGCGTAGAAGGCGGCCTCCGAGCGCCACTGCTTGACGTCGACGCCCGCGGACCTCAGCAGGGTCCGCTGGATCTGGGCGAAACTGTGCATCGACGCGCCGGCCGCCAGCGCTGCTGCCAGCAGCCAGTACCACTTGGCCGAGTACAGGCTGTTGGCCGCCTTGGCCAGCTGGTCCCGCACCAACGCCACCTCGACCGCGAGCACGACGGCGACGATGCCCAGGATCACCCACCGAAGCCACCAGTATTTGCCGTGGACGGGCGCTTCCTGCTGACCGTCGACGTTGTGTGGCAACGCGTCGTGCGACACGTGGTTTAGGGTAGCCGCGCAGGTCGCGCCAGGATCGTTGCTTCGCGTCGCGCCGTGTCGGTGTCCGCGCCGATTACGCTTGACCGCATGCCGTCGATCGACGACTCGGTCGAACCCCTCGTCCGCAAGACCGCCGCCTGGGCGTGGCGGTTGCTGGTCATCCTGGCCGCCGTTGTCGCATTCCTCTGGGTGGTCAAGAAGCTCGAAATCATCGTCGTCCCGGTGCTGGTGGCGTTGATGCTCAGCGCGTTGCTGGTGCCCCTGGTGGACTGGCTGGACCGCCGCGGCGTGCCCCGCGGCGCCGCGGTGACCCTGGTGCTGCTGGCCGGCTTCGCGATTCTCGGCGGCATCCTGTCGTTCGTCATCAGCGAGTTCGTGATCGGGCTACCGGATTTGGTCGACCAGGTGACGCACAGCATCGACTCCACCCGCAAGTGGCTGATCGAAGGTCCGCTGCATCTGAGCCGCCAGCAGATCGACAACGCCGGCAACGCCGCGATCGAAGCGCTGCGCAACAATCAGGCGAAGTTGACCAGCGGCGCGCTGTCGACCGCGGCAACCATCACCGAGATCCTCACGGCCGCGCTGATGATGCTGTTCACGCTGATCTTCTTCCTCTACGGCGGGCGCAACATCTGGCAGTACGTCACCAAGATCTTCCCGGTCGCGGCGCGAGAGCGGGTCCGCGCCGCCGGCCGGGCCGGATACGGCTCGCTGATCGGCTACATCCGGGCCACCTTCCTGGTGGCGCTGGTCGATGCGGCCGGAGTCGGCACGGGCCTGGCGATCATGGCCGTTCCGTTGGCGCTGCCGCTGGCCTCGCTGGTGTTCCTCGGCGCGTTCATCCCGCTGGTCGGTGCCGTGATCAGCGGCATTTTGGCGATCGTGGTGGCCCTGCTCGCAAAGGGATTCGTCTACGCGCTGATCACGCTCGGGGTGCTGATCGGGGTCAACCAGCTAGAGGCGCACATTCTGCAGCCGCTGGTGATGGGCCGGGCGGTGTCGATCCACCCGCTGGCGGTCGTGCTGGCGATCTCGACCGGCGGAGTGCTCGCCGGTATCGTCGGCGCGCTGCTGGCCGTCCCGACGGTGGCTTTCCTCAACAACGCGTTCAAAGTGCTGTTGGCGGCCGAACCGTCCGCGGAGGCCGAAGCGCTGACCGAGGAAGGCGAGTCCGTCATGGAGGCAGAGCCGGACGATATCGAGGCCGAAGCGGCCGCAGAACCCAGTAGCTAAAACCGGCCTTCGCGGCGCAGCAGGTCCTGCGCACTCAGACCCCCGCCGCGACGCTGCCGCGTCCGCTCGGGGTCGGCGGCGTCGCGGGCCCGGGTGTTCAGTTTCTCCGTGGCCATGTCGGAGTCGTCGTCGTCCGACGGCGCCGTGGGGATGGCCGTGGTGGCTTCTTCCTCGTCGTCGTACGGCTGCGGCGGCGCAGGAGGCTCGGCGTTACCCGCACCACGTGAATCAGCCTGCCGCTCAGCGGGTTTGGGCCCACGCAGCTCGCTGAGCCAGGACTCGATTTCGCGGTCCTGCGCCGGCGTGCCCGACGGCTTGGGCCGGCGCTCGCCACCGGAGGGCTCCGGCGCGGCGTTCCTCGGGGCAGCGAAGCGCGTCGTCGCCGGCTCTTCCTCGGGCTCCGGCGGCGTCGGGGTCCGCATCCGGGTGGTGCCCGCCGCCGACGGCGTGTCGGAACGCGGTGGCCGGTACTCCGGCCGGGGGCGCGGACGGGCGGCGCCTTCCGCGGACGGGTGGGTGGGATCGTGCGGCGGTCGCGGTTTGGTGGCAACCGGACCACGCGGCGCGACGGCAACGTGCTCGGGCCGACGCTGCGCAGGCCGCTTGCGTTCGGGGGGCAGGTGGATCTCGCCAAGACCGAGCCGGGTCTGCAGCCGCTTCATCCAGCGCGGCGCCCACCAGCAGTCGTCGCCGAGCAGCTTCATCACCGACGGCACCAGGAACATCCGCACCACGGTGGCGTCCAGCAGCAGCGCCGCCATCAAGCCGAACGCCAGGTACTTCATCATCACCAGGTCGGAGAACACGAACGAGCCGGCGACCACGGCCAAGATCAGCGCCGCGGCGGTGATCAGGCGACCGGTGGTCGCGGTCCCGATCCGGATGGCCTCCGACGTGGACATCCCTGATTCGCGCGCCTCCACCATCCGCGAGACCAGGAACACTTCGTAGTCGGTGGCCAGGCCCCAGCCCACCGCGACCACCAGCGCGATGACCACCACCATCAGGGGCGTCGGGGTGAAGTTCAGCAACCCTGCACCGTGTCCGTCGACAAAGATCCAGGTCAGGATTCCCATCGTCGAACCGAGCGTCAACGCGCTCATCACCGCGGCCTTGATCGGCAGGACCACCGAGCCGAACGCCAGGAACATCAGCAGTGTGGTGGTGGTCAGCAGGATCACCAGCATCAGCGGCCCCTGAGCGGACAAAGCGTGGATGCTGTCCTGCTCGAGGGCCGGGGTTCCGCCGACCATCAGCTCCAGCCCCTTGGGCGGGGGGATCGCCCGCAGCTCTTTGATCTTCTGCGCGGCGTCGTTGCGGTTGATCAGACCGTTCTCGATCACCCGCACCGACTTGTCCTTCGACGCACCCGGCAGCACGGGGCGTTCCTTCCACATGTCGGCCGGGTTGTTGTCGGGCTCGACGAACCCGCTGATGGACATCGCCCTGTTGCGAATGTCGGCGACCTGCTGATCGGTGACGGGCTTGTGGTTGTCGGATTCGATGACCAGGGTCAGCTTCTCGGTGCGGAACCCGGGGAAGATCTTGTCGAATTGCTCCTGTGCCTGACGGCTGGGATTGTCCGGCGGCAGATATTTCTCGCTCATCCCGCCGAACGACAATTTCCCCAGCGGGATGATCAGCAGGATCATCGCGATCACGATCGGGACGGCGAACGCCAGCGGCCGCTTCATCACGACGTTGACCAGCTTGCCCCAGAATTCGCCCTCGACTTCCTCGCGTGTCTTGGTCTTCTGGGTCTTCTCGGCCAGGAAGTTCAACCACCAGTTCATCGGCTTCCAGCTACGGAAGAACGGCACCCGCAGCAGGGTTCGCACCCCGAGCGCGTCGACGTGGTGGCCCAGCACACCCAGGCAGGCCGGCAGCAGCGTGATCGACAGCAATGCCGCCAGCCCCACCGCCGCGAAGATGGCGTAGGTCAGCCCCTTGACGAAGCCTTGCGGCATCACCAGCAGGGCGGAGGCCGAGACGATGATCAGCACGGCGGAGAACACCACGGTACGACCGGCCGTCATCACACTGCGGCGCACCGCGGCCTCGGTGTCGTAGCCTTCGGCGATCTCCTCACGGAAGCGGCTCACCACGAACAGCCCGTAGTCGATGGCCAGACCCAAACCGATCAGCGAGATCACCGGCTGGGCGAAGAAGTTCACCGGCCCGAAGAGGGTGGCAAACCGCAGGATGCCCGTCGCTCCGGCGATGCTCAAGCCGCCGACCATGACGGGCAGCCCGGCGGCGATGACCCCGCCGAACACGAAGAACAGCACCACCGCCACCAGCGGCAGTGCCAGAACCTCCATTCGCCTCTGGTCGGTGGCGATGGTGCCGGTCAATGCGTCGGCGATCGGCTGCAAACCGGCCAGTTTGACCGTGCCGCCGTCGAGCTTTTGCAGGCTCGGCTGGACGGCCTGGTAGTTCTTCAGG
Source organism: Mycobacterium kyorinense (assembly GCF_002101735.1). Classification (GTDB taxonomy): domain Bacteria; phylum Actinomycetota; class Actinomycetes; order Mycobacteriales; family Mycobacteriaceae; genus Mycobacterium; species Mycobacterium kyorinense. Next base: position 6,626 of record NZ_LQPE01000147.1, on the reverse strand, counting down.
ATGGTGTCGTCGTCGTCGCCCTTGAGCTGAATGGACGCGAAGGCGTGCTGTTTGTCGGCGTCGGCCATGGTGCGCAGCGCCTCGGGGTTGGTGAAGTACCCCACCCAGCTGAGCACCTGGTCAGGGTGGTCGCTTTTGACCTTGTTGAGCCCGTCCTTGGTGCTGTCGAACCACTGCTTGTCGTCAACCGTCTTGCCTTTGGGCGCAGTGAAGACGGCGACGATGTGGCTGGTTCGGTCGCGGCCGTAGACCTGGTCGCCCAGGATCGACGCCTTCACCGACTGGCTGCCGTCGTCGTAGAACCCGCTTTGCGTGACGTGTTTGCCGAGGCTCATCCCGAAGATGCCGCTGCCAAGGCACAGCGCCACCATGACGCCGATTACGACGTACCGGTAGCGGTATACAGTTCGGCCCCACCAGGCGAACACGTAAGCTCCTTACTGGATCTGCTGAAAAATCTCAGTGACCCGCGGCATTCTTCTCCAGTTGTCACACACGCGAGGTCAGTAGCGACGACAGCGGCCGGAACGGCTGCAGCCACGCCCCCTGCTCAGGCAGCGAATCCAGTCCGATTCGCGGCAGCGGTTCCCGGAACACACCGTCGATGTCCTCCAGGTCGACGAACTCCAAGGTATCCGACGCTAACGCCCAACTCGCATGTTCGCGAAATCCGAGCACCTGGACCGGGACCCCGCCGCGCGAGATGTCTTCCAGCGGTTCACGGAAGGCTTGGCCGTCGGCGGAGGCCACCACCAGCGCCGCCAGCCCCTCCTGGCAGCGCAACGCGATGTGCTGCAGCATGTCGGTGTCGACGTCGCTGTCCTCGTCGATTTTCGGCTTGGCGAAGACGGCAAATCCCACGTTACGCAACGCATCCACCCATGGTCGAACTACTTCGGCGCTGCCGGGTGCGATGTTGGTGAACACGGTGGCCTCGGGTTCGCTCGACACGTCGTGGCGATCGGCGGCCACCTCGGCGGTGCGGGTCAAAAGCCAGCGGCCCAGCGCGTCGAACCGCGGCCGTTCCAGCGCCGTGGGCCGGCGGCCCAGGATGGAGCCGAGGCCCATGTCCAGGTTCGGCGCATCCCAGACCAGCAGCACCCGTCGGCCACCGGGGCCGGCGGGGTCGTCGCCGGACGGCTCCGCCAGCGCGGGCATCAGCGCGCCCGTTTCTTCGGTCAGGCTCATGGACTGGTTCTTTCCCAGAGCAATTCGGTGACGGCGCTGCCGGCGTGTTGTGCCTTGGACTCGTATTTGGTGGTCGGGCGGACGACCGAGATCGGCAGTGTCGGGTCGTCCGGATCGACTCGGCGCAACCGTGGCTCGGCGTCGCCGACCTCGGCGATCTGCGCGGCGTAGTCGGCGTGGTCGGTGGCGGTGTGCAGCACCCCGCCTGGGCGTAACCGGTCGGCGATCAGGGCCACGGTGGGCGGCTGCAGCAGCCGCCGCTTGTGGTGGCGGGCTTTGGGCCAGGGGTCGGGGAAGAACACCCGCACCCCGGTCAGGGTGCCCGACGGGATGAGGTGCTCGAGGACGTCGAGCGCATCCCCGCGGACCAGGCGGATGTTGCCGACGTTCTCCCGGTCGATGCCACTCAGCAGCTGCGCCAGCCCGCGCCGATAGACCTCGACGGCGATCACATCGACGTCCGGTTCGGACTGTGCCATTACGAGGGTGGAAGTGCCTGTGCCGCAACCGATCTCGAGAACCACCGGCGCCTCCCGGCCAAACCAGGCACCGATGTCCAGCGGATCGGCCGGCCCGTCGGCGCTGCGGGCCACGGTGCCCAGTTGCGGCCACAACCGGTCCCAGGTCCGCTGCTGGGCGGCCGAGAGGGCCGAACGCCGTGTCCGGAAGCTGGTCGTCCGGGGATAGCCGCCGGTGGGGCGGGGCTCCGCCACGCCGGTATCCGGGCGCGCCTGGACCCCGGACTGTGCGTGCATCCGTCCATCGTTACCCATATACCCATGGTGTAGCCGCATCGCGGTACAGATTGATACCCAACAGTTGCCTTCGACTGGTATCTGGTGATGGCTGGCTCGCGCCCCGGCGGGGCAGATGTCACGATGCGATGGGGAGCGGCGCTCGCCGGTTCAGCAGGCCAGTTCAGCGACAATGGGCAGGACATGAGCGGACAGCGGCACCGGGATTTCCTCGACGAGCTGGCGCGATATGCCGCCGACAGCGACGACGTCCGCTGGGCCGTGATTGCCGAGCGGCTCGCGGCGCCCTTGCGGGTCGCCGTGTCCGGGCGTCGCGGAGTGGGCTGCCGCACCGTCGCGCACGCTCTTGCCCAGGCGGGGGTGCCGGTGACGCCCGACGCCGATCTGCATCTCCAGGTGATCGCCGAGGTGGTCAAACCCGAGGACCGGGCCGCGATCGCGACAGCCCGACGGCCGGTCCTGGCGGTGCTGAACAAGGCCGACGTGGCCCGCGTACCGGTGGCCGGGCTGGGCGTGCCGATCGCGCCGATGGTGGGATTGCTGGCTGTGGCCGTACTCGACGACCTGCTGGACGACGCGCTGTGGGACGCGTTGCGGGTGCTTGCGACCCGGCCCGCCGACCTGAGCTCACCGGACAGCTTCGCGGCCGGGTTGCACCCGGTGCCGGTCGAGGTCCGCCGGCGGCTGGTCGACACCCTCGACCTGTTCGGCATCACTGCGTCGCTCGCCGCCATTCGCCGGGGCGCGTCGAAGGCCCAGGTGCGCGCCCGGTTGCGCCGGCTGAGCCGCATCGACGCCGTGCTGGCTCGGCTGGCGGCCGTCGGCGCCGAGGTGCACTATCGCCGGATGCTCGACGCCGTCGCCGAGCTGGAGGCCCTGGCCGTCACCGATTCCCGGGCCGCCGAGTTCCTGTCCCGCGACGCCACAGTAATCGCCCGGATGGCCGCCGCCGTCGACGTCGTCGAGGCAGCCGGGCTGGACGTCGACCGCTGCGACAGCCCCGCGGCTCACCTGCGGCGCGCCCTGCGCTGGCGGCACTACGGCCGCGGACCGGTGAGCGGCATCCATAACGCCTGCGGCGCCGACATCGCCAGGGGATCGCTGCGGCTCTGGTCGCACGCCGGGGGATCGCCATGACCGATCCGGTCGCCGACGTCGACGCAATGGTCGGCGCAATCGGTCCGCGGCTCAGTGCGCCCGTCATTCAGCGCCGCGACGCGGTGCTGGTGACCGGTCCGTGGCTCGCCGGAGTCAGCGGCGTCGTCAGCGTGCTGCGCCAACGGCTGCCCCAGCACACCTTCGTCGAAGCCGCGGACCTGGCGCCAGGGGAGGCGCCGAGCGTCGTGGTGTTCGTGGTTTCCGCGGCCGCGGTGCTGACCGAATCCGACGCGGCGCTGCTCGACGCAGCGGTCACCGACACCGACGCGGTGATCGGCGTGGTGTCCAAGATCGACGTACACCGCAACTGGCGCGACGTGCTGGCCGCCGACCGCGACACGCTGGCCGAGCACGCGCCCCGCTACGCCCCCGTGCGCTGGGTGGGAGCCGCCGCGGCGCCCGAACGGGGTGAACCGCGCGTCGACGACCTGATTGCCGCGGTCGAAGAGCAACTCGCCGACCCCGACCTTGCGCGGCGAAACCGGTTGCGGGCCTGGGAGTCCCGGCTGCAGACCATCGCGTGCCGGCATGACCGTGACGCCGAGGGCGCCGGCCGCCGGGCGCGGGTCGACGCGCTGCGCGAGCAACGCAACGCCGTGCTGCGCCAGCGGCGGCTGTCCAAATCCGAGCGTACGATCGCGCTGCGCAGCCAGGTCCAGCAGGCGCGGGTGCAGCTGTCCTACTTCGCCCGGAACCGCTGCGCCTCAGTGCGTTCGGAGTTGCAGGAGGATGCCGCCGGCCTGAGTCGGCGCAAACTGCGAGAGTTTGAGGCCTACGCCCGCGGTCGCGTCGGGCAGGTGGTGACCGAGGTGGACGAAGGCACCACCGCGCACCTGACCGACGTCGCGAAGGCGCTGGGCCTGGCGGTGGAGCCGCCCGCCGGCGAGCTGCCGCAGGTGGAGATCGGTGCGCCGCCGCTGAAGTCGAGGCGGCTGGAAACCAGGCTGATGATGCTGCTGGGCGCCGGCTTCGGGCTGGGCGTGGCGTTGACGCTGAGCCGGCTGCTGCTCGACCTGGCGCCTGGCCTGACCGCTGCCGGGATCGTCGCCTGTGTGGCGATCGGGCTGGCGGTCACCGTCTGGGTGGTCGGCACCCGCGGCCTGCTGGCCGATCGCGCGGTGCTCGACCGCTGGGTCGGCGAGGCGACCGGATCGTTGCGCGCGGCCGTCGAGCAGCTGGTGGCGACCCGGGTGCTGTCCGCCGAATCGGCGCTGAGCGCCGCGCTGGGCGACCAGGACGAAGCCGAGGGCGCACGAGTGGCCGACCAGGTGAGCGTCATCGACACCGAACTGCGTGAACATGCCGTCGCGGCGGCTCGGGCGGCGGCGTTGCGTGACCGGGAGATGCCGACGCTGCGGGCCGCACTCGACACCGTCCGCGCACAGCTCGGAGACGGCGCTTCGGGCGAAACCCCGGCCGCGGTGTCGACGACTGAGGCAGATGAGGCAATCTGAATCGTTCTTGTGAGTGAGCTGATACACGCCCGAGCCATTTTGGGTATACGGCCCGCGATAACCTGTGTTAAGGATCGCAAAGCCGTTTTGCAAACCTTCGCAGCCGTGACACGCACGAGTGAGAGTTCAGGAGATTTCGATGACCTCAGCGACCATCCCAGGTCTGGATACCGCGCCGACTAACCACCAGGGCTTGCTGTCCTGGGTGGCGGAGGTCGCCGAGCTCACCCAGCCGGACCGGGTGGTCTTCGCCGACGGCTCCGACGAGGAGTGGCAGCGCCTGGCCCAGCAGCTGGTCGAGGCGGGCACCTTCAAGAAGCTGAACGAGAAAAAGCACCCCAACTCGTACCTGGCGCTGTCCGACCCGTCCGACGTGGCGCGGGTGGAGTCCCGGACGTTCATCTGCTCGGAGCGCAAGGAAGACGCCGGTCCGACCAACAACTGGATGGACCCCGCGGAGATGCGGGAGACCATGACCGAGCTCTACCGCGGCTGCATGCGCGGCCGCACCATGTGGGTGGTGCCGTTCTGCATGGGTCCGCTGGGCGCCGACGACCCCAAGCTGGGCGTGGAGATCACCGACTCCGAGTACGTCGTCGTCTCGATGAAGGTGATGACCCGGATGGGCAAGGCCGCCCTGGAGAAGATGGGCGACGACGGCTTCTTCGTCAAGTGCCTGCACTCGGTCGGGGCGCCGCTGGAGCCCGGCCAAAAGGACGTGCCGTGGCCGTGCAACGACACCAAGTACATCACCCACTTCCCGGAGACCCGCGAAATCTGGAGCTACGGCTCGGGTTACGGCGGCAACGCGCTGCTGGGCAAGAAGTGCTACTCATTGCGGATCGCCTCGGCGATGGCCCGCGACGAGGGCTGGCTGGCCGAGCACATGCTGATCCTCAAGCTGATCTCACCGGAAAATAAGGCCTACTACTTCGCTGCGGCGTTCCCGTCGGCCTGCGGCAAGACCAACCTGGCGATGATCCAGCCGACCATCCCGGGCTGGCGCGCCGAGACTCTCGGCGACGACATCGCCTGGATGCGGTTCGGCAAGGACGGCCGGCTGTATGCGGTCAACCCGGAGTTCGGCTTCTTCGGTGTTGCGCCGGGCACCAACTGGAAGTCCAACCCGAACGCGATGCGCACCATCGCCGCCGGCAACACCGTCTTCACCAACGTCGCGCTCACCGACGACGGTGACGTGTGGTGGGAGGGCCTGGAGGGCGAGCCGGATCACCTGATCGACTGGAAGGGCAACGACTGGGTCATCCGCGAGACGGAAACCAAAGCGGCGCACCCGAACTCGCGGTACTGCACGCCGATGTCGCAGTGCCCGATCCTGGCGCCGGAGTGGGACGACCCGCAGGGTGTGCCGATTTCGGGCATCCTGTTCGGCGCCCGCCGCAAGACCACGGTGCCGCTGGTGACCGAGGCCCGCGACTGGCAGCACGGTGTGTTCATGGGCGCCACGATGGGCAGCGAGCAGACCGCCGCCGCCGAAGGCAAGGTCGGCACCGTGCGGCGTGACCCGATGGCTATGCTGCCGTTCCTGGGCTACCACGTGGGCGACTACTTCCAGCACTGGCTCGACCTCGGCAAGAACTCCGACGAGTCCAAGCTGCCGAAGGTGTTCTTCGTCAACTGGTTCCGCCGCGGCGACGACGGCAAGTTCCTGTGGCCGGGCTTCGGCGAGAACAGCCGGGTGCTGAAGTGGATCGTCGACCGCATCGAACACAAGGCCGGCGGAAAAGACACCCCGATCGGCATCGTGCCCACCGCCGACGACCTCGAGCTCGACGGGCTGGATGTCGAGCGCGCCGACGTGGAGCGCGCGCTGGAGGTCAAGGCCGACGAATGGCGGCAGGAGCTGCCGATGATCGAGGAGTGGTTCGAGTTCGTCGGCGAGAAGCTGCCCACCGGCGTCAAGGACGAATTCGAAGCCCTCAAACAGCGCCTGAGCTAGTCACCTTCCTCTTGCCGCGAGCCCTCTGACCCTTCCGGGGGCCGCCTCGCAGGCGTGAAAATGGGGTCGGGTCGCCCGCCACGCCGGTCACTCTATGGGACTTTGGAACCC
>NZ_LQPE01000146.1 GCF_002101735.1 Mycobacterium kyorinense | reverse complement strand
GCGACCAGTATGACCCGACAGGCGCAGCGTTCGAATCATCGTCGAACCGCCGGCCACGATTACGGGTCATCTCTTAGCTCGCACGGGCAACACGAGGCCGCATGTAGTGGTCGATCCAGGCCAGCCCGGTGCGGTCCAGTTGTTTGCGCGCGCGCGTGATGGCCACGTAGCCGATCATCGCGTCAGCCTTCGGGATTTCGTCGCGGCCGGTCGGCTCGGGGAAGTCTGCGGCGATCTCCACCGATTCCCACTCTCGCCCCTTCGACCGGTGTGCAGTGGAAACAGTTGTGGTTGCCTGCTTTTCGTCCACGAGTGCGTCGATTGCATCGATGATTGTTTCCGCACCATGCGAGTCGATCAGGTCGACAAACGGCTTAAGGTCACGCCCCGCCTGATCGTGTTCCACATACTCCTGCAGCGCACCCCATGTCGCGAACACGTACAGCTCGGGGTGGCTCGTGCGCCGCCCACTCTTCAGATCCGCTGCCGCCTGCGCGAGGCGACGAATATCGGCGCCGCCGCCGGCCAACGCAACCCGTTGGTCCGCGGCGAGCAGGTCCATGACACGCTTCATCGCCTCCGCGTTCGTCCGACACAGCACCGCCTTCGGTGCATCGAGGTCCACCAGTTCCGATGCGATCGCCGGATTGCCAGTCAGCCTCAACGGGGTGTCGATCTGGCTCAGCCACCGATTCGCCTCATCGGCGATAGCAGGGCCGAACCGCCACGACTGAGACAAGTACAGCTGCTCATCAGCCGGCCACCCAGCCAGCGCATCTACCGCGCCGCGCCATCCATAAAGAGACTGATTGCTGTCTCCGACTACAATCTGCTGCGTATGGCCCTGACTCTGAACGAGCGCCGCGACGACTGGATTGGAATCTTGTGCTTCGTCAAGCATGACCACATCAGTCGGCAGCTTCGGCTGCGTCAACGCGAACATCTTCAGGTAGTGGTCGTGCTGAACCTTCAACCGCCCGTTGAGGTCACACAAGTCGACCCACGCCCGCTGCGCGTACGGCAGCACCGCCCGCGCCAGTTCGTCGTGATCGGCACCCACGACACCGTTCTGCTGAGGAACGTGCTTCACTTGGATTTCATCGTCGGCGGAGTAGCAGTACCGCATTACCGTGTCGACGGCGATGCGCGCTACTTGCGTTGGCGGGATCTGCACGGCTGGGCCGAAGTCCAGCCAGCTGGTTCCAAGGATTTCGGCGCGCCGTGAAGGGAGCTCTCGCGGCCCTTTCAACCGGTGCGCATATTTCTTTCCTACGGCCTGCATAGCCAGTGAATGCGCGGTCCTGCATATGACATGGCCAGGAAAGCTGGCTGCGGCCTCGGCGGCGATCGCCCGGTTGTAGGCAACGTAGATCGCCCGGCGGTCGCCGAGCGCGCGAGCGACCATCTTCAGTGTGCTGGTTTTTCCGGTGCCGGCGCCGGCCTGGATAACGAGGTCTTTCTCGGCGCTAGCCGCGTCGATGATCGCGGCCTGCTCCCTGGTCGGTTTCATACTCGAAACTTTATGGCCGCCGCCGGACGCCGCATGGCTGCGACACCAGCGACCCAGCGGTTACGACGGAACTTCCCGTACCAGCACGGATCCGGGGCCCGCGCCGCGGGTAGGGCTGGATGGTGGCGACTGTGAGAAGTCCCCACGGCCGCGCGGCGCCACCACTACCCGGCTCGGGCCGCTGTTAGGTTGAGTCCGCAGAGCAAGGGGAATTGTTCCATGGAGATCGACTTCGGGATGGCGCTGGATTTCGTCGACATCGACGGGCGCGCCTACCAACTCAGATTCCGCCGTAACGACTACTCCTCCGATTACGGGCAGTTGATCGCTGTCGTCGATGATCGCCGCCGGCCCGACCACGGCCACACAATCCCTATCAGCCGACCAGACGTGCTGTTTCAGGACGTCGACAGCGCTATTAACGGATGGCAGTCATGGGCGCAAACCAGCGAGCACACCGCCGATCTCGACCTGATCCGCCGTCGTATCACCGACGCTAACCTAGCCTGAGACTGCTGCAACTGGTCGAAGTCGAGGCTTGTTTCACCTGCAGACTTCAACGACGTTGCCGCCAAACGTCTTACACGCGTCGCGGATCGCTTCCAGGAACGCCAAGCATGATTCGAAGTCTCCCCACCCGTTAGGCGGATTGAGGATACGGTAGGTGTCCGGTTCGGCCCGCATGGCGCTGATCGCGGCGTCGAGGTTAGGCAGCACGTCCTCGGTTGTGCGGCCGGCGAACTCGGCGAGGTCGGCGCCGGCGCGTCGCCACATCGGCACGAGGTTGCTGGTCATGTTCGCTTCCCACACCACCTCGTCCGTGTCAGGACGACGGATCATCACGTCGTAGCTCACGGCGTCGACCTCACGCCAAGAACGCGCAAGTCGCTCACTAACCGGTGCGATGCCAAGCTCGCGGACGCGCACACCAAAGCCAACAGCATGGTGTTCTACCCCGATGTCGATGCGCACGCGCCGAAGTCATTGTGCACACCCGGTGGGCGTGTAGAGCATCTTCAGTTGGGCGTGTCGCCTTGGTCTTTGCGGCGGATGGCGGCACGTGAGGACCGCCGATAACGGCGGCGTGGCTGGGTGGTTGCTTCGGGGCCACACGGGTGCGGCGGCCTCGGCGGCCGGGACTATCGAGCCGCTACGGCGTGCCGGCTCGCCCGGCGAGGATTGGCGTGCGGATCCCGCTGCCTAGCCGATTTTTCTGGGTTCCTGGGCCGTTGGGGGCGTCTGATCAGAACGTCCAGCTTCCGGACGACTGGATTACGAAACCGTGTTTGCCGTTGGTGCAGGCGGTGAGCCGGTTGGCGCCGACTGCGCAGGTGGCTTTGCCGTGGACGCCTGGGGTGCAGTTGGGGATTTGGTAGTCGCCTATGGTGCAACTGACAGTCTTGACGACAGTGACTTTTTGGCCGGGCTGCAGGACTGGCGATGCTGCGGTGCTTTCGCAGTTGCGTGTGTAGACGAATTCCGAGCCGGAATCGCTGCTGTTCACCGATTCGGCCACGGGGCCACACGGTGACAGGTCCTGATGTGGGGCATTGGATGGAAATCCTGGCATCTCACCGGCTTTGGTGGTCTGACATGATTGGCTGTCGGCGGCGGCGTCGGCGCAGTGCAGTCCGTCGGGAGTTGCGAAAACGGCGTCGTAGCCACCGATCCGGTTGGTCGTGAATATAGGGCTGTCCTGCGCGATCTCGGTGAATTCGGATAGGTCGGGAAAGGTTGGCGGTTGGGCAAATGCGGTGGGGATCCCTAGGGCCGCCGCGGTCGCCAACACGGCCAACACGGACATCGCGGCAGCAGCTCGGTTGCTTGCTGTCACCGGCGAGGTTCCTTCCTGAAACCAGCGTTAAGCTGTATGTCGGTTCACCCCAACTGATTCGGCCTAATCCGCCAGATTCACAACACTGATTCAAACACGCTTCCGCGCACTCAAATGCGGTCAACACCACAGGTACGTCGGCTGAGTTGGGTCATCGCGCACCGCCATGTTTCGTTGTGTTAGACCAGGTGCGGGGTCCGAGGTTTTTCTGGGCTGGCCAGGGCTCGGGCGGCCACGAGTGCGGCCACCATCGCGGCCACATAGATGAGTCCGTCATCTTTGAGACCCCATTTGATGGCGGCAAGTGTCGCCACGCCCGCGAGCATGAGTAGCCCGCCGACGGCCGTGCTGCGCCGGCCCCCGGTGTGCGTGATTGGGTCGTCCCAGCCGGGTAGCGGGTTGTTCTCCAGGGGCCGGAGAGCCACGAACAGCACTGCCATCACGGTGGTCATGATCAGCACTTGCGCGATGCTTACGGTGACGAAGTGCTGTTGGCTGGGGTAGCGCGGATTGCCGCTGTAATCGAAGAGCAGGTGCATGAACAGCAGCACGGGCATGTGCCACAGGTAGAGGGTCATCGCTCCGGAGTTGCCGATTACGGTCCACCACCACACCCGGGGTCGCTGCGCCCACCTGCCGATTGCTGGCGCGGCGCAGATGGCTAGGGTGCTCAAGATGATGGCGTGACCGGCCAGCAGCAGCGACGGCGGGCTCGTGTTGGACAGGTGGTGGTCTCCGGTGCCGACCATGCTCAGTTCATAGGGCCCCCAATGCATCAACGCGATGTTGACCGCCAGCAGCGCTGCGGCCGTGGCGAGGGCGGCGCTGCGGGTTAGCAGCTGGCGGCGGTAGGCGACGCCGAACATGGCCGGGATCAACCAGACCGCGAGGTTGAGATATCCGAGCGGCGCGGCGGCGGGCCAGTTGACCCGCATCGTGTCGATGATCGCGATGGCCCCGTAGACCAGTGCCACACCCGCTGCGAGCCGGGCGGTGGTGGTGATCCGGTACAGCAGTGGCATGGCGGCCAGCACCAGCACGTAGGCGCCGAGGAACCACAGCGCCTGAATAGAGACGCCGGCGACTGGGTCGTAGACGTGTTGGGGCAGCAGCCGATGCAGCACGGCTAGTGCGCACGCCCAGAATCCGAGGTAGTAGAACACCGGCCGAAATAGCCTGGTGCAGCGTTTCATCAGCCATCCGCCCCAGTTGGTGCCGGGTTGCCAGGACGTCAGGCACGCCGCGGTGCCAGCAAAGAAGAACAGGGGCATGATCTGGAAAATCCAGGTGAGGGCCTGGAACACAGTCGAGGTGGTGAGCAGGTTGTCCCAGATCAGCACGTTGTTGCGGATGAGGCTGGTTGCCATCACCGTGTGGCCGAACACCACGCCGGCTAAGGCTGTGATGCGGATGACGTCGATGGCGCGGTCGCGATCGGCCGGGGTGCGGGCGGCGAGCTCGGTGGGGTCGGGGACGCCCATCACAGTTGTCATCGGGCGGTTGCCTTTCTATGCGGTGACGTGAAAGTGGTTGCAGGCCAAGCCGTGATACGGCGCGGTTGTGTCGTGGCAGCGCTGCCACTTGGTTAGGGGCCGGCGGCGGGTTAGGCCTGCCGGTTGCGGTCGTGCTGGGCGAGGTTGCGCGCGTAGCCGGCGCCCATGCCCAGCAGGACGAGGCCCACGACGATGAATGCGGCTACCCGGAAGATGCCGTCCAGGGTGCTCAGGTCGAAGAGGAAAAGCTTCGCGGTGGCCGCAGCGGTGAGCGCCAACCCGCCGGTGATCGCAACCGTGCGGCGTTCACCGTTGGGTTGCCGCTGGGCGTAGACGAACAGCGCGGCCGCCATCGTGATCCAGCAGATGGTGGCGGCCATGTGGCCAGCCAGGAACCCGCCGTCGGCGCCGCCGACGAGGACACCTGCCGTGACCGTGAACGTGGTGACGGCGTAGACGACCACTGCTCCCCCACCTGCGCGCAGCATCCGCGCGATGTCGGGGTTGCGGGACTGCAAGCCGGCCCACGCCCGCGCAATGGTGATCACGCTTGCGATGACGAGCGGGCTGGCCGCGAGCGTGGCCACCGTGATCGGCGCCGGCATCACCGTCGCGGTCAAAAGTGCACTGGGCGGCGCATAGCCTAGGAACAAGGCGCCGCCGACGGCGCCGAATCCTGTTGCTGCCCAGCGTGCGACGACGTCACGGCGGCCGGCGACGGCGACGACGATCGCCAGCGCGAGCAGGACCGGGCCCGCCACGTAGCCGGCGAACGCGGCGTTGACGGCGATCAGCGCTGACACCGCAGAAAGCGCCGACCACACTTGGACGACGATCCGGGGCAATTCGGCGCCGAGGAGCACGACCGCGAGGACGCCTGCCGCGAGGGTGCCGGCCAAGATTGCGGCCAGCCAATGATCGACCGCGATCCCGGCAGCCAGTACGGGTAGCGTTCCGGCGGCTGTCAGCACGGCCAGGGCGGCCGGGTTCGTGGTGGCGGGCAGCAGTGCCAGTCCGCTGACGATGGCCAGGATCGCGGCCGCGCCGCAGGCGCCGCCGAGCAGCCACGGGTTGTCGTGCGCGCTGGTGCTCACCAGCGCCGCCAGCAGCGGCAGGGCCGCCGCAGCCATGCGGGCGGCGTGCATCCCGATCCAATCTTTGCCGAGTTGCACCGGCAGCGACGCCGCGGAGAGGGCAAGCATGAAGGCGATGAGCAGCAGGTCGACGCCGCCGGTGATGACAGGGGCCAGGACGATCATGGGGACCAGCACCAGAAGTGCGAGGTGTTCGGAATCCCAGCGCCGGGCCAAGGTGAGGCCCGCGCCGCCCACGATGGCGGCGATGATCAGCCCGAGAGGCGCCGACACCCACCGGTAGATGGTGGTGACGGCGATGACGTCCAGGTACGCCGCGGCAATACCGGTGGCGGCCAGCGCGATTGCGCCGATGCGCCCGCCCGGCCGGTTCTGGAGTCGGTTCGCCACAGCAAGCAGTGCGAGTGACAGGGCGCCGCCACCGGCGACCCGGATCTGTGGCCTAAGCAGGCCGGCTTTTGCTGCCAGTACCAGCAGGAGCACTACTCCGACCAGCGTCACCGCCACCCCCGCGACAGCGAGCAGCTTGCCGATCCAGCCGGAGTCTCCCGCCGAGGCGGCAACCGTCGGCGCCGCCGCCGCCGGCGCCGGTGTTCGGCGAGGCGGCGGGGGGGCGGCGGCGCCACAGATGCGCCAGCCGGGAAGGGAGTCGACCACTGCCATGCCGGCGCCGGCGCCGGCCACGCCGGGGGTACTGCCGCCGGGACCGGGGCCGGCGGCGCGGCAGCGCCTGTTCCCTGTGCTGCCGCGGTTGTGATCAGGCGGTCCAGCTCAGTCAGATCGCCCGAGATTCGAGACACCTGGCGAGCCAGCACGTCAAATTCTCTTCGGAAAGCCGGCTGATGACAGCACTGTGCGCTTCAGTCATGCCTGCCACGATGGCGGGCGGCACACCAAAATGGATGAGTAGGACTACTTAATTCCGGGGTTCCTCGTCGAGGCCGTGCTCGATGGCGTAGCGGGTCAACTCCACCCGGTTAGCGATCTGAAGCTTACGGAACGTCGCCTGCACGTGGTTTTCGACGGTGCGGTGACTCAACGACAACTTCGCGGCGATCTGCTTGGAAGACAACCCTTTCGCAACGTAACGCAGCACCTCGGTTTCCCGCTCAGTGAGGCTGGGCGTGGCGGGCCCCGCCTCCGGGCTCCGGGCTATGCGCCGGTACTCCCCCAACACGAGCCCAGCCAGACCGGGAGTGAACACGGCGCGCCCCGCAGCGGTAGCACGCACCGCCTCAGCCAGTTCGGATTTCGACGCGCTTTTGACCAGGTATCCGGTCGCGCCCGCCTTGACGGCCTGCAGCACATCGTCGTGTTCATCGGAGGCCGACAGCACCAGAATCCGTGAGTTCGGCGATACCTCGAGCACCTCCGTCGTTGCCTGCGCGCCATCGCCGTCTGCGAGCCTCATGTCCATCAGCACCACCTCGGGCTTGACCACCGCGGCGCGCCGTCGCGCCGCGCTCACGCCGTCGGCGGTGGCGACGACGGTGAACCCATCGTCGGCGAGGTCGCGGGCAACGGCGTCGCACCAGATCGGATGGTCGTCGACGACCATCACGGTCAGTGCCGGCTGGTCAGCCATGCGAGTCCCCGCGCCGGGGAACGGTGAGTTCCCATTCGGTGCCGTCACCGACGTCGGTGTGTAGTTGTGCGCTACCGCCCAGCGCCGCGAGGCGTCCGACAATGGACTTTGAGATCCCGACGTGCCCTTGTTGGGCTGCCTCCTCAAGGCGGCCGTCGGCGATACCAACGCCGTCGTCGCGGACACTGATCGTCACGGCATCTCCCAGGTCTTCCAAAAGCACGAATGCTCGAGCGTGCGGTCCCGCATGCGAGCGGACGTTGTCCAATGCATTGCCGACCGCCGCGTCGAGCTCGTCGGCGACGTGCCGGTCCAGGGTCACCGGGGTCGCCGGCAGGCTGATCGACACCCGGTCGTCGTGCCTGCGGGTCAGCAGCGTACGCATGTCGGTAGTCGACGCATCGCCGGGCGTGGTGAAGTCTACGGAGCTCACCAGGCGGCGCAGCGCCCGTTCTTGTTCGCCGGCCAGGTCTGCCAGATCGGATGCGGCGCCACCGATTTCGTGACCGCGCTTGGCCACCAACGCCAGCACCTGGATAACGCCGTCGTGGACGTGGCGCGAAAGGCGTTCGCGTTCGGCCACCGTGGCGGACAGCCGGCTCGCTTCCTGTAGTTCTTCGTGGGCGCGCCGAGCAGTCGTTGCGGCCATGCCGATGGCCAAGCCCAGCGCTATCTCGATGATGAGGGTGGCGTTGTGGCTCATGTTGAGACTGAAGTAGTTCTTGATGGCGAAATTTGTGGCCATCACTGTCAACCCGGTCGCCATCCCACCAGCGGGACCAAATTGCAGCGCCGCCGAGATCGTTGGGTTGGTGGCCCACAATGTAGTGGGCCAGGTCTGGTTGTCGGCGGCCCACTGAGAGGTGGTGACAATCTTGTTGGACCACATCAACGCGACGACGATCACGACTTCGGCGATCACCCACAACGGTCGCCGACCGAACCCCCGCAGATAGGCGATTGCGCAGGCCACACTCCAGCAGACCAACACCGCGAACAGCAGCCACGTCAGCCCGGGCCGGCGCAGCTCAGAGTTGACTGCGATCTGAAACCCCAACGCGTAAAGGCAACTCAGCAAGCGAAACACTTGCGCCGCACGCCACAGCGGCGCCGTCGCATCAGACCTGCCCAACGATCGCACGGGCTCAGGATAGGGCGGCGCCAGGCGGACGACCGGCATCGCCACCACAGCACACCACGGCATACTGGTGCCTTGTGATGATTCGGTTCACGCTGCAGCCTTTCTGGGTGCGGTTGCTCATTTCGGCGCCCATCCTCGCAGTGTTCTGGGGTGCCGGCATCAGCCTTTCAAGCTCTCCGAGCCCCAGCGTCTTGCACAGCGTTGTCTTTGCCGTGTTCGTTGGTGTTGCCTTGGCTGCGTGGATCACCTACAGCCGTGAGCCCGCACACCGGGCGCTCGTCGAGGCCTTGGCAAGTGTTGACAAAACCGGCCGCGGCCAGGCCATCGCCGCTGTCGTTCGTGGCGATGTGCCAAGCGATCCAGAGCTGCGATCCGTTGCGATCCGGCTGGGCTCGGCATACCTGGGCGGCAAATCCGCTGACCAACTGAAGCGCCAAGAACGACAGACCTGGATGGTCTTGGTGTTCCTTGGTCTGTTATGCGTCGCGGGTGTGGTCGTCGAATCCAGCGTGCACGCGCGCCTCTACTTTGTGGCGCTGGCATTGATATCGGCGGTGGTGCTGCCCCTCGGGCTGCTGCGCGCTCGACGAATTCAGCGCAACATCTCCACGCTCGCTGAGGGCCTCCCGGACGCGGCCTGAACTCCCGGCGGCGCCCCCAACCGGTGTCGGTTCGCGCCTGATGCCGGTAGCCGCGGCCGACTGCTCACCAGCGGACTTTCGGTACTGGCGCGATGAGCCGATGCAGTCCAGATGCGTTTGCTCACCGAGGGACATGAGCATCGCAATGCGTGTTGTCTTGCGCGAGGAGTGCAGCCAGTTGCAGGGCTACCGCGGTGCCGCAACACGCGTTCGGCGCGACTGAGCACACGCATTCCCCCGCACTGCCAAACCGTTTCGCGATACCTGGCCGGGCAAGGCGGCGAGTCTCAGGCGAGGGGTTTCGCGCGCCGGCGGATCAGGTTCGGCTATCTGATTTCTGCGCTGCTCGGAGTGTGGTCAGCGGCTAGCGCTACACCGCAATTTGCGCGCAATACAGCCTGGGTGACGGCCGCCATCAGGAATCGTGCTCTTTTGCTGACCTTATGTGCTGCATCATGCCAAGTGGTGCGACGTGTCCGCTGCGGGCATGGCTTCGCCGTTGGTCACGCGAGCCTCCGGCAACGTTTCTCGACCTTGTCTCCGGAATGGTTGTCGGCTACTGCGCGATGAAAGGTGTGTGCGGCTCATGTGTTGAGTGCGCGTGGTGATCGGCCGCGGGTTCGATGGTCGGGATTCGATGTGCTCCGACAGTCGATTCACGTTGGGTCACCCCCGGGAAAGGTGCGGTGCGACAGACACCCCGAGATGGCCAGCTGGATCACTGGTCGGAGACGGGGCAGCGTCAGGGCCGCATGCTGGTCGGTTTGCGGGGGCCTATGGGGGGGTATGCGGGCCAGCCCCGGGGGGCTTACGGGTCGGGTTGTGGGCGGATGCGGGGCTATTTATGGGCCATGAACGGCGCGGCCAGATCACAGATTGAGACGCTTGACCAGCAGATTGCTGTGTGTTTGTTTCAGACGCGTCGGTCGGCGCTCTGAGCGGGTCTCGTCGGTGCCGGGGGACCATTCTGATGTTAACCATCGCGTCTGTTGTACAGGCGCTACACCGACTCCAGAACGGCCCGCATGCGCCCACAAACCCACCCGCACCGCCCGTTCAGAGATCAGCCAGTCCGGCCACCCGCTCGCGAAACCGGCCCAGCCGGAGTCCGCGACGCACTCGGCAGATCCTTCAATAGCCCACGCCCAGGGCGCCGATTGCGAGGCGTCGACGCGACCGGGACTGGCTGCGCTGGCGCTCCGAGCGGTACTCGGCACCGCAAAAGATCTCACGAAGGGACCTGGTGACCTCAGCACTAGGTCGCGAGCTGGCGTGCACGCTGCCCGTTCAGAGCGTCCAACCTTTGCCGAGCATTACTCACCGTCCCTTTCCGCTGCCAGCAGCTCGAGCCCTCCCTGAGGAGCAACATTCCTGCGATACGTTCGTCCCGATTTATGCACCGGCAAACAGGTACTTGCCATCCCGCCAAACGTCGCCCGGTCGCCGTCTCATCCGCACATGCGGTGCTCAGTGTCGGTGACACTCAGGGTGTCGCGGGCAGTGTCTGTCTGGACGGTGCTGTCACTTCAGGTGGTCAGGAGACCAATTCCGGTCCCGCGGTAGCGTGATTGTCCCCGCACAACGCGGCCTCTGATTTGCCAAGAATGCCCGTCGAACAGGGCATCGAGCCATGAGGCCGACGGAAAGCGGCCGAAGGTTGTTGACGTCTCCCCGTGCTGGAGCCGAGGAATTCGGAGGGCCTCGGCCCGGTCGGAAAATCTCGTCGGCTCGGCGGCGACACTGCCGTCCGTACCGCTGCGCGCAGGTAGCAGGCGCCGACCAGCCACGCTGCCGGGGCTTCGCGGGGGGACGCTGTGGTGTCGCCGGAGCCCAGGTGTCCCGGGACGGCCGGCGCGTTCGGGACGATCAGCGACGGCGGCAACTTGTCCCCCTTTTCGTAACAGGGACACCCAAACCGCCCGATGATCGCGCCGTCGCATGTCCCACAGGGACAGCTAGGACGCTTCCGCCTCGGCGCCCGGCGGCCCGGCCCAACCGTGCCCGGGACGCCCGGACGTCCATGGGCCAGCCGACACCCGGTTCATCGGTCAGACCGCGTGTCCATGGCCATGGGAAAGTCCCCATCTGTGGCCATTAGAAAGTCCCCACTGGTGGCCAGGTAGAAGTCCCCACTCCTTTGCGGGCTCGTCGTGTCATTTCCGGGAGCTGAGGGCCTGGGCGGTGACGGTGATAGCGCCAACTGTCACCTGATCACCGCCCAGGGAGCTCTATTGAAGTCTGCAAGGGAGCGTATGAACATCATTTCGGCGTATCACCAGGTCGGGTCGTATCGCGGCGCGGCCGAGCTGTGCGGTACTACCCACAAGACGGTCAAGCGGGTCATCGAGCGGGCCGAGGCCGGCGGCGCGCCCCCGAGGGAACCACGGCCACGCAACCTCGACGCGTTCACCGATCTAGTCGCCACCCGAGTCGAGAAATCACACGGCAAGATGTCGGCGAAGCGGATGCTGCCGATCGCCCGAGCTGCCGGGTATCAGGGCTCGGCCCGTAACTTCCGTCGCCTGGTAGCCGAGCAGAAAGTATTGTGGCGCAACGCTAACCGGCATCAACGCCGTCCGGCGGTCTGGTCACCCGGTGATTATCTGGTGATGGACTGGGCCGAAGCTGCACCGGGGTTGATGGTGTTCTGCGCGGTGCTGGCCTATTCGCGGTGGCGGTTTGTGCGGTTCGCCGCCGACGAGAAAGCCTCGACCACGCTGGCGATGATCGCCGAAGCCCTCGAGGCGATCGGTGGGGTTCCGGCCAAAATCCTGGCCGACCGGATGGGCTGCCTCAAAGGTGGTGTCGTCGCCAATGTTGTTGTTCCAACACCGGATTATGTGCGATTCGCGTCCCACTATGGCTTCGTTGCGGACTTCTGCCACGGTGCGGATCCGCAATCGAAGGGCATCGTGGAGAACCTCTGTGGCTACGCTCAGGACGACCTTGCGGTACCGCTGCTGACCGAAGCTGCGTTAGCCGGTGAGCAGGTCGACCTACGTGCCCTCAACGCCCAGGCGCAACTATGGTGCGCCGAGGTCAATGCCACGGTCCACTCGGAGATCTGCGCCGTGCCCAACGATCGCTTGGTTGACGAGCGCACCGTCTTGAGGGAGCTGCCCTCGCTGCGGCCGACGATCGGCTCCGGGTCGGTGCGCCGTAAGGTCGACGGCCTCTCGTGCATCCGTTACGGCTCAGCTCGTTACTCGGTGCCTCAGCGGCTCGTCGGTGCCACCGTGGCGGTGGTGGTCGATCATGGCGCCCTGATCCTGTTGGAACCTGCGACCGGTGTGATCGTGGCCGAGCACGAGCTCGTCAGCCCAGGTGAGGTGTCCATCCTCGATGAACACTACGACGGACCCAGACCCGCACCCTCGCGTGGTCCACGCCCGAAAACCCAAGCAGAGAAACGATTCTGCGGATTGGGAACCGAAGCGCAGCAGTTCCTCGTCGGTGCTGCCGCGATCGGCAACACCCGACTGAAATCCGAACTCGACATTCTGCTCGGCCTTGGCGCCGCCCACGGCGAACAGGCTTTGATTGACGCGCTGCGCCGGGCGGTGGCGTTTCGCCGGTTCCGCGCTGCCGACGTGCGCTCGATCCTGGCCGCCGGCGCCGGCACCCCACAACCCCGCCCCGCCGGCGACGCGCTTGTGCTCGATCTGCCTACCGTCGAGACCCGCTCCCTGGAGGCCTACAAGATCAACACCACCGACGGGACGGCCTCATGACCACCGCTGCCAAGCCGGTGGCACCGTCCTCGGCGGCACCGCTGGCTGCTGACCTTGACGCGGCGCTGCGGCGGTTGAAGCTGGCCACGGTGCGCCGCAACGCCGCCGAGGTGTTGCAAGTCGCCAAGACGCAACGCTGGACACCGGAGGAGATCCTGCGGACGTTGGTTGAGGCCGAGATCGCTGCCCGCGATGCCTCCAACACCGCCAACCGCCTCAAGGCCGCAGCCTTCCCGGTCACCAAGACCCTCGACGGGTTCGACGTCACCGGATCGTCGATCACCGCAGCCACGTTCGACTACCTGTCGAGCCTGGAATGGATTCGGGCACAACAGAACCTGGCGGTCATTGGCCCACCTGGTACGGGCAAAAGTCACCTGCTCATCGGCTGCGGGCACGCCGCCGTCCACGCCGGATTCAAAGTCCGCTACTTCACCGCCGCCGACCTGATCGAGGTCCTCTACCGCGGCCTGGCCGACAACACCGTCGGCAAGATCATCGACACCCTGCTCCGCGCGGATCTGGTCATCTTGGACGAGATCGGCTTCGCCCCGCTCGACGACACCGGGACTCAACTGTTGTTCCGGCTCGTGGCTGCCGGCTACGAGCGCCGCTCCCTGGCCATCGCCTCGCACTGGCCCTTCGAACAATGGGGGCGATTCCTGCCCGAGCACACCACCGCCGCCAGCATCCTCGATCGGCTGCTGCACCACGCCAGCATCGTCGTCACCTCCGGCGAGTCCTACCGGATGCGCCACGCCGACCACAAGAAGGGAGCCACCAAGAATTAGCCAACCACCCGCAACGGAGTGGGGACTTCTGCTGGCCACCAGCGGGGACTTCTACTTGGCCATTGACACCGCGCAGGTCCCGATACACCTTCGCCGGGGGTTGGGGTCCGCAGCCAGGCGTCACCGTTGCCGCCGAGTGTGTTTGAGTGACACTCAAGCGGCGTCCCCTTCTGGGGTTTGGGTTTTTGGCCTCGCTGCTTCGGGCCTCGCGCGGGCGGGGTTTTGCGGATGCTCCGCCGGCGCCGGCCGTTCCCGACTGCCAACCACAACCGGACGGTTTGTTCACCGGTAGCAGTGATCGAGGACAACGACGTTGACATCCTCCACCGCTTGGAAAGCGGTGGATTCCCTTGGCCGTTAGGCGGCGTTGGGTGGTTCGCGGTTCATCGC
>NZ_LQPE01000145.1 GCF_002101735.1 Mycobacterium kyorinense | reverse complement strand
ACGTCGCGGGCCCAGCCGAAAACAACCAGCCCCCAAGCTGATTGGCGCTGCATGACCCAATACGGGTCAACTCTTAGCCTCTCGGTCACAACCGCAATTGAGCCGGTGACGAGCCTCGAACTCGCCCCTTCAGTTTGGAAGACTGATGTGCAGCCTGTTACACCTCACCGGCCTTATAGTCTTGAAACTCCGGTGCGCCGTGAGGGTTTCGATCCCCCGTCTCCAGATTAAGAGTCTGGTGCTATCCCAACTCAGCTAACGGCGCGCGCGTGTGTGTCCTGTTATCGGTGGGCCGCCCGGGACTCGAACCCGGAATTCAAGGGTAAAAGCCAAGAGTGATACACGATTTCACCAACGACCCGATGTGTCTGCTGTGCGCCCGGCAGGGGTCGAACCTGCACGCCCTATTACGGGCACCGGAGTCTGAATCCGGCACGTCTCCCACAATTCCGTCACGGACGCTTGACACCGCGAAGTGCGCTCGGCAGGACTTGAACCTGCACGCCCGTAATGGGCACCCGGGTTTGAGCCGGGCGCGTCTACCATTTGTTCCGCCACGAGCGCGGATGCCACCACTGTGTAGTTCTCAAAGGTCTTACAGCACAGGCAATATCGGCCTGGACTGCCGCGGTGCACACGGTTTGGCCGGTGCGGTGCTGCAAACGATGGTGCAGCATGCAACGCGGCGTGTAAAGGCGATAAGTCAGCGGCGATTCGTTGTAGCCCAATGGAATTGGGTGCAGCGAACTACAGGAATGTCAGGCGACGTTCCTGTCAGCGCAAACACTGAGACTGAGATATTTATGAGAGTTTTCTTCAGGCCCATGCTTCCGGCCGGGGCGCACACCCACTGGTGGGGCGGAAGGTTGACGAAATGACCGGAAGCACACTGGCTGACTAAAGCCGAGGCGCTCTTTCATCGTCCGGGCAGCGGCATTGACGCTGATGGTTTCCGCGCACAACAAAGCCACCGTGGACCCAGCGGGTATCCCGGCGAGCAAATCGTCGTGACGGAACATCGTCATGCATTCACGGTAACACCTAGGTCAGACACATCAGAGCATCAAAACGACGGCGACCAGCCGGCTGCCCAGTGGCCACGCCCATGCGACACACTGCGACCAACACCCAGCGTCTGGCGCAATCCAGAACCGCGAGATCGGAGCGCAGGGTCCTCACGAGCCTCGACGGCGCGTCGGGTTTCAACGTCGACGAGCCGCGAATTTCCGCTAGACGCCGGTCGGGTCGATTCCCGCGGCGTGGCCAGGCGCCACCATTGTCGCCGGAACAACGATCTGCCGGAACTTAGCGAGTTGGCGAACGTAGCTGACGCAGCGTGGATTCGACGCGCTGTACCGCGAACGTGCGCGCCACCTCAACCAGTCTGGCCTCCTCGGCCCTGAGGGCCTCCCCATGCCAACCCGATGCGGGCAACTTGCGAATCCGCTCGTTGGCATTCTCGGCGATCTTCTCGAGGTCCAAGCGCAGGTGGTCCGCCAACACCTCCGTGCCCGGGTTCGCAACCGAAAACTCAGGCGGCCACAAACCTTGCAATACCTGCGCTCGGCAATCCCGCGCGTCCTGGACAGTGTGCGGAGCCGGATCGATTCGCGCCTCGGCCAACGCTCGTTCGGTCGACCGACGCAACCGCCGACGCGACGACAGCCAACCGACGAGACGCACCAGAAAAGCGTATCGACGGCGCCCCATCACAGCGCGTCCACGCGCTAAGCCTGAGGTGCATCGGGACACCATGGCCGGGCGCTCGCCGGTCCGTGATTTCGCGGCGGCCCCATCCCGCCCAGCGCCTATAGCAGTGAATGCTATAGGCTGGCGGTTGTGAGTTCTAAAAGCGCCCTGCTGCGCAAGGTCATGACCGACACCGGCACAACCCAATCCGAACTGGCACGCCTCAGCGGAGTCCACCAGCCAAGCATCAGCCAATTCCTTTCCACCAAAGTCGACTTCACCGACGAACTGCTCGACCGACTCCTCTCCTGCATGGGATACCGCCTCGAAATCACCCGGCACGCCACAACCGCTGACCTGACACCTTCTGAGCGCCGCTCCTGGCTATTGCATCGGCAGCTGGCCACCCATCTCACACGCTCTACGCTGCCGCAATGGCGGGCGACCATCTTGGCTAACCTGGATCGCTTGCGCAGCGGCGTCCGCGGCCAGCCACACCGCCGCAACATCGACCGATGGCAAACAATCGTTGAACACGGCGACATAGCCGGCCTTCGCCGGGCACTGACCGGACTCGACCGCGACTGCATCGAAATGCGTGAGGTAACCCCGATGGCCGGCCTGCTCCCCGATGAGGAACGCAAGAAAATTCTCCGAGACATCGCGCGCAGCCGCACCACTTGAGATCAGCCCTGCGTGAGCGCCTTCATGTCGGCGGCCAGCACGTCGCTCAGCGCCGACCAGGGCACGGTGATCACCGGCGATCCGTGCCCAAGCTGACCATCACGGAAGTGGAGCTCTATGCCTGCGGCGGTTGGAATCCAGTTAGCGAAATTCGCCTCTACCGGCCGGTTCCCGGGTTCGTCCGGCATCGGCCCATCGCCGTGGCCGTAAACCTTGGGCCAAATCGCCTTGGTCTGTTCGGATAGCCGGTTCAAGCCGTCGTGCTCGTTCGCAAACAGATCTTTCAAGGTGATCAGAGACGCGGTGCGGCTGTCGATGACGACCGTGTTCACGTAATCGATAGGATGAGCAGCCCTGTCGGCGTAGTAGACACCGGTGAGGACTTCCCCAATTGCGGTTGGCCGAAATGTCACTGCCGATTTCACCTCGAGGTTCCAGGAGCGCACCCCGTCGGCGTCGGAGCGGGCCTGGTCGATCTGCGCGCGGGCGGAGGCGTCGCTGGCTTTGTTGAATGCCTCGGCCACTGCTGGGTCACCGCCCGAAAGCTGCCCGGCTCGCGCATGCCAGTGCCCCGCCCCGTCAGGGGTAGCGCCGTCGATGGCGGCCATTGTGATGTTGTAGGTCTTGCCATTCGAGACACCCGATTGCCCGGCGTTGGGCGCTGCAGGAGTACTTGTCGACGCCGAGGGCGTCGCGTTGGGCGAACCCCCTTGTGCGCTAGGCGAGTTCGGCCTGCGATTCGCGCAGGCCACCAACGAGACGGTGATGACAGCTACAGCGGTAGCTGCGGTGAGTACCGAAAGGGCACGTGGCATCCAAATTTCCCAACGGCTTCAGTGTCGTTACGAGTCAATTCTGGCTTACAGCCGGCGACGGCTCGGGACCAATCGCTCGGCGAAGTTGCCCCCACGCGGGCGGCGCCACGACGAGCCGCCGCCGATGTCGGCCCCTGGCTGTTACCGTTAGAGCATGTCCTTGTTCGTGACGCGCTACGCCGGCACCGAACCGAGCAGCCTCGGATCGGTTTCTTCGGCGTGGAATCTGCGCGTCACACAACTCCAGCTGTGGCCGCGCTCCCGACCCAATCAACCTGTCTGCGTTTCAACAGGCGTGTGGCCGGGTCGGGAGGAAGGCCTGAAGAAGAATTTCTTCAACAATTTGCTACAGGACATCACCGCTGCTAGGCGCGTCCCGCGACACGCCTAGAATTCAGCACACCCTTAACCCACAATTACCGCAGCTCACTGCGGGTTTTTCTCCGTTGACATGCCTGTGGCCGGGGGTGTTTACTAGCCCTCGTCGCCCGCTGTCAGGGCGTGCACGATTGTTAACTACACAGTGGATCTGATCGCGCTTTTGCGGAATCAGTGGCCGCGACACAGGGCCCGAATCCGAGACCCGTCGGCCGTCCAGCTTCGAATCCCGCAAGAGCGCGAATCGGGCCAGCCCCCGCAATGGGGCCGGCCCGTCAGGCGGGCGTAGCTCAATTGGGAGAGCGGCGGTCTCCAAAGCCGCATGTTGCAGGTTCAAGTCCTGTCGCCCGTGCTCATCGCCGTCAGCTCACCAGCCCAAGTAGCGGATCCCCTGGCGGCGGACCCAGAGTTCGACACGAAATGTGACGACGGGGGCCGTTGGAGAACATTTCGGCCAGATCCACTGGCCCACAAATGATCTCCTCACTTAAAGACCATCTCGAACGCCTCTTTAGCTCAGTCGGTTTAGAGCAGCTGTCTCGTAAACAGCCGGTCTCCGGTTCGATTCCGGAAAGAGGCTCAACGAAATCGCATTCGCGGTAATCCAATTCGGGAGACCAACTCGGCCGGCGGCGCACCGAGTGCCCGTCGGTATACCGGTTTTCCGCCGGCGGATACGGTGGGTCGCCGCATCGGCGTGTCAACCACTGCGAGCCCGCACACCCGCAGCATAACCTTGAGTTTATGAATGTCGGCGGATCCACCAGCGCGAGCGACCTCGTGCTCGCCGACAACCTGCATCTCCCCCTGTCCAGCATCACCGAAACCTTCGCCATCCTGGCCAACCGAGGCTCAGGCAAGTCCGCCACCGCGCACCGCCTCGTCGAGCAAATGCACCGCGCCTACCTTCCTGTCGTCGTGCTCGACATCAAAGGTGACTGGTGGGGCATCAGATCCAGCGCCGACGGAAAGGGTCCAGGTCTACCGTTCGTCATCTTCGGCGGCGATCACGGCGACGTTCCGCTCGAGCCCACCGCCGGCGAGCTGCTGGCCGACCTGATTGTCGACGACCGGGTCCCCGCGGTGCTCGACCTGTCCCATATGAGCAAAACCCGGGCCCGAGCCTTCACCACCACCTTCGCCGAACGCCTCTACACCCGAAACCGCGACCCGTTGCATCTCCTCGTTGAGGAAGCCGACGTCCTTATCCCGCAACGCGCCGCAGCCGACACCGCTCGCCTGCTCGGCGCGATGGAAGACCTCGCCAAACGCGGCCGTAGCCGCGGCATCGGACTCACCGTCGTCACCCAACGGCCGCAAGAAGTCTCCAAGTCAGTCCTCGAGTTGATGGAAACGGTCATCCTGCTCCGCATGACCGGGCCGCGCTCCATCAAGGCCGCCCAGGACTGGATCCGCGTCAACGCCGCCGACGACGACACCCAGGCCAGTGAGGTCATTGCCACGCTGCCCTCACTCGAGACCGGTGAAGCGTGGGTATGGAGTCCCGCGTTCCTGCGCCTGCTCACCCGCACCAGGATCGCGCTATTTGAGACCTTCGACTCCCACGCCACCCCTGAGCCGGGACGTGCACGGATCATCCCGAAAAGCCGGGCAGACATCGACTTGGAAAAACTCAGCGCCGAGATCGCGGCCACCGCTCAACGCGCCAAGGACAACGACCCAGCCGCGCTGCGCCGCACCGTCGAATCACTGTCCCTGGAACTTGACGCCGCCCGCGCCGACCAACAGTTGCTTGCCGGGAAAGTCAGCGACTACGAGCAGCAGTTGGCCACCAAGGATGACACCATTGCCGAACTAGCCGACCGCATCGACGACCTCCTGGCACGCCCGCCCGAGCTGCCGCCCGGCATGACCGAAACACTGCACAGCGCAGCAGAACTCATCAACACGGCGCTCACCGCACTGGATTCCCCGGCAGCAGCCGGCCCGCCGCGGGCCCAACCCCCGCTTGCGGCCATGCGCGCCCGCCCGCGCCACGTCACGCCCCCGCGATCGAGCGACGTGCCCACCCCAGCAGCGCCAGCGCCTGCCGTCGCGGTGACGGCCACCGGCAGCCCAACTGAGGATGTCCTTCGATTCCGGGCGGGCGCGGTCCGGATGCTCGAATCGCTGGGCCGAATGGCGCCGCTGCGGCTCACCAATGCCCAGTGGGGCACGGTCGCCAAGATGAAACACACCTCCGGCACCTGGTCGACCTACCTTCGTGAGCTTCGCCGCGCAGGGCTGCTCGACGAAACACCGGATGGGACCACCCTTAGCGATGCCGGCTTCGCCTACTTGGGTGGTCGGCCCGCGCCAATGACCGGCCGCGAGCTGCAGCAGCACTACCTGAAGATCCTGCGCGCCGGGGCCGGCCGCATGCTGCAGGCCCTGATCAACGCCTACCCGCATGGCCTGACCCGGGAAGAAATCAGCGAGCAGGCGCAAATCGCCGCGACGTCGGGCACCTTCTCCACCTACCTGCGCGAACTGCTGCGTAACGGGCTCGTCACCGACCGCGGTGGCGTCTTGGTGGCCGGCGACATCCTCATGCACGGAGCTGACGCCGGCAAGGAAGGTGCGAGCGCGTGATCCCTTGCCCACGTTGCGGTTTCGAGCTGCGGATCCCGCTGGCAGCGCTGCCGGCGGCCGACGTCGGCCTCTACGACGACGGGCGATTCCCGGGCCGCCTCATCGTTGCGGCGCGCCCGCACTTCAACCACCTCGACGAGATGCCCGCTGACGTGTTGTCGGACTTCACGCGGGACGTGCAGATGGCGGCGCGGATCCTCCGCGGCCTGAACGACGTCGTGCGGGTGAATGTCGCTGTCCTCGGCAACCGCGAGGAGCATGTGCACGCCCATCTCATTCCGCGGCGGCCGACGGATCGGAATTTTGGGCTCGCTCCGTGGGATCAGGCTCCTGACCGGGTGCCGTTAGCCGACGGCGAGTGTCATCGCCTCACCGCCTTGCTCGCCCAGGCATTTCGCAGCCGGGCAGCGTCGTGATGAGTCGGAGTGTTCGGAAACCGACTACGCGCCCAGGCTCTCGATCGGCCGAGCTCGGGGGCGCGCCGTTCGAGGCAAACGGCCGCCCCGCAGCGGCTTTTGACAGACTCGCTGCTGTGTGGGGACGGATGGTGGTCGCGCCTTGGTGGGTGCACTGGCTAGTGAGCGCACTGGCGACCGCGGTTATGTTGGCCGCGATTGCGGCGGCGATGTTCCCGAATTTGGTCGCTGTGATCGGCTGGCTATGGGGCCTGGTTGCGTTGGCGGGGTTCAGCCTGGCTCTCGCCGCACCGCTGGTGGTCATCCAAAACCCGATGCGGCGAAGCTGCGCCGCACAACTCGCCGGGTTAAACGATGGGCAGCGCACCCACGCGATGAAGGCGTTGCGCCGCGGCGAGGTTCCGTCCGATCCGCGCGTTCTGGCGGCGGCGATCCGGGTGGGCACCATAAACCTGGCATACCTGCGCTGGGCCGCGCGATGGCAGAAGACGACGCAGTGGTGGCTGCCGGCGCTCTATATCTTCATTGGGGTCCTGACGTTCATCGGCGATGAGACGCGCAAGGGTCTGCTCTGGGTCGGATTCGCGCTGTTCTTCGCAGCCAACTTCGCATGGACCGCTTACAGGTCGCGGCGGCTAACGCAACACGTTGAGCGCCTACGCGGCGCCGCCGCCGACATCCCTGAAGCAGCGTCGGCGGCCGCCGAGACCGAGGACTCGGTCGCATTGCCGAAACGCCGCATCTGGGTGGCGGTGGTGACGGTTGTTGTCGTTGGAGCCGGCTTCGGAACAGCGGCATATCTTTCCGGACAATTCGATAAGCAAACACCGGATTGTCGCACCGCCGACTCCGTCGTCGACTTCATCCACGCACACCCCGACATGTTCGACGCTCGGTTGATCACCCCTGGTGGTCCCGGCCTGAACAGATACCAGGACTGGTCGGATCAGCTGAAAACCTATGCGCGGCAAGTGTCAACGCCGGATATTTCGCGCCACCTGCATCGCATCGCCGACCTCTCCGCACAAGCGGTATCGCTGGTGCAGGACATACGAAAAGATCCGCTAGTCAGTCCGTCACCGGATGTCATCCGCGATCACGAAACCGCCTATCAGAACACTCTGACTCAGTTGGTCGCCGAAGAAGGCGACCTGGTCTCCGCGTGTCACCCACGCCACTGAGATTGAGATGAGCCCGACAACGTTATGGCGGCGATGTCCCCACATGATTGCGTTGATCAAGCTCCGGGGCCTGCTCATACTTCTGCAATGCGGCATGGCGTGACCAGCGTCGGCGTCTGGGCGATCTGGTGAGTGCGGACGGGTGCTTTGCCACCGTTTTGATCGACGACGAACTGTGGCGGTCGCTGGTCGCCTTCGACGGGCAGCACCCCGCGGCCTGGGTGCATGGATGCGCGCTCGAGCATGACCACGGTGGGGACCACAGATCTCCGCCTTACCGCGCCGGCGGGCAGGTCTACTGGGTGCAATGGGACGAAAGCAGGAAACCGCGGCTCATCACGGCTGCCGAGCCCACGCCGCCCGGGCGCAACGCCCACACACAGGTTGAACCGCCAGATCAGGCGCGGCCCTCGCCACGGCCGGCCACAGCTCACGCTTTCCGAGCTTCGGTTCCTGAACCGGAACAGCCGGATGGGCCGAAATCGACGTCTCAGACCGATGCGCTGTGGGCGATCGCCGCCGCCCTGGAGCGCATCGCCGACGCAATCGCCGGCGCGTTCAATTCCGGCGAAAGCCGGGGTCGGCATCGCGACGACGTTGACCGCACATAGCCGACCCACAATTACTAAGACGGCCCTGCCACGGCCCTCTACCCACCCCCGTGATGGCCCCGTCGATAACGGTGCAACTCGCGGCGTGCAATGAAATCGCCGTAGGCTAAGAGGTATTCGGTCAGTCACCAGCGATCAGCATTCCCCGATGGCTCCGCGATCTATCACCCCGAGTCGTCCCGGTATATACCCCTGAAATCACCCCACCATGGCCCGTTATTGCCGACGCATCTCCCCTGCTAATCCCCCGCATGCTCTCTGCAGAGGCCCGACATGTAAGCCCTCGTGCGCCGACCTGCCGTCGCTAATCCGCTGCGAACAACTGTGCGACACACACCCGGGCGTATCGACCCTCGCAACCCTGTTCGAACCTTGAGATATCCCACATGCTCACCACAACACGCCCCTGACTGCACGACACCAACGCCGTACCGCGAAAGTGGATTCATCGTGTTCTCAATGTCTTTGGCGGAATTCGCCATGCACTCAAAGGCCCTGATATACCCGCGGCCTCGCACCCTGAATTCACCCCTATCAGCCCGCGCGCGCTGCCACGCAGACACCCCGAACGCCCCTGATCATGCCCGGCGGCAGGTTCACCAGCACGTTCGAATCGGCGGAAACCTGGCGCTCGTGCCGGGCGTGCATCCAACCCGCTCGCCCGTGATCCCATCACCGGCCGCCATTCCTGAGCAGGGGAAATAGACACCGACTGTTTCAACGGCACCACCAAGGCGGACGCGTCCACGCCGGGCTGGGTGAACAGCCTCGCAGTTAACTCATAGGCACCTGCCCGCGCTGCACCGTCAGCGCTCGCGCCCATCCCCTTCGGCGCACAACGGTTCCCAGCGCACGCATCTACGGCCCGCAGCCCTGCCTCGTCACCCGCCGACGTCAGGCCTGCCGGATGGCGGCGGGTTGGCGGCGCGACGCTGGACGTCTTTTAGGCTGTCGCGCACCGCTTCCCACAACGTTGCAAAGCTGGTCGCCGCAGGCAGGTCTCCCCGTATCGTGCCCGGCTCGTCGACGTGATCGCCGAGCGCAGCGACCGCGGCGCGCGCAAGCTCCACGAGCGTCAGGTCACTGATCTGCAGCATGACTTGGTCGTCGCTGACGTAGCCCACTCGACGGTGCATGCGTGGGAGGCCGGGACGCGTACCCCGCAGGTCGATCTTCTGGTGCGGGTGATGGCATTACTGGAGGCCCCGATCGACGACGTCGTGACGATTGCCCCCGACGAGCGCTACCCGGGAGACTGGCGGGTGATCCGCGGGTTAACCCAGCCGCAATTAGCCGCGGCGGCCGGCATCGCCACTAACACGCTGCGGGGGATCGAACGCGCCGACCAGGGCCTCACTGCCGCGAACGCATCCGCGTTGGCCCAGATCTTGGGCATCTCCGTCGAGCAGTACCGGGCCGCATATCAACGGGCGCGCCGCCGCCCGCCCGGGACGCCAGCCTGACCTCCGCGCCGTGCATTCGTCGCTAACCGTGCTGAAGACGCGCGAATTCTGCTCGGTGATCGCAGCGCGGCCCGGCGACTTTCCCGCAAGGGTCACGTCCCGTGGAGTGGTGTAAGAGCGGTCGCGTGTCCGCGTGTGGCTCTGTGGTAGCCACTATGCCGTGAGAGCGGCTGTGGGGGCAATGGTTTCGGCACTTTGGTCACTGACGTCGAGCAGAGCGAGGCTGGTCTCGGAGAGGTAGCGCTTGTCGGCGACCTGCCATTCGTCGTGGGCCTCAACGAGTACCGAGCCGGCCAGCCGTAACAGCGCGGCGGGGTTGGGGAACACGCCGACGACGTCGGTGCGGCGTTTGATTTCCTTGTTCAATCGCTCCAGTGGGTTGGTTGACCAGATCTTTTTCCAGTGGGCCACCGGGAAGTCGGCGAAGGCGGTGATGTCGGCGGCGGCCTC
>NZ_LQPE01000144.1 GCF_002101735.1 Mycobacterium kyorinense | reverse complement strand
GGTCAAGTCCCGGGAAGTGGTGTAGTGCTGCGTGATCCGGTGGGTTAGGCGGTGAGTGCGGGCATGTCGTTGGCTCCTATGTCGGGGTTGTCGTCGGTGATGGTGGTCAGGCGGCAGCGGGTGAGGATGTCGAGGCCGAGGTAACGGCGGCCTTCGGCCCATTCGTCGTTCTGTTCGGCCAACACGGCGCCGACGAGACGGACGATGGCGTCGCGGTTGGGGAAGATCCCGACGGCGTCGGTGCGGCGGCGGATCTCTTTGTTGAGCCGTTCTGCGGGGTTGTTGGACCAGATCTGGGACCAGACATCTTTGGGGAATGCAGTGAAGGCCAGGATATCTTCGCGGGCGGTGGCCAGGTGGTCGGCCACGGCGGGCAGTTTGTCGGTGACGTAGTCGATGAGCCGGTCGAACTGCGCGGCCACCGCGGGGGCATCGGGTTGGTCGTAGACGCTGTGCAGCATCGCTTTGACCGCCGGCCACATGCTCTTGGGGCAGATGCTCATCAGGTTGGCCGCGTAGTGTGTGCGACACCGCTGCCAGGCCGCTCCGGGCAGGTTGGCCGCGATCGCCTCGCGCAGCCCGGCGTGGGCGTCGCTGGTGACCAGGCGTACGCCGGCCAGCCCGCGGGCGACGAGGTCGGCGAAGAACTCGTTCCAGGCCGGGCCGGTCTCGCTGGTGACCACCCGCATGCCCAGGACTTCGCGGTGTCCGTCACCGTTGACGCCAGTGGCCAGCAGCACGACCCCGTTGACCACGCGGCCGCCTTCGCGGACCTTCATCGTCAACGCATCAGCGGCGACGAAGGTGAACGGGCCAGCAGAATCGAGTGGGCGGTGACGGAACGCCTCGACGTGCTCGTCGAGGTCGGTGGCCATGCGGCTGACCTGCGATTTACTCAGTGAGTCGATGCCCAGGGTCTTGACCAGCTTGTCCATCCGCCGCGTGGAGACGCCGGCCAGGTAGCAGTCGGCGACCACGGTGATCAGCGCGGATTCGGCCCGCTTGCGGCGTTCGAGCAGCCAGTCGGGAAAGTAGGTTCCCTTGCGCAGCTTCGGGACTGCGACATCGATGGTGCCCACCCTGGTGTCCAGGCCGCGGTGGCGATACCCGTTGCGCTGCGCTCGCCGTCCCGGGGTGGGCTGGCCCCATTCGGCGCCCACGACGGCATCAGCATCCGCCGACAGCAGAGCGTTGATCACGGTCTGCAGCAGGGAGCGCATCAGATCAGGTGAGGCTTCGGCCAGGGCCTCGCCAAGAAGGCCGGCAGGGTCGACAATGTGGGGTGCGGTCATCGTGGGACTCCTCGAGGATTCTGTGGAAGGTTGACTCGAAGGATCACGCGGTGGCCGCTTTACGTCCATCACCGACACGATGACGAACCCAGCAACCGCGCTACACCACTATGCGGGACTCAACT
>NZ_LQPE01000143.1 GCF_002101735.1 Mycobacterium kyorinense | reverse complement strand
GGTTGCCGGTACTGCTCGATGACGCGAGCGCTCAGACCGGCCAGGGGCTGGCGCGCGTCGCTGTTGGGATCGGGCCCCAGCGCCAACCAGGCCAACGCGGTCAGATGCAGCGGCGCCTCATCGATCAGGGCAGCCTGCCGATGCACCAGCTCGATCAGCTGGTCACGTAGATCCCCCGTGGCCGGCGGCGAGGTCACCTGGGGAAGCAGCCGCTCAAACGCCTCCGCCAGCAGATGCGTGGTGCTCTCGAAGTGCCGATACAGCGTGGTACGCGCCACTTTCGACAACCGCGTCACCGCGTCCACAGTGACCGCCTCCACCCCGCCGCTGGTCAACAGCGACGTGGCGGCATCCAGCAGCCGGGCGCGTGAACGAAGTTTGCGCGGGTCGACGTCGACGTCGTCATCGTCGACCGCGTCATCTGACCCGCGTGCCGACGGTTCGGCGGGGTCAACTGCGGCCATCGGCGGACACGCTCCTACCTAACAGTCCTGCTCTGCAGCGTGGCGCTATCTCGCCACCGCCGCGGTGCTGTCGTACTCGTCGGGTATATCGTGGCGCACGACGCGCACCCTGCCCCGGGGCAGGCAGGCCATATAACCGTGGTACTTGCCATACAACTCCCACGCCGTCCGATGCTCGTCACCCGCGACGTCGATCCGGTGACCACTGGAAAACTCCAGATGCAGGTGACCATCCTCGTCGTAGAGCGCCCGAGTGCACGTCGATCCCGAAAAATCCAACAGCGGACGCATCGCCACCGGCACATCGTTCGGATCGATGACGACCTCCTCGAGCGGGCAGTCACCCACCGGAGGCACAGTCAAGCGCAGCGGCCCCCAAATGACCAGCTCGTTGTACTCGTCGAGGTCAAGGGCGAGGCCATCCTTGACCGCGACGCGCTGCACGGCGCACCCCTCGATCCACTGGCTCAACATCATCGTCCCTTCGACGCGACGTCAGGTCCTCACTCCAAAGACTACTCCTGGTAGCGCTACGCTACTGCAAGTTTCATTATCCCGGCCTTTCGATTCAGATTTTCGAGTGCTCATCGTCACCGATCAGCAGGCGCATCGCGTGGTCCAGTCGCCGACCGACCTCGGCCGTCGACACCCGCCGGCTCAGCCAGGCGGTCAGATTTGACAGCCAAACATCGCAGATAACTGTCGCGATAGCATGCTGCTCCTCGGTGGGCTCACCGCCGCTCATGGCGCGTGCCAGCATGCCTTCGAAGACGTTGGCGGCATGATCAACCTCCGCGGCCGCACTGGCGTCAGCGAACACGAACGCTCGCGTCATCGCTTCCGTCAACCCGGGATTGCGCTGCCATTCCTCGTTGACGCGGTCGATCAACCGGCGCAGCCGCTGCTGCGCCGTAGCGCCGCTCGCCGCCCAGTCGTAGCTGGTGTCGAAGCGTTCGAACTCACGTCCCAGCGCCGATACCAACAGATGCACCTTGGATGGGAAGTAGCGGTAGAGCGTTCCGATGGCGATGTCAGCCCGCTCGGCGACCTCCCTCATCTGAACCGCGTCATAGCCGCCCCGCGACCCAATCGCCACAACTGCATCCAGGATCAGGGCGCGACGCCCCCGCATCGGCGTGGCGGCAGACCGCAAGTCAGCGAAGGCTGTCGGGTTCATGACGGCGCCACATAGAAGTTGAGCCATCCAGCCCACCAGTGATGCGGGTATCGCCAAACATCTCACCGGCACCAGTCAATGGCGCCCCGGCGATGGCGTCGACCGGCGGATCTTCTGCCGACATGGCCCGTGCTCCCCCTTGAGTGCCAGCTATCTACACCAATCACGCTACTACTAGTAGCGGTGCGCTACCAGTAGTACTAGTTTTCGGGGAACCGCGCGCGGACGCGATCGGAGGACATCTCGTTGGCAGGCGACATCTTGGGGGCACTGCAAGCAGAAACGCCAGAATGTCCGCTTTGGCGAAGCAGTTAGAAATGGTCGATTAGGCGATTCCGGTACCGACTGCGGCATCTACGAGATCTGCATCTCCACTCGCGGTCGCGCAGTGATCACGACACTCGGAAGCGCCGCTAGCATGCCCAGCCGTCGCCGACATGATCGGCGCCGCCACGGAATCCAGAACCCTCCGCGCCCAGCCGCGACCTACACATGTGCACCTGGCGGGCCATCAAGCAGTTCGATCACCACATGTATAACTCATCTTGACCAGCCCATATTCAGCAAACTGCCGCTCTCCTTACAGATAACCAATCCAGGTGCTGGTACACGTCGCCCGGGACCGCGCCGGGCGCCGGCGGGTCAGCGAAATCGCCGTGCTTCATGCCAGTCAGGGGCAGGTCCGACCGGTCACGGTGTGGCACGTCGATCGTGGGCCCACCGAGGAAATCGTCGAGCTGCGCCTGCTGCTGCAGGCCCGGGGAGCGACGTGACGGGCCTTTCGGTGGCCGCCTTGGCATTGGCGGCGGCGCTGGTGGTGTTGCCGTCATCGCCGCGGCGACGGCTTGCGAGGCCCGGGGTGGCCGGCTGGCGCGTACCGCGGGCCGCCGTCGTGTGCGCGGTGGTGTGTGCTGCGGCTGTCGTCGCGATGACGTTGCCTGCGACGACCGTTCTCGCCGTTGCGCTGCTGGCCGCAACGATGTGCCTGCGCTACCGGCGCCGCCGTCGCCGCCGTCGCGGCGTGGAGGAGAGCCGGGCGCTGGACACCGCGATCGATGTGCTGGTCGGCGAACTGCGGGTCGGCGCTCATCCGGTGCAGGCGTTCGAGGTGGCGGCGGCCGAAACCGGTGGACCGGTCGGCGAGTGCTGCCGGGCGGTGGCGGCGCGCGCCCGGCTGGGCGCCGACGTGCCCGCCGGCCTGCGCGGCGCGGCCAGGACTTCGGTGCTGTCCCCGCAGTGGGAGCGGCTGGCGGTGTGCTGGCAGCTTGCTGGTGAGCATGGGCTGGCGATGTCCGCACTGATGCGGGCTGCCCAGCGCGATATCGCCGAGCGGCAACGCTTTTCGGCCAGCGTGACCGCGTCGATGGCCGGCGCCCGCGCCACCGCCGCGATTCTGGCGAGCCTGCCGGTCCTGTCGGTGCTGCTGGGCCAGGCGATCGGGGCGCGGCCGGTGGCTTTTCTGTTGGGTGGGCACGCGGGCGGCTTGCTGCTGGTCGTCGGGGTGACGCTGGCGTGCGCCGGCCTGTTGTGGTCGGACCGCATCACCGATCGGGTGGCGTCATGAGTACCGCGGCGGTGCTGTTGGCCGCGGCGCTGCTCGTCGGCGCCGGGCCGTCGGTCGTGCGAAAGCGTGCCGGGGCGGCGGTCAACGCGGCACGGCCGCGCAGGGGACCCTCGCGTGGCCCGGATCCACTGGCGCTGGCGTCGAGCCTCGACGTGCTGGCGGCGTGTCTGGCCGGAGGCATGGCGGTGTCGACCGCCGCGGCCGCCACCGCCCCCTCCGCGCCCCCGCTGCTGGCCGGGGTGTTGCGTCGGGCCGCCGACCTGTTGGCGCTGGGCGCGGACCCGGCGGTGGCCTGGGCGGCGCCGCCGGGCCTGCCGCGAGGCGCTGTCGACCCGCAGACCGACGCCCTGCTGAGGCTGGCGCGGCGCTCCGCATCCTCGGGCGCCGCGCTGGCCGACGGTGTCGCCGAGTTGGCCCGGCAATGCCGGCAGGACGCCACCCACGCCGCGTCGGCGGCCGCCGAGCGGGCCGGGGTGCTGATCGCCGGCCCGCTCGGGCTGTGCTTCCTGCCGGCGTTCGTCTGCCTGGGCATCGTCCCGGTGGTGGCCGGGCTGGCCGGTGAGGTGCTGCAGTCGGGACTGTGGTGATGAAGAAAGGGAAAGATGAAGTTAGTCAACATGTTTCAGATGCTGAAGGTGCGTGTCGCGCTGCTGGCGGTCGACGAGTCGGGCATGTCGACGGTCGAGTACGCCATCGGAACTCTCGCGGCGGCGGCGTTCGGCGCGATCCTGTACACGGTCGTCACCGGCGACTCGATCGTCGGTGCGTTGACCAACATAATCGGCCGCGCGCTCAACACCAAGGTCTAGTCGATGACGCCGGCGCCAGCACCGTCGAGGCGGCGCTGGGCATCGCCGCGCTGGTGGCGGTGCTGGTGCAGTGCCTGGCGGGCATCACCGCGGTGTCGATGCAGGTGCGGTGTGTGGATGCCGCCCGGGAGGCCGCCCGACTCGCCGCGCGGGGTGACGAGCGGGCGGCGATCGCGGCGGCGCGCGGCGTTGCCCCCGACGGGGCGGTGGTGCAGGTGCATCGGGACGGTGAGTTCATGGTCGCGACGGTCACTGCCCGCTCGCGGCTGCTGCCGGCGCTGGCGATCGCCGGCACCGGGGTCTCGGCGGTCGAGCCGCGATGAGCGCGGGTCGGCCACCGTCGTCGCCGCCGCGATGGTCGCGGCGCTGTTGGCCGTCACGGTCGGCGGCGCGTATCTGGGTTCGGCGGTGGTGGCTCGCCACCGCGCTCAGGCCGCGGCTGATCTGGCCGCGTTGGCCGCGGCAGCGCGCCTACCTGCGGGGGCCAACGCCGCGTGCGCCCAGGCAGCGGCGGTGGCGCGCACGATGCGTGTCGACGACGTCGACTGCGCCGTGCGTGGGCTGGACGCCGTGGTCAGCGTCAGGGTCGCGGTCCCGCTGGTCGGCTGGGGCAGCGCGCGGGCCGCCGCCCGGGCGGGTCCCGTGGGCTAGGGTGCCGCCAGCCCCGCTTCGGCGAGCTCGGCGTCGGTGGGCAGCCGCACCGACAGCAGCCCGGCGAACGTGTGCTCTTCGATCTCCACCCGGTTGACGGTCACGTGCACCGGAACCCAGGTGTCGCCGTAGCCCGGCATGCGCAGCACCGCGGTGGCGGCGCCACCGGCGAGTTCGGCCGACATCGCAGCCAGCCGCGGCTCGTCGTCGGGGTGCACCCGCGGTGCGTTTCTGGCGCTGCGCCGCCAGTCGTAGAACGGGCACGGCTCGTCGAGCCATTTCAGCAGCGTCAAGGTGTTGAGATCGATCAAAGCCCGGTGGACTCCCGGTTGAGCCAAGCCGTCCAGAATGCGCTGCGCCAGGTGGTCGGCCGACTCCGCCGGTGCGCTCGGCTCGGCGCGCCAATTCATGCCGCGCGCGACCAGGTGGTCGCGGCCGTCGGGACCCGGTTCCAAGGCGTTACGCGCGACGAAGCTGACCCGGATCGGATTGCCTTGCCAGTCGCTGGCGTCCCACGTGGCGCACAGGGTCCGACCCGGCTCGGGCCTGACGGCCAACGCCAGCACCTTGCTTTCGTTGGGCTTGAGCTCGCGCGCCGGCCAGTTTTCTGCGAACGCGCGACCGTCAGTGTCCTCAACTTCGGGATTCTTGCCGTTGTTGGCCAGCGACTCCACGGTGTCGGTGGCCACACCCAGGGTGAGGTCCCACTTGAGCGGGCCCGGGACCGGCCGCTCGGGCGGTTCCGCCTTGGCCGGTCCGCTCCAGACGTGCACGCCGTGCATCCGGCCGTCGGACAGCTTTTGGCGTTGTGCACACGCAGCCGCAGCCGGAACCGCACGAACAGGGTGGCGACGATTCCCAGCAGCGCCAGCATTCCGACGTCGAGCACCCAGTAGTGCGGCGAATGCGTCCACAACCGGTCGGCCGGCACCAGCGGCTCGATCGCGCGCAGGTCGACCGTCGACGCCGAGGCGGCGAAACCCCACCGGGCCGGCAGCAGCCACGAGGCCTGGTCCAGACCCATCCGGCCGGTCACCGGAATCAGCCCGCCGGCCATCACCATCGACACCATGATCGCCACGACCAGCATCGGCAGCACCTGCTCGGTGGAGCGGGCCAGCGACGACAGCGCCAGGCCCACCATCGCCGAGACGATCGCCATCAGCGCCAGCGTCACGTACAGTTCGCTGACCGCGTGCAGCGGGCCGTTGCCGAGGAGCACCGCGCCGCGGGTCGGCATGCCTTTGCCGACAGCCATGATCGACGTCAGGATGGCGGTTTGCACCACCGCCGCGGCGCTGAACACCACGACCTTGGCGGCCAGGTATGCCGTCGCCGACAGCCCTACTGCGCGTTCGCGTTGAAAGATCAACCGTTCCCCGACCAGGTCGCGAATCGTCAGCGCGGTCCCCATGAAAACCGCGGCGATGTTGAGCAGGATCAGGATCGAGTTGGGTTCGTCGGAGTCGGGTCCGGCCTGACCGAACCCGGTATTGCCGGGCACCGCCAGCGACAGCGTGCCCAGCACGAACGGCAGCAACGCGAGGAACGCGAAGTAGCCGCGGTCGGCGGCGATGAGCCGGGTCTGGCGGCGGGCCAGCGTGAGAACCTGACGGCGCCGGTCGGTGCGCGGCGGACTGCCCAGCGGCGCTGCGCCGGCCGTCGGCGGTCGGCGCGGGGCGGGTGGATGGCGCGCCAGGAAGGCCTGGTGCACGCCGTCGGGGTCGGTGCTGACCCGGGCGAAGATGTCGGCCCAATCGGTGCTGCCCATCGCCGGCCCGATCTCGGCAGGCGGGTCGGCGAACGCGGTCTTGCCGCCGGGAGCCAGCAGCAGGATCTGGTCGCACATGTTGACGTACGTCAGCGAGTGGGTGACCACGATGACCACTCGTCCAGCGTCGGCCAGCCGGCGCAGCATTGTCATCACCTGCCGGTCCAGCGCCGGGTCCAGTCCCGAGGTCGGTTCGTCGAGGATGAGCAGCGACGGGCCGGTCAGCAGTTCCATCGCCACCGACGCGCGCTTGCGCTGGCCGCCGGAAAGCTTGTCGACGCGGGTCTTTCGGTGTGGCGTGAGGTCCAGCTCGTCGAGGACCCGCTTGACCACCTGCCGACGATCGTCGGCCGAGGTGTCCGGCGGCAGCCGCAGTTCGGCCGCATATCCGAGCGCCTGTTCGACGGTGAGCTGGCGGTGCACCACGTCGTCTTGAGGAACCATCCCGATCCGGGAGCGCATCGACGCGTACTCGGCGTGCACGTCGTGCCCGTCGAAAGTGACCACGCCGGCGGTGGGTTGCGTGGTGCCGCCGATCAGCTTGACGAGAGTGGATTTGCCTGCGCCCGAGGGCCCGATCACCGCGGTGAGCGTCCCGGGCCTCGCGGTGAACGACACGTCGGTCAACAGCTGGTGACCGTCGATGGTCAGTGCCAGGCCTCTGGTGGTGAGTCCGCTGCTGCGCGCCTGTGCGGCTCGCGGCACCAGGGTATGACCCGACGCCACCAGGTCGGTGTTGCCGACGGTGACGACGTCGCCGTCGCGCAGCAGGGTGCAGATAATCGGGGTGCCGTTGACGAATGTGCCGTTGCTGCTGTGGTTGTCGCGGATCTCGAGGCCGCCCGGGGTGGACACCAGCACCGCGTGCACCCGGGATACCAACGCGTCGTTGACGACGATGTTGTTGGTCTTGGCGCGGCCGATGGTGGCCGAGCCCGCCGGCGCGGATTCCGGCCGCCGCCGCAGCCGCATC
Source organism: Mycobacterium kyorinense (assembly GCF_002101735.1). GTDB lineage: Bacteria > Actinomycetota > Actinomycetes > Mycobacteriales > Mycobacteriaceae > Mycobacterium > Mycobacterium kyorinense. The sequence continues at coordinate 241,879 of NZ_LQPE01000143.1, read as the reverse complement.
GTGCGCTCCCTGAAAGCCGGTTCGCTGGGCCGGGTTTGGGGCGCTGTGCGCCGCAGTGGAGGCCGCGTCGGCGTGGGGATGCTGCGTAGCGTGCGCGGGTTACGCGGTTCGGGCGGTGCTGTGGGCGTCGCGACCCGGAAGGTCAGTTGCGGTCCGTGCGGGCTGCCGAGCGTGATGCGCTGACCGTCGCGGATACGGATCAGCGGGGCGCGTACGCCGTCGACATAAACGCCGTTCTGGCTTTTGTCGACGACGACCCACCGTCCGTCGTCGAACCGCAGAATCGCGTGAACGCGCGAAATCAGCGCCAGGTCGGCCGGGTCGCCGTCGTGCAGACAGATGTCGCAGTCGCGATCGCGGCCGACGATGGCGTCGCGTTCGGCGGGAAAGGTGTACATCGCCGAGCCCATCCAGACCGTCAGCGGCAGTTCGTTCGGCCCGCTCACCACGGCGAGCCGGGTCGTGTTGCCTGCGTCAGACTGCGTCATCTCGTGCTCTCATAAACCTCGCGATCAATTTGCTGTGAAGACGACGCCGTCAGCGTTTGTCATTGCTGGACAAGGACATCGGTTGCCGATCATATAGACGAAACCTGGGATCGGCGGGACGCGGCGGCTGTGTCGCGGCCGGGCAGTGACCCGATCGAAGCTAAACCTTTACTTGACGCTGAGTTCGTGCGGCATAGACGATGAAACGATGCGCCGACTTCTGGGCTCGCTTTGCGCTGCGCTGTGCGCGAGCTGTCTGATGGTGGCCGGCGCACCGCCGGGCGCTGCGGTGGGTGCGCCGTGGTTCGCGCCGTCGGTCGGTAATGCCAGTCAGGTGGTTTCGGTTGTGGGAGTGGGCGGTTCGACCGCCAAGATGGACGTCTACCAGCGCACCGCCGCGGGCTGGCAGCCGATCGGCGTCGGGATACCGACGCACATCGGCTCGGCCGGGTTGGCGCCCAAGGCCAAAAGCGGCTACCCGGCCACGCCGATGGGCGTCTATTCGCTGGACTCGGCGTTCGGCACCGCGCCGAATCCCGGTGGCGGACTGCCGTACACGCAGGTCGGCCCAAACCATTGGTGGAGCGGCGACGATCACAGCCCGACGTTCAACACCATGCAGGTCTGTCAGAAGGCGCAGTGCCCGTTCGACACGAACGCCAGTGAGAATCTCGAAATCCCGCAGTACAAGCACGCGGTGGTGATGGGCGTGAACAAGGCCCGCGTGCCCGGCGACGGCGCCGCGTTCTTCTTCCACACCACCGACGGCGGGCCGACCGCGGGCTGCGTGGCGATCGACGACGACACGCTGGTGCAGATCATCCGGTGGCTGCGGCCCGGCGCGCTGATCGCGATCACCAAGCAATCAAGCTAACGCGCGACCCGGTTTCACTTTGAAGTCGAGGCCCGCCAACGACATTGTCGCCTCGTAGGTGCGGTCGTATCCCGTCGCGCTGATTCGCCAGCCGTCGGCGGTGCGCCGGTAGCGGTCGCGGTAGAACGCGGCGCCGATCAGCATGAAGTCGAATTCGGCGACGATGACGCGGTCCTGCAGATACCAGGTGCCGGATGCCTCGTCGCCGCTGACCGCGATCTCGGGATGGGTCACCCGGTGCTCGGTGATGACGCCCGGCCCCAAGGCCGACCGCATGTAGTCGACCAGATCTTTGCGATTGGTGAAATGCAGCTCCTCGCCGACCGACGAGCCGTAGTCGCCTTGGACGTCCTCGGTGAGTGTATCGGCGAAGTCGTCCCAGTGTTTGGTGTCCAGCGCCCGCAGGTAGCGGTACTTGACCTGTTCGATGGCTGCGATGTCGTCGTGCGGGATCATCACGACATTGGAGCACAGCGCTGCAGGTAGTGCGTCACCATGTCGATCAGGGCGCGGCGTTCCCGCTGCCAGTCGACGGGGACGCCCATGATCATCTGGGCCAGCACCACGCCGCGCAGCGCGGCCCAAATCACTTCGGCCGCACCGTCGTTGGCCGGATCGTCGGTAACCAGCTTGCCGAGCTGGGCGATGGCGTCGTTCATCTCCAATAGATGCCGTCGTGAACTCCCGCGGGTGGCCCGCAGGATCTCGAACGCGGCCAACGAGGTGGGGCTGCTGTAACAGGCCCACGCGGTGTCGACGACGACCTCGATGCGCTCTCGCAGCGGCAGCTCGCCGACGTCGGCCGACGACAGCGATTCGATCAGTTTGGCCACGCCGTCGTCGACGACGGCCATCAAAAGACCGTTGCGGTCGCCGAAGTGGTACTGGATGACGCCCCACGTCACGCCAGCGCGCTCGGCGACGTGCTTGGCGGTGGCGGCGCCGAAGCCCTCCTCGGCGATGCAGCGCACCGTTTCGTCGATGATCTTCGCGCGGGTGTCGTCGCCGCGTTTGCGCGGCGCACTGGTCTGCCGTGTGGGCACGGCACCTGCACTAATGGACATTGTTGACTTTATAACATAGTCACTACTATTTTTGGGCTGGTGAGCCAATCCCGCTATGCGCGGCTGTCCCGCGAGCAGCTTGCCGTTCTGGTCCCCGAGCTGCTGCTGATCGGGCACATGATCGACCGCTCCGGCATGGCCTGGTGCATCCAGGAATTCGGCCGCGAGGAGATGCTGCAGATCGCGATCGAGGAGTGGGCCGGGGCCAGCCCGATCTACACCAAGCGCATGCAGCGGGCACTGAACTACGAGGGCGACGACGTGCCCACCATCTTCAAGGGCCTGCAACTCGACATCGGCGCGCCGCCGCAGTTCATGGATTTCCGCTACACCATCCACGACCGCTGGCACGGCGAGTTCCACCTCGACCACTGCGGCGCCTTGCTCGACGTGGAGCCGATGGGCGACGACTACGTCTTCGGCATGTGCCACACCATCGAGGACCCGACGTTCGACGCGACCGCGGTGGCAACCAACCCGCGCGCGCAGATGCGTCCTGTGCACCGGCCACCGCGGGTGCCCTCGGATCGCCATCCGCATTGCGCGTGGACGGTGATCATCGACGAGTCCTATCCGCCGGCCGTGGGTATCCCGGCGCTGGATAAGGTTCGCGAAACCCGCGCCGCGACATGGGAACTCGATGACATCGACCGGTCCGACGAGGGGCTGGCCGACTACTCCGGCCCGCTGGTCTCCGACCTGGACTTCGGCGCCTTCTCGCATGCGGCGCTGGCGCGCATGGCCGACGAGATCTGCCTGCAGATGCACCTGCTGTATCTGTCGTTCGCGATCGCGGTGCGGGCGAGGGCCAGCGACGACGTGGCCGCCTCCGTGGGCACTCGCCAGTTGATCGGCGTGGCAGGGCTCGGCGCGGAGCGCATTCACCGGGCGCTGTCGCTGCCCGGCGGCGTCGACGGCGTATTGCGGGTGTTGGAGCTACATCCGCTGCTGAATCCTGCGGGCTACGTCGACGCCGAGGTGACGGATCGGTTGGTCGTGCGGCGATCGCCGGCCCACGACGACGAAGCCTGGATCTCGCTGTGCTCGCCCGAGTCGGTGCAGCCGCTGCAGGCCATCGCCACCGCCGTCGACCCGCACGTCGAAGTGCGCGTCAGCGGGACGAGCACCGACTGGACCGCCGAGTTCGCCGAGACCGATTCGGCGGCAAAGGAATTGCCCGAGGTGTCGGTAGCCAAGGTCAGCGGCGGCTCGACATTCCAGTTCCAGCCGAGGCGATCGCTACCGCTCACGGTGGTCTGAGTTCATTCTGCGTGCACCGTGCTGGTTACTCGAACTTTTGCGTGGTGACCGCAGAGTCAACAAGAGACCCCACCGCCCGTCGCAGCACGTCGTTGTCAGGGCGCCTCGACGGGTCCAGCATCCACTGCACCATCAGCCCGTCGACAAGAGCGAGCAGGATCGACGCCAGCGACTCGGCGTCGGAGCCGCCACCCAACGCAGCGGCGATATCGCGGCGGAATTCCTCGTAATAGCCTGCTAATTCGCGTCGCGCGGCCGGTGAGCGCTGGGCGTGCGCGAAGGCCTCGACGAAGCCGGCCAGCAATTCCCGGTGCGCGTCGAAGACGTCATACAGCCCGTCGACTGCATCGGCGATGCCGGTCTCTGCGTCCACGCCCGCCATCGAGGTCTGAAAACTCTTGATCCACCGTCGGGAACTCTCGGCAATCGCCGCATTCAAGAGCGCCTCGGTAGAACCGAAGTGATAGCGGATCGCGCCGAGGCTGACCCCCGCGGCGCCGGCCAGATCGCGTGCGCGGGTGCCCCCGAACCCGTGTTCGCGTAGACACACGATCGCCGCTTCCAGCAGTGCCTCGCGGTTCCCCATCAAACTCCTTACACAAATGTCTTAAGACATCTGTATCATATCAAGCATGGTGTCCGGGCCGTCGCGTCGCCAATCATTGCGGTACTGGGCGCAGATGCTGCGCGATCCGCTGGCGGCCTACATTGCGCTGCGCCGCGACTACGGCGACGCGGTACGGGTCCCGCTCACCGCCAAGCACACTTACTTTCTGCTCAGCCGCCCCGAGCACGCCGAACACCTGCTGGATGCACACCAGGATCGCTACGTCAAGGCATTCACCTACCGCCCGCTGAAAACGATTCTCGGCGACGGCCTGCTGACCAGTGAGGGCCAGACCTGGCAGCGGCACCGTCGCCTGGTCCAGCCGGTATTCAGCCACCGCCACGTGCAGTCGTTTGCTCCTGCCGTCGTCGCGGCCGCCCGGGACCGGGCCAGCCGCTGGGCGCCGGGCACCACCATCGACGTGGCCGACGAAATGCGGACACTGACCATGCAGGTGATCGGGCGGGTGCTGTTCGGTGTCGACCTGGCCGCCGACGCCGAGCCCGTGGGCCGTGCGGTTTCCCGGCTGCAGAGCGCCGCAATAATGGCCGGCATAGCGCTGTCCGGCGTTGGCTCGCCCCAGCGGGCGCGGTGGCTGGCCGAGCATCTGATCCCCGGCGCCGGTCGGGCCGCGACCACGCTGGATTCACTGGTCACCCGAATCATCGACGCACGCATCGCCACCCCGCACAGCGAGCCCAGCGACCTGCTCGATCTGCTGCTCACCGCCCAGGCCGGCGAGGAGCCGTTGAGCCGCAACGAGATTCAGGACGAGGTGATGACGCTGGTGCTTGCCGGCCACGAAACCACCTCCAACACACTGACCTGGGCATTGACTTTGCTGTCGCGTTACCCGGCAGCGCGCGACCGGTTGGCCGCCGAGGTTGACGAAGTGGTGGGCGGCGGCGATCCGCAGGCCGGCGACATGGAATCACTGGAATGGACGCAGGCGATGGTGTCCGAGACGATGCGCCTGTATCCGCCGGCATGGACCATCGAGCGCGACGCCGTCACGGCCGACAACATTGCCGGTGTCGAAGTGTCTCCCGGTGACACCGTGGCGATTTCGCCCTATCTCCTGCACCACCACAGCGAATTCTGGCCCAACCCCGAGGGATTCGATCCACGCCGGTTCCTCTCCGAGGATGCAACCAAGCGTCCGCGGTATGCGTTCATGCCGTTCGGCGGGGGTCGCCGCATCTGCGTGGGCACCGGACTTGCCCAGCTGGAAGCGACGATGGCGCTCGCCGTGCTGGCTCAGTCGGCCCGCCTGGATCTGCTTCCCGGGACGGTCGTGCGGCCGCGCGCAGACATCACGTTGCATCCGCACGGCCCGGTGATCATGAGCGTCGCCGCACCGGTGCGCACTGTCTCACTTCGGTGACACAACCGCATCGACCGGATACCAACCGCGATGTGCCTGATCGTGATGGGCCGCGATCACGGTTATGGTGAACGCTGGCCGCCGACCGCTAACGACGCAAGGTATTCGCTTTATGTACGACCCGTTGGGGTTATCGATCGGGACCACAAACCTAGTCGCGGTGCGAAACGGGAGTCCACCCGTGACGCGCCGCTCAATGTTGTCCCTATTCCCCGACCGCGCACCGCAACTCGGTGTACCCGCGGATCCGGCGGCGACCGGCACAGTGATCACCGACTTCGTGGAACGGATTGGTCACTCGGACGCCGTGGTATCCGTCGCCGGATCGACGCACGACCCGGCACTGCTGCTGGTCGAGGCGCTGGACGCGATGATCTCGGCGGCCGGAGCCGACGCCTCGACATCGGAGATCACGATAGCCGTTCCCGCGCACTGGGAACCACAAGCCGTGCAGGCGCTGCGCGACGCGTTGCGCACCCACCCCGGCTTCGTCCGCAGCGGGATAGCTCCCCGACTCGTGTCCGACGCCGTCGCCGCATTGATCGCGCTGAATTCTGGGGCACGCCTGCCGACCCGCGGTGTGGTCGGCCTGCTCGATTTCGGCGGCGGCGGCACCAACATCACCTTGGCCGACGCCGGCTCCGGCTTTGCGCCCATCGGTGAAACGCTGCGCTACTCGGAGTTTTCCGGCGCCCACGTCGACGACGCTCTGCTGGTTCATGTGCTCGATGCCGTCGGCCACACCGATCACGCCGATCCCGAAAGCACCGCGGCGGTGGGCCAACTCGATCAGCTGCGAGAGGCATGCCGCAAAGCCAAGGAGCGGCTGTCCACCGAGCCGATGACCGCGGTCGACGCCGAGCTGCCCGGACTCCGCACCACTGTCCAGGTGAGCAGAGCCCAGCTGGAGACGCTGATCGAGACTCGACTCAGCGGTGTGTTCTCGGCATTCGACGAGGCGCTGTCCCGGAGCAAGATTGACCGGACAGAGCTTGCTGCGGTAGCGATGGCCGGCGGTGGAGCCAGCATTCCGCTTGTGGCCCAACGCGTTTCGTCTCATGCCAAGTTAGCGGTAGTGACCGCTGTGCAGCCTGCGCTGGCCATGGCGGTCGGTGCGGAGATGCTTGCTTCGCGCGAGCCGGGCGAGCAACAAGACGAGGCCGAGCCGGCCACTGCCATGGCCGCAATGGCGGGCGCGACCACCGGCAGCTTCGCCGCGAACACCGGCACGTTCGACGCGCCGACCGGAGGCTTCGGCACCGGGTCTTTCGGAATCCCCACCGACGGAGCGTTTTTCGACGAGGAACCATCGTCGACGCTTCCGAAAGCGGAACTCGCCTGGTCCGAGGCCGACGACGCCGGCGACGAGCCGTTGTTTTACACCGGCGACCCCTACGACGACGGGAGTGCACCACCGTCGCAGTACCTGCCGAAATTCCAGCCCGAAGAAGAGCGGCGCCGACACCGCTTGCCGCAGTTGCTGCTTGGGCTCGGCGCGCTGGTCGCGATGTTCGCGATCGGCGGGGTGGCGTACTCCTTGACCAGCACTACCGGTCACCAGGCTCCGCCCGCGCCGACCAGCCGCACGGCGGTGCCTCCGCCTCCTCCGCCGAGCTCGCAGCCGCCGTCGCCGAGTCCGGTGCCGCCCCCGCCCAGCGCCGCACCGACGCCCAGCGTCGCGCCGCCACCGCCCACCACCGAGGCGCCGCCGCCTCCTCCGCCGCCGGTGACCACGACATACCGTCCGCCGCCGAGTACCACCACTCCGCAGCCCACGACCACCACCACAACCACCACGACGACGACCACCACCACCACCACGCCGCCGCCCTCGTCCACCACGACCACCACCACGACGACGGTGCCAATGACCACGGAATACCTGACGATTCCGCTGGTCCCCGTCCCGATACCGGTGCAGGTTCCGCAGAATCAGGCCCCAGCGCCGCAGAACCCGTTCCTGAACCCCGGCGGTTAACCGCGGGTTTGCGTCTCGGTTTCTTTTCGGTATTTGCCGAGTAGGGTGGAATTGCCCGGTTCGGCGGGGCTGACGCCGTGACGTAACGCCGCACAGTGCAGCGGCGACGAAGTAGTTAGGTGGCCCGCGCGGTGCACTCCTCCGCCCAGACCGTGGCCAGCAAAGGATTTTGGAGGAGTCGTGGACATCGTTCTTGGTGTGTCGATGGCACCAACGGCGGTCCGCATGGTGCTCGTCGAAGGCGAAGACGCCGACGGCGTCGTGGTCGAGCAGGACTGCATCGAGGTCGGCGCCTCGGGGCCGTCGAGCGCACCTGACCAGGTGATCGCCGCCATCCTCGGCACCCGGGAAGGCGCCGCCGAGGGCGGTTACCGGTTGATGTCGACCGGGGTGACCTGGACCGACCCTAGGGAAGTCGGCGCGTTACGCGACAAACTGTCCACCCGCGACCTGCGAAACGTCATGTTGGTGTCGCCGCTGCTCGCCGCGGCTGCGCTTGCCCAGACCGTCGGCCACGCGCTGGGCTACCAGTACACCGCGTTGCTGTTCGTCGAGGCGGAAAGCGCCACCCTGGCCGTGGTGGACACCTCCGACGGTTCGATCGTCAACCTGCACCGCCAGCAGGTGACGTGCGCGCCGTATACCGGGCAGGCGGCCGCCGATCTGGCCACGATGGTCGACCGCCTCGACGGGTTGGAGACACGGCCGGACGGCCTGTACATCGTCGGCTGCGGCGTCGACATCTTCCCGATCAAGCAGCACCTGGAAGTAGCGGCACCGATCCCGGTCAGCGTGGCCGAGGAGCCGGACATGGCGCTGGCTCACGGCGCGGCATTGGCGTCGGCGAACGCGCCGCTGTTCGCATCGTCGACCGTCGCGCTGGCCTACGCGCTGGACCCGGGAACCGGCGAAGTGAACCGAGACGTGCTGGCGCCGGCCTACCTCGACGTCTGCGCCGACGCCGTCGTCGGCACCGGCGCCCTCGCCTACAGCGCGCTGCCCGACGACGACGTGGAAATCCGGCCGCACCGGCCGCTGCTGGTAATCGGTAGCGGAGTGGCCGCGCTGCTGGTGATCGGCGTTGTGGCGCTGGTAGTTTCGCTGGCCGCCGACGTCCGCCCGACGGCCGGGCAGCAGCCGCCCAGCGCGCACGGGAACGTCGCCGTACCCACCAAGCAGGCGCCGCCAAAACCGCCGCCCGCTGCGGCCGCGCCGTCCCCGCCGGCCGCCCCGCCCTCACCGGCACCGCCGCCATCGGCGGCGCCACCCCCACCCCCACCGCCGTCGCAGGCCCCTGAAACCATCACCGCGCCGGCGCCGGTGGTGCGTCAGGCACCGCAGCGGGTGGCGAACCCGGCTCCGGTTCAACAGGCGCCGCCACGGCAAGCACCGGCCTACGTGCCCCCGCCCGCACCGCAAGAAGCGCCGCCGCCGGCCGCGCCGCCGCCACCACCCCCGGCTGCGCCGCCGCCGGCTCCGCCCGCGCCTCAGATGCCGCCGATGACGATGTATCTGCACCTGCCGTTCGTCACGGTGCCGATCCCGATCAACCCACCGCCGCCGCCGGCGCCGCCGCCGGGACCCTAGGAGCACTGCCATGGGCGAGCACGGTCCGTTCGGATTCGACCCCGAAGACTTCGATCGAGTGATCCGGGAAGCGGGGGAGGGCCTGCGGGACGCGTTCGAGCGATTCAGCAAGTTCCTCACGGTGCCCGGTGATCGGGCGGGATGGTCTGCGCTGTTCGAGGACCTCGCGCGGCGTTCGCGCACCGAGCCGGAAACCGCCGGGGAGGCGGGCGACGGGGTGTGGGCGATCTACACCGTCGACGCCAACGGCGGCGCGCGCGTCGAAGAGGTCTATGCGACCGAGTTGGATGCATTGCGCGCGAACAAGAACAACACCGACCCGGCGCGCCGGGTTCGGTTCCTGCCGTACGGCATTGCGGTCAGCGTCCTGGACGATTCCGACCAGACGTCGTAACCCCACGTCGACCACATCAGCCGCGGCGCGCGGGCGGATTCGGATGCGCAGCCCGGCCGTCGCGTGGTTTCATAGCACCGTTTGAGAGTTGTTCCCGCGGGTATGTACTCGTCCGGCGTTCGGGCTTGATCGATGGGTGGTGCAGGGATGAATCGTCGCAGCGTGATGTTGATGTTCGGGATCGGCGCCGTGGCAGCCGCAACGCCTCTCCCCAAGGCCCGGGCTCACCCGTCGCGACCCGACATTTCGTCAGCGCCAACCGCGCCCGCACCCGGTGCCACCGCCGGGGGCTTTCTTTTCCGTGACGAGTTCGACGGCCCGGCCGGTTCGGCCCCGGGTGGGAACTGGGCGGTGTCGAACTTCCGGACGCCGATCAAGAACCCGGTGGGCTTCGATCGACCCGAATTCTGGTACCAATACCGCGATAGTCGGCAAAACGTGTTCCTCGACGGCAAATCCAACCTGGTTCTGCGCGCCACACATGACGGCGACACTTACTTCGGTGGTCTTGTCAGCGGCAATTGGCGGGGAGGGATCGGGACCACGTGGGAGGCTCGGATAAAGCTCAACTGCCTCACTGCCGGTTGCTGGCCCGCCTTCTGGTTGTCCAATGACTTTCCGGGTCGCGAGGGCGAAGTCGACCTCGTCGAGTGGTACGGGAACGGGACGTGGCCGGCCGGAACCACCGTTCACGCGGATCCTTACGGCACGGCGTTCGAGACCCAGCCGATCGGGGTGGACGGCAACTGGCACAACTGGCGGGTCACCTGGAATCAGACTGGTTTTTACTTCTGGGAAGACTACGTCGACGGTAAGGAGCCATACTTCAGCGTTCCGGCCACTGGCATCGAGGATCTCAACGATCCCATCCGCAAGTGGCCGTTCAACGACCCCGACTACAACCTGTTTCCCGTCTTCAACCTCGCGGTCGGTGGTTCGGGCGGCGGCGATCCAGCGGGGGGGAGCTACCCCGCGGAGATGCTCATCGACTGGATACGCGTCTTCTAAACGGTGGCCCGCTCGCGGCCCTGCCAATACTGCTGGCGCAGATCCTTTTTCAGGATTTTGCCGGTGGGGTTGCGGGGCAGCTCGTCCTTGATGTCGATGCTCTTGGGGCACTTGTAGTGCGCCAGCCGCTCGCGCGCCCACTCGATCAGCTCGGCTTCGGTCGCCTCGCCCTCGAGGGTGACGACCGCCTTCACCGCTTCACCCCAACGTTCGTCGGGTATCCCGAACACCGCGACCTCCATCACCGCCGGATGTTCGGCGAGCACGCGCTCGACCTCGATCGAGTAGATGTTCTCTCCGCCGGAGATGATCATGTCCTTGAGGCGGTCTTCGACGTAGATGTAGCCGTCGTCGTCGACCCGGCCGATGTCGCCGGTGCGGAACCAGCCGTCTTCGGTGACTGCTTCGGCCGTCGCGTCCGGCCGGTTTAAATAGCCCTTCATCAATTGCGGTGTGCGGAACCATAATTCGCCGGGCTGGCCGGTGGGCACGTCGGCCAGGGTGTCCGGGTTGACAACGCGCACCTCGGCGTTCGGGATCAGGGTGCCGGCGCTGACCAGCCGCTCGGGATGGCTTTCGTCGCGATGTGCGTCGGGCATCAGGTGGCTGATCACTCCGCAGACCTCGGTCAGCCCGTACACCTGGATGAAGTCGGTGTTCGGCCATGCCTTCAGCGCCGCGCGCAGCAATGGCAGCGGCATCGGCGAGGCGCCGTAGCAGTACGTCTTGAGTTGGCCGAACAGCTTGATCGCGTCCTCGCCGGATTCCAGGACCTTGGCCAGCACCGCCGGCACCAGGAAAGTCCGGTTGGCGCCCTGCAGGATTGCGCCGGCCAGCGACGCGCCGTCGACGTCGCGGGTCATCACGCTCGGCACACCGTCGTAGATGCCGAACTGGACGTAGGACGAGCCGCCGACGTGGAACAGCGGCATCGACACCATGTTCTTGTCGCCCTCGTCGAAGTCCCAGCCCTCGTGCGCATTGATGGTGTGCGCCAAGACGTTTGCCTGTGTCAGCGCGACTCCCTTTGGGCGGCCGGTGGTTCCGGACGAGTACATCACCATGCACACGTCGTCGGGCTCGACGTCGGCGGCCCGCGGCACGGGCGAGGCACTGGCCAGCAGCGCCTCGTACTCGTCGCCGTCACCGCCGTTCGGCGTGACCTCGACGATGTGCTCGACGTTGGCGGGCTTGTCGCGGATCTTGTCGACGGTCGGTTTCAGCTCGCTGCCTACGATCAGCACCTTGGCCCCGCAGTCGTTGATGACGTAGTCGAGCTCGTCGCCGGCGAGCCGGAAGTTGATGATCGCGTTGGCGGCGCCGATCGATGCCGCGGCCATCGTCAACTCGACGCAGGCCGGGTGGTTCTTGTCGAGGAATGCCACCACGTCACCGCGCGCCACGCCCATCTCGGTCAGCGCGCCGGCGAGCCGCCGGACCCGGTCGTTCCATTGCCGCCAGGTCCAGGTGCGGTCGAGGTAGGTGAACGCCGCGGCGTCGGGCTTGGTGTCGGTCCAATGGGCCAACCGGTCGTCGAGGAAGCGGGGCTGCGGCAGCTGGTCAGTCATGTCCTTGAGCGTGCCACCTGCGTTGCGGCCGACAAACCCGTCCGGGCGAACAGCCGCCTGACCTGCGCCGACAGGGGGTAGCTGGGCTTGTCTCAGGGCGTAGCAAATAGGCCGTCAGGCGCCGACCGTTACCCGATTGTGACTATTCCTCCATTTGCTCGTATCCTGTTCGACCATGGGGAGGCACCGATTAGCCAAGAAGCGCCGAAAGACGCCCGCTGTCATGGCCGCAGCCATCGGCCCGGCCGCCGTTTTCTTTGCCGTGGCCGGCAGCGCTCGCCCACCCGGCACGGGCGGCGAGACCGCCTCGGTTGCCGAGGCGCCGTGCTGCTTGCAGATCGTGGCGGCTGGGCCTAACGGGCTGCCGTCGCCCGGCGGACAGGCGGTTCCGGGCGAGTCGATGCCCGCATCGCGATTGCGGGTGGTTCACGAGCATGCCCCAGAGGCACTGCCGCCTGGAAAGGCCCCGGAGCGCGGCCTACAGGTCAAGACGATCTTGGTGGAGCGCACCATCAGCGCGATATTCCCCGAGATTCAAACCATCGGCGGCGTCCGGCCTGATGCGCTGCGGTGGCATCCCAACGGCCTGGCGCTCGACGTGATGATTCCCAACCCCAGCAGCGACGAGGGCATCGCGCTGGGCAACCAGATCGTCGCCTTCGTGCTCCAAAACGCCGATCGCTTCGGGATACAGGATGCGATCTGGCGCGGCACGTACTACACCCCGAATGGCCCACAAGGGTCCGGGTACGGCCACTACGACCACGTCCACATCACCACCACCGGCGGCGGATACCCCACCGGCAACGAGGTCTACATTCGCTGAGTGCCCGTCAGCCGGCTGGGCGACGACGGCTGGGTGCGCATGGGAGGCACAGCGTATCCGTCAAATCGCCAAACACGCTGCCGCAGGCGTCCTACCGTAACTGACCATGAGGCCAATTTTGCTGACGGTCGGGGCTGCTGCGGCGGTATTGACGGTCGGTGGTGTTGTTGGCGTGGCAGACACCCCGGCCACCGCACACGCGGATCCCGCGCCCCCGCCATGCGGAAGTCCCGAAGTGCCATGCGCCGGGCCCAGCCCGTTGACGCCGGAACAACAGTGCGCCCTGATCGCCTGGAGAACCTGGATGCCGTGCAATTGGGCTCCTGGGATCAACATGCAAGTTCCGGCGGGTACGCCAGGCAGTTTGTAGCGCGACACTCTGTGTGCTCGCGGCGACGGCCGAAGGTCACCTTTTGGAAACGGCGCCGCGCGCCGCGTTTCGTGTGCCACACCGGCTGCTAACAATTGGACGGTCGTCTAACCGCGACGTCGGTATGGCTATGCGGTTCTGCACCACCATCTGGCTGTGGAACTCTCAGAGCGCGAATGAAGGAGTCGGTGATGATGCGCTTTGATCGATTGGGCATCAAAGTCATTGCCAGCGCTGGGTTGTGGGGGGCCGCTATAGCGTTGAGTCCGGTTGCGGCGGCGGTTCCGCTGATAACGGGCGGCGGCTACGGGTGCGTCCAGGGAATGTCGGGCGACGTCGCGGCCGGTGGTCCAGCGGCAGCCGCGGCCGGAGCCGGGGGTTCCTGCGGGCCGGCCAGCGCTCCGCTCACTGACATGGCTGGTGTTCCGCTGGCCATGCCCGGGCCCGCCGGCGCTCCTGTGCCCGCGGGTGCGCCCGTGCCCGCGGGTGCACCAGTTCCGGTGGGAGCTCCCGTTCCGGTGGGTGCCCCGGTGCCTGCCGGTGCGCCGGTTCCGGCCGGTGCTCCCGTGCCTGTGGCTCCGGTGATCCCGGCAGGTGCTCCGCTGATTGCGCTCGGGGGTGCGCCGGCAGGTGCTCCAATCGTCGACATGTCGGGGACCTATGCGGGTAAGGGTGACCCGACTGGTCCGGCGCCGGCTGGCGGGCCGGTGCCCGGTCAACCGGTTCAGCCCGGCCCTTCGGGCGGGGCCAGCTAAGCCTGCTTCAGGATAGGTTCCGCTCGGCCAGGTCCTTCAGAAATTGCGGCATTCGGCCGGCGCCGAAGTCGTAGTAGCGCACCCAGTTTGGCGTGATCGCAATTCGAGCCATCTGGTCATACATTGCGCGAACGTTCTGTTCGAACTCGGCTGCTGCGGCGGCGTCCATGGTGTTCCTGGCCGCAGCGAGGTACTCCTCGACCGGGCCGTCGACGATCTGGACGCTCGCCTGCCCGCGTACCGAAAGGGCGCGCGCCTGCTCCGGGGTGTCGCCGGTGTCGATGGCCAGCGCAACGGCCGGGCGAACCGACAGCGCCGCGACCTTCGGTGCGGTTGGGGCCGTGGCGACAACGAATTGCGTGCCGGTCCAAAAGAATCCGACGGGAACCACCCGCGGTGTCTCGTCCTCTCCGATGTAGGCGAGGTGGGCGGCCGAGGTCGACGCGAGCAGCTCCTGCGCGCCCGGCGTGGACACTTCGTCCTCGATTTGTTGCCGGTCCATCGTGATCTCCTGTCGGTTGCGCACCGCAACGTAGACAGCCGATCATGCCTCCACGAGCGTGAAAACGCGCGCAGGCTATCTCGGCGCGACGCTTGCTGGCGCCAGCCGCTGTGGCCGCTCTATCCCGGATTCCTGCACAATTACCGGATCGCCGATGTTGACGGTGTTGAAGTACCACTCTGCGTCCGCGGGACTCAAGCTGATGCACCCATGGCTGACATTCTCCAAGCCCAATGACTGGACAGCCCATGGAGCTGAGTGCACGAAGAGGCCACGCTTGGTGATACGCACCGCATAATCCACCGGGATCCGGTAGCCGTCGGGATTGGTGACAGGGATCCCGACGCTGCTCGAATCCATGATCACCGAGCGTTCCTTGGACAACACGGTGTACGTGCCGACCGGCGTCGAGTACTCCGGCCTGCCCATCGAGGCCAGCAGCACCCCTTCTTCGCCCCAGTGAGGCCGGTGATGGGGCGCGGGTCGTGGCGGAGGTGGTCCGGCCCCGACTCCGTCGATGGTGACGGTGAACGTGTGCTCGGCGATATCGGCAACACCGACGACGGCAGGGCCCGTCTTGAAATCGGTGGCCAGCGGGCCAATCGAAAGGGCCACGGTGCTGTGCGCCGGCCAGAATCGGTCGGGAACCCACTGCACCGCCTCGTTGTCGACCCACTCGAAATGGCCGCTCATCGGGGGCACCGACTTGACCTGAATGGCCCGCTCGGCAGCGGGTCGATTGGCAACGGGCGCGCTGAACGTCACTACGACTGGATGCCCCACGCCCACAGTCGCGCCGCGCATTGGCAGAACCGATGCGACCGCGAACCGATACGACTGGCTCGTCGCCGCCAGGCTGACGTCGGCCGGCCCGGCGACCACCGTCGCAGCGGTCCCGATCAGCGCAAGAACGCACCGGACAGCCGCCCGCATGGCCCCAATCCTTTTAATTGACAAAGTTGTAATAGATAGTAGGGCTGAGCTGAAGCGTGGAAGTGCAAGGGCGCGTTAGCGATTCGGTCAAGCCTTCATCACGTTTCGGCTACGGGCATAGCCGACTCTCGCGATCTCGCCACCGACCTGTCTGAACTACTGGTGGTCGTGATTCCGCTATCCGGCTAGGTGCAGCAGTTGGGATCGAGCACCGAGCAGAGTGCCACGAGCGCGTCATGCCGAGGCCGGTGATACACATTCATTCCGCGCCGTTCTGATTCGACTAGTCCGGCGCGACGTAGCTGGGTCAGGTGGTGGCTCACTGTCGACTCGGCCAGCCCCACCGCCGCCGCTAGATCGGAACTGCATTGCTCGCCTTTGGCGGAACTGAAGAGCAGCGAGACCAGCTTGACCCGTACGGGGTCGGCGAGTGCCTTCAGCCGAAGCGCTATTTCCAACGCGGCAGTGTCGTCGACCAACCCCGCTGCGACCGGTGCGCAACAGACGGGTGCGGAGATGTCCACCATCGGCAATGTCTTCGGCATAGGTTCATCGTGCCAGAGGGCATTGACATATGTCGAAGAGGTGGCATGATGACGCCAGCGGTTCGATATATGTCTCACAGGTAGGGGAGCGCAGTCATGTCACGAGTCCAACTCGCGCTGAACGTCGAAAAGCTGGATGAGGCGGTTGCCTTCTACTCGAAGTTGTTCAACACACAGCCGGCGAAACTCGAAGACGGCTACGCCAACTTCGCCATCGCCGAACCGCCGCTGAAGCTCGTGCTGTTCGAGAACCCCGGCAAGGGCGGCACGATCAACCACCTCGGTGTCGAAGTTGACTCAAGCGAGAAGGTCCACGCCGAGATTGCCCGGCTAACGGGCGAGGGAATGTTCACGGAGGAACAGATCGGGACGACCTGTTGCTTCGCGACGCAAGACAAAGTGTGGGTCACCGGACCGGCCGGCGAAAGGTGGGAGATTTACAAAGTTCTCGCCGACTCAGACACCTTTTGGGGCGAGGACGCGACGGCTGTCGGGGACGCAGCGGCGGTTGAAGAGGCCTGCTGCGCCGGAAACTCCTGCACAGCCGGATGAACGCACCGGCCATCGCCGACCACACCCCCGTCGTCGGAAAGCTGTCCACGCTCGACCGATTCCTACCGCTGTGGATCGGCGCCGCGATGGTGGCCGGGCTGTTGGTGGGCCGCGCGCTTCCCGGTTTGGACCGCGGCCTCAGCGCCGTTCAGGTTGATGGCATCTCATTGCCCATCGCCATCGGGCTGCTGGTGATGATGTACCCGGTGCTCGCGAAGGTCCGCTACGACCGGCTCGACACCGTGACCGGCGACCGCAAGCTCATGGTCGCGTCGCTGTTGCTCAACTGGGTGATCGGTCCGGCGCTGATGTTCGCCTTGGCGTGGCTGTTGCTGCCCGATCTGCCCGAGTACCGCACCGGCCTGATCATCGTCGGCCTGGCACGGTGCATCGCGATGGTCATCATCTGGAACGACCTCGCGTGCGGCGACCGTGAAGCCGCCGCCGTCCTGGTGGCACTCAACTCGGTGTTCCAGGTGATCATGTTCGCCGCGCTGGGCTGGTTCTACCTGTCGGTGCTGCCTGGCTGGCTCGGCCTGGACCAAACGTCAATCAGCGTCTCGCCATGGCAGATCGCCAAGTCGGTGCTGATCTTCCTCGGCGTGCCCCTGGTCCTCGGTTACCTGTCGCGCCGGATCGGCGAACGCAGAAAGGGGCGGGCCTGGTACGAGAGCCGGTTCCTGCCGAAGGTTGGACCGTGGGCGCTTTACGGGCTGCTGTTCACCATCGTGATCCTGTTCGCCCTCCAAGGCCACCAAATCACCACCCGGCCATGGGATGTCGCGCGGATCGCGCTGCCACTGCTGGCCTACTTCGCCATCATGTGGGGCGGCGGCTACTTGCTGGGGTCGAGGATGGCCCTCGGCTACGAGCGCACTACCACGCTGGCTTTCACCGCCGCCGGCAACAATTTCGAGCTAGCGATAGCCGTGGCCATCGCCACCTTCGGGGCGACCTCCGGCCAAGCCCTCGCCGGAGTTGTCGGCCCGCTGATAGAGGTGCCCGTACTTGTCGCGTTGGTCTACGTGTCGTTGAGCTTTCGACGCCGATCCGCCGGGACCGCACCATGAACAAACCAGGCGTGCTGTTTCTCTGCACTCACAACGCCGGACGCTCGCAAATGGCGTTGGGCTTTTTCAACAGGCTGGCGGGTGGTCAGGCGGTCGGTTACTCGGGCGGCTCGCAGCCCGCCGACCGGGTGAACCCGGTAGCCGCCGCAGCCATGGCGGAAAGAGGTATCGACATTACCGCCGAACAACCCACGCGTTGGACCGAAGCCATGGTTGAAGAGGCCGATGTCGTCGTCACGATGGGTTGCGGGGATACATGCCCCTTCATTCCCGGCAAGCGCTACGAGGACTGGGAGTTACCGGATCCCGCAGGCCAACCAATCGAGGCCGTGCGACCCGTACGCGACGAGATCGAGGCGCGGGTTCGGCAGCTGCTGAAGGAACTCGGCATCGAGCCACCGCCGCCGTAAAGTACCGGAGCCGATGACGGGAATCGAACCCGCGTTCTCAGCTTGGGAAGCTGATGTTCTGCCATTGAACTACATCGGCGCGATTGCTGGGAAAGGCTAGCATCCGGCGCCGCGCCGTTCATCACCAACGCGGCTGGCAGCCCAGCGGATACGCTCGTCGCGTGCTGCTCTCCGATCGCGACCTCCGAGCCGAAATCGCTGCCGGCCGGCTGGGCATCGACCCGTTCGACGACACGCTGGTTCAGCCGTCCAGCGTGGACGTCCGCCTCGACAGCATGTTCCGGGTGTTCAACAACACCCGCTACACCCACATCGACCCATCCCAGCAGCAGGATGAGCTGACCAGCCTGGTGCAGCCGGTCGACGGCGAACCGTTCGTGCTGCACCCCGGTGAGTTCGTGCTGGGGTCGACGCTCGAGCTGTGTACCTTGCCCGACGACCTAGCCGGCAGGTTGGAGGGCAAGTCGTCGCTGGGGCGGCTGGGCCTGCTGACCCACTCGACGGCGGGCTTTATCGATCCGGGTTTTAGCGGCCACATCACGCTGGAGCTCTCCAACGTCGCCAACCTGCCCATCACGCTGTGGCCGGGCATGAAGATCGGCCAGCTGTGCATCCTGCGGCTGACCAGCCCCGCCGAGCACCCCTACGGCAGTGCCCGGGCCGGGTCGAAGTACCAAGGCCAGCGCGGGCCCACACCGTCTCGGTCGTACCAAAACTTCATCAAATCGAGTTAGGCACGGCGGCCGATGCCAGCTTGCTTTAAGCGTTGACAGGTAGGGTCGAATCATCAGGGTCAATAGGCGCATGTACTGCGCTGCCCGGACCACGAGCGGGTAGCAAACTACTTAGGAGGAAGTAGTGGACACCGTACTCGGTGTGTCGATGGCACCGTCGACGGTCCGCATGGTGCTGGTAGAGGGTGAGAACGCCGATGGTGTCACGATCGACCAAGACAACTTCGAGCTCAGCGCCAACGGGAGGCCGGCAAACACTGTTGCTGCCGACCAGGTGATTTCGGCGATTCTGGGGACCCGCGAGGGCGCCGCCGAGGGCGGCTACCACCTGGCCTCGACCGGCGTGACGTGGAGCGACCAGTTCGAGGCCGCCGCACTGCGCGACGCGCTGGCTGCCCGCAAGATCGAAAACGTCATGCTGGTGTCGGCGTTCTTGGCTGCGGCCGCGTTGGCCCAGGCCGTCGGCACCGCCACCAACTACGCCCACACCGCGCTGCTGTTCATCGAGCCGGATACCGCCACGCTGGCCGTGGTCGACTCCGCCGACGGGTCCGTCTCCGAGGTACATCGCGAGCCCCTCCCGGAGGACGACGACGAGGCCGTCGCCGCCATCACGCAGCTCGCCGCCAGCGCCGACCGTCTGGAGTCACGGCCCGAGGGCTTGTTCGTCGTGGGTTCCGGGGTGGACATCCCGCTGATCAAACCGGCGCTGGAGGCCGCGACGACGCTTCCGCTGAGCGCTCCCGAGGAGCCGGACATGGCGCTGGCCCGGGGCGCTGCGCTGGCGTCGGCGCACGCGCCGCTGTTCTCGTCGTCGACCGCCGCGCTCGCTTACGCCCAGGATCCGGGCACCGGCGCGGTGGACCCCTATGCCGTTTCTCCGGGCTACCTCGCCGCGGCCGATGTCGACTCGGGCGAGGAGGCCCTTGCCTACAGCGCCGTTCCCGACGAGGAGGCCGAGGCCTACACCGCCGAGGGTCCAGACGCCTACGTCGACCTCACCGGCGAGGAGGAGATTCTGGACTCCGGCATGCTCGACTTTCGGGCGGCCGCGGCCGAGTCCAGTCGTAAGCCGTTTCTGACCGCGATGAGCGTGCTGACGATCTTCGTCGTCGGCGTTGTGGCGCTGGTGATTTCGTTGGCGTTCAGCATCCGGCCGACGGTCAATCAGCGACCCAACCTGAGCCAAAACGCCGTCGCGCCGACCAAGCAGGCGCCGCCGAAGGCGCCGGCGGCTGCGGTGCCCGCCCCGCCCAAGGCGGCTGCCCCCGCACCAGCGCCCCCGCCCGTGCCCGCTGCGGCCCCGGCGCCTGCCCCTGCGCCTGCGCCGGCTCCCGTGCGGGCGCCCGCTCCCGCGCCGGCTCCCGCTCCCGCTCCGGCACCTGCGCTGCCTCCGCCGCCTCCGCCGGTATTGCCGCAGCTGGGGCAAATTCTCGCGCCGCCGCCACCCGGCCCACCGGTCGAGCCGTGGGGCGGTGATCACGGCGGTGGTGGCTGGGGTCATGGTCGCGGCGGTGGCCGTGGCCACGGCGGAGGCCCCCCGGGCATCAAGGTTCCGCTGGCTCCCGGTCTCAACCTCGGCATCGGGTTCTAAGCGCCGGGCCGCCGAAAACGGGTACTCCTCTGACCAACGCTTGGCGGCACGAATTTGGAGGAGCAATGGAGACCGTACTAGGGGTGTCGATGGCACCCTCGACGGTTCGCATGGTGCTGGTCGAAGGTGAAAACGGCGACGGTGTCACAGTCGAGCAGGACAACTTCGACGTCGACAACGGCTCGGCACCTCAGAGCGCACCGGAACAAGTGGTTTCGGCGATCCTGGGCACCCGCGAAGGCGCCGCCGAAGGCGGCTACGAACTGTTGTCGACGGGTGTGACCTGGACCGACCAGGCCGAGGCCACCGCCCTGCGGGACGCATTGGCCGCCCACAAGGTCGAAAACGTCATGCTGGTCTCCGCGTTTTTGGCGGCGGCGGCGCTGGCGCAGTCGGTCGGCAGCTCGGTTGGCTACTCCCGCACCGGGCTGTTGTTCCTCGAACCGGACACCGCGACGATGGCCATTGTCGATTCCGCCGACGGGTCGATCACCGAAGTGCGCCGAGAGCCGCTGCAAAGCGGCGATACCGCAGGCGAATTGGCCGCTCTGGTCGCCGATATGCAGACGCTGCCGTCGCGGCCGGACGGGCTGTTCATGGTCGGCTCCGGAGTGGACATCGCGCCGCTCAAATCACAGCTGGAGGCGACGACGTCGCTGCCGGTGAACGCGCCCGAGGAACCCGAGACGGCGCTGGCCCGCGGGGCTGCGCTGGCGTCGGCGCATGCGCCGTTGTTCTCGTCGTCGACCGCGGCGCTGGCCTACGCGCAAGATCCCGGGACCGGCGCCATCGACCCGTATGCGGTGACCCCGGGATACCGCCCCGCACCCGACGGCGCCGACGGCGGTGAAGCGCTGGCCTACAGTGCGGTCGCGGACGACGAAGCCAACGCGCCCACCGCTTACGCCAACCGGCCGGACCTGCAGACCGGCGCATTCGCCGGCGAGGGTCGGCGTGGACGTCGGCCCGCGGCGCTGGTGGCGAGCGCGGTGGCCGCGATCTTCGTGGTCGGCGTCGTGGCGCTAGCGGTTGCGCTGCTGATGACGATGCGCCCGTCGGTCGGTGAGCGGCCGAATCCGGGACACCCGATGGTGGTGCCGAGCAATCAGGCGCCGCCGCAGCGATCGCAGCCGGCTGCGCCTCCTCCGCCGTCTGCGCCGCCGCAGGCTCCCGCAGCGCCATCTCCGGCGCCCGCGGCTCCCGCTCCCGCGGCTCCCGCTCCCGCGGCTCCCGCTCCCGCGGCTCCCGCTCCCGCGGCTCCCGCTCCTGCTCCCGCGGCTCCTGCGCCCGCGCCTGCGGCGCCGGCGCCAGCAGCCCCGGCACCGGCAGCTCCTGCGCCCGCGCCGGCCGCCCCCGTGCCGGTCCCGGTCCCGGTTCCCGTCGGGCCCGGGGTTGGCGGCGGCGGGATCCCCGGCATCCCCGGTGGCGGTGGCATTCCGGGTATCCCCGGCGGCGGTGGTGGCGGAGGTCACGGCGGCGGTGGCGGTCACGGTGGCGGTCACGGCGGCGGTCACGGCGGCGGCATCCCCGGTGTTCCGGGAATTCCCGGCATCCCGGGCCTGTAGCTCCACACGGTTGTGCGGTTTCATACGCGACACGCCGACGCGAGCGTATGAAACCGCACAATCGATGATGGCCGGACGCAGCAAACTGTCATCTGGCGTTCGCCTGTCGCTTGGTAACCGGACACGGTTAGCTCGTCGCGGCCGCCTACACAAGGTGTTATGCGATGCACCGTCTTCGGCACGGGCTATCTGGGTGCTACCCACGCCGCCGGGATGGCCGAGTTAGGGCACGACGTCGTCGGCGTAGACATCGATCCCGGCAAAATCGCCAAGCTGGCCGGCGGTGACATCCCGTTTTACGAACCCGGACTGCGAAAGATGTTGAGCGACAACATCGCCGCGGGCCGCCTGCGGTTCACCACCGACTACGAGATGGCCGCCGAATTCGCCGACGTGCACTTCCTCGGCGTCGGAACCCCGCAAAAGAAGGGCGAATACGGCGCCGACCTGCGTCATGTGCACGCCGTCATCGACGAATTGGTGCCACGGCTGACCCGGGCGGCGGTCATCGTCGGCAAATCCACTGTGCCGGTGGGGACCGCGGCCGAACTGAGCCGACGTGCCCGCGCTCTCGCACCGGCCGGCGTCGACGTCGAAGTGGCATGGAACCCGGAGTTTCTGCGTGAGGGGTTCGCGGTCCACGACACTTTGCAGCCGGATCGCATTGTCCTTGGCGTGCAAGAAGATTCGACGCGCGCCGAAGCAGCGGTCCGAGAACTGTACGCGCCGATGCTGGACGCCGGCGTGCCGTTCTTGGTCACCGACCTGCAGACCGCCGAATTGGTCAAGGTGTCCGCCAACGCCTTTCTGGCGACCAAGATCTCGTTCATCAACGCCGTCGCCGAGGTCTGCGAGGCCGCCGGCGCCGACGTCACGATGCTGGCCGACGCGCTCGGGCACGACCCGCGCATCGGGCGGCAATGCCTCAACGCCGGCTTGGGTTTCGGCGGCGGCTGCCTGCCCAAGGACATCCGCGCGTTCATGGCCCGCGCCGGCGAGCTGGGCGCCAACCAGGCGCTGACATTCCTGCGCGAAGTCGACAACATCAACATGCGCCGGCGCACCCGAATGGTCGAACTGGCCACCGCCGCGTGCGGCGGTTCGCTGCTGGGCGCCAACATCGCGGTGCTCGGCGCCGCGTTCAAACCCGAATCCGACGACGTGCGTGACTCGCCGGCCCTCAACGTCGCCGGGCAGCTCCAGCTCAACGGCGCCGCGGTCAACGTGTACGACCCCAAGGCCCTGGACAACGCCCACCGCGTGTTCCCCACCCTGAACTACGCGGTCTCGGTCGCCGAGGCGTGCGAGCGCGCCGACGCGGTGCTGGTCCTCACCGAGTGGCGCGAATTCGTCGACCTCGACCCCGACGAGCTTGCTGATCGGGTGCGCGCCAAGGTGATTGTCGACGGCCGCAACTGCCTGGACGTCGCCCGCTGGCAGCAGGCGGGTTGGCGGGTGTACTGCCTGGGGCGGCGCGTAGCCTAACCGCGTGGACCACGCGGCAGCATTGCTCGAGCAAAACCACGCCTTCGGTGAGGTGATCCGCAACGCCGACCCGTCGACCCCGGTGCCGACCTGCCCGGAGTGGACCTTCAAGCAGTTGTTCCGCCACGTCGGCCGCGGCGATCGGTGGGCGGCGCAGATCGTCCGCGACCGGGTCGACCACTATCTCGATCCGCGCAGTGTCGAGGGCGGCAAGCCGCCGCCGGATCCCGACGACGCCGTCTCCTGGCTGCACGGCGGCGCGCAGCTGGTGATCGACGCCGTCGAACAGGTGGGCATGGAGACCCCGGTGTGGACGTTCCTCGGGCCGCGGCCGGCGTATTGGTGGGTCCGTCGTCGGCTGCACGAGGCGACCGTGCACCGCGCCGACGCCGCGCTGGCCCTCGGCCTGGACTACACGCTCGCACCCGAGTTGGCGGCTGACGGAATCAGCGAATGGCTGGAGCGGGTTGCCGCCCAAGCGGGCTCCGAGGATTCGCCGGCACCGCTCGACGACGGCCAGACCGTGCACCTGCACGCCACCGATCCCGGGCTCGGTGCGTCCGGTGAGTGGACCATCGGCGCCAGTGACGGCCGGATCACCTGGTCACACGACCACGGCAAGGGCACGGTGGCCCTGCGCGGACCCGCCACGGACCTGCTGCTGGCCGTCACACGACGAGTTGCGGTCGCCGACACCGATATCGCAGCGTTCGGCGACGCCGCGGTATGGCAGACCTGGCTGGACCGCACGCCGTTCTGAGCGGCGCGGTACGTTGCAGGTCATGACGACATCGGAGATCGCCACCGTACTGGCATGGCACGACGCCCTCAACACGTCGGACATCGACACCTTGATCGCGCTGTCCAGCGAGGACATCGAAGTCGGCGACGCGCATGGCGCCGGGCAGGGCCACCAGGCGCTGCGGAAATGGGCCACCGAGCGGGCTCAAGCGGCGGAGCTGGGCAGGATGTTCGTTCACGACGGCGTCGTCGTCGTCGAACTCAAAGGCGCCAACGGCGCTGCGGCGGCGGCGTTTCGGGTCGTTCACGATCACGTCACCTCGGTGTTCCGGCATGATGACTTGGAATCGGCGTTGGCGGCAACCGAGCTCACCGAGGCCGACCTGGTCGACTGAGGAGTAGCTGATGCGCGGAATCATCCTGGCCGGCGGTTCGGGCACACGGCTTTATCCGATCACCATGGGCGTCAGCAAGCAGCTGCTGCCGGTTTACGACAAGCCGATGATCTATTACCCGCTCTCGACGCTGATGACGGCCGGCATTCGCGACATCTTGGTGATCACGACCGGGCACGATGCGCCCGGCTTCCACCGGCTGCTCGAGGACGGCGCGGCATTCGGCATCAACGTCAGCTACGCGGTGCAGGACCGGCCCGACGGCCTGGCTCAGGCATTCGTCATCGGCGCAGACCACGTCGGCACCGATTCGGTGGCGTTAGCGTTGGGAGACAACATCTTCTACGGCCCCGGCCTGGGCACCAACCTGCGGCGCTTCCAAACCATCAGCGGTGGTGCGATTTTCGCCTACTGGGTGGCGAACCCCTCGGCGTACGGAGTGGTCGAATTCGGCGACGACGGCATCGCGCTCTCGCTCGAGGAAAAACCGGCCACGCCGAAATCGCACTACGCGGTTCCGGGGCTTTATTTCTACGACAACGACGTGGTCGAGATCGCCCGGGGCTTGAAGCCGTCGGCGCGCGGCGAGTACGAGATCACCGAAGTCAACCAGATCTACCTGAATCAGGGCCGGCTCTCGGTGGAGGTGCTGGCGCGCGGCACGGCCTGGCTGGACACCGGGACATTCGACTCCCTGCTGGACGCCAGTGACTACGTCCGCACTCTGGAACGCCGGCAGGGCTTGAAGATCGGCGTGCCGGAGGAAGTGGCCTGGCGGATGGGATTCATCGACGACGAGCAACTGGCGCGCCGTGCGCAGAGCCTGGTCAAATCCGGCTACGGCGACTACCTGTTGCAGTTGCTCGAACAGCGCTGACGCGCGTACACGATGACAACTACACCTAACCCGCAGCCGATCCGTGGCGGAGTTGTGCTCGTCGCGGTGGTCGTCGCTCTCATCGTCGTTGCCGCAGTATCGGTTTCCTACTGGAAACGTGACCATCCCGCGCCGAAAGGATCGACGTCGTCGTCGCAGGACGCGCCGGCTGCTGCCTCGCCGGGGACGATGGACAAGGACAGCCGCTTCCTCTGGCTGTTGTCCAGCGAAGGCATTGAGCTATCCCAATCCACCGATGTCGCGGTCAACGATGCGCACCGCGTTTGCTCACGCCTGGAACGCGGCGAAAGTGAAGAGCAGGTCATCGACGACATTGTCGCCGGATCGCCGGACCTGACGCCCGATACCGCAGCCGATTTCGCAGACATCGCCCGGGAAGTGTTCTGCCCCGAGGTTTGATCAGCGCCTCGGCGTCACTGGCGGTAGCTGACCAGGAAGTTGCCCAGCCGCTCGATCGCGTGCGACAGGTCACGCGCCCACGGCAGCGTCACGATCCGCAGGTGATCCGGTGCAGGCCAATTGAATCCGGTGCCCTGGGTGACCAGGATCTTCTCCTGCAAGAGCAGGTCCAGCACCAGTTGCTCGTCGTCGGTGATGTCGTACACCTCCGGGTCGAGCCGCGGGAAGGCGTAGAGCGCCCCGGCCGGCTTGACGCACGAAACCCCCGGGATCTCGTTGAGTTTGGTCCAGGCCACGTCGCGCTGTTCACGCAGCCGACCGCCCGGCAACACCAAATCCTCGATGCTCTGGTGACCGCCCAGCGCCACCTGGATCGCGTGCTGCGCAGGGACATTCGGGCACAGCCGCATATTCGCCAGCAGATGGATGCCTTCGATGAAGCTGCTGGCATGGTCTTTGGGTCCCGTGATCGCCAACCAGCCGGCCCGGTAGCCGGCAACCCGATAGGCCTTCGACAATCCGTTGAACGTCAGGCACAACACGTCCGGCGCCACCGAGGCCATGCTGATGTGCTTGGCGTCGTCGTAGAGGATTTTGTCGTAGATCTCGTCGGCCAGCAGCAGCAGCTGATGCTTGCGCGCCAAATCGGCTATCTGCGTGAGCACTTCGCGGCTGTAGACGGCTCCGGTCGGGTTGTTGGGGTTGATCACCACCAGCGCCTTGGTGCGCTCGGTGATCTTGGATTCCAGGTCGGCGATATCGGGCTGCCAGTCCTGCGTCTCGTCGCACAGGTAGTGCACCGGCGTTCCACCGGCCAGCGAGGTCGACGCCGTCCACAACGGATAGTCGGGGGCCGGGATCAATACCTGATCGCCGTTGTCCAGCAGCGCCTGGAGGGTCAGCGTGATCAGCTCCGAGACCCCGTTACCCAAATAGACGTCGTCGACGTCGAATCGCGGGAAGCCGTCGACGAGTTCGTAGCGGGTGACCACCGCGCGCCGCGCCGGCAGGATGCCCTTGGAGTCCGAATAGCCCTGCGCGTATGGGAGCGCCTGGATCATGTCGCGCATGATCACGTCGGGCGCCTCGAACCCGAACGGTGCCGGGTTGCCGATGTTGAGCTTGAGGATGCGATGCCCCTCGGCCTCCAACCGCGCCGCGTGATCGTGTACCGGGCCGCGGATCTCGTAGAGGACGTCTTGCAGCTTCGACGACTGCGCAAACGTGCGCTGGCGCGGCTGGTGCCCGGTGGCATGCCAGGGCAACTGATGCGTAGTCACGTCCACCATGGTGCCATGGCCGTCCAATGGAAATTTGCTGAAGTCGACGACTGCGGGCATGTGCCCGAAAAACCGCAGGAAAACAGGTAGCCGATTACTCACGCGCCGGGTTGCTGCGTCGCCGTACAGTGCCGCCATCACCGAACATGTGAGGCGCAGCGATGAAGCTCAAACTCGAGACAAACCTCGGTCGAGACGGCCACGAGCCGGCGGTCGCAGCACAACCATCGGAACCCGACGTCACCGTCGGCAGCTTGCCCAAATCGCTACGGATCCTGCTTGCTTGCTGGGTCGGCATCAACGCCGGGCTCGTCGTCGCACTGGCGGTCTGGAATGCGACGCTGACGACGTCCGCGTGGGATCTGATCGGGACCGCCCTGCTGTTGGGCATCGGTATCACCTGCGCGCTGGCCTTCGGTCAGATCGTCAGGGGCTCACCCAACGCTCTGATGACCGCCATGGTGAGCCAGATCTTCATCATGGGTCTGGCGGCCTACGTGTGGCTGGTCGACCAGCGCAGCCCCGTCAGCCAACTGCTGGGGATAACCGGCGTCGCATTGACGTTCGGCGGGATCGCGCTGATCTGGGTGCTCTACCTCGGTCGCTATGCGCGCACTGCCGTCACGAAGGGCGCTGCGGTGGTTGTCGCGCTATTCCCGTTGATCGGTCTGGTGCAGTTCTGGATGCAGACCCAGTACCTGCCCGAGGCCTCAAGCCCGCTCGTCGACGTCGATACCGAGTTGTCACCGATGGGCTCGACGGGTCCGATCATCCACTTGTTGGCGAAAGTGACGCTGCACAACCGCGGTTCTGTCCAGGTCGACATGCCTGCAGGGCTGATCCGCGTCACGTCCTACCACGTTGGAACGCCGACCGAGCCCGCCACTAGCGAGGCACTGCTGGCCGGATTGGATCCGAGTGGAAGGTCAATGAGAGATGACTACCGCGAAAAGCCAACTCTACCAAGAGATTCGACGTTGCTGTACGCCACGATCATCGCCGCGTCTTACGAGGACAGCTTTCTCAATCCAGGCGAAACCGGGGACTACAAGCGAGTGATCGACGTGGACTCCCGAACCGTTCGGCTGGTACGTCTGTCGGTGGAAGCGACACTCGTCACCCATCGAATGATGCAGGAAACTCGCTCGTGCTACTCGCCTCAAGTGTCCTTCTCGCAGGATCCGGAGGCGTTCTTGTCGGAGGCGGGAAAGCTTCACGTGTGGGGACAAGCCGGAGCGCGTGTGTTGTGCACTGAGAGTCAGTTCGCATCGACAGGAGCCATCCAGGACCTGGTCTCGGATCATCCGGTCGTGAGGATGCTTACCGTGGTCGACAACCCGAGCCACATCGTAGAAGTGCCGACGTTGCTGCCGTTCTTTGGAACCCGTGAAGCCGTCGATGATCCGTTCACACACATCGCCACGCTGACCCAGGTTGGAAACGCTACTCCAGCCACCCTTTTCCGGGATTCGGCGGAGTACGCGCCGGCGGACGCCGACGTACTCCGTGGCGCCGGCTAGCGCTTGCCCGGCGGGCGTGCGCCGCGGGCGATGCCGAGCCCCTTGACCGGCGGCGTGGTGGCTTCGCCGTCACCTTCCTTGGTCGCGGGCGCGGCCTGGGATTCCGCTTCCGGCTCTTTCTTCGGCTCGGCAGCCGGTTGCGCGGGTGCGGCGGTCTTCTTGGAGCCGGGTCGTTTGGCTCCGGCCGCGATGCCCAGGCCCTTGACCGGTGCGGCAGGCGCTTTGGCTTCTTCGGCCTTCGGCTCTTCGGCGGCCGGCGCTTTTGCGGCCTCCGGTTGTGCGGGGGCCGCGGCCTTCTTGGCTCCGGGTCGTTTTGCGCCGGCAGCCAGGCCCAGCCCCTTAGCCGGTGCGGCCGGGGCTTTGGCCTCTTCGGCGGCCGGTGCTGCCGCGGATTGCGTTGGCGCGGCTGCTTTCTTGGCCCCCGGTCGCTTGGCTCCGCCAGCGATACCCAAACCGGTGACCGCCTTCGTGGCCTTTTCGGGAGCGGGTTCGGCTGTCTCAGCCGGCTTTTCGGCGGGTGCCGCCGTGGTCGCGGGCGCCGCCTCGGCCTTCGGTGCGGCCTTGGGTGCGGCCTTGGCGGCCTCTTCGGCGGCGGTTCCCTTGGCAGGCAGCGTGATGTTGCTGCGATCGATGGACTCCAGCAGCAGGTTGGCCACGTCGCGCACGTCGACGTCCTCGCGCCCGGCCGCCTCGGCGCGGTCGTTGACGCCGTCGCTGACCATCACCCGGCAGAACGGGCACGCTGTGGCGACGGTGGTGGCGCCGGTGGCCAGCGCCTCGTCCACCCGCTCGTGGTTGATCCGCTTGCCGATGTGCTCTTCCATCCACATGCGGGCACCGCCGGCGCCGCAGCAGAAGCTGCGATCGGCGTGGCGCGGCATTTCGGTCAGCGTCGCGCCGGAAGCCCCGATCAGCTCACGCGGCGCCTCGTAGACCTTGTTGTGCCGGCCCAGATAACACGGGTCGTGGTAGGTGATCGAAGGGCCGCTGCCGTTGCCGTCGACCGGTTTGACCGGCACCAGCTTCTTGTCGCGCACCAACCGGTTGAGCAGCTGGGTGTGGTGCAGCACCGTGTAGTTGGCGCCCAGCTGTTTGTATTCGCGCCCAAGGGTATTGAAACAGTGCGGGCAGGTCACCACGATCTTGCGGTCGACGGTCTCCACGCCCTCGAAGACCCCGTCCAGCGTCTCGACGGCCTGCTGGGCCAGCTGCTGGAACAAGAACTCGTTGCCCGAGCGGCGGGCAGAGTCGCCGTTACAGGTTTCGCCCGTGCCGAGCACCATGTACTTCACCCCGGCGATGGCCAGCAGTTCGGCGACGGCCTTTGTGGTCCGCTTCGCCTTGTCGTCGTAGGCGCCGGCACAACCCACCCAGAACAGGTACTCGTAGCCGTCGAAGGACTCGACGTCCTCGCCGTAGACCGGGACGTCGAAGTCGACCTCGCTGATCCAGTTGGTGCGGTCGCCGGCGTTCTGGCCCCACGGATTGCCTTTGGTCTCAAGGTTTTTGAACAGCACCGAGAGCTCGGAGGGGAACTCCGACTCCATCATCACCTGGTAGCGGCGCATGTCGACGATGTGGTCGATGTGCTCGATGTCCACCGGGCACTGCTCGACGCAAGCGCCGCACGTCACGCACGACCACAACACGTCGGGGTCGATCACGCCGCCCTGCTCGGCGGTGCCCACCAGCGGACGGCTGGCTTGCTCGGGACCCGAGCCAGGAACCCGGCCGAATCCGGATTCCGGGACGTGGTGGCCCTCCCCGCGACCGGACTCGATGTAGCCGCCCTCCGCGTCGGCTTCCTTCTCACCAAGGATGTAGGGCGCCTTGGCCATCCAGTGGTCGCGCAGATCCATGATGACGAGCTTGGGCGACAACGGTTTTCCGGTGTTCCACGCCGGACACTGCGACTGGCAGCGCCCACACTCGGTGCAGGTGGCGAAGTCGAGCATCGCCTTCCAGGAAAAGTCTTCGATCTTACCGCGGCCGAATTCGGCCTCGTCGGGCGGGTTTTCGAAGTCGATCGGCTTGCCGTCCGCCTCGATCGGCAGCAGCGGGCCCAGCCCGTCGGGCAGTCGCTTGAAGGCGACGTTGATGGGCGCCACAAAGATGTGCAGGTGCTTGGAGTGCAGCACGATGATCAGGAATGCCAGCATGACCCCGATGTGCAGCAGCAGCGCCACCGTCTCCAGGATCTCGTTGCCGGTGTGGCCGAGCGGGCTCAGTATCTTGCCGAACAGATGCGACAGGAACGCCCCTTTGCCGTAGGGAAGGTTGCCCAGGTAGGACGCCGCGCCACGCAACAGGCAGTAGGTCCACACGACGTTGAAGATCATGAACAGAATCAGCCACGCGCCTCCGGTGTGCGAGCCGTAGAAACGCGACGTGCGGCCGAGCTCCTTGGGATTGCGCTTGAGACGGATGACCGCGAACGTGGCGATACCCAGAGTCACCGCGACCACGAAGAAGTCCTGTAAGAAGCCCAGCGCGTCCCACGTCCCGACCAGCGGGATGTGGAAATGCGGGCTGAACAGCAGGCCGTATGCCTCGATGTAGACGGTGAGCAGCACGAAGAACGCCCACATGGTGAAGAAGTGCGCCAGGCCTGGAATGGTCCACTTCAACAGGCGGCGCTGGCCGGGTACCTCGGCCACCTCGACCTCGATGCGCGCGCCGACCTCGTCGGTGCGTCCGCTGGCTGGTTGGCCGGACATGATGAGTTTGGCCAGCCAACCGACCCGGCGGGCGGCAAACAGCAGCACGATCGCTGTCATGCCGAGGCCGACTACCAGTCTGATCAGCGTCTGCGTCTCCACGGAGCATCTCCAATTCGGGCGTTACTGAGCGGTAACTTATCCAATGTTACTGGCTGGTAACCATCCGGCCGTGCCTGCTCAGGCCTGCTTGGCCTGCTCATAGTGACATCTTCGTCGTGCCGACCGCGACAAAGGCTGCCCTAACTTGGAAACGGCGGGTAATGGCCATAGGTCGGCCTGACCGGGACCAATGGCGGCACCTGAGCCGTCGTGCTGGGCGGTACCACCGGCGGATACATGGGATAGCTGAAGGTCGGCGGGGTTGTGGTCGTGGTGGGGTAGGTGGTTGACGGGCGGGTGGTCGTGGTGGTCGGCACCGTGGTGGTCGTGGTCGGCACCGTGGTTGTTGTGGTGGGCACCGTGGTCCGGGTGGTTGTCGGTGGTTCGGTGGTCGTCGGCGGTGGCGGCGGGACCGCGGACTCAGTGGGACTGGGGTTCGACGGTGTTTCGGTGTCGGTCGCCGGTGGCGGCGCGGGAGGCAGCGAGCCGACGCTGGGCAGTGTGCTCGGCGTGGGTAGGGGTTTTTGGGTGGGTCCGTGGTCGGTGGAGCTCAACTTGAACACCACCACGCCGGCTATGAGCAGCGCGACCAGGGCCGCCGTGGCGACCATGCTGAACAAGACGCCCGAGCGCTTGTGTCGCCGCGCCGGTTCGGGTGCAGCGGCGTAGTCGGCAGGGGCGGGTTCGGACGTCGCGGGTGGCGGAGCGGCCGTCGTGCTGCGGCCGTATTCGCCGCTGTGATCCTCGCCGTGATAGGGCAGTGACTCCTCGCCGCTGGACGCCTCCTGTGACCAGGCCAGCGCGCGGTAGGTCGCCGATGGGGCGCCGTCGTCGACCGATTCGCCGGCAGCCGCAGCGGCCGCACCCGCTGCCCACGCGGCGGGGGCGACGTTGGTCGGAACGGGCGCGTCAAATTCGGTCGGGGCCGCAGCGGCACCGCCCGGGGCAAGCGCGGTGGGCTGCGCGCCGGTCGGAGCACCCATGCCGTTAGGCGCAGCGGCAGACGATTTCTGCTCCGCAAGCACCGCCGCGCCAATCGCGGCGCTCAGCGCCGGGTGTGGCGTGGTGACCACCGGTGCCTGTAACCGCTGCTCGAGTTGTTGGGTGACCAACGGGATACACGCACCACCGCCGACCGTCGCGATCGCGGCCAGCCTTGCCGGCGGAATTTGATTGCGCCGCAAGACGTCTTCGACATTGCAGACGAATCGGCCCAGCGGGTCGGCGATCAGGCGCTCAAGTTCCGTGCGGAGGAAGCGGATGTCGTCGGCCGCGCCGGGCGTCTCGGCCGGGATGACCGCGACCGTCGCGGCAGACAGTTGTTCCTTGGCGCGTCGGCATTCTTCGATAAGCCGGGACAGCGTGCCGACCGGCGCAGTCCCCGCCGCGTCGGAATGCGCGACGACGCGCGCCTGTATGTGGCTGAGGATGGCCTGGTCGATCCGGTTGCCGGAGAAGTCGGGGTAGCGCAGTGTTTGGCCGATGTGCTGGAAATTCGCTGCCGCATCGGTCAGCGTGACGCTGGTGCCGCTGGCGCCGAAGTCGCACAGCGCAACGATCCCGTCGGTGGGGAACCCGGGTTTGGCGTAGAGCGCGGCAAGCGCTGCCGTGGCGTCGGAGATCAGAGTCGGCGCCGCGCCAGCGGTGAGGGATTGTTTGGTGCCCAATGCTTCTCGCAGTGTCCCGACGGTGGTGGGGTTCCAGTGCGCCGGGACCGCGATCGTCACCGGTGCCCCGTAGCCGACGGTGCGGGCCATCGCGTCGAGCGCTTCGACCGCCAGCGCCTCGCTGCTGTGGCTGGATCCGTCGGGAGCGATCAGCGGAGTCGGGTCGCCGATCTGCTCGACGAACCCGCTCAGCACCAGGCCGGGTTCGGTGAGGTTCGGGTTGTCCTCCGGCGTTCCTACTTCCGGTGGCCGGTGGCCGAACAGCGTCAGCACGGATCGGCGCGTCACCGGCGCGCTGCCCACTCGTGCCGCGACCAGGTTGGCCATCCCGACGGACAACCCGAGCGCGTCGGTCATATGTCGTAAACCCCTGTAAATCGGTTGTGTGGTGATCGTCGGCGCCGGTACCCCATGGGTGAGGACGGACGGATCCGGGCCTCATCGACGATTCCCCCGTAACCGTTTCCTCCGATGCGGCGTTCCCTAATCCTGCGGCCGCGTCAGTTGGTCGCCCGCTCGCCACGAATTGTTCATGGGAGTTCGCTTTGCGTTTCCTGTGGGTCCAGGGGCAGCGGTCGGGTAGCCGGTTGACGACGCCGGCGTTGTCTTTGGGTGTGGTCGACGGGCCGGCGACCTGTGTCGACGGTCCGCACCGGGTTGGGCGCGGCCTTGTCGGCGGATCATCCCGCGCCTAGCTTCTGCTAATGCAGCGCATTGGTCGGTCTAAAGAAGTGGTCTCGGTCGGACTCGCCGGGCCGACTCGGGCTGCCGGAGGACGCATATCGGGGCTCTAAGATCGCCGAGGACTTCACCGAGACCCATCGAAAGGCGCTCTGACATGACCTCTTTGATCGACTACATCCTCGATCTCTTCCGGAACGAGGATGCGGCCCGGGCATTTGTTGCCTCTCCCGAGCAGGCGATGAGTGACGCGGGATTGGCAGGGGTGTCCGCCGAGCAGGTCTCGTCGGTGGCGGCCACGGCAGTGCCCGGCCTGACGATCGACAGCGCCGACCCGATGGCGGGCCTGCAGCAGGCGGTCTCCAGCCAGTTTGGGTTTGCCTCGCCGTCGTTCTCGGCTAACGACGGCGGGTTCGTAGACGGCGGCGCCGGCCTCAGCGGCGGCGGGGAGGCCGGCGCCTGGATGGGCGGCGGCGCGGGGCTGAGCGAATCGGTTGGGTTCGGCGTCGACGCCGGTTTCGGTGTCGGTGGGGGTTTCGGCGCGCAAGCAGGTTTCGGTATGGGCGGGGGCTTCGGTGGTGAGGCCGGCGGGAGCTTTGGCGGTGGGCTCGGTGGTGACGCTGGTGGTGGTTTTGGTTGGCAGGGCGGTGCTGGCGGCGAGGTTGGTGGGGGGTTCGACGGTGACGGACGGGGTGAGGCCGGAATCGACGGCGGCGGCCAGGTCGGAGGTCGATTCGGCGGCGGTGCTCATGCCGGTGGCGGTGCCGGCGGCCAAGCCGGTGGCGGTGGCCAGGCAGGAGCCGGAGCCGGCGGTCAGGCCGGCGCGGGCGGACAGCTCAGCGGTGGTGCGGGTCTGGGCGGTGCCGGTGGTGCGCAATTCGGCGGCTCGTTCGGCGGCGTCGGTGCGGGTGGTCAAACCGGTGCTCTTGGAGGCGCGACGTTCGGTGCCGGCGGTGGTGCCGGTTTGAGCGCTGACGGAAGCTCGGGCCTTGGTGTCGGCGGTGCGCAGGTGAGCAGTTCACTGGGCGGTGTGGGAGGCCTCAGCGCCCAAGCCGGTGCGGCCGGTAGCGCTGCATTTGCCGCGGCGGCCGGCGGTGGCGGCGGTAACTTCCTCGCCGACGAAAGCGCCGCGCTCAGCGGCGGGACTCATCTAACTGGTGGGCTGGGAGCCGGTGGGCAGGCCGCGGGTGGTGGCCCCGGTCTCGGCGCGGGCGGCGAAGCTGGAGGCGGAGTTCAGGGTGGTGCCGGTTTCGCAAGTCAGGGCGGCTTCGGTGGCCAGGCCGGCGCGGGTGGCCAGACCAGCGCGGGCGGCGCCGCGACGGTCGGCGCCGGCGGCCATGGCGACAACCTCAGCCACGAAAGCACCTCGCTAGCCGGCGCCACCAACGTCACTAGTCAGGGCAGCGTCATCCACGACAGCGGCTCAGTAACAGCCGGTCATGCCGCATCTGGCTCGGTCATCCAGAATTCGGAAAGCACTGCGCACCAAGGTGTCTCGAGCTCGGTCAGCGCCAGTCAGGGGTCGACGTTCGAAACACACTCCGCCGTCGGCGCTCCGGATCACTCGGTCTTCGACGCATCCGGCCAGTCGGGCGTCGACGCATCAAGCCATTCGGTGTTCGACGGCAGCCACGACGTGTCGCTGTCGCACAGCACAGCGGCGGAAACCGATGCGGCGGTGCACCACCCCGTCGACCCGCACGCCGGGTTCTGATCGCGAGCAAGAAGCAGGGCGACCCGGTGACCCAGCCCGCTGACCCGCGTCGGGTGGCGGTGATCGTCGAACTGATCGATCACACCAGCAAAATCGCCGGCCTCAACAATCGCGAAGACTTGGTGCAGCGGTTGGCGCAGGCACGCGAGCGCATCACCGATCCGCAGATCCGGGTCGTGATCGCCGGGCAGCTCAAGCAGGGCAAGAGCCAGCTCCTCAACTCGCTGCTGAATATGCCGGTCGCCCGGGTGGGTGACGACGAGGCGACGGTGCTGACCACCGTCGTCGGCTACGGCGCGCAACCGTCGGCCCGAATCGTCGTCCGAAAACCCAACGGGGAAGAGGAATCCGTCAGCATCCCCGTCGCCGACATCCAGACGGATGTGCGACGGGCGCCCCAGGCCGCGGGCCGGGAAGTCCTACGGATCGAGGTCAGCGCGCTCAGCCCGATGCTGCAGGGCGGGCTGACGTTCATCGACACCCCGGGCGTGGGCGGGCACGGTCAGCCGCACCTGTCGGCGACGCTGGGGCTGTTGCCCGCCGCCGACGCGATGCTGATGGTCAGCGACACCAGCCAGGAGTTGACCGAGCCGGAAATGCGGTTCGTGCAGCAGGCCCACCGGATCTGCCCCGTGGGGTTGATTCTCGCCACCAAGATCGACCTGTATCCGCACTGGCGCGAGATCGTCAAAACCAACATGGGTCACCTGCAACGCGCCCGAGTACCGATGCCCGTCGTCCCCGTCTCGTCGCTACTGCGCAGCCACGCAATCCAACTCAACGACAAGGAACTCAACAACGAGTCCAACTTCCCCGCAATCGTTCGATTCCTCAGCGACACAGTGCTGTCCCGCGAGAATAACCGGGTGCGCGACCAAGTATTGGACGAGATCCGCTCGGCTGCAGAGCATTTGATGCTTTCGGTAACCGCTGAGCTGTCGGCCTTCGACGACCCGCAACGGCGGCTCACCGAGGACCTCGAGCAGCGCAAGCGCGAGGCCGAGGACGCTTTGCAGCAAAGCGCCCTCTGGCAACAGGTGCTCAACGACGGCATCAGCGACCTCACCGCCGACGTCGACCACGACCTGCGGGCGCGGTTTCGCGCGATCACCGAACACGCCGAGCGCACGATCGACTCCTGCGACCCGACCCGGCATTGGGCCGAGATCGGCGCCGAGGTGGAGAACGCGATCGCCACTGCCGTGGGGGATAACTTTGTGTGGGCTTATCAACGGGCCCGGACGCTTGCCGACGATGTGGCCCGCAGCTTCATGGAGGTGGGACTGGGCGCGGTCGCCCTGCCGGAGCTCAGCGCCCGAGCGATGGGTGCGGATTTCGGGCAGCTCAAATCGCTGGCCCGCCTCGAGACGAAGCCGGCGGGCAAGGGCCACAAGGTGATCACCGGCATGCGCGGCTCGTACGGCGGCATGGTGATGTTCGGCATGCTGTCCTCGGCGGTGGCGGGGCTGGGCATGTTCAACCCGTTGTCGGTAGGCGCCGGTTTGCTTTTGGGCCGGCACGCCTACAAGGAGGACAAGGAAAACCGGCTGCTGCGCGCCCGCAACGAGGCCAAGACGAACGTGCGCCGCTTTGTCGACGATGTGTCGTTTGTGGTGGGCAAGGAGTCACGCGACCGGCTCAAGGTGATCCACCGTCAGCTGCGCGATCACTACCGCAGCATCGCCAATCAGGCCACCCGGTCGCTGAACGAGTCGCTGCAAGCCAGCATTGCCGCGGCACGCTTGCAGGAAGCCGAGCGCGACAACCGAATTCGCGAATTAGAGCGTCAACTCGACATCCTCAACCAGGTCACCGCCAACGTGGATGCCCTCGCACCCCCGGCGGCCGTGGTGTGAGCACCAGCGAACAGGTCCGCGCCATCCTGGGCGGGACCATCCGCGCCTACCAAGGCGACCCGGCGTACCGCGGCCGTCCCGACGTGTTCTCCGCACTCGAACGCATCGGTGCGCGGCTGGGTGAACCGATGCGCATCGCGCTTGCCGGCACGCTCAAGGCGGGCAAGTCAACATTGGTCAATGCGCTTGTCGGACAAGACATTGCCCCCACCGACGCCACTGAGGCCACCCGGATCGTGACGTGGTTTCGGCACGGCCCCACTCCCAAAGTCACCGCCAACCACCGCGGCGGGCGCCGCTGCAACGTGCCGATCACCCACGACGGCGGGCTCACCTTCGACCTGAGCCGCCTAGACCCCGCCAATGTGGTCGATCTGGATGTGCAGTGGCCCGCCCCAGAGCTGATCGACATCACGATCATCGACACCCCGGGCACGTCGTCGTTGGCCCGCGACGTCTCCGAGCGCACCCTGCGGCTGCTGGTACCCGAAGACGGCGTGCCGCGAGTCGATGCGGTGGCGTTCCTGTTGCGCACTCTCAACGCCGCCGACATCGCGTTGCTCAAGCAGATCGGCGATCTGGTCGGCACCTCGGCGGGAGCGCTGGGCATCATCGGGGTGGCGTCGCGCGCCGACGAGATTGGTGCCGGGCGAATCGACGCGATGCTGTCGGCCAAGGATGTCGCTGCCCGGTTCACCGCCGAGATGAACCAGACCGGGATCTGTCAGGCGGTGGTGCCGGTGTCGGGGCTGTTAGCACTGACCGCGCGCACGCTGCGACAGTCGGAATTCGTTGCGCTGCAAAAGCTTGCCGCGGTCGATGCCACCGAGCTCAACAAGGCCATGCTGAGCGTGGACCGCTTCGCCCGCCCCGGCAGCGCATTGCCGGTGGATGGCGGTACCCGCAGGCAACTGGTGGAGAGGTTCGGCATGTTCGGCATCCGCATCTCGCTCGCCGTGTTGCGGTCCGGTGTCGGCGACGCGGCGGGTCTGGCCGACGAGCTGTTGAAACGCAGCGGGCTGGTGGCCCTGCGTGAGGTGATCGACCAGCAATTCGCGCAGCGCGCCGACATGCTCAAGGCGCACACGGCGCTGGTGTCGTTGCGGCGATTCGTCGAGGCTCACCCGATCGCGGCCACGCCCTACGTCATCGCCGACATCGACCCGCTGCTGGCCGACACCCACGCCTTCGAGGAGCTTCGACTGCTAAGCCAATTGTCTTCGCGGCAAACAACTTTGAACGACGACGAGATGGCCTCGCTGCGTCGCATCATCGGCGGGTCGGGCACCGACACGGCCAGCCGGCTCGGCCTGTCCGCCGGGGCAAGCTATGACGGTCCGCGCGCGGCGTTCGCCGCTGCCCAACGCTGGCGCCGTCGCGCGGAACACCCCCTCAATGACCCTTTCACCACCAGGGCATGCCGTGCGGCGGTGCGCAGCGCCGAGGCGATCGTCGCCGAATATCAAGGCGCACAGACTCTTAGGGGTTGACGCCGGGTACGTGGATGGGGGGTAGATCGTCCCACCAGTGATGCTTCGGCGCGCTCGTCACAGGCGGTGGCGGCGCTTGCGTGGTCCATCGCGGGGCCGTGGTTGTCGGTTCCACGGTCGTGGTCGTGGTGGTCGTGGTGGTTGTGATGGTGGTTGTGGTCGTGGTGGTAGTAGTGGTCGTCGTCGTCGTGGTGGGGGAGGGCGCTTCGCCTCCGCCGCCAGTCGCCAGCACGACGAGACCCCAGATGATCACCCCGATCAGGAAGACGACCAGCAGACCCCATCCCGCCAGTGCCCACGGCTTGAGGTACCACGGTGACGGGTCGTCAGCCCGAATGAACGGGTCGTCGCCGCCGTTGTCGGGTGGTTCGGTCCCCTTCACGGGAAGCGATCGTATCGGCTCAGAGCCCTGGCGGCAGCGTGATCGGCGGCAACGTGATCACCGACGGCGGGGTGAAGGCGCCGGGTGGCGCTGATGTGGTGGTGGCCGTCGTCGTCGGCGCGGTGGTGGTCGTGGTGGTTGTCGTCGTGGTGGTCGTAGTCGTAGTCGTCGTAGTCGTGGTGGTGGTGGTGGTCGTCGTTGTCGGCACTGTCGTGGTGGTGGGCGCGGGGGTGGCGGGCGGAACGACCGGCGCAGCGGACGTCGTAGTGGGTGGCGCCGTCGTGGTGGTGGTCGTCGACGACGTCGTGGTGGTGGGGGTCTTGCCGTGCCCGCTCGTCAGCTGGAGGATTCCCCAAACGATCAGGGCGATCAGGATCGCGACCGCGACACCCCAGGCGATCAGCGCCGCAGGCCTGCGATGCCAAGGCGTGGCTTCGGCCGGCGGTTCCGCTTCGCCCTCGTCGTATGCCGGTTCGGGCTCGTATCCGCCGTAATCAGGCGCGTACTGGGTCGGCTCGCCGCTTTCGCGGTAGTTCGGCGCGTATTGGGTCGGCTCGCCACCCTGGTCGTAGCCGCCCTGGCCGTACCTGGGGCCATATTGGGTCGGCTCGTCGCCGCCGTTGCCTGGGGGTTCGTAGCCTGCCACGGTCGCCGATGGTAGCCATCGGGATCGCAAAAACGCTGATGCCACGCGGGCGGCGGGCCGAGCGTGTCAGATGTGCGGCGGCAGCGTGATCACCGTGTGCGGCAACGTGATCGTCGACGGCAGCGGCGGCAACGGCGGCAGCTTGGGTATGTGAGGCGGCTCGTGGTGCGCCGGTGGCGGCCGCCCGGGCTGCGGCGCGACGGGAGCGTTGGTCGCCGGCGGCGGCGCCTCTTCGGTGCTGCTCGGCGACGGCGTTGTGGTGGTCGTGGTGGCTGTGGTCGACGGCGTTGTGGTGGTCGTCGAGGACGGAGTCGTCGAGGTGGTGGTGGCCGGACCGCCGCCACCGCCAGTGGAGAGCTGGATCAGGCCGTAAATGATCAATACGACCAGGATCGCAACCAGTGTGGCCCAGGCAGCCAGGAGCGATCGCTTGCGATACCAGGGGGGAGGCGGCTGCGGCTCGGATGCGTCGGCGGATTCGATAGGGCCGGTTGGCTGTTGCACCTCGGCCATCTGCGTCGGCTGTCTGCTCGGATCGTCCTGAGGACCGTAGCGGGCCACGTGTCGATCCTACTCAGAGCTGCCGCATGACCTCGTCGGCGAACAGCTGCAGGTGCTCCAGATCCGACATGTCGAGCAGTTGCATATACACCCGCTGCACGCCGATCTCGGCGAATGCGCCGAGGCGGTCGACGATCTCGCCGGGCGTGCCGACGAGCGGCGAGTTGGTCCGCATCTCGTCGAGCTCTCGGCAGATGGCGGCTGCCCGCCGGGTGAGTTCGGCGTCGTCGCGGCCGGCGCACAGCACGAACGCGGCCGAGTACGTCATCGAATCCGCCGACCGGCCGTTGGCGTCGACCGCGTCGGCGACGCGTCCGAATTGGGTTTTCACGGTGTCCAGCGACGCGAACGGAACGTTGAATTCGTCGGCGAACGTCGCCGCCAGAAGCGGTGTCCGCTTGGCCCCCAGACCGCCGATGATGATCGGCGGATGAGGCCGCTGGACCGGTTTGGGCAAGGCCGGGCAGTCGTTGAGCGCGTAGTGGGCGCCCGCGTAGTCGAATGTCTCGCCGTTTGGCGCCGTCCAGAGGCCGGTGATGAGTTCGAGTTGTTCGGTCAGCCGGGCGAAGCGCTCGCGTGGCGGCGGAAACGGGATCCCGTAGGCCTGGTGCTCACGCTCGAACCAGCCGGTGCCGAGCCCCAGTTCGACTCGTCCGCCGCTCATGTCGTCGACCTGGGCGACCGAGATCGCCAGCGGGCCGGGGTGGCGAAAGGTCGCCGAGGTGACGAGTGTGCCGAGCCGGATGGTGGAGGTCTCCCGGGCGATGCCGCCGAGCGTCACCCAGGAATCCGTCGGGCCGGGCAACCCGTCGCCGCTCATCGCCACGTAGTGATCGGACCGGAAAAACGCGGAGAAGCCCAGTGATTCGGTGGCCTGCGCGACGGCGAGCTGGGTCTCGTAGCTCGCACCTTGCTGGGGTTCGACGAATACGCGAAAGTCCACGACCGACAGACTATGCGGCTTTAGAACGTGTCGACTTTCTCGATGCTCACGAACATGCCGTGACCGGTGTGGTCATTGGTGAAGCGGGTGCCGCTCTGGCTGGCCGCGATCGTCCAGCCCTGCGCGTCGTAGGTGCGGTAGTCGATCGTGACCGCGGGGATGTCACCGAGATTGCCCAGCACCCAATGCACATCCCCGCTGGCGGTGATGCTGACGCCGTTGGCGTGCTCGCCGTCCTGCATCGGCGAGTTGGTGAACGGCGCTTCGCAGCCCACGTTGTCCTTGGCGATCTGGCAGCGCGTCTGCCCTGACTTCGTCTCGATGAAGACGTATCCGTCCGGGTCGGCCGGCAGCGGAATGGCGCCGGCAGGTGCCGTCGGACTCGGCGACGCCGGCTGGGACGGCTTTGCTGTCGGCGGCAGTGGCGGTCGGGCCTTCGGGTAGGAGGGTTCCGTTCGCCCGGCGCCCGGCGCGGCCGACGGCGTGCCGTCGACAGTGGAACCGCACCCGGCTATCAGAAGGCCGGCGATCAGCAGCCACGCACCCGCCAGTGCACACGTAAGCCTGGACATCTCATGGCACAGCCTACGACCGCAGTGACGTAAGTGACTGCAGTGACGCGCCTAGCGAGCCATTGCTGCGTAGCCCTCGGCCAGCCCGCGCAGCTGTCCGGCGCCGTCGCCGGTGAACGACGCGCCGTGCATCAGCGCCAACGTGGTCGGCTGCAATCGGGCCAACTGCTCCAGCGTGGGCGCCAGGTTCGTGGTCAGGCCGGTGGCATGGAACAGCTCCTCGGCTTCCAAAGCCGGTGCGACGCAATCGGATTCGGTTAGGGCAGGGCACTTGCCGGTGTGGGTGAGCAGATCACCGGCCAGCAGCGTCGACGTCGTGTCGTCGAACCACAGCCCGCTTTCCCAGTTGTGCGGCACGTGCGGGGTCGCGATGAACCGCAGCCGGTGCCCGCCGATATCGTGCGCGTCGCTGTCCGGGGCCACCACTGGAGGCCGGTCGCACATGTCGGTCAGCGACAGCATGATCGCCAGCGGACCCTGGATGACTTCGGCGTGTGGGGCGGCGGCCAGCAGCATGTTCATCGCCCCGCATTCGTCGGCCTCGATGTGGGCGAACGAGATCCACCGCAGCCGCTCCAGCGGGATCACCTTCCCGATGGCCTCCGACACCAGCGGGAAGAGCTGCCGCATGCCGCAGTGGAACAGGAACGGCTGCTCGCCGGCCAGCAGGAACTGGTTGAACGTAAAGCCGTGTTCGGTGATACCCGGTACCCACGTCGAAAGCCGGAAGATGCCGTCGGCGATTTCGTCGACGTCGGTGTGCAGCCCTGTGTTCATGCGTTCATCGTGCGCGCGGTCGTTCAGTAGTGTCCGGGCAATGGACATTTCATGCGCGTTCGCAACCTCGTCGGAGACTCCCGCGCACGTGGAGTTGGCCGAAACTCTGGGCTACCAGCGTGCCTGGCTCTATGATTCGCCGGCCATCCTCCCGGATGTGTGGATGGTGCTCAGCCGGTGCGCGGAGCGCACGTCGCGCATCGGCCTGGGGCCAGGAGTGCTGGTGCCCAGCCTGCGCCATCCGATGGTGAACGCCGCCGCCATCGCCGAACTGGTCGGACAAGCGCCCGGACGGGTGGCCGTGGCAATCGGCTCCGGCTTCACCGGCCGATTCGCGCTCGGCAAGAAGCCGATGCCGTGGCGACTGGTTGCCGAGTATGTCCGTTGCCTGCGGGCGCTTCTCGCGGGCCAAACCACCGAATGGGAGGGGGCGACGATACGCATGCTGCAGCTGCCCGGCTTCGGTGCCGAGCGGCCGATCGACGTGCCGATCCTGATCGGCGCGGACGGCCCGAAGGGTTTGGCCGTAGCGGCCGAACTCGGCGACGGCGTGTTCTCCGCCGCGCTGCCCCAACCCGATGCGGCCAAGGTCTTGCCGTGGCGGGCGCTGCTGGCATTCGGCACCGTGCTCGACAACGGCGAGGAGCTGACCTCTGCGCGGGTCGCCGATGCGGCGGGCCCGGGGGCGGTGGTGATGTACCACGCCACCTACGAACGCGGCGGCGCCGATGCCGTCGACGCTCTACCTGGTGGGCGTGCATGGCGTGAGGCGAT
This sequence comes from Mycobacterium kyorinense, assembly GCF_002101735.1. Taxonomy (GTDB): domain Bacteria; phylum Actinomycetota; class Actinomycetes; order Mycobacteriales; family Mycobacteriaceae; genus Mycobacterium; species Mycobacterium kyorinense. Next base: position 198,211 of record NZ_LQPE01000143.1, on the reverse strand, counting down.
CGAAGCCTATCCGGAGAACGAGCGGCATCTGGCGATCCACGAGGGACATCTGGTCAAGGCGAACCCGCGCGACGAGCCGCACGTCGCCGACCTGATCCCGTTCGCCAGCTCGACGGCGCTGACCGGCACTGCCGCGCAGGTCGCGCAGAAGATCGATCACCTCGCGTCACTCGGCGTCACCGAGATCGCCTACCAGCCGGCCGGATCCGACATCCCGCGCGAGCTACGGGCTTTCGCGTCGGCTGTCGGTCTGGCGAGCTAATTCGCCGCCGCGCCCGGCGGTACGGTACTGGACAGTACTTCGCGGACGGCTCTATCGTGGGCGCTGTGACCCAACTAGCCGATCATGCGGCCGAGTCACCGTGGTCGCCCCGGGAAACCGAGCTGCTGGCGGTGACGCTGCAACTGCTGCAAGAACACGGCTATGACCGGCTGACCGTGGACGCCGTCGCTGCCACCGCCCGCGCCAGCAAAGCGACCGTTTACCGGCGATGGCCATCGAAGGCGGAATTGGTGCTGGCGGCGTTCATCGAGGGCGTTCGCCAGGTCGCGGTTCCGCCGGAGACCGGCACCTTGCGTGGCGACCTGCTGCGGCTGGGCGAGGTGATCTGCCAGGAGGTTGGCCAAAATGCCGGCACCATCCGCGCCGTCCTGGTCGAGGTGTCGCGCAACCCCGCGCTCAACGAAGTCATGCAGCATCAGTTCATCGAGCAGCGCAAAGCGTTGATGCGTCATGTTCTGCGCGAGGCGGTCGATCGCGGGGAAATCCAGGAAGCCGCCATCAGCGACGAGTTGTGGGATCTCCTGCCCGGCTATCTCATCTTCCGGTCCGTCCTGCCCACTCGGCCGCCCACTGCCGAGACTGTGCAGACCCTGGTCGACGACGTCATCATCCCCAGCCTTATCCGGCCCCTGAAATGAAGCCTCTGATTTCCGCAGTGTGAACGACATCGTCTCTTGTGTGGTCCGGTCCCGTACCGTACTGTCTACGCCATAGGTCGCGTCCCAGCGTCGAAGGGCTACGGGTGAAACGGTTTTCATTTACCCGCGTGCTTAAGCGCTGGTGGATAGTGCTGCTCACGGTCGCAGTCGTGGCGCTGGCCGCATTTGGGGTCTACCGACTCCACGGCATCTTCGGATCGAACAACGACACGTCGACTCCGACCGGCGTGTTGAACGACAGCGTCCCGTTCAACCCCAAACACGTGGTCTACGAGGTGTTCGGTGACCCCGGGTCGGTGGCGACCATCAATTACCAAGACATCCATGCCGCGCCGCAGCGCGTAGACCGGGCCCCGCTGCCGTGGAGGTACGAGGCCATCACCACCGACCCGGCTGTCATCGCCAACCTGACGGCGCAAGGCAACAGCAGCACACTGGGCTGCCGCATCATCATCAACGACGAGGTCAAGGACGAGAGGACCGTGAACACAGTGAACGCCTACACCTTCTGCCTCGACAAATCCGGATGAGCACGCAGCACGCCCCGCGAAACCGGCTGCCGCACACCATCCGTCGGCTCGCGGTGCCGATCATCCTGTTTTGGCTCGGCCTGACCGCCTTCACGAATATCGCGGTACCGCGGCTAGAAGCCGTTGCGCAAGCACACCAGGTGGGCATGAGTTCCCCGAGCGCACCGAGCCTGCAGGCGATGAAACACATCGGCAAGGTGTTTCAACAGTTCGACTCCGACAGCGCGGCCATGATCGTGCTGGAAGGCGACAAGCCGCTGGGAGACGACGCCCACAAGTTCTACGACACATTGATCCACCGGCTCGAGCAGGACACCAAACACGTCGAGCACATCCAGGACTTCTGGGGGGATCCGCTCACGGCGTCGGCCTCGCAAAGCAACGACGGCAAGGCCGCATTGGTCCAGGTGTATCTCGCCGGTAACCAAGGCGACGCGTTAGCCAGCGAATCCGTCGACGCCGTCCGTAACATTGTCGACCACACGCCCGCGCCGCAGGGCGTCAAAGCCTACGTCACCGGCGCGGCGCCGTTGATCACCGATCAATTCGAGGTGGGCAACAAGGGAATCCTCAAGGTCACCCTCATCACGTTCCTGGTGATCGTGATAATGTTGGCGTGGGTCTACCGTTCCGTCGTCACGACGCTGACGGTGCTCATCACTGTCCTCATCGAAATGGCTGCGGCGCGCGGGGTCGTGGCCGTTCTGGGCAACCTCAATCTGATTGAGCTCTCCACTTTCTCGGTCAACATCCTCACGCTGCTGGCCATCGCCGCCGGCACCGACTACGCGATTTTCGTGCTCGGCCGTTATCACGAAGCACGCGGAGCAGGCGAAGATCGAAAAACGGCCTTCGACACCATGTTTCACGGCACTGCCCACGTCGTCTTGGGCTCGGGCCTGACCATTACCGGGGCGGTGTTCTGCCTGAGGTTTGCTCGTCAGCCCTACTTCGAATCGATGGGCATTCCTTCCGCGGTGGGGATGCTGGTGTCGGTGCTGGCCGCGCTCACCCTGGCGCCGGCCATGCTCGCGGTGCTCAGTCGGTTCGGCCTGCTCGAACCGAAGGTCATGATGCGGACGCGGGGGTGGCGGCGCATCGGCACCGCGATCGTGCGATGGCCGGCGCCCATTCTGGCGGTGACGATCGCTGTCGCGCTGATCGGTCTGCTTGCCCTGCCGGGATATAAGACGAGTTACGACTCCAAGCCATACCTGCCGGCGGCGACGCCGGCTAAGGTTGGTTACGCCGCGGCCGAGCGCCACTTTTCGCAGGCACGGCTGAATCCCGAACTGCTGATGGTCGAGGCGGATCACGACCTGCGTAATCCGGCCGACATGCTGGTCTTGGAACGCGTGGCGAAGAACGTCTTCCACACCCCGGGTATCGCAAAGGTGCAGGGGATCACCCGGCCATTGGGGACGCCGTTGGACCACAGCTCGATCCCGTTTCAACTCAGCCAGCAAAGCGTCGGTCAAGTCATGAACCTGGAGTACCAGAAAGACCGCGCATCCGATCTGCTCAAGCAGGCGGCCGAGTTGAGGAAAACCGTCGGCATCTTGCAACAGCAATATGCGCTGCAAAAGCAAAGCGCCGCAGCCACGCACGAGCAGACCCAAAGCTTTCACGACACGATCGCCGTCATCGATGACCTGCGAGACAAGATCGGGAATTTCGACGACTTCTTCCGGCCGATCCGCAGCTACTTTTACTGGGAGAAGCACTGTTACGACATTCCGGTCTGCTTTGCGCTCAGGTCTATCTGGGACGCGATCGACGGCATCGACGAACTCACCGACCAGTTCCAGAGCATCACCGCGTCGTTGGACAAGCTGGATGCGCTCCAGCCGCAACTGGTTGCGCTGATACCACCGCAGATCGAAAGCCAGATGACGAATCTGGCGCTGACCCTGTCCAACTACGCCACCAACTCCGGGATCAACAGCCAGTCGGCGTTCGCGAACGACAACCCGGCAGCGATGGGACAGGCCTTCGACAAGGCCAAAATCGATGATTCCTTCTACTTGCCACCCGAGGTTTTCTCGAATCCCGATTTCAAGCGCGGTGTGAAACTGTTCATGTCGCCCGATGGCAGGGCTGCGGAAATGATCATCACCCATGACGGTGATCCCGCCACGCCGGAAGGCATCAAGCATGTCGACCTGATCAAGAACGCGGCAAGGGAGTCCGTCAAGGGAACGATTCTCGAGGGCTCCCACATCTATCTCGCGGGAACTGCGGCGACCTACAAAGACATTCAGGACTCGGTGAAATATGACCTGATGATCGTTGGAATCGCGGCGTTGAGCCTGATTTTGCTCATCATGGTTATCATCACCCGAAGCCTCGTCGCCGCAATCGTGATCGTGGGCACCGTGGCGCTGTCGCTGGGCGCCTCGTTCGGCCTGTCGGTCCTGGTCTGGCAGGACATTCTCGGCATCCAGCTGTATTGGGTTGTGTTGGCGCTGGCCGTCATTCTGCTGCTGGCGGTCGGATCCGACTACAATCTTCTGTTGATCTCCCGGTTCAAAGAGGAAATCCATGCCGGGCTGAAGACCGGCATCATCCGCGCGATGGCCGGCTCGGGTTCGGTGGTGACGTCGGCCGGTCTGGTGTTCGCCGCGACAATGTCGTCATTCGCCTTCAGCGCGTTGGTGATTCTCGCCCAAGTGGGAACCACGATCGCGCTGGGTCTGCTGTTTGACACGCTGATCGTGCGATCGTTCATGACCCCGACGATCGCGACGCTGCTCGGCCGCTGGTTCTGGTGGCCGCTGCGGGTGCGCCCGCGTCCGGCCAGCCAAATGCTGCAGCCCTACGGGTCACGGCCCGCGGTTCGCCAGCTCCTGCTGTGGGACGACCCAGACGACGTCGGCGCGACGGCCTCCATGTCGCGTTGAGATCGCGCTCAGGGCTGTGCTTTTGACGACAGCACGACCCTGGACGCGATTTCGATGAAGTTCAACCCGACTGCGGCGCCGTCAACGCCTGCACCGCCGGAGCGAACATGGTCTGCTTGATGGCGCCCAGCGTGCCGGCATCCTTGCCGTCGAGCGGACGCAGTAGCTCCACCGCAGCGTCGGTCACGGCACCCTCGGGAGCCATCGCGTCGACCAGGCCGTGAGCTTCGGCATCGGTGCCGCCGAAGCGCCGGCCCGTCGTCATCGAGGCCACCGCCGCCTGCGGCGTGAGCTTGGCCTGGATCAGTGCCGCCATGCCCGGTGTGAAAGGGATGCGGATGTCCACCTCGGGAAAGCAGAAATAGCCGCGGTCGGCCCGCATCACCCGAAAGTCGTGCGCCAGGGCCAACATTGCCCCTGCGCCGAATGCGTGGCCGACCACCGCTGCCGCGGTGGGTATGGGCAGTGTCAGCATGCGAGCGAGCAGGCCCTGTACTCGTCCCACATACCACTGGGTCTGCTCGCCATGCGCGCTGAGCCAGTCCAGGTCCAGCCCGTTGGTGTAGAACTTGCCGCCCGCCGTCGTGACCAGACCGTGTGCCCCGCCGGCGACGATCTCGTCGAGATAAGAGTCAAGCTGGTCGAGAAAGTCGGGGGAGAACCGGTTTTCGTCGTCGCCGAGATCGACGACGGCGATCTTGTCTTGGTAACTCAGGCTAATTCCCATCGGTTCTCCCTTTCGCTGCCGGTGGTGGTCCGACCTTCAAAACCGCCCGCACGGCCGCGCCCAGATGTTCGCGGGCTGTCGTGTTGCCCAAGCGGTCTCGGCGCAACAGGATGGCGGTCGGCAAGTCGACGATGCAGGTGGTGATGGTGTCGACGGCGCGGGCATCCTTGCGGTCCCAGGCGCCGGTCGCGAGCCGGATCATCAAGGCCACCAACGACTGGTCGAGATCCCTTAGCTCGGCGGCAATCTCGTCGGGCAAGTCAGAGTCGAGCAACTCTTCCCGCGGCACCGTCAACACCAGCTTGGCGGAATCCGGATACCGCTCGGCGAACACCACCGGCGCTTCGGCCGCGGCCACCACGGCCTCCACGGCGGACCGGCGGCCCGGTTCGGCCAGCGCCTGGTCGACCAAAGCGGTTTGCAGCGTGAGGAATCGGCGTCCGGCGCGCAGCCACGCCTGTCCCATCAACCCGGCCCGCGACCCGAACGTGTGGTACACCGCGCCGTTGGAAACCCCCACGGCGTCGCCGATCGCGCGGATGGTCACCGCGGCCGGGCCCGACGCTGCCGTCAGGCGCTCGACCGCGTCGAGCACCCGACCGGGGTCATGAACACGAGGGCGTGGCACACCGGCAGCATAACAGAGCGGATGCTCTATTACCTCGGGGGCGGTTAGGAGAAGTCGCGGAACGCGAGCGCAAAGCCGGCCGCGGCGATGACCGCGGCCGTGCCGTAGCCGATGGTCGACCACCAACCGCCGTGCAGAGAGGCGGTGACGGCGACGATCGCGATGGCGAGAAGAACCATCGCCATGCCATACAGCGGCGGCGTGGCCGCATATCGGTTGCGGCTCATGGGTTCACCTCCTCGGCTGCGGCCATCACCCGGCGCCGAACCAGGTACCAACCCCCGACCAGGCTGGGAGTACCCAGGACCAGGGTTCCGATAATCCAGGCACCGCGCTCTTTGTCGATGATCATCAACACCAGCACGCCCGCGAGGAACGCCAAGGTGGCATAGCCGCTGTAGGGCGCCAAGGGCATCCGGAACCGGGGCCGCTGCATGTGACCGGCCTTGGCCCGCCGGTACATCCGGATCTGGCAGGCCACGATCGTCGCCCAGGCCGCCATGACGCCCAATGCGGCAATGTTGAGCACGATTTCGAAGGCCTGCCCCGGCTTGACCGCGTTGAGCACGACACCGAAGAGCCCGATCAGGCTGGTCAGCAAGATGCCGCCATAGGGCACACCGTTTTTCGACATCCGCGCGGTGAATTTCGGTCCGCTGCCGTTCATCGCCAGCGAACGCAGAATCCGGCCGGTGGAATACAGGCCGGCGTTCAGGCTGGAAAACGCCGCGGTCAGCACCACCACGTTCATCAGGGTGCCGGCGCCGCCGAAACCGATCTTGGAAAAGAACGTCACGAACGGGCTTTCGTGATCCTTGTAGGCGGTATAGGGCAGAAGCAGCGCCAGCAGCAGGACCGACCCGACGTAGAAGATTGCGATGCGGGCCACCACCGAATTGATCGCTCGCGGCATGATCTTCTCCGGCTCGGCGGTCTCGCCCGCGGCGGTGCCGACCAGTTCGACTGCGGCGTAAGAGAATACGACGCCGGAGGTGACCAGCACCAACGGAAACAGCCCGGTGGGCAAGAACCCGCCGTTGTCAGTCCACAGGCTCAGCCCCGTCTCCTGGCCTTCGATCTGGTAGCGCCCGCCCAGGTAGATCGTCCCGACCACCAGGAAGGTCATCAGCGCCACCACCTTGATCAGCGCCGCCCAGAACTCCAGCTCGCCGAAGAGCCGCACCGAGATCATGTTCACCGAGACCACCGCGACCAGCGCGAGCGTCCATTGCGGGATCACGTGGAACGCCGACCAATAGTGGAAGTACTTCGCGATCGCCGTCGAGTCGACGATCCCCGTCATCGACCAGTTCAGGAAATACATCCAGCCGGCGACGAACGCCGCCTTCTCGCCGAAGAATTCCCGGGCGTACGACACGAACGAGCCCGACGACGGACGGTGCAGCACCAATTCGCCGAGTGCGCGCAGGATCAGGAACACGAAGCCGCCGCAGATCGCGTAGGCCAGGAACAACCCCGGTCCCGCCGAGGCGAGGCGCCCGCCCGCACCCAGGAAGAGCCCGGTGCCGATGGCGCCGCCGATCGCGATCATCTGCAGCTGGCGCGGACGCAGATCGTGGTGATAACCGGCGTCCTCGCGGGTCAGGAGGTCGGCCGGAACCTTCTCGGGTACTGCCGGAGCCGGGGTGTCGGGCAGCGGTGGCATCGGGTTCCTAACGTCGTGACTGGGCGCATCGCTGCGACGCGGGCAAACCCGAGGAACGGGCTGGTGGAAAGGGTATCCGACAGGGCGCCGGGCGCCGCCCGGTATTGGCCGCCGCGTCGGGAACAAACCGCCGATCCGCGCCGTTGACCACATCGACAACTTGAGTGAACTCGGCTCAATATTGGCTTGACAGCACCGCGGCAGCGGAGGCAGGCTTGAGCAGGGTTCACTCAGCGTAGTGCAATACGAAGCTCGACTATCAGGGAGGATTCACCATGGCTCGTGCGGTCGGCATCGACCTCGGGACCACCAACTCCGTCGTCTCAGTTCTGGAGGGTGGCGACCCCGTCGTCGTCGCCAACTCCGAGGGCTCCCGGACCACTCCGTCGATCGTCGCGTTCGCGCGCAACGGTGAGGTACTGGTCGGTCAGCCCGCCAAGAACCAGGCGGTGACCAACGTCGACCGCACCGTGCGGTCGGTCAAGCGGCACATGGGCACCGACTGGAAGATCGAAATCGACGGCAAGAAGTACACCGCGCAGGAGATCAGCGCTCGCATTCTGATGAAGCTGAAGCGCGACGCCGAGGCCTACCTCGGCGAGGACATCACCGACGCGGTGATCACCACGCCCGCCTACTTCAACGACGCCCAGCGACAGGCCACCAAGGAGGCCGGCCAGATCGCGGGCCTCAACGTGCTGCGGATCGTCAACGAGCCGACCGCGGCCGCGCTGGCCTACGGCCTGGACAAGGGCGAAAAAGAGCAGCGGATCCTGGTGTTCGACCTCGGTGGCGGCACCTTCGACGTGTCGCTGCTGGAGATCGGCGACGGCGTCGTCGAGGTCCGCGCCACCTCGGGTGACAACCACCTGGGCGGTGACGACTGGGACGACCGGATCGTCAACTGGCTGGTGGACAAGTTCAAGGGCACCAGCGGCATCGACTTGACCAAAGACAAGATGGCGATGCAGCGGCTGCGCGAGGCGGCCGAGAAGGCCAAGATCGAGCTGTCCAGCTCGGGCAGCACGTCGATCAACCTGCCCTACATCACCGTCGACGCCGACAAGAACCCGCTGTTCCTCGACGAGCAGCTGACCCGGGCGGAGTTCCAGCGCATCACCCAGGATCTGCTGGACCGCACGCGCCAGCCCTTCCAGCAGGTGATCAAGGACGCCGGTATCTCGGTGTCGCAGATCGACCACGTGGTGCTGGTGGGCGGTTCGACCCGGATGCCCGCGGTGACCGATCTGGTCAAAGAGCTCACCGGCGGCAAGGAGCCCAACAAGGGCGTCAACCCCGACGAGGTTGTCGCGGTGGGCGCCGCGCTGCAGGCCGGTGTGCTCAAGGGCGAGGTGAAAGACGTTCTGCTGCTGGACGTTACGCCGCTTTCGCTGGGCATCGAGACCAAGGGTGGCGTGATGACCAAGCTGATCGAGCGCAACACCACGATCCCGACCAAGCGGTCGGAGACGTTCACCACCGCCGACGACAACCAGCCGTCGGTGCAGATCCAGGTGTATCAGGGTGAGCGCGAAATCGCCGCACACAACAAGCTGCTCGGCTCCTTCGAGCTGACCGGTATCCCGCCGGCCCCGCGGGGTGTTCCGCAGATCGAGGTGACCTTCGACATCGACGCCAACGGCATCGTGCACGTCACCGCGAAGGACAAGGGCACCGGCAAGGAGAACACGATCAAGATCCAGGAAGGCTCCGGCCTGTCCAAGGAAGAGATCGACCGGATGATCAAGGACGCCGAGGCGCACGCCGAGGAGGACCGCAAGCGCCGCGAGGAGGCCGACGTCCGCAACCAGGCCGAGACGCTGGTCTACCAGACGGAGAAGTTCGTCAAGGAGCAGCGCGAGGCCGAGGGCGGCTCGAAGGTTCCTGAGGACGTCTTGAGCAAGGTCGACGCCGCGGTCGCCGACGCCAAGAAAGCGCTGGAGGGCACCGACATCGGGGCGATCAAGTCCGCGATGGAGAAGCTGGGCCAGGAGTCGCAGGCGCTCGGCCAGGCGATCTACGAGGCCACCCAGGCGGCGCAGGCCGCCGGCGGCCCCAGTGGCGGCGACGGGGCCGGTGCCGCCGACGACGTCGTTGACGCGGAGGTGGTCGACGATGACCGGGAGGCCAAGTGACGGAAGGCAACCCACACGAACAGGTAACGGTCACCGACAAGCGCCGGATTGATCCGGAGACCGGCGAGGTACGCCACGCAGCTTCCGAGCCGGCCCCCAGCGGGCCGGCGCCGGAAGCCGCGACGGCGTCGGCGGCGCCCGACACCGCTGACAAAGTCGCCGAGCTGACCGCCGACCTGCAGCGGGTGCACGCCGACTTCGCCAACTACCGCAAGCGTGCGCTGCGTGACCAGCAGGCCGCGGCCGACCGGGCCAAAGCCACCGTGGTGAGCCAATTGCTGGGCGTGCTCGACGATCTCGATCGGGCGCGCAGCCACGGTGATTTGGAGTCGGGTCCGCTGAAGTCGGTCGCCGACAAGCTGACCAGTGCGCTGAACGGATTGGGGCTGACGGCGTTCGGCGCCGAGGGCGACGACTTCGACCCGGCGCTGCACGAGGCCGTCCAGCACGAGGGCGACGGAGCCGAGGGTTCCAAGCCGGTGATCGGCCACGTCATGCGGCAGGGCTACAAGCTCGGCGACCAGATCCTGCGGCACGCGCTGGTCGGGGTGGTCGACACCTTGGCCGACGACAGCGCCGCCCCGGCCGAGGCACCCGGCGATGCGAATGTCGGTGAGCAGAACGCAGAATCAGAGCCGTCGGAGAATTGACGACGGGTTTAATAAACACAACTACAGGAAGGCGAGAGGGGGTGACGCGGAATGGCCCAACGCGAATGGGTCGAAAAAGACTTCTACAAGGAGCTGGGCGTCTCCCCTGACGCCAGCCAGGACGAGATCAAACGGGCCTACCGCAAGTTGGCCTCCGAATTGCATCCCGACCGTAACCCGAACAACCCGCGCGCCGCGGACCGGTTCAAGGCCGTCTCCGAGGCCAACAGCGTGCTGTCGGATCCGGCCAAGCGCAAGGAATACGACGAAACCCGACGGCTGTTCGCCGGCGGCGGATTTGGCCGCCGCTTCAACGGCGGCGGCGGTGGTGGTGGATTCGGCGGCTTCGGCATGGGTGGTGACGGCGTCGAGTTCAACCTGGGCGACTTGTTCGACGCCGCGGGCCGCACCGGCGGAAGCAATATCGGCGACCTGTTCGGCGGCTTGTTCGGGCGCGGGGCGTCGGCGCCCCGGCCCAGCCGGCCCCGGCGCGGCAACGACCTGGAGACCGAAGCGGAGCTGAGCTTCGTGGAGGCCACCAAGGGTGTGGCGATGCCGTTGCGGCTGACCAGCCCGGCGCCGTGTACCAACTGCCATGGCAGCGGCGCCCGGCCGGGTACCAGCCCCAAGGTGTGCCCCACCTGTAACGGCTCGGGCGTAATCAGCCGCAACCAAGGCGCTTTCGGGTTTTCCGAACCTTGCACCGACTGCCGCGGCAGCGGGTCGATCATCGAGCACCCCTGCTCGGAGTGCAAGGGCACCGGTGTCACCACCCGGACCCGCACCATCAATGTGCGGATCCCGCCGGGTGTCGAGGACGGGCAGCGGATCCGGCTGGCCGGTCAAGGTGAGGCCGGTCTGCGCGGCGCGCCGTCGGGTGACTTGTACGTCACGGTGCACGTGCGACCGGACCCGGTTTTCGGACGCGACGGCGACGACCTGACCGTGACCATCCCGGTGAGCTTCAGCGAATTGGCGCTGGGCACAACGCTTTCGGTGCCGACGCTGGACGGCCGGGTGGGGGTCCGGGTACCCAAGGGCACCGCCGACGGCCGCACCCTGCGGGTGCGCGGCCGCGGCGTGGCCAAGCGCAGCGGTGGCAACGGCGACCTGCTGGTGACCGTCAAGGTCGCCGTTCCGCCGAATCTCGACGGCGCCGCGAAGGAAGCACTGGAGGCCTATGCCGCCGCCGAGCGGGCCAGCGGCTTCGACCCGCGGGCCGGATGGGCAGGTAATCGCTGATGGCCAAGAAGTCCAAAGAGCAAGATTCCCGGACATTTTTGATCTCGGTGGCCGCCGAGCTGGCCGGCATGCATGCGCAGACGCTGCGCACCTACGACCGGCTCGGCCTGGTCAGCCCGCAACGCACTTCCGGTGGGGGACGGCGGTATTCGCAGCGCGACGTCGAATTGCTCCGCGAGGTGCAGCGGCTCTCGCAAGACGAGGGCGTCAACCTGGCCGGCATCAAACGCATCATCGAGCTGACCAATCAGGTCGAGGCTCTGCAGGCCCGTCTCAAGGAGATGGCCGCAGAGATCGAGGCGCTGCGGGCTAACCAGCGGCGGGACTTGGCCGTGATGCCCAAGAGCACCGCAGTGGTGGTCTGGCAGCCGCGGCGTTAACTTTCTACCGCGAGCAGACGCAGAATCGCACAAAATTGCTCGCGCCAATGCGACTCTACGTCTGCTCGCAGCTCAGACCCGGATCGAGAACTGCGCTATGTCCGAGTCGCCGGGCTGTGCTAACCGGTAACCGCCGCGGCGCAGTGAATCGGTGGGCGCGGCCATCGGCTCGAAGCACACCACGTCCTCGCCCGGCGGCGCGAAGATCTGCGCCGCCGGATACCCCTGGTCGAAGCGAACCTCGATGCGCCGGTCGCCACCGGACAGCGTAAACACCTCGCCGTCGGGTACCTGGTCGTAGCCGTCGTCGAATGTCTTGTCGCCCAACGGCTCCGTGATCGCAGGCTGGCTGGCCGACTCGCCGGTGGGCAGTCCCTGTTCGTCGAGTTTCAGGTGTCGCAGCGGCGGAGTCCCGATGATCCACTCGCTGCGCGGCGCGCCGGGCAGCTGCAGGTACGGGTGAAAGCCGTAGCACAACGGAACGGCCTTGTCCGCGGTCGGTGTCACCGCGGCGCGCACGGTCAGCGTACGTTCCGACAATCGCACCGTGAGCGCCAGCAGATGCGGAAACGGGAAGCTGGCCAGTAGATTTGGGTCAGCGCCGAAGTCCACTTCGGCGGTGAGCTCGTTATCCGACTGCGCCACTACGCGCCAGCGCGGATAGCCGGCCAGCATGCCGTGGATCGGCAACCCGTTCGGGTCGGTGCGAAATGTGTTGGGCGCCAACGTCACCGTCTCACCGCCGACCGTATAAGTGGTGTCGCTCAACCGATTCGCCCACGGATACAGCAGAGGGATTCCCATCGTCTTGCCGTCGGAGACGTACGCATCCAAGCCGCGGCGCTGCCCCAGCAGCTGCACGCCGGCGTCGGTCAGCGACACTCCGATCATCCCGGCGTCCGGTACGAACTGTGCCTCGACGGGCGCCGACGGGTCGCGCAGCGTGACGATCTTCATGACGACGAACTTAGCTGGACAACGGGTCGTGCTGGATGCGCTCGGGCGGCGCGCCTTTGGCGATCAGCGCCGCCTTGGTGGCGCGCACCATCGCCGGGCCGCCGCAGATCAGGATCTGCCGGTCGCCCCAACCGCCGTATCGGGTGACCACCTCGGGCAGCCGGCCGGTCTGGCGCACATGCAGACCCCGCGGCGGCGTGACGTCGGGATAGTCGCGGGCCCACTCCGGGTCGGCGGTGTACTCCGAAACGGGCGACACCGACAGCCACGGGTTGTGCGCGGCGATCTGCCACAGGGTCGGCAAGTCGTAGAGCTCGCACGGATAGCGGCCGCCGAAGAACATGTGCACCCGCGGGTTCTCACCCCAACGGGCGAGGTCCATCACGATCGCGCGCAGCGGCGCCAGGCCTGTGCTGCCCGCCACCATCAACACGTCGCCGCCGTCGCGGTCGACCTGCAGCGCGCCGTGCGGGCTGGACAGCCGCCAGCGGTCGCCGGGCTGCGTTTCGCCGACGATCGCGGTGCTGACCAGGCCGCCCGGCACCGCCCGCACGTGGAATTCGATCGCGCCGCTCTCGTCCGGCGGGATGGCCGGCGTCAGGTAGCGCCACCGCCGCGGGCACTGCGGCACCGCGACGTTGACGTACTGGCCCGGGTGGTAGTGCAGCGGGCGGTCCAACTGAAGCCGCACGACCGCGAGGTCACGCGACACCCGCAGATGTTCGATCACCGTGCCGTCCCACCACGCCGGCCCGTCCTCGGCGTCGGCCGCGCCGCTCATCACCCCGGTGATCAGGTTCAGCGACTGCCGGGCTGCTTCGTCGACCCCGTCGGTCCAGGCGTCGGCCAGCTCGTCGCGCAGCGTCGCATACAACGCTTGCCGCAATGTCTCGTAATGCTCGGGGGCAACTCCGTATTTGCGGTGGTCGCGGCCGAGCTGAGCCAAAAACGCCACCGGTGCCTGGGCCCGCTGCGCGACGAGTTCGCCGTAGACCCAGTTCATCGCGTGCGCGAACGCGGCGCGCTGGCCCGCCATGTCCGGCGGGAACATGTCACGCAGTGCGACGTCGAGGGAGAACCAGCGGGTGTAGAACCGGCCGATCAAGCTGCCGGCGTCGCGAGCGGCCTCCTCGTTGAAGGCGGCATGCAACACCCGCAGCGCATCCCGGTCTTCTAGGCCCACGGGCGACGATTTTATGCGCGTTCGCGCACCCGCCGGTTACAGCGCGTGAATGCCCTTGTACAGCACCAACAGTCCCAGCACGACCAGGATGGCCGCGAGCATCGCCGCATTATGCCGCTCCATCCAGGCCTGGAGCCGGGCCAGCGGATCGTCGAGGCGCTCGCCGGCCGCCGCGTAGGCCAGCACCGGAATCGCGACCGTCGACGCGGCGACGGCGACGAAGAACACCGCCGCTACCCAAGCGCGGGTGAGGCCCAACCCGGCGCTGCCGATCACCAAACCGGCTGCGGCGCAAAGCAACAGCACCTCGAGCCGCACCACGGCCAGCACCGCCCCGGTGATGGCCGCCCGCCCTGGGGTGAGGTTGGTGAGCGACCGCATCCACCGCGGAGCATCGGTGTGGCGATGACGGGTCAGCCACCGCACGACACCGAACACGATGAGTGCCGCGCCGACGACGATCCGCAGCCACGACGCCCACGCCGGCGGCGACTTATGCAGGCCGCCGAGCAGGCCGGATAACGAGACGAACAGTGCCGTCAGCGCTGCAAGGGCCAGCAGCCAGCCGCCGAGGAACGCCAGGCTGCTCGCCCGCGGCCGCGGTGTCTGCAGGATCAGCACGGCAGGGACGATCGACAGGGGCGAGAGGGCGATCACCAGGGCCAGGGAATAGAGGCCGGTCAGCTCCGAACCAAAGCCGCCCGCCACGCAAGAACCGTAACCCGGCGGTCAGAGGCAGAGCTTCCATTCGCCGTTCTCTTTGGCGAAGGTCATCTGGGTGTCCCGCGTTCTGCCATCCACCGTGCCGGTAATCATGGCGGTGGCCTTGTCGCCGTTGACCTGAATGGATTTGACGGTGACCGGGCCGTGCGATTTGCCCCCGCCGGGCGGCTTCATGTCCGGGTGAGCCTGGCTCACCTGGTCGATGATTTGCTGCATCTTGGTGCACCACAGCCCGCGAAACGCCGTGACGTCGGAGCTGTTGGTGGCTTGGGCCTTGCTGATCAGCGCCCGGATCTGCTCGTCGTCGGACTTCGGCTTGGAGCCAACCACGGCAATGACAGCGACGGCCACGGCCACCGCCGCGAGGAGCGCGACGATGCCGCCCACAATCCATACCATCCGGTTTCGCCGGCGCACACCGGGCGGCGGCGCCCGCCATCCCGCCGGGCTGGGAATCCAGTCCGGCGCAGCCGACGGCGCCGGAGGCCACGCAGACGGCGGTTGCCAACCCGGTTGCGGCGGGTACCCGCCTTGCGGCGGATACGGCCCTTGCGGTGGATACGGAGCCTGCGGCATCGGCGGTGGCCCCTGCGGCGGTGGCCCTTGCGGTGGCATGGGCGGCGGGTAGCTGGACATAGCGATCCATTTTGCGGCATTGCCCGCGCTTCGCCGCGCAAGACCCATGCCGTCGTCGCGTCAAAAATCGCTAGACTTGAGCGGAACAGACTCAACCTTGACGGCGTTGAACATCGCGACAAGCATTTTTACCTGTACGGAATGGAGGTGTTGTGGACTCTTTTAACCCGACAACCAAGACTCAAGCGGCGCTGACCTCGGCGCTGCAGGCGGCATCGGCCGCCGGCAACCCCGAGATCCGGCCCGCTCATCTGCTGTTGGCGCTGCTGACGCAGAACGACGGGATCGCCGCGCCGCTGCTGGAGGCTGTCGGCGTCGAGCCCGCCACCATCCGCGCCGAGGCGCAGCGCCTCCTCGACCGGCTACCGCAAACCAGCGGGGCCACCACGCAACCGCAGCTGTCCCGTGAGTCGCTGGCCGCGATCACCACCGCACAGCAGCTGGCCACCGAGATGGACGACGAATACGTCTCCACCGAGCACCTGATGGTCGGGCTGGCGACCGGCGACTCCGACGTCGCCAAGCTGCTGACCGGCCACGGCGCCTCCCCGCAAGCGCTACGGGAGGCGTTCGTCAAGGTCCGCGGCAGCGCCCGGGTCACCAGCCCCGAGCCGGAGGCCACCTACCAGGCGTTGGAGAAGTACTCCACCGACCTGACCGCGCGTGCCCGTGACGGCAAGCTGGACCCAGTTATCGGGCGGGACAACGAGATTCGTCGCGTGGTGCAGGTGCTCTCCCGTCGCACCAAGAACAACCCGGTGCTGATCGGGGAGCCCGGTGTCGGTAAGACCGCGATCGTCGAAGGCCTTGCGCAGCGCATCGTCGCCGGCGACGTGCCGGAGAGCCTGCGCGACAAGACCGTCATCGCGCTGGACCTCGGCTCGATGGTGGCCGGGTCGAAGTACCGCGGTGAGTTCGAGGAGCGGCTGAAGGCCGTGCTCGACGACATCAAGAACTCTGCCGGGCAGATCATCACGTTCATCGACGAGCTGCACACCATCGTCGGCGCCGGCGCGACCGGCGAAGGCGCGATGGACGCCGGCAACATGATCAAGCCGATGCTGGCCCGCGGCGAGCTGCGACTGGTCGGCGCCACCACGCTCGACGAGTACCGCAAGCACATCGAGAAGGACGCCGCGCTGGAGCGGCGCTTCCAGCAGGTGTACGTGGGCGAGCCGTCGGTGGAAGACACGGTCGGCATCCTGCGCGGTCTGAAGGACCGCTACGAGGTGCACCACGGGGTGCGCATCACCGACTCGGCGCTGGTTGCGGCGGCCACTTTGAGCGACCGCTACATCACCGCGCGGTTCTTGCCGGACAAGGCGATCGACCTGGTCGACGAGGCCGCGTCGCGCTTGAGGATGGAAATCGACTCGCGGCCCGTCGAAATCGACGAGGTCGAGCGGCTGGTGCGCCGGCTGGAGATCGAGGAGATGGCGCTGGCCAAGGAAGAGGACGACGCGTCCAAGGAGCGGCTGGCCAAGCTGCGCGCCGAGCTGGCCGACCACAAGGAAAAGCTGGCCGAGCTGACCACCCGTTGGCAGAACGAGAAGAGCGCCATCGACACCGTCCGCGAACTGAAGGAGCAGCTGGAGACGCTGCGCGGCGAGTCCGAGCGCGCCGAGCGCGACGGCGATCTGGCCAAGGCCGCCGAGCTGCGCTACGGCCGCATCCCCGAGGTGGAGAAGAAACTCGAGGCGGCGCTGCCCCAGGCCGAGGCCCGCGAGCAGGTCATGCTCAAGGAAGAGGTCGGCCCGGACGACATCGCCGACGTGGTGTCGGCGTGGACGGGCATCCCGGCCGGGCGGCTGCTGGAAGGCGAGACCGCCAAGCTGCTGCGGATGGAAGACGAGCTGGCCAAACGCGTCGTCGGGCAGCGCAAGGCCGTGCAGGCGGTCTCGGACGCCGTCCGGCGCAGCCGGGCCGGCGTGTCGGACCCCAACCGGCCCACGGGCGCGTTCCTTTTCCTGGGCCCCACCGGCGTCGGCAAGACCGAGCTGGCCAAGGCGCTGGCCGACTTCCTGTTCGACGACGAGCGCGCGATGGTGCGCATCGACATGAGCGAGTACGGCGAGAAGCACTCGGTGGCCCGGCTGGTCGGCGCGCCGCCCGGCTACATCGGGTACGACCAGGGCGGCCAGCTGACCGAGGCGGTCCGCCGCCGGCCGTACACGGTGGTGCTGTTCGACGAGGTCGAAAAGGCCCACCCGGACGTGTTCGACGTGCTGCTGCAGGTTCTCGACGAGGGCCGGCTCACCGACGGGCAGGGCCGCACGGTCGACTTCCGCAACACGATCCTGATCCTGACGTCCAACCTCGGGTCGGGCGGCGACGAGGAGATGGTGATGGCCGCGGTGCGCGCCACGTTCAAGCCGGAGTTCATCAACCGGCTCGACGACGTGCTGATCTTCGAGGGACTCAACCCCGAGGAGCTGGTGGCTATCGTCGACATCCAGCTCGAGCAGCTGGCCAAGCGGCTGGCGCAGCGGCGGCTGACCCTCGAGGTGTCGCTGCAGGCCAAGCGCTGGCTGGCGCAGCGCGGGTTCGACCCGGTGTACGGGGCGCGCCCGCTGCGGCGGCTGGTGCAGCAGGCCATCGGCGACCAGTTGGCCAAGATGCTGCTGGCCGGCGACGTCCACGACGGCGACACCGTGCCGGTCAACGTCAGCCCGGACGGCGAGTCGCTGATTCTCGGTTGAGCTCGGGCGTCGACTTGTTGTGGCGGTTCCTTCCGAAACCGCCCGACAAGTCGACGTTCGGCGTGACGGGGTTGTGACCTGCAAGCATTCGTGATTCCGGGGCAGTAGCAAGTACGCTAGGCCCGATGGTCCCGCTTTGGTTCACGCTGTCCGCGCTGTGCTTCGTCGGCGCGGTGGTGCTGCTGTACGTCGACATCGATCGGCGTCGCGGGCGTGGCCGTCGCCGCAAGTCCTGGGCCCGCTCACACGGTTTCGACTACGAACCGGAGAACACCGAGATCGTCCAGCGGTGGAAGCGCGGCGTCATGTCGACGGTCGGCGACATCCCGGCCCGCAACGTGGTGCTGGGCCAGATCCGCGGCGAGGCCGTGTTCATCTTCGACCTCGAAGAAGTGGCCACCGTGATCGCGCTGCACCGCAAGGTGGGCACCAACGTCGTGGTCGACGTGCGGCTCAAGGGCCTCAAAGAGCCTCGGGAGAACGACATTTGGCTACTCGGGGCGATCGGGCCGCGGATGGTGTACTCGACCAACCTCGACGCGGCCCGGCGGGCCTGCGACCGGCGGATGGTCACCTTCGCACACACCGCGCCGGACTGCGCCGAGATCATGTGGAACGAAGAGAACTGGACGCTGGTCAGCATGCCCATCACCAGCACCCGCGCCCAGTGGGACGAGGGTCTGCGCACTGTGCGCCAATTCAACGACCTGCTGCGGGTTCTTCCCCCCGTGCCGCAGCAGGCCGCGACACCGGCACCGGCCGCACGCCGCAGCGCCGCCCCGAGCCGCCCGTTGGCTCCGGCCGGCCGGGCCGAGTCCCCGCAGCGGCGCGCCGAGGCGCCCGCCCGTCCGGAGCCGACGCGCCGCGCATCGGCCGAGCCGGTGCGCCGGGAAAGCACCCGTGGGGGAGCGGTCCGCCGCCCGCCGCCGGCCGGCCGGAACGGCTACCAGGCCACGCATTACCAGCGCTGATTACACTGGCGCCGTGCCGCGTCCCGTCGCCCTGATCACCGGGCCCACATCCGGAATCGGCGAGGGCTACGCACGTCGCTACGCGGCCGACGGGCACGACCTGGTCCTGGTGTCCCGCGACGCCGACCGGCTAAACCAACTGGCGGCGGAATTGCGCGACGAGGCCGGCCGCGACGTCGAGGTGCTGGCGGCCGACCTGGCCGCCGCCGACGGCCGCGGCAAGGTCGCCGAGCGGCTGGCCCGCGGTGTCGACGTGTTGGTCAACAACGCAGGCTTCGGCACCTCCGGTGAATTCTGGACCGCCGATCCGGCGCTGCTGCAGGCTCAGCTCGACGTCAACGTGACCGCGGTGATGCAGCTGACCCGGGCCGCGCTGCCGGCCATGCTCGACGCCGGCTCGGGCACGGTGATCAACGTCGCTAGCGTCGCCGGGCTGCTTTCGGGCCGCGGCTCGACCTACTCGGCGTCCAAGGCGTGGGTGGTGTCGTTCACCGAGGGCCTGGCCGGCGGCCTGAAGGGCACCGGCGTGAGCGTGCACGCGGTCTGTCCGGGCTACGTGCACACCGAATTTCATCGCCGGGCCGGCATCGACATGACCAAGCTGCCGTCGTTTCTGTGGCTCGAGGTCGACGACGTGGTCCGGGAAAGCCTTGCAGACATCGCCCGCGGCAAGGTGATCAGCGTTCCGGGCCTGCAGTACAAGCTTCTCACCGGCGGCGCGCGGTTGTTGCCGCGAAACCTTGCCCGCGCCACCACAAACAGATTTGGCCGGGGCCGTGGCAGAACGTGAGCCCCGCGACGAGCTGGCCGAGCTGGTGCGCCGGTTGTCGGTGGTGCACGGTCGGGTCACGCTGTCGTCGGGCAAGGAGGCCGACTACTACGTCGACTTGCGCCGCGCCACCCTGCACCATCGGGCCGCCCCGCTGATCGGCCGGCTGATTCGCGAGCTTACCGACGACTGGGACTACGCCTCGGTCGGCGGCCTGACCCTGGGCGCCGATCCGGTGGCGACCGCGGTCATGCACGCACCGGGCCGCCCGATCGACGCGTTCGTGGTCCGCAAGTCGGTGAAAACCCATGGCATGCAACGACTTATCGAGGGTCCCGACATTGCCGGGCGGCGCGTGCTGATAGTCGAGGACACCAGCACCACCGGCGCGTCGGCGTTGACCGCGGTGCGCGCGGTGCGCGACGCCGGCGCCGAAGTTGTCGGGGTGGCGACGGTGGTGGATCGCGCTACCGGTGCTGCCGAAGCCATCCAAGCCGAGGGGCTGGCCTACCGCAGCGTGCTCGGCCTGGCGGATCTGGGCCTGCGTTAGACACCGTGCGGGCTCTCATTGCGATGTTGGCGACGCTGGTCCTGGTGTCCGGCTGCGGGGGCTCTGGTCACCCGGAGCGCATCTACGGCGCGCAGTCGGCACGGCTGGGCGAATCGGTTGCGGTGCTGGGCTGGAACGTCGCGGTGTCCAACCTGCGCTGGAACGCCGACTACGTCCTTGTCGACGTCGACGCCGCGCCCACCGATCCGGCTGCCCCGCACGCCAAACCCGGCGAGCTGCGGTTCGGGCTCTATGGTGCGCTGGCCCACCCGATGGAGGCCGCCGGCATCGGCAGCTGTGACACCGCGAAAAATGTTGTGGTGCAGGCACTCTCGTCGCCGACACCCGACCGGCTCACCGGCACCGTGTGTTTGGGACCGCAAAAGGAGCGCAGCACCGTGCGCGGGGTATACGTGTATTCGCCGCGAGACCGGATCGCCGGTAGCGCCGCAGCCTATCCGGCGGCTTTCCCGGTGGGCATGTTGCCGACCAAGGAGAACGACATCGGCATGGTCGTCAAGACCACCAGCGTGGCGGCGTGGCGCGCCGACGGCACCCAACTGAGCCAGCAGTCGCTGGGTGACCCGGGCGCGTTCACCGGCAGCGGCTACATGCTGCTGGGGCTGGTCGCCGACGCGATCGCGGCGAAATACCGCGACGACTCCGCGGCTCGCGGCGGACCGATGATGCTGCTGGCCGCCCCGACCCTGCCCCCGCCGGGGCTCTCCCCAGCCTGCTCGACATACGGGTCGTCCGCGCTGCTGCTGCCCGAGGCGTCGCTGGACGCCGTGCACATCGACGCCTCGCTGTGCATCCAGGGCGAGATCAACCAAGCGCTGCTTTATGCGACGGTCTCGGTGGTCGGCACCCACGCCGCGGTCTGGACCAGCCGATGACCGAACCCGGCCCCACCGAATGGGGCCTACCCGCAAGCGGAGTCGGGCCCTGGGTCGGCGACCCGCCCGACGACCCGCGCTACGACCCGGCGCTGCTGCGCGACGGCGACACCCGCAACGTCGTCGACGCCTACCGGTACTGGCGCCGGGAGGCGATCATCGCCGACATCGACAAGCGGCGGCATCCACTGCACGTGGCGATCGAGAACTTCGGGCACGACGCCAACATCGGTTCGGTGGTGCGCACCGCCAACGCATTCGCCGTCGACACCGTCCACATCGTCGGCCGGCGACGCTGGAATCGCCGCGGCGCCATGGTCACCGACCGCTACCAGAGGCTGCGTCATCACGACACGATCGCCGAGTTGCTGAGCTTCGCGGCGGACGCCGGGCTGACCGTGGTCGCCGTCGACAACGTTCCCGGCGCCGCCCGCCTGGAGCAGACCGCGCTGCCGCGGCATTGCCTGCTGGTGTTCGGCCAGGAAGGGCCCGGCATCAGCGACGACGCCCGGTCGGGCGCGGCGCTGACCGTGTCGATCGCCCAGTTCGGCTCCACGCGCAGCATCAACGTCGCCGTCGCCGCCGGGATCGCCATGCATGCGTGGATCACCAGACACGGAAACATCGCGAAGGCCTGGTAGGGCAGGATCACTCCCATGGATCAGGTATGGGCCAACCGGGCGGGCAGCGCGGAAACCGCGGTGACCACCCGGCATCTCAAACGACTGTGGGCGCTGCCGGGCACCCAGCTGGGCGTAGTGGCCTGGCCGCCGGTGCGGCGCGACCGGTTGTTCGGCGGCTGGCACTACTGGTGGCAGGCACACCTGCTGGACTGTCTGGTCGACGCCCAGCAGCGCGACCCAAAGCCGGAGCGCCTCAAGAGGATTCGGCGCCAAATCCGCTCACACCGGTTGCGTAACGTCGGCCGCTGGGTCAACGACTACTACGACGACATGGCCTGGCTGGCGCTGGCCCTCGAGCGGGCCGCGCGGATCGCCGGCATCGACCGGCATCGCGCGCTGGACAAACTGACCGACCAGTTCGTCAAGGCGTGGGTGCCCGAGGACGGCGGCGGCATTCCGTGGCGCAAGCAGGACCAGTTCTTCAACGCTCCCGCCAACGGCCCCGCGGGAATCTTCTTG
Organism: Mycobacterium kyorinense; assembly: GCF_002101735.1. Taxonomy (GTDB): domain Bacteria; phylum Actinomycetota; class Actinomycetes; order Mycobacteriales; family Mycobacteriaceae; genus Mycobacterium; species Mycobacterium kyorinense. The sequence goes on along the minus strand of NZ_LQPE01000143.1, from coordinate 175,885 downwards.
GCCCGCTACGGCGACCGGCTCAAGCGTGCCCAGCAGATGGCGGACTGGATCGACGCGACGCTGATCGACCCGGAGACCCACCTGGTGTTCGACGGTATCAAGGCCGGCTCGCTGGTCCGCGCGCAGTACACCTACTGCCAGGGTGTCGTGCTCGGGCTGGAAACCGAGTTGGCCGCCCGCACCGGCGACGAGCGACACGCCCCGCGGGTGCACCGACTGGTCGCCGCCGTCAGTGAACACATGGCGCCCGGCGGGGTGATCAAGGGCGCCGGCGGTGGCGACGGCGGCCTGTTCGCCGGCATCACCGCCCGCTATCTGGCGCTGGTCGCGACAACGTTGCCGGGCGAATCGGCCGAGGACGTCGCCGCCCGCGACACCGCCCGCAAGCTGGTGCTGTCGTCGGCGCAGTCGGCGTGGGACTACCGGCAGACGGTCGACGGCCTGCCGCTGTTCGGGCCGTTCTGGGACCGCACCGCCGAACTGCCGACGACGGCGGGCAAGAAGGCGGAGTTCGTCGAGGGCGCGGTCACCGGCTCGGAAATCGCCGAGCGCGACCTGTCGGTGCAGTTGTCCGGCTGGATGTTGATGGAGGCCGCGCATGCTGTGAGCGCCGAAGAGAGGAGCACTGAATGAGTAAGGTCTACCGGGACCCCGAGTCCGCCCTGCAGGGCCTGCTGAAGGACGGAATCACCGTCGCCTCAGGCGGTTTCGGCCTGTGCGGCATTCCGGAGAACTTGATCCAGGCTCTGGTCGACAGCGGCGTCAAGGACCTCACCATCGTCGGAAACAACGCCGGCGTCGACGATTTCGGCATGGGCCTGCTGCTCAAGGCGCGGCAGGTCAAAAAGGTGATCGCCTCCTACGTCGGCGAGAACAAAGAGTTCGAGCGTCAGGTGCTCACCGGCGAGCTGGATCTCACGCTCACGCCCCAGGGCACGCTGGCGGAGAAGTTACGTGCCGGCGGGGCAGGCATTCCCGGCTTCTACACCCGCACGGCCTACGGCACAGTGCTCGCCGAGGGCAAAGACACCAGGGTCTTCGACGGCACGGAATACGTTCTGGAAGAAGGCATTCGGGCCGACGTGGCGCTTGTCAAGGCGTGGAAGGGTGACGCGGCGGGCAACCTCGTCTACCGCAAGACGGCACGAAACTTCAACCCGATGATCGCCACCTGCGGCGCCGTGACCGTCGCCGAGGTGGAAGAGCTCGTCGACGTCGGAGAGCTGGATCCAGACCTGGTCCACACACCCGGCATCTACGTGGACCGCATCATCGAAGGCCGCAACTACGAGAAGCGCATCGAATTCCGCACGGTCAGCAACGGTTCCACGCTCAAGCACGACAGCCCGATTCGCGAGCGGATGGCCCAGCGCGCCGCGCAGGAACTCCGCGACGGCTATTACGTGAATCTGGGCATCGGCATCCCGACGCTGGTGGCCAACTTCATTCCCGAGGACATCAACGTCACGCTGCAGTCGGAGAACGGGCTGCTCGGCATCGGCGCTTACCCGACCGACGACGCCGTCGACCCCGACCTGATCAACGCCGGCAAGCAGACCATCACAAGTCTGCCGGGCTCGAGCTTTTTCTCCAGCGCCGACTCGTTCGCGATGATCCGCGGCGGCCACATCGACCTGTCCATCCTGGGCGGCCTACAGGTGGCCGAGAACGGCGACCTGGCGAACTGGATGGTCCCGGGCAAGATGGTGAAAGGCCCCGGCGGCGCAATGGATTTGGTGTCGGGGGTCAAGCGAGTGATCGTCGTCATGGATCACGCCGCCAAGGACGGCAGTCCGAAGATTCTCCCGCAGTGCACGTTGCCGCTGACCGGCAAGGGCGTGGTCGACATGATCATCACCGACCTGTGCGTGTTCGACGTCGAGCCGGGACAGGGCCTGCTACTCAAGGAATTGCACCCAGGCGTCACGGTCGAGGAGGTGCGCGCCAAGACGGGCTGCGATTTCAGGGTCGAACTCTGAGATTGCATCTAGGGTCGTGAATTTCCGACGATCACGACCCTGGACGCAATCTGAACGTCACTCGGCTACCGGCAGACGCTCAGGCTCAGCCTCGCTGGCCCGTCGTCGCTTCAGCCAGACCCGCCCCGCCGAGATAAACGCGGGGATCATCGACACGAACAAGATGCCGAGGATGATCTTTTCCAGGTTCTGGTGCACGAAGCCGACGTTGCCCAAGAAGTAGCCCGCCAACGTCGCACCCGCGCCCCACGCGATACCGCCGACGATGTCGAATCCCAGGAACAGCGGATAGCGCATGTAGGACACCCCCGCGACCACCGGGGTGAACGTCCGCACGAACGGCATGAACCGGGCCAGGATGATCGCCATCGGCCCGTACTTCTCGAAGAACGCGTGCGACTCGGTCACGTAATGCTTCTTGAAGAAGCGCGAGTCTTCCTTCTTGAACAGCGCCGGGCCGATGCGCCGCCCGATGAAATATCCGGTCTGGTCGCCGAGCACCGCGACCACCGCGACACAGATCGCAAGCACCTCGATGCTGACCGGCGGGTTGGCGCTGGCCGCCAGCAGGCCGCCGGTGAACAGCAGCGACTCGCCGGGCAGCAGCGGAAACAGCAGCCCGGTCTCGATGAAGACGATCAGCAAGATGCCGGGCAGCACGGCGTGCCCGAAGACGCCGTTGGCGCCCAACCAGTACATGGGGTCGAGCAGGTCGGGCAACGCGACCAGGGTGGTAGTCATCGCCCACCAAGATACCGGCGGGTCCCGGGCGGTCTGTCGACGCCGGGCCGCGGTTGCGATACTAAAGACCCACGATCGCCCAGGAAGGAAGATTCATGCCCATCGCAACGCCCGAGGTCTACGCCGAGATGCTGCGACGTGCCAAGGAGAATTCGTACGCCTTCCCGGCCATCAACTGCACGTCCTCGGAGACGGTCAACGCCGCGATCAAAGGGTTTGCCGATGCCGGCAGCGACGGCATCATCCAGTTCTCCACCGGCGGCGCCGAGTTCGCCTCCGGCCTGGGGGTGAAGAACATGGTGACCGGCGCGGTGGCGCTGGCCGAGTTCACCCACATCATCGCCGAGAAGTACCCGATCAACGTCGCGCTGCACACCGACCACTGTCCCAAGGACAAGCTGGACGGCTACGTGCGGCCGCTGCTGGCGATCTCGTCCGACCGGGTGTCGGCCGGCGAGAACCCGTTGTTCCAGTCGCACATGTGGGACGGCTCGGCGGTGCCGATCGACGAGAACCTCGACATCGCCCGCCAGCTGCTCAAAGAGGCGGCGGCCGCCAAGATCATCCTGGAGATCGAGATCGGCGTGGTCGGCGGGGAAGAGGACGGCGTGGCGAACGAGATCAACGAGAAGCTCTACACCACGCCCGAGGACTTCGAGAAGACCATCGACGCGCTGGGCCACGGCGAGCACGGCAAGTACCTGCTGGCAGCGACGTTCGGCAACGTGCACGGCGTCTACAAGCCCGGCAACGTCAAGCTGCGCCCCGACATCCTGGCCCAGGGGCAGAAGGTGGCCGCGGCCAAGCTCGGGTTGTCCCACGGCGCCAAACCGTTCGACTTCGTGTTCCACGGCGGCTCGGGATCGGAGAAGTCGGAAATCGAGGAGGCGCTGCGCTACGGCGTGGTCAAGATGAACGTCGACACCGACACCCAGTACGCGTTCACCCGCCCGGTCGCGGCGCACATGTTCACCAACTACGACGGCGTGCTCAAGGTCGACGGCGAGGTGGGCAACAAGAAGGCCTACGACCCGCGCAGCTACCTCAAGAAGGCCGAAGCGAGCATGACCGAGCGCGTCATCGAGGCGTGCAACGACTTGCACTGCGCAGGAAAGTCACTCAGCAACTAGCCGGTGGTGGCCTGGCAGATCTTCCACTGGTCGTCGCGGTATTGCAGATCGAAGCTGCGAGTCGAGCGGGTCTGCGGCGCATAGGCCATGAACGCGGTGACGTTGGCCTCGGCGTGTCCGTCGTCGACGACCACCTGGTCGATGCTGGCGACCACCGGATACTGCCTGGCCGCCGCGACCCGCTGGTACGTGTCCTGCCAGGCCTGCTCGTCGTAGTTCACGTAGCCGTCGCGGATGTTGCCGCAGGTGATACTGCGCAACGTGGCCAGGTCGCCCTTTTGCACTGCGGCGTCAAAACTTTGGATGGTGCTGCGGACCTGGTCCTCCTGCGAGGCGTGCTTCTTTTTGTTGCCGTGCGTCAGCACCACCGTGCCCAGCACGGCGACCGCCGCCAACGCCAGGATAATCAGGATCAGCGCCAGCACCCAGCCCCAGCTGCGCTGACTGGACGGCCGCAGCTTTGCGCCCAGTCGGGGCGGAATCAATTGCGGCATCGCGGTTCTCGGCGTGGCCCGGCCCAGTCCCGTCGGTGGCTCGCCCGTCTGGAACACCTCGGTGGCCGGCTCCGGGGAGGTGGCGATCACCGCGGTCTCCTTGGCGTCGAAACCCGGTGCGGTGAAGCGACGTTCGCCGCGTTGGAACTGCGGTTTGGCAGCGTCGCGCTCGCCTTCGCGCTGCGCCTGGGCGATCACCTCGGTGGCGGGCTCGGCGTCGGAGGGTGCCGTGCGGTAGGCCTCGGTCAGCTCGTCGCCGGGGTCAGCCTGCCCGGCGGAGGCGGCAGCTTCGGCGTCTGGATCGAATCCAGCCGCGGTTGGCTTGTCGTCGCGGTCGGGCCCCGATGGATTGGGCATGAGCGCTGCTGTCCTCCAGCTGTCGTGATCGGTAGTTGGAGCTTAAAGCCTGGGCCGTCGGGTTGTCGGGCGGCACGGCACAATGAACGCCATGCCACCAATGGGTGATCTCCTGGGACCGGATCCGATCTTGCTGCCCGGCGATCCCGACGCCGAAGCCGAGCTGCTCGCCGACGAGAAACCGGCGATCGTCGCCGCCGCCCACCCCTCGGCGTCGGTGGCCTGGGCCGTGCTGGCCGAAGAAGCGCTGGCCGACGACAAGGCCATCACCGCCTACGCTTATGCCCGCACCGGCTATCACCGCGGGCTCGACCAGCTGCGGCGCAATGGGTGGAAGGGGTTCGGCCCGGTGCCGTATTCGCATAAACCCAACCGGGGATTTTTGCGCTGCGTGGCCGCGCTGGCCCGGGCCGCCGACGCGATCGGGGAGACCGACGAGTATCAGCGCTGCCTGGACCTGCTCGACGACTGCGACCCGACCGCCCGCGCCGAACTCGGCTTGAGCTAGCAGCCGGCCGAGCAGGCGGCTTGTTCGACCTGGACGGCGGCGTGCTGGAGTCCGCGGCTGGCCAACACCGCGCGGGCCTCGTCGAGTACCCGCGCCGAGTTGCCGCGGCTGGCCAGGTGTGCGGTCGCCATGTCCTTGCCCGGCGCCAGCGTCCACACGTGCAGGTCGTGGACGTCGGTCACGCCGTCGACGGCGGCGAGCGCCGACCGCAGCTCTTCGACGTCGATGTGGCGCGGCGATGTTTCGGACAGAATCCGCAACGCGCCGCCGGCCAGCGCGACCGCCCGCGGCACCACCCACAGCGCGACGGCGACGGCGACCACCACGTCGGCGTACGGCCAATGCGTCGTGAGCGTGACCAGGCCTGCGATCAGCACCCCGATGCTGCCGACCATGTCGGCGACGACCTCCAGATAGGCGCCCTTGACGGCCAGGCTTCGCGACGCGTGCGAGCGCAGCAACAACGCCACTACGGCATTGGTGGCCAGGCCCGCAACCGCCACCGCGACCATCGGCATCCCCGGGATGGTCGGGGCATCGCCGAGCCGCCGGATCGCTTCGTAGCCGATGAACGTGGCCATCCCGATCAGCAGCGTCGCGTTGGCGACCGCGGTGAACACCTCGGCGCGATGCCAGCCGTAGGTCCGCCGCGGCGACGTGCTGCCGCGACGGGCCAGCGTCAGCGCCGTCAGTCCCATGACCGCGGCGACCACGTCGGTCAGGATGTGGCCCGCATCGGCCAGCAACGTGATCGAGCCGATCGCCATCGCTGTGCTCACTTCGACCGCGAGAAACGCGCTGAGCAGGGCCGAAGCAGCCAGCATGCGGGCTATCCGGGACATACCCACAATATATGCGTGTTTACGCATATATCGCAAACCTTAGGTCCAGGCGCTCCAGAACCTGGTCAACTGGCCGCCGAGTTGGGCCAGCAGACCGGGTACGCCGGACAGCTCGAAGAACCAATAGACGATGCCGAAGAACCATTGGTTGAGCAGCGGCGTGATCAGCAGCACCAGCAGGATCAGGAAGCCCCACGGCTTGAACGGCTCGAGCGCGCGCTGGTTCTCGGGGCTCAGGTGCGGTTCGAGCGCGCCGTAGCCGTCCAGCCCGGGGATCGGCAGCAGGTTGAGCAGTACCGCGGTGACCTGCAGGAAGCCCAAGAACGCGACCCCTGCCCACAAGACCGGGTGCGCGGGGTCGTACAACAGCCGGGTCGACGCCAGCAACACCACCGCCAGCACCAGGTTGGCCGCCGGTCCGGCCAAGCTGACCAGGGTGCGCTGCCTGGCCGTCATGAACGAGGTCCGGACGTAGACCGCAGCGCCCGGCAGCCCGATGCCGCCCAGCGCGATGAACAGCATCGGCAGACCCAGCGACAGGCCCGGGTTGCTGTATCGGCGCGGGTCCAGGGTCAGATAGCCGCGGACGGCGACGTCATGGTCGCCGAACCGCCAGGCGGTGACGGCGTGGCCGAACTCGTGCAGACACAGCGACACCAGCCAGCCTGCGATCACCAGGATGAAGACACCGGCCCGGGCGGATAGGTTGATTTGCGCCCCGGCCAGCCAGGCCAGCACGCCGCCCAGCACGGTCAGGCCGACGATTGCCAGGAAGATCGGGCTGGGTCGCACCGATTGGTGCACGCCGCGGATGTTCACGCCACGACGCTACCGAACCAGCAGCCAGCCTTCGATGTGCCGGTAGAACGTCGAGCGCCGCACCGGCCGGGCGGCTGGGACGCCGTCGCGGATCACAGTCGCGCCGGTGGTGCCCAACTGGGCGGCGCGTCCGGTCACCCATCGCCTGCCGGCCACCCGGGCGCGCAGCCCGGGCAGCGCCGCCGTCGGCTCGATCCGCACCGCGGCGACGTCGCCGTCGAAGAGCGTGGTGTCGTCGACCACCGCCTCGCCGTGCAGCTGCGCTGCGTCGCCGGCGGGCCGCCATTCGGCTGACCCGACGATCACCGCGCCGGTCTCGTCGCGAATCAGCGGCACCCGTTGCGCGGAGCCGCCCCGCGCCCGCCTCGCCGCCCGCCACCGGGCCGGCAGCCCGTAGGCCCGCGTTGCGGCGCTGCGCCGCCGCGACACGAACGCCACCTCGACGTCAAGCCGGTCGGCCCGCAACAACCGGGTCAGCACCGCGGCCAGGTCCGCGTCCGAGCCGACCACGATCAGCCGTTGGAGGCTGGCCGCATCCACGTCGTCGACAACGGGCAGCCCGTTAAGCGTACGAGGCAACCGCCGACCGCCGAACAACAGGACAGCCGTCTTCAAAACGCTCCTCGCAAACTGTCGGCATGGTGCTTTCGTTGAGATCGCGCGCAGGGTCGTGATCCGTGAGGAATCACAACCCTGTACGCGATCTCGACGACGTCGGGGTGCCCTCCGCGACTACTGGGCTAGTGTGAGACACCGGCTGGACCACAATAATCAGGAGAACCATGCCGGCAATCGTCCTGATCGGCGCCCAATGGGGCGACGAGGGCAAAGGCAAGGCCACCGATCTACTCGGCGGGCGCGTGCAGTGGGTCGTGCGCTACCAGGGCGGCAACAACGCGGGCCACACGGTCGTCTTGCCCAGCGGCGAGAACTTCGCGCTGCACCTCATCCCGTCGGGGGTGCTCACCCCGGGCGTCACCAACGTGATCGGCAACGGCGTGGTGGTCGACCCCGGCGTGCTGCTCGACGAGCTCAAGGGCCTCGAGGACCGCGGCGTGGACACCTCACGGTTGCTGATCTCCGCCGACGCGCATTTGCTGATGCCCTACCACGTGGCCATCGACAAGGTGACCGAGCGCTACATGGGCAGCAAGAAGATCGGCACCACCGGCCGCGGCATCGGCCCCTGCTACCAGGACAAGATCGCCCGCATCGGCATCCGGGTGGCCGACGTGCTCGACCCCGACCAGTTGGCCCACAAGATCGAAGCCGCCCTGGAATTCAAGAACCAGGTTTTGGTCAAGATCTACAACCGCAAGGCGCTCGAGCCACAGCACGTGGTCGCAACGCTGCTCGAGCAGGCCGAGAGTTTCAAGCACCGCATCGCCGACACGCGGCTGCTGCTCAACGCGGCTCTCGAACGCGGCGAGACGGTGTTGCTGGAGGGCTCGCAGGGTACCCTGCTCGACGTCGACCACGGCACCTACCCGTACGTGACGTCGTCGAACCCGACCGCGGGCGGCGCGGCGGTGGGCTCCGGCATCGGCCCCACCCGGATCACCGCCGTGCTGGGAATCCTCAAGGCCTACACCACCAGGGTCGGCTCCGGCCCGTTCCCCACCGAATTGTTCGACGAGAACGGCGAATACCTGTCGAAGACCGGCGGCGAGTTCGGCGTGACCACTGGCCGGCGCCGCCGCTGCGGCTGGTTCGACGCCGTCATCGCCCGCTACGCCACCCGGGTCAACGGCATCACCGACTTCTTCCTGACCAAGCTCGATGTGTTGTCCAGCCTGGAAACTGTTCCGGTGTGCGTCGGCTACACCATCGACGGCAAACACATCCACGACATGCCGATGACCCAGAGCGAGCTGGGCCGCGCCGAGCCGGTCTACGAGGAACTGCCCGGCTGGTGGGAGGACATCTCGCACGCCCGGACATTCGACGAGCTGCCCGCCAAGGCCCGCGACTACGTGCTACGGCTCGAAGAGCTTGCCGGAGCACATATTTCGTGCATCGGAGTCGGCCCAGGCCGGGATCAGACCATCGTGCGCCGCGACGTGCTGGCGGCCAGCCCGTGACGGAGGATCCCGAGTACGAGCATCACGGCGGTTTCCCGCGCTACGAGGCCGCACAGCCGGGCCCGGGTTTCGCCCGGTTCGTCACCGCGATGCGGCGCCTGCAGGACCTCGCGGTGTCCACCGATCCCGACGACAGCACCTGGGACAGCGCCGCCGAGCGGGCCGAGGAGCTGGTCAAGCTGCTCGACCCGTTCCAGGCGCCGGAGGGCGTCGCCCCCGCGGGGCGCGTTCCGTCGATGCCCGGGCTGGGCAGCCTGCTGATGCCGCCGTGGACGATGACGAAATTCGGCCCCGACGGCGTGGAAATGCGCGGCGAGTTCAGCCGCTTCTACGTCGGCGGCAATATGGCCGTGCATGGTGGTGTGCTGCCGCTGGTGTTCGACTGGATGTGCGGGATGGTGGTGGTCGCCGCGGGCCGCCCGGTCAGCCGAACCGCGTTCCTGCACGTCGACTACCGAAAGATCACCCCGATCGACACCCCGCTGGTGGTGCGGGGGCGGATCGCCTCCACCGAGGGCCGCAAGGCGTTCGTCACGGGCGAATTGCGGGACCCCGACGACGCGCTGTTGGCCGAATCCAATGCGCTGATGCTGCGATTGCTGCCCGGCCAGCCCTAGTGCTTGCGGCGCCTATCCTTGGGGCAAATGACTGAGGACGATGGCGAACCCGCGACCGAGGGCCTGACCGACGAGCCTGCCCACGAAAAGCACGAGCCGTCTTCCGCCGACGACACCGGGCGTACCACGGTGATGCTGCTGGGAGCGGGGGAGTTCAGCCGGGAGCTCGCGATCGCCTTCCAGCGGCTCGGCGCCGAGGTGATCGCGGTCGAGCGGTACGCCGACGCGCCGGCGCACGGGGTGGCCGACCAGTCGGTGGTGGTCAGGCTGACCGACACCGACGAGTTGGCGGCGGTCATCGGCCGGCTGCAGCCCAACTACGTGGTGACGGTGACCGACATGGTGGCCGCCGACGCGTTGACCGCCGCCTCCGAAACCGGCTTCGCGCAGGTGTTTCCGACGGCCCGCGCCGCCAGGCTCACCGCCGACCGGGAGGGTCTGCGCCGACTGGCCGCCGACGAACTCGGGCTGCCCACCGCACCGTTCTGGTTCGCCGGGTCGGTCGAGGAACTCCGCGCGGTGGCCGAGCACGCCGGGTACCCGCTGCGGATCCTGCCGGTGGCGCCGGCCGGTGACGGGGAGTCGGTGATCTACGGGCCATTCGATCTCGAGTCGGCGTGGCGTACTGCGGTGTCGGCCGGCGGCCCGCTGGCCCCCAAGCGGGTGATGGCCGAGACCGTCGTCGAGGTCGATTTTCATGTGACGCTGCTCACGGTGCGCAGCGACGGGCCGAAAGGCCCGGTGGTGGAATTCTGTTCGCCGATCGGGCATGGCCAAGTCAGCGGCGAGGCGCTGGAATCCTGGCAGCCGCAACCGATGAGCCGTGCCGCGCTCGACATCGCCAAGTCGATCGCCGCGCGCATCGTCAAAGCGCTCGGCGGGCGGGGCGTCTTCGGCGTCGAGCTGATGATCCGCGGCGACGAGGTCTACTTCTGTGATGTCAGCACGCGGCCGTACGAAAACGGCGTGGTAACGCTGCGCAGCCAGCGGCTTTCGGAGTTCGAGCTGCAGGCCCGCGCGATCCTGGGCCTGCCCACCGACACCATCATGATCTCGCCGGCCGCCGCCCAGGTGCTCTACTCCAGCCACGAGTCCATCGACACCGGCGCCGACAACACCGGCCCGATCGGCGGTCCGCTGAGCGAGGCGCTGGCGGTGCCGGAAAGCGACGTGCGGATTTTCGGGAATCACCAGTCCGACGAGCGGCGGCGGCTCGGGGTGGCGGTCGTCACCGCGGTGGACGTGCCGACGGCGCGTGACCGGGCCCGGCAGGTGGCGACCGCTCTGCGGAAGGTGTGGCAGTCGTGAGAGACTCACGCGGGTGAGTTACGCAGGAGATATCACGCCGCAGCAGGCTTGGGAGCTGCTCAGCGAGAACCCCGACGCGGTGCTGGTCGACGTTCGCACCGACGCCGAGTGGCGTTTCGTCGGCGTGCCCGACCTGTCCGGTCTCGGCCGGGACGTGGTGTACATCGAGTGGAACCGCTCCGACGGCACTCGCAACGAGAACTTCGTCCAGGAGCTGCTGGAACGGGTGCCGGCCCGCGACGACCGGCCGGTGGTATTCCTGTGCCGCTCGGGCAACCGCTCGATCGGGGCCGCCGAGGCCGCCACCGAGGTGGGCATCACCCCGTCCTACAACGTGCTGGACGGCTTCGAAGGACATCTCGACGAGGCGGGTCACCGCGGCGGAACTGGTTGGCGGGCAATCGGATTGCCCTGGAGACAGTCGTGACTGACAATAGCTCGATTCGGGTTCCGCCGCCGCTGCCCGAGGGCGTCGGCCCGGCCACCATCGGTGTGCGCGGTGGAATCTTGCGGTCGCAGTTCGAAGAAACCGCCGAAGCAATGTATTTGGCCTCCGGCTACGTCTACCAGTCGGCGGCCGACGCGGAGAAGGCGTTCACCGGCGAGGTGGACCGCTACGTCTATTCCCGCTACGGCAATCCGACCATCACCATGTTCGAGGAACGGCTGCGGCTGATCGAAGGGGCGCCGGCGGCGTTCGCCACCGCCAGCGGCATGGCGGCGGTGTTCACCTCGCTGGGTGCACTGCTGGGTGCCGGCGACCGGCTGGTTGCCGCGCGCAGCCTGTTCGGCTCGTGCTTCGTGGTGTGCAACGAGATTTTGCCGCGCTGGGGAATCGAGACGGTTTTCGTCGACGGTGACGACCTGTCGCAGTGGGAAGAGGCGCTGTCGGTACCGACTCAGGCGGTGTTCTTCGAGACGCCGTCGAACCCGATGCAGTCGCTGGTCGACATCGCCGCCGTGGTCGAGATGTCGCATGCGGCCGGGGCAAAAGTGGTGCTGGACAACGTGTTCGCCACACCGCTGCTGCAGCAGGGCTTCCCGCTCGGTGTCGACGTGGTGGTGTACTCGGGGACCAAACACCTCGACGGTCAGGGCCGGGTGCTGGGCGGCGCGATCCTCGGCGACAAGGAATACATCGACGGCCCGGTGCAGAAACTGATGCGGCACACCGGGCCGGCGATCAGCGCCTTCAACGCCTGGATCCTATTGAAAGGCCTTGAGACGCTGGCGGTTCGGGTCGAACACGCCAACGCCTCGGCGCAGCGTGTCGCCGAGTTCCTGGAGAGCCATCCCGCGGTACGCTGGGTGCGCTACCCGTTTTTGCCGTCGCACCCGCAGCACGACCTGGCCAAGCGGCAGATGTCCGGCGGCGGCACCGTGGTCACCTTCGAACTCGACGCCCCAGAGAGTGCGGCCAAAGAGCGGGCGTTCGACGTGCTGGACAAGCTGCAGCTGATCGACATCTCCAACAACCTCGGCGACGCGAAATCGCTTGTCACTCACCCGGCGACCACCACACACCGGGCGATGGGCCCGGAGGGACGGGCCGCGATCGGCCTGGGCGACGGCGTGGTCCGGATCTCCGTCGGGCTGGAGGATACCGAGGACCTGATCGCCGACCTCGACCGGGCGCTCAGCTAACCGCCAGGTAACAATCCGCGCGACGCGCTCAGCAAATACCGGGGACCCTGCCTCGGGCACCCTATGGTCACTTCGTGTACCGTCGAACGGTCCTGAAGCTACCGCTACTGATGGCAGCAGGTACTGCATTGGCCCGAATACCCCGCGCCGCTGCGGAACCCGGCCGGTGGTCGGTGGACCGCGCCAACCGCTGGTATCAAGCCCAAGGTTGGCCTGTCGGTTCCAACTACATCACTTCGACGGCGATCAATCAGCTCGAGATGTTTCAGGCCGGCACCTATGACCCGCGGCGCATCGATACGGAGTTGGGCTGGGCCAGATTTCACGGCCTCAACTCGGTGCGGGTGTTCTTGCACGACCAGCTGTGGGCGCAAGACCGGCAAGCGTTCCAGCTTCGCCTGGCGCAGTTCGTCAACATCGCGGCGCGCCATCGCGTCAAGCCGCTCTTCGTGCTGTTCGACTCGTGCTGGGATCCGATGCCGCGAGCGGGCCGGCAGCGCGCACCGAAGCCGGGGGTGCACAACTCGGGTTGGGTGCAAAGTCCAGGCGCCGAACGCCTCGACGACCGGGCCTACCTTCCAACGCTGCAAGGCTATGTCACCGGCGTGTTGAGCCAATTCCGCAACGACGACCGCGTCTTGGGCTGGGACCTGTGGAACGAGCCCGACAACCCCGCCAACGAATATCGCTCGACCGAGCGAAGCGACAAGGTGCAGCTTGTCGCCAACCTGCTTCCGCAGGTGTTCGGGTGGGCCCGCGCGGTCGATCCGGGACAGCCGCTGACCAGTGGAGTGTGGGACGGCGAGTGGGCAGATCCCGCCGGCCGCAGTGCAATCGCCAATATCCAACTCGACAACTCCGACGTGATCACGTTCCACAGCTATGGCAAACCGGCGACGTTCGAGAGCCGCATCGCAGAACTGACACCGCTGGGGCGGCCGATCCTGTGTACGGAGTACATGGCCAGGACGCTGGGCAGCACCGTCGAAGGCATCCTGCCAATTGCCAAGCGGCACAACGTCGGCGCCTTCAACTGGGGATTGGTCGCGGGACGGACCCAGACGTACTTCCCCTGGGACTCCTGGAATCAGCCGTACACGTCGGTCCCCAAGGTGTGGTTCCACGACCTGCTGCGACCCGACGGCAAGCCCTTCCAGGGCAGCGAAATTCAGGCCATCAAGACGGTGAGCGCCACGCAGTCGTCCTAACCGGCTGCTTCCTCGGCCTGTTCGGCTTCCTCAGCCGCCGCCAAGGCACCCTGCTGCTGCTCCTGCAGTTGTTGCATCGCCTGCCTGGCGTAGATCATCTGGCTGGTGATGGCCATCTGACCGCGACTGTGACCCGTGAACGTGATGAACCAGGCGATGACCGTGGTGAAGCGGTTCTTGTAGCCGACCAGGTAGACCAGGTGCAGTACGAGCCACGCGAACCACGCGATGCCACCACCGAACTCCAGCTTGCCCACCTGCGCGACGGCGCTGAACCGCGACACCGTGGCCATGCTGCCCTTGTTGAAATACTCGAACGGCTTGCGGTTGGCGGGATCGTCGTGGCCCTTGAGCGAACGCTTGATGCACTTTGTCGCATAAGTCGCGCCCTGGATCGCCCCCTGAGCCATTCCGGGTACGCCGGGTACTGCCATCAGATCGCCGACCACAAAGACATACGGATGCCCCTTGACGGTGAGGTCCGGTTCCACCAAAACCCTTCCCGCGCGGTCTACTTCGGTCCCGTCGGACTGCTCGGCAATCATCTTGCCCAGCGGGCTGGCCTGCACGCCGGCCGACCATACCTTGCAGGCGCAGTCGATTCGGCGTTCCGTGCCGTCCTTGTCCTTGATCGTGATGCCCCGGTAGTCGACATTGGTCACCATCGCGTTGAGCTGGATCTCGACGCCCATCTTCTCCAGCCGGCGCTGCGCTTTGAGGCCGAGTTTTTCACCCATCGGCGGTAGCACCGCCGGCGCTGCGTCCAGCAGGATCACCCGGCATTCGTGCGGCACGATGGTCCGGAACGATCCCGCCAGCGTGCGCTCCGCGAGTTCGGCGATCTGCCCGGCCAATTCGACCCCGGTGGGCCCGGCGCCGATCACGACGAACGTCAATCGGCGTTCGCGCTCGGCGGGATCGGTGGTCACCTCGGCCGCCTCGAACGCGCCGAGAATCCGGCCGCGCAGCTCCAGCGCGTCGTCGATCGTCTTCATGCCGGGCGCATACGTGGCGAAATGGTCGTTGCCGAAATACGACTGCTGCGCGCCCGCGGCGACGATGAGGCTGTCGAACGGCGTGACTGTATGCGCGGTCATCAGCCTCGACGTGACGGTGTTCGCCTGCAGGTCGATCGCCTCGACATCGCCGAGTAGCACCCGGACGTTGCGCTGCTTGCGCAGGATCAGTCGGGTAGTGGGTGCGATCTCGCCCTCGGACAAGATCCCGGTGGCCACCTGATACAGCAGCGGCTGGAACAGGTGGCTGGTCGTCTTCGAGATCAGCGTGACGTCGACGTCAGCGCGCTTGAGCGCCTTGGCCGCGGTCAGGCCGCCGAACCCCGACCCGATGATGACGACACGATGACGCTGGTCGGCAGTCGGCATATTCATCCTCTCTCAGGCGATTTCGGCGGCTGCGGCGCTGGCCTTACCGAGTCGGCTCCACGGCCGCACACTGGCCTCGGCCATCTCCATCGCCTTGGCGGTGAACACCCGGAAGCCCAAATGTGGCTTGTAACCGTGGATCTCCTTGGTATCCAGCGCACGGATGAACGACAGGATCTGCCGGCTGAAGACCTGTCCCGGCACCAGAATCGGGAATCCCGGCGGGTAAGGGGTGACGAACGTGGCCGACACCACCTGCTGGCCGGACTCCATCCGCTCGTCCACCTCGTCGGCGGACAGGTACTCGCAGAACGTGTCGTCGTAGCCGAGATAGAACGCTCGCCGCACATCGCCGTCCGGCGTGGATTCACCGCCGTCGCCGTCGTGTTCCAAGAAACACGAATGGAATCCGCTGAAGTCCGGCAGCGGCGCCGACGGACTGGTCAGCCTCAGCACGGCCCGCTCGTGATGCGAGCGGTCGGTCAGGCTCATGTCGGCGATCTTGTCGTCGAGCTCTCGCGCGAGGTTGACCAAGACCTCCACCAGATAGGCCACCGAACTGCGGGTGGTGCCGATATTCGTCATGAACAGCACGGTGTTGCGCGACGTCTTGTTGATCTGCACGCCGTAACGGTCCATCAGCTCGGTGCGTTTGAAGGTTTCGCCGTCGATCCCGGTGTTGCCGATGTACAGCGTGATCCGGCTGGGGTCGAGCACGAACTCGTCCTGCTCCCACGCGGTGGCCATGTTGCGCAGCCCGGTACGCAGCGGTTGATCGAGGCCCGACGGGCGGAACTGCGACGGGATCATCTCCCCGGTCGACAGGCAATGCATGTACTTGCTCAGCAACGGGTGCTTGTCGATCGCGTCGCGCAGCTGCATCGCGTTCTCGACCTGCTTTTGCACCAGCTCCACACCTTCCAGGTCGGCCTGCCGGCGCCCGATGTCCAGCGATGCGAGCACCTGGTAGTTCGGCGACGTGGACGTGTGCGCCATGTAGGCCTCGTGGAACGGCTCTTCGACCTTCTGGTCGAAATCCTGGTCGTAGACATGGATCATGGATCCCTGCCGCAGCGAGGTCAGTGTCTTGTGCGTGGACTGCGTCGCGTACACCCGCACCCGGGCACCGGCCGGGTCGGGCAGCAGGCGGGTGTTCAGCAGCGTTTCGTCGTCGGCGCCGGCCATCTTCTCGGCGTAGTCCAGGTACGCCTTGCGGTATTCCGGTGACCGCAGCCGCTCGCGGATCGCGCGGGCCGCATGCATCGCGGTGCGCTTGCGATAGACGTGGTGGAACCGGGCGAACGCGAACCATGCTTCGTCCCAAAGGAATACGAGATCCGGCTTGATCGCCAGGCACTCTTCCATGACTCGCTCGACGTCGTAGACGATGCCGTCGAAGGTGCAGTTGGTCAGCGTCAACAGCTTGACCCGGTCCAGCTTTCCGGCGGCCCGCAGCGCCAGCAGCCGGGACTTGATCTCGCGCAGCGGCACCGCGCCGTACATCGAATACTGGTTGAGCGGATAGGCATCCAGATAGGTGACCTGCGCGCCGGCCATCATCAGCCCGTAGTGGTGCGACTGGTGGCAGTTACGGTCCACCAGCACGATGTCGCCGGGCGCCACCAGCGCCTGCTCGACGATCTTGTTGGCGGTCGACGTGCCGTTGGTGACGAAGTAGGTCCGTCGCGATCCGAATGTCTTGGCCGCCAACGCCTGCGCCTCCCGCAGCGGCCCGGTGGGCTCCAGCAGCGAGTCCAGCCCGCCGCAGGTGGCCGACGTTTCGGCCAGGAACACCTCCAGGCCGTAGAAGTCGATCATGTCGGAGATCCAGTGCGAGCCGACGATCGACTTGCCCTGCGAGATCGGCAGCGCGTGGAACACCCCGGTCGGGCGGTGGCTGTATTCGCGCAGCGCGGAGAAGAACGGCGTGCGATAGCGCGCGGCGATGCCTTCCAGCAGCGACAGGTGCTGGTCGAGTCCGGCCTCGCCGCCGTGGAACACCCGCCGGAAGTGATGCCCGAGCCGGGCGGCGACGTCCTCCACCTCGAGCTCGGTGATCAGGTACATGTCGATCTCGGGGCGGCTGTCCTTGATGGCGTTGGCCAGGATCGCGGCCCGCTCTTCGGGCGAATGCTCGGCCAGATCCTCGGCGATGTGCGCGTCCACGAAGTGCGACAGGGCCGACAGGTCGCGGCGCGAGCGGTGCGCGAACCGCCGCGTGATCGCACATGCCTGCACGCTGGCGTTGAGCCGGGCGGCGATCACCGCCTCGTCGCCGCTGCCGACGACCACGATCTCGTAGACGAACGCGTCGTCCGGGCGGCGACGGGCGTGAATCTCGTTGCGCAGCGCGCGTTCCTGCGCCTCGGTCATCGTCGCGACGATCAGCAACTCGAAGTACGGCCGACCGGAACGGTGCAGCCCGAGCACCTCGAGCGCACCCTCGTCCGCACCGAGGGTGTCGCTTTCGCTTTCCAGCGGCGACGCCAGCAACCCGCTGCGGTAGGACTCCGTGACCAGCGCCCGGTTGATCTTGGACACCGCCCTGCCGAACATCTCGTATGCACCGGTGGCGAACAGGCGGTGGGTCTGCCCGAACACATGGATGCCGGGGAACGCCCAGTAGCGTTCGAACGGCCGCAGCTGGGACAACAGCCCGTCGACGAGGTCGGCCAACTCCGTGAGATCGTTGCCACGCGCCGCGCTGATCGACAGCCGCCGGCTTGCTTCCTCGAGACGGCACCAGGCGTCGGCCCGGAATTGCCATGCGGTGTTGTACGCGTGCGGATTTACGTCAGCCATTTCAGCCTCCAGCCCCTATGGGACCAGGCTAGGCCGACTGCGCAGTTCAGGTTTGGTTTTTCTAGTCCTTGTGCTCGACGACGCCGGTCGCGTGTTGGGCACGGTTCTCATAAGCCGCCCGCGCGGTGCTGTCGAGGTTGAGGAACACCGTGTCGGTGCCTGCCTTCTTGCCGAGCCAGCGACGGGCCCGCACCGGCAGCAACATGGTCAGTAATCCGACGTATCGCGACAAACCCGGAACGGACACTTGGGGTTTCGGCTTGTCGAGCACCTTGACGATCGCTGCCGCCACATCCTCGGGCTGTACCGGCTTGGTCGCGGCGGTGGTGGTGGTGCCCGAAATCAGTTCGGTGTTGGTGAATGTCGGCAGCACCGCGGTGACGTCGACGCCCTGGGGGGCGAATTCGTCGGCCATCGCGGAGGACAGCCCGACGACCGCGAACTTGGTGCCGGCGTAGACCACCTGGCCTGGGACCGCCACCATGCCGGCCATCGACGCGATGTTGACGATGTGCCCGCTGCGCCGCTTGACCATCTCGGGCAGCACCAGCTGACAACCCGTCAGCACGCCGTAGAAGTTGACCTCGATCGACGAGCGGATCGCGTCCTGCGACAACTCCAGGAACGGCCCGACCGGCATCACCCCGGCATTGTTGATCAGCACGTCGACGTGGCCGCCACCGTCGGCGCGGGCCTTGTCGAGGAACGCCGCAAACGACTCCCGGTCGGTGACGTCGAGCGGATGACCCGATACCGCGCCCAGGCTCCTCAACTCCTTGACCGCCTGTTCAAGGACGTCGACGTCGCGGTCCCCGATGACCACCCGCGCCCCGCGCGCCAGCAGCGCCTTGGCGGTCGCGTACCCAATCCCGCGGGCAGCACCGGTGATGACGACGGTCTTACCCCTGATGTTGTCCATGCCGACGGACTTTACAGGTGTCAAGTTCGGTAGCGGAAGATCAGTCCGGCTCGTCGGATTCGTAGGCGATGTCGAGCCGTTGTTCGGGACGGCGCGTCTCGGTGCGCAGCGCCTTCGTGTAGTACTCCTTGTCGGCCTCGATCAGGGGCGGCTGCACGATGCTGCGCGGCCACAGCCGATTGACCCGGACCACGTCGATCTCGATCGCGTAGACGATCACCGTCGCCTGCAGCGCCAGCCACGCCAGCAGCCCCAGCACCACGCCGAAGAATCCGGCCACCGCCTGGGCATGGCGCAGCTGGTGCGCGACGACCACGCCGGCGACGGTCAGCAGCAACTGCCACGCCGCGGCGCTGATCGCCGCCCCGGGCAGCATCGCGCGGGTGGCCACCTCCCCGCACGCCGCGACACGGAACAGTGCCAGAAAGAAGCCGGTGCCCAGCGCGGTGCCGACGACGAAACTGACGGTCCGGGCGGCTATGCCGTCGAAGCCCCACGACGCCGCTTTCACCGCGGCGGCACTCGATGCGCCGGTGACCACGACGATCAGCCCCATCAACAGCAGCGTCCCGATCGTGCGCACATACCTGTTCGGGAATCCGGGCCAGTCGACCTTGGGAACGGCCCACAGCGTATTGAGCGTGTTCTGTAGGGAATACGCGAAGCCGCGGGCCCCGTACAGCGAGCCGAGAATGCCGATGGTCAGCGACAAGGAGTTGCCGAAGTTGGCCACCCCGAGCTGTTGGTGGATTTGCCCGCCGACGATGGGAAACTCGGCGAACGCCGAATTCACCAGGTGCTCTTGGAGTTTCGGATGCGACCGCAGCACCACGCCGGCAATGGCGGTCAGTGCCAGCAGCAGCGGGAAAGCCGCGACAAAGCTGTAGTAGGCCAACAGCGACACGTGATAGCCGGCCTGGTCGTCGCTGAACTTCTTGACCACCGCGATCGGAAAACCGACCACCGGGTGTCGCTGCTGCCACCCGTCGAAGCCGCGGGCGGCGCGCTCAATCGGGTTCACCCACTGGGCATACCCAGAAAGCGTCGCGGTTAGGCGCGTTTCGAGGCGCGTTCGTAGCGGCGCGATTTCGGCGTCATCATCAGCGCGCCGTCGGGTCCGCCGGTGAACGTCAGTTCCCGGCGTAACTGTTGGCCGGGAACCAGGTCGAGCTCGAAGCGCTGGGCCAGCGTCGCGACGATCAGGGTGGCTTCCAGGGTGGCAAAGCCGGAAGCGACGCACATCCGTTTGCCCGCGCCGAACGGGATGTGGGCGCGGCGCTGCCGCGGCTCGAAGTTCTCCTTCAAGAACCGCCCCGGGTCGAACGTGTACGGATCGCTCCAGAAGCGTTCGTTGTGGTGGACGCCGTGGATCAGGACGGCGACGGTGGTGCCGGCCTTGATCGGGTAGTCGCCCAGGACGTCGTCGCCCTTTGCCACCCGGGCCAATCCCATGATCGGTGGGTAGCGGCGCATCGCCTCGGCGACCACCGCCTGCGTCCACGGCAGGTTGTCGACGTCGTCCGCCGTCGGTTCGCGGCCGCCCAGCACCTCGTCGAGCTCGCGGCCGAGTTCTGCTCTGGCATCAGGGTTTTCGCCGAGCAGGTACCACGTCCAGGCCAACGCTGCCGCGGTGGTCTCGAAGCCGGCGCCCAGGAAGGTCATCAGCTCGTCGCGGATCTCCAAGTCGGTGTAGCGATAGCCTGTTTCCGGGTCCTCGGCGGCCATCAGCAGGGCCAGCAGGTTGTCGGTCCCGGCCAGCGCGCCGCTGCGGTAGTCGGCGATCAGGCGATCCAAAAAACGCTCGATGCGCCGCAGCCCCAGTATTGTGCGAGGCGCGAATATCGCTGCCTCCCAGCGCAATGCGTTGATGGCCAGCCGCGGCGAGCGCAGCCTGTCGGCAATCCAGCGCAGCGGCCGTGATCCTCCGCCGATGAATCCGTAGCCGAAAATCGTGAGCAGCCGGGCGAAGTCGACGCGCATCTGCTCGGCCAGCTCGCCGGTCAGGTCGATGCCGAACATGGTGCGGGCGATGACGTCCATCGTGATGTAGTTCATCTCGGCCGCGATATCGAGCGGCTGGCCGGCACGGTCTTGCCAGCGGTCCGCGGCGGCGACGGCGGCGGCGGTCATCTGCGGGGCGAGCGCGTCGACGTTGCGCTTGGCGAAAATGGGCTGCACCAGCCGGCGGTTGCGCTGCCAGAGCTCGTCGTTCAGGTCGGTGACCAGGCCGCGGCCGAAAGCCACAGCCAGAAGGTCGTATTCGGCGCTCTTGGCGTAGTTGTCCTGGTTGGACACCAGGACGTGACGGGCGATGTCGGGGTTGCGCACCACGACGAACTTGGACAGCGGCGCGCGGGCCACGATGATGTCGTCCTGGCCGGGCAGCCGGGCGGCGTAGTCGAAGATGGTGTGCCGGTAGCCGGCCCAGATACCAGCCAGGGCCAGTCGCCACGCGGTGATCCAGCCGACCTTCGTGTGCTGCCACCGGACGAAGCTCGGCGCCCAGCGCGGGGGATGGAGTTGTGGGCGTTCAGCGTGCATAGGCCACTCGCTTCCCAGTACCTCCGGTATACGGTACCGCCGGTTCCGAAGCCGTGTCTACGGCTTGCGCCCGCCCACGCCGGGGCCCGGGTTCGGTGGCCAAATCGGTAGGCAGGGCTACGGTCGTGGGTATTAGACCCTTGGGTAATCGGATGGGGCGAAACGTCCAAGGAAGGCCGGGAATGGAAGCAAGCAACGCTGTGGCCGGGTTCTCGACGGGCAATGGTTTCCCGGATGTCGTCGTCACCGGCGTCGCGATGTCGACCGCCCTGGCGACCGATGTCGACGGCACCTGGAAAAAGCTGCTGGACGGCCAGAGCGGGATCCGCAAGCTGGAGGACCCGTTCGTCGAGCAGTTCGACGCGCCGGTGCGCATCGGCGGGCATCTGCTCGAGGATTTCGACGCCGAGCTGAACCGGGTCGAGCTTCGCCGAATGTTGTTTCTGCAGAAGATCTCCGTCGTGCTCGGCCGGCGCGCGTGGACGAACGCCGGCTCACCCGAGGTCGATCCCAACCGCTTGATGGTGTCGATCGGCACCGCGATGGGCTCGACCGAGGAAATGGTCTTCGGCTACGACGACATCCGCGCGCGCGGCCTCAAGGCCGTCAACCCGGTGGGCGTGCTGATGATGATGCCCAACTCGGGCAGCGCGTGGGTCGGGCTGGAACGCCAGGCCAGGGCCGGGATCATCACGCCGGTGTCGGCCTGCGCCTCCGGGGCCGAGGCGATCGCGCGGGCCTGGCAGCAGATCGTGCTCGGCGAGGCCGACATCGCGATCTGCGGCGGCGTGGAGACTCGGATCGAGGCGGTGCCGATCGCGGCGTTCGCGCACATGGGCATCCTGTCGACCAACAACGACGATCCCGCCGGCGCGTGTCGCCCGTTCGACAAGGACCGCGACGGGTTCGTGTTCGGCGAGGCGGGCGCGCTGCTCGTCGTCGAGCGTGAGGACCACGCGAAGGCCCGCGGCGCGACGATCCTGGCCCGGCTGATGGGTGCGGCCATCACCTCCGACGGCTACCACATCGTGGCGCCCGATCCCAACGGAGTGCGGGCCGGGCAGGCGATCACCCGGGCGATCCAACTCGCCGGGCTGCGCCCGACCGACATCGACCACGTCAACGCGCACGCCACCGGCACCGTCTTCGGGGACCAGGCCGAAGCCAAGGCGATCAACAACGCGTTCGGTGCCCATCGGCCGGCGGTGTACGCGCCGAAGGCAGCGCTGGGTCATTCGATCGGCGCCGTCGGCGCGGTGGAGTCGATCCTGACCGTGTTGGCGCTGCGGGACGGCGTCATCCCGCCGACGCTGAACCTGCACAACCTCGATCCGGAGATCGATCTGGACGTCGTGGCGGGGGAACCGCGACCGGGCAGCTACCGATACGCGATCAAGGACTCTTTCAGTTTCGGCGGCCACAATGTCGCGCTGGCCTTCGGAAAGTACTGACCGCGATCAGCGCGCGGTCAGCCAGCCGAGCACATGGCGGGTCTGCAGGCGGATGTAGTCGTCGAGGCTGTAGTTGGGCCCGAAATGCCATTGTTTCAGCGCCCATCCGTGCGCAAGCAGCATGATGTCGAAGACCACCAGGTCGACGTCGACGGCCTGGAATGTGCCGTCGGCGATGCCCGCCTCGATCGCCGAGCGTAGCGGCGCTGCGGTGGCGATCTCGAGTTCCTTGATCTGCGCGCGCCCGGCCGTATCCAGGGTGCGGCTCTCCCGGTAGGTCAGCACCACCGCGTCCAGATTTTCGTCGACGATCTCGATGTAGCGCCGGATGCCGGCGGTCAGCTGCGCGACGACGTCGTCGCCGGCGGCCGCCATCACCGGCGCGAGCTGGTCGCGGAAGGCGTCCTGGATGCGCACGATGGTGGCCAGCAGCAGATCCTCCTTGCCGCCGAAATACTTGTAGATCAGCCCGACGCTGACGTTGGCCTCGGCCGCCAGGTCCTGCATGGACATCTGGTGAAAGCCCTTCTGCCCCATGACTTTCACCGCGGCGTCGAGCAGTTGGCGCCGCCGCGAGCTGGCCCGGGCGGCGCGCACGGCCTCCTCGACCGGCAGATCGGCGAAATCGGTGGCCATCTACAGGCCCAGGTCCTTGGCGATGATCGTCTTCATGATCTCGGTGGTGCCGCCGTAGATGGTCTGGATGCGCGCGTCGACGAATGCCCGCGACACCGGATATTCGCGCATGTAGCCGTATCCGCCGTGCAACTGCAGGCAGCGGTCGGCGACGCGCACCTGCAGTTCGGTGGTCCACCATTTCAGCCGGGCGGCGCGGGCGGCGGTGAGTTTACCGTTCAGGTGTGCGGCGATGCAGTCGTCGAGATATGTTCGGGCGACATCGATTTCGGTGGCCAGCTCGGCGAGCACGAATTGGGTGTTCTGCAGGCCGGCGATCGGTGAACCGAACGCCTGCCGGCCGCGCACATACTCCAGCGTCTCGGCCAGCACCCCTTCGGCCGCGCCGACTGCGCCCACTGCCAGCGAAAGCCGTTCCTGGGGAAGGTTGTTCATCAGCTGGTAGAAGCCGCGGCCTTCCTCCCCGAGCAGGTTTTCGACCGGGACCCGCATGTCGGTGAAGCTCAGCTCGCTGGTGTCCTGGGCGTGCAGCCCGATCTTCTCGAGGTTGCGGCCGCGGGAAAAACCCGGCGTGTTCGGGTCGACGACCAGTAGCGACAGCCCCTTGTGCCGATCGGGGCCGGTGCGGACTGCGACGACGAACAAATCGCCGATCTGCCCGTTGGAGATGAAGGTCTTTGCGCCGTTGACCGCGTAGTGGTCGCCGTCGCGCACTGCGGTGGTGCGGATCCCGGCCAGGTCACTGCCGGCACCCGGCTCGGTCATCGCGATGCCTATGATCGTCTCGCCGGACACCACACCCGGCAGCCACCGCTGTTTCTGCTCGGCAGTGGTCAGGTCGGTGAGATAGGGCAGCACGATGTCGTTTTGCAGCGACAAGCCGACGGCCTCGGCGGCCGCCCCGGCCCGCTGCAGCTCGTCGACCAGAATTGCGTTGTAACGAAAGTCGTCGACACCCGGTCCGCCAAACTCCTCGGGCACCGAGAACCCAAGCAGCCCAAGCTTGCCGGCCTCGGTGAACAGGGAACGGTCCACACAGCCGGCCTTCTCCCAGGCCTCGTGAGCCGGCACGACGGTCTGCTGCACGAAACCGCGTACCAGCTCCCGGAACTGGTGATGCTCGGACGTGTAGGTCAGGCTCATCGGAACGCGTCCATGCCGGTGATGGCCTGCCCCAGGATCAGCTGGTGCATCTCCGGGGTGCCCTCGTAAGTCAGCACCGATTCCAGGTTGACCATGTGCCGGATCACCGGGTATTCCAGCGATATCCCGTTGCCGCCCAGGATGGTTCGCGCGGTACGGCAGATCTCCAGTGCCTCGCGGGTGTTGTTCAGCTTGCCGAAGCTGACCTGCTCGGGACGCAACCCGGCGCTGTCCTTGAGCCGGCCCAGGTGTAGCGAGAGTAGCTGGCCCTTGTGCAGTTCGACCGCCATGTCGACGAGCTTGGCCTGAGTCAACTGGAAACCCGCGATGGGCCGGCCGAATTGGGTGCGCTGCGTGGCGTAGTCGAGTGCGGCCCGCCACGCCGAGCGCGCGGCGCCCATCGAGCCCCAGATGATGCCGTAGCGCGCCTCGGACAAGCACGCCAGCGGCCCCCTGAGGCCTTTCGCCTCCGGCAGCATCGCGTCCTGCGGCAGCCGCACGTCGTCGAGCACCAACTCGGAGGTGATCGAGGCCCGCAGCGACAGCTTGTGGTGAATCGTGTTGGTGGAAAACCCCGGAGTGTCGGTGGGGACGATGAATCCGCGGATCCCGTCGTCAGTGGTTGCCCACACGATCGCAACGTCGGCCACCGTGCCGTTGGTGATCCACATCTTGCGGCCGTTGAGAACCCAGTCCGAACCGTCGCGTCGCGCCCGGGTTTTCATGGCCGCCGGGTCGGAGCCGATGTCGGGTTCGGTCAGCCCGAAGCAACCCAGCAGCTCGCCGGCGGCCATGCCGGGCAGCCACTGCTGCTTCTGCTCCTCGGAGCCGTTGTTCCAGATCGCGAACATGGCCAGCGACCCCTGCACCGACACCAGCGACCGGATCCCCGAGTCGGCGGCCTCCAGTTCGGTACAGGCCAGCCCGTAGTGCACCGCCGACGCGCCGCCGCAGCCGTAGCCCTTGAGGTGCATGCCCAGCAGGCCGAGTTCGCCGAACTGCTTGGCCAGCTCGCGGGCCACCGGCAGGTCGCCGGCCTCGAACCAGTCGGCGACATAGGGGGTGACGTGCTCGGCGCAGAACTGCCGCACCGTGTCGCGCACCGCGATCTCGTCGTCGGACAGCAACGTGTCCAGCGCCAATGGGTCCAGCGGGTCGAAGCTCATCATCCGGCCATGGTAAGGCCGCCGCTGACGCTGATCACTTGGCCGGTGATGAACGACGCGGCCTCGGAGGCAAAGAACAGCACCGGCGCGGCGACCTCTTCGGGCCGGGCCAGCCGCCGAAACGGAATCGCTTTGACCAGAGCCTCTCTCAGCTTTTCCGGCTGGGCCGCGAACAAGGGGGTGTCGGTCGGGCCGGGACAGACGCAGTTGACGGTGATCTGGTAGCGGGCCATCTCCCGGGCCAGTGACTTGGTCAGCGCGATGACGCCGCCCTTGGCGCCGGCGTAGATGGTTTCACCGGCGCTGCCGACCCGTCCGGCGTCGCTGGCCAGGTTGATCACGCGTCCGCCGCCGCCGGCCTCGATCATGCCGGGCAGGAACGCGCTGCACACATGTACCGGACCGAGGTAGTTGATGGCCACCACCTTTTCGGCGAATTCGGTTGTGGCGTTGAGGAATTGGTCGGTGCGGTCCCAGCCGGCGGCGTTGACGACGACGTTGGGCACACCGGGTGCCCGGTCCCGCAGCGTGTCCACTTGGGCGCGGTCGGCCACGTCGACCGGCAGCGCGGTGATCAACTCCGGGTATTCCTTGGCGGTGGTCTGGGCCGCGGCGAGATCGAGGTCGGCGGCAATGACTCGGTCGCCCTGGGCGGCGAAGCCCAGCGCGATCGCCCTGCCGATGCCCGATCCGGCGCCGGTGACTAATGCGAGTTTCATGCCGTCACGTACCTCCCGAAGTCGGCGGGACGCTTCTCGGCGAATGCCCGCGCACCCTCCATACCTTCGTCGGTGTGCACGAAGATCTCCAGCGCCGACATCGCCAGATTGGACAAGCCGGCCTGGTGGTCGGTGTCGGCGTTGAACGACTGCTTGAGGAACCGCAGCGCAGTCGGGCTCTTCTCGCCGATCTCGGCCGCAATGGCCTTGGCCTCGGTCATCAACTTCTCGGCGGGCACCACGTAGTTGACCAGTCCCCAGCGTTCGGCGGTGGCGGCGTCGTACCGGCGACACAAAAACCACATCTCCCGCGCCCGCTTTTCGCCGACCACCCGCGCCAGATACGCCGATCCGAATCCTGCGTCGAATGACCCGACCCGCGGCCCGGCTTGTCCGAACGTCGCATGCTCGGCCGCGATCGAGAGGTCGCACAGCACGTGCAGTACATGCCCGCCGCCGACCGCGACACCGTTGACGCGGCGATCACCGGCTTGGGCACATCGCGAATCAGCTTGTGCAAGTAGCCGATTTCGAACATGCCGCTCTCGGTGGGGCCGTAGTCGCCGGTCTCTGCGCGCTGCTTGACGTCGCCACCGGTGCAGAACGCCTTGTCGCCGGCCCCGGTCAGGATGATCGCCGACACGCGGTTGTCGGCCCACGCTGCGCGGAACGCCTTGACCAATTCCTCGACGGTCTTCCCGCGAAACGCGTTGTAGCGCTCCGGCCGGTTGATCGTGATGACCGCGGCGGCGGCGTCGATCTCGTAAGTGATGTCCTCGTATGGTGAATCAGAGCTCATTCTGAGCGAATCTATATTCAATTAGGGTCCCGGTCAAGGCCGGTACTGTCGCGACATGCGCGGGTTGAGGTGGCTGGCCGTCGACGTGGTGTGCGTGCTGGTGTTCTGCGGGGTCGGGCGGCGAAGCCATGACGAAGGGCTCAGCCTTACCGGTGTCGCGACGACGGCGTGGCCGTTTTTGATCGGCACGATTCTGGGCTGGCTCCTGTCGCGGGGGTGGCGACGCCCGACGGCGCTCGCGCCGACCGGTGTGCTCGTCTGGGTGTGCACGGTGGCCGTCGGAATGCTGCTGCGCAAGTCCACCTCGGCCGGGGTCGCCGCCAGTTTCGTGGTGGTGGCGTCGACGGTCACTGCCCTGCTGTTGCTGGGCTGGCGCGCCGCGGCCCAGGCCGGAATGCGTCTGGCCGCGCGACGTTAGACAGTTAGGTGATGCTCCAGACGCTCCAGTTCGTGTCGGCGGACCAGAACGACCCGCTGGCGCAGCCTCTGCTGTCCGAGTTGGCCGCTGAATACGCGCAGCGTTACGGCGGCACGCCGGATTTCCATATGACTTGGCTGCGAGTCCCGTCCACCGAGTTGGCTGCGCCGGACGGCGGCCTGGTGATCGGCGTCGTCGACGGGGTTCCGGTCACCGGCGGCGCGTTTCGCCGCTACGACGCCCACACCGCCGAGTTCAAGCGGATCTGGACCGACCGCGCGCACCGTCGCCGCGGCTATGCGAAGGCACTACTCGCGGTGCTGGAGGCCAAGGCCGCGGCCCGCGGATACCGCCGGGTCTACTTGATCACCGGCAATCGCCAGCCCGAGGCCGAGGAACTGTACCGCACGATCGGCTACACGCAGCTGGACGAGCCGCTGCCCTCGTGGGGCGAGTTTCATCCGATCGCGTTCGAAAAGTGGCTGTCATGACCGAACCGCTGCACCTCGGCGTCGCGCTCGACGGCTATGGTTGGCACCCGCAGTCGTGGCGGGCCACGCTGGCCGCCGAGCCGGCGACGGAATCGGTGCTGTCCGGCCGGTATTGGGCGGGGCTGGCCACCGCCGCCGAACGCGGACTGCTGGATTTCCTGACCATCGACGACACGCTGATGCCGCAACCGGGCCGCCGCGAGGCGATCGATCCGCGGCGGCTGGCCGGTCGCGCCGACGCAGTTTTGGTGGCCGCCCGCATCGCGCCGGCCACCCGGCACATCGGGCTGATCCCGGTGGCCACCGTCACCCACACCGAGCCGTTCCATGTCTCCAAGGCCATCGCCACCCTCGACTTCGTGTCGCACGGGCGGGCCGGGTGGCAGGCCCGGGTCAGCTCCACCGCGCACGAGGCGGCGCTGTTCGGCCGCCGTGATCTATCCGGCGATCTGTTCGACGAGGCCACGGATTTCGTCGAGGTGGTGCGCCGGCTCTGGGACAGCTGGGAGGACGACGCGGTGATCCGCGACGGCGCCACCGGGCGCTACATCGACCGGGACAAGCTGCACTACATCGACTTCACCGGAAAGTACTTCTCGGTCAAGGGCCCGTCGATCACCCCGCGGCCGCCACAAGGCCAGCCCGTGGTCGCCGCTTTGGCGCATGCCTCCCGCATTTACGAATTCGCTGCTGCCAGCGCTGATCTCGTGTTCATCACTCCCACCGACGAGGACGGGCTGCGCCGGATACTCGAAGAGTTAGACCCGCATCTGAAAATCTACGCCGACGTCGTCGTCTCGTTCGGCGGCGACACCGATTTCCGGTCGGATGCGCTGGTATTCGGCGGCGGTGCAACCGAATTGGTGGATCTGCTGCTGGCTTGGCAGGAGTTGGGCATCGACGGGGCCCGGCTGCGCCCGGCGGTCAACGCCACCGACCTGCCGGTGATCGTCGACGAGGTGGTGCCGCTGCTGCAGCGGGCAAACCGATTCCGTGACGCCTACCGCGACGACGAGACGCTGCGCGAACGGCTCGGCTTGCCGGTGGCGCCCAATCGCTATGCGGCGGTGCGACAATGATTGCGGTTCCGCTGTCCGTTCTCGACCTGGCGCCGATCAGCGCCGGCAGCGACGCCGCAACCGCGCTGCGCAACACGATCGACCTGGCTCAGCGCGCCGAACGCTGGGGCTTTCGGCGGTATTGGGTCGCCGAGCACCACTTCGTCGGGGTGGCCAGCTCGTCGCCGGCGGTGTTGGTGGGCCAAATCGCCGCCGCCACCAACACTATTCGGGTCGGCACCGCGGCTGTGCAGCTCAGCCACACCACCGCCGCGGCGGTGGTGGAAAGCTTCGGCATGCTCGAGGCCTTCCATCCGGGCCGCATCGACCTCGGCGTGGGCCGTTCCGGGCAGCGCCGCATCAAACCCGACAAGCCCCGCACGCCGCGGCCCAGGACCGAAACGCCCCGTGAGTGGCGCGACATCGACGGTGTCGTCGTGCCGCCGCCGTTCGACCTGCGCAGCGTGCTCAACAAGGAACGGGTGCAGGCCACGATGGCGGTCCTGCAGCAGCCCGAGGCCGTCGCACCGGACTTCGCCGAACAGCTGGGCGACATCATCGCGATGCTGAACGGCACCTACCAGGTCGACGGGTCCGACGTGCACGCCGTACCCGGTGAGCGAAGCGGCTTGACGCCGTGGATCTTTGGCAGCAGCAAGGGCAAGAGCGCGCAGACGGCCGGCGCGCTGGGGCTGCCGTTCGTGGCCAGCTATCACCTCACCCCGGCCACCGCGCTGGACGCCGTCGACGCCTACCGCGCCGCGTTCGTGCCGTCCAAGACGCTGTCGCGGCCCTACGTGGTGATCTCGGCCGACTTCGTGGTCGCCGACGACAGCGCCACCGCGCGGCACCTTGCGTCCAGCTACGGGCATTGGGTGTATTCCATCCGGGCCGGCGACGGCGCCGTGCCATACCCCGATCCCGACCAGTGCCCACCGCTGACCGACGACCAGCTGGCCGTGGTAAACGACCGGCTGGCAACGCAATTCGTCGGAAACCCGGACGAAGTGGCCGAGCGGCTGACGGCGCTGCAACGGGTCAGCGGCGCCGACGAGCTGGTCGTCACCTCGGTCACCTACCGCCACGAGGACCGGCTGCGCTCGCACGAACTGATCGCCGAACGTTGGGGGCTGTGCGGATGAAACAGGTTCATCTAGCGGCACATTTCCCGGGCGTCAACAACACCACGGTGTGGAGCGATCCGGCCGCGGGCAGCCAGATCGAGTTCGAGTCGTTCGTGCATCTGGCTCGCACCGCCGAGCGAGGGCTGTTCGACTTCTTCTTTCTGGCCGAGGGTCTGCGGTTGCGCGAGCACCGCGGCCAGATCTACGACCTGGACGTGGTGGGCCGGCCGGACACCTTCACGGTGGTGGCCGCGCTGGCCGGCGTGACCGACCGGATCGGGCTGACCGGCACGATCAACACCACGTTCAACGAACCCTTCGAAGTGGCACGACAATTCGCCACGCTCGACCATCTGTCCGACGGCCGGGCGGGCTGGAACATCGTCACTTCGTCGGATGCGTTCACCGGCGCCAACTTTCGGCGCGGTGGCTTCCTCGACCACGCCGACCGGTACGCCCGCGCGGAGGAGTTCCTCAATGTCGCACAAGCGTTTTGGAACAGCTGGCAGGCCGACGCCGTGGTGGCTGATGAGATCTATGTAGAACCGAGCCGAATCCACACCGTCGAATACCGCGGCGAGTTCTTCAGCGTGCGCGGAATGGCGACCCTGCCTGCCGGGCCGCAAGGCCAGCCGGTGCTGCTGCAGGCCGGCGACTCCGAGGACGGCCGGTCGTTCGGAGCCAGGCACGCCGACGCGATGTTCACCTTGCACGGGTCGCTGGAAGACGGCCAGCGCTACACCGCCGACGTCAAAGGCCGCGCGGCGGCTGCGGGCCGAAACCCGAACGAGCTGAAGGTGTTTCCCGCCGCCACATTCGTGCTGGGCGACAGTGCCGCCGACGCCGCCGAAAAGGCGCGCCACATCCGTCGCCAACAGGTCAGCGGCCCGACCGCGATCGCGATGCTCGAACAGGTGTGGGGCCGCGACCTGTCGGCTTACGACCCCGACGGCCCGCTGCCCGACGTCGACCCGACCGGTGACACCAGCATCACCCAGGGCAGGGTGCGGCACGGCGACCCGGTCGCGGTGGCGCGTCGCTACCGCGACCGGGCCCAGGCCGAGAACCTCTCGATTCGCGACCTGGTCATCGCCGTCACCAGCAGGCAGCAGTTCGTCGGAACCGCGTCGCAGATCGCCGACGAGATGAACCGCTACGTGCAGGCCGACGCCTGCGACGGTTTCATCCTGGTTTCGCACCTGACCCCGCACGGGCTGGACGACTTCGTCGACCAGGTGGTCCCGCTACTGCAGGAACGCCGGGTCTACCGCACCGAATACACCGGCCGGACGCTGCGGGAGCATCTCGCGGGTAAAGCGGCTTAGCGATCTGCTGATAGCATTGATATCAGGAGGTGGCGAGTAATGCCCGATGTCCTGATCAGAGGTTTGTCTGAGTCCGCAATCGCCCGTATCGACGCCGAGGCCGCAGCTCATGGACTTTCCCGCAACGAATATCTGCGCCGCAGATTCGAAGCCGAACGATCGCCCTCCGCCGAGGGAGGCCAACTCACGGTCGAAGACCTGCGCCGCGCCGCTGAAGCCGCCAAGGATCTCGATAATCCGCGGGTGATGGAGGGTGCGTGGCGGTAACCACGTGGCTCATCGACAAATCGGCGTACACGCGCTTAGCGGAATCCCCCGATGCACAGATATGGATAGACCGCATCGAGCGCGGCATGGTGCGAATCAGCACCGTCACCCGACTTGAAGTTGGCTACTCGTTCCGGAGCGCCGCTGAGGCGCGCACCGAGTCTGTCTCCCCGCCGCTTGCCCTGATGCCGGTGGAATACCTCACCCCGGCGGTGGAAGATCGCGCGGTTGAGGTGCAGCTACTGCTGGCCGATCGCGGCCAGCACCGCGCACCATCGATCCCAGACCTCCTCGTTGCGGCCATTGCCGAAATATCGGGCCACATAGTCTTGGCCTTGGACAAGGACTTTGAGCTCATAGCGCAGGTAACGGGGCAACCGGTCGAGCGCCTCCGCCTGACGGCAGGCCATAGTTAGGTGTGCCGGGGCATGCCGGTTACAAAACGTCGGCATGCCCCAGCCGTCGAGACTCCGCCTCATCTAGGCAATCAGCCGGCCATGAATTCGCGATAGGCCGACTCCAACTCGGGTGACAGCGCGGTCGTGTTGCACTGCCGCTCGGTGTCGCCGATCGGCGCCAGGATGCCCCGCAGGTCGTAGTACTCCTGCGGATGCGCGGTGAAGTAGGTGCGCAAAGTGGCCGAAGCCACCGGACGCGGCCGGGTGATCGCATCCGTCACTGCCGCATTGGCATCCGGGTGAGCGTCGAGGTACTGGCGGGCAGACCCCGTCGCCCAGTTGACGGTGTTCTGCACCCCGGCAGGGCTGCAGTCGGGTGCCGCCGACGCCGTCGGCGCCGCGATCATCGTTGCGGCCAGACCGCCCAGCAAGCAGGCAGCATGAATTTTCATCATTGTTTGTTCCTTGAGGTTGCACAGTGGCAGAAAGGCCCGCCTCCTGCTCAAGCGGGCGGGGCCGCCACCTCGGGCCGGCCCGACGCCGAACGTACGCCGAGTCAACGGGACGTAAAGTACGCGAAAACCGGTGCCGCAGTATGTGAATTGCGGCTGACGTGAACAATGTTGCATGTGTGGCGGTCGTCGGTAAGCGATCGACCAGAGCCGCGCCGCAATCGTGAGAATTCTTAAGGGACTGTGATGTTCACTGTAATCGAATTGTGATCGCGTTCAGTGGCGTTGGGCCAACGCGGTGGCCTTCTCGGTGGCGTCGCGGATGGGTCCGCGCCACAGGTCGCCGTGGCCGGGGGCCAGGATCTCGGTGTCCAGCAGCGCCAGTGCCGCCAGGCTGCGCACGCAGTCGTCCTGGCTGTGGCTGAACACCGCGGGCAGCAGCTGCGGGCCGCTGTGCGCCAGCAGCGGGTGGCCGGTGACAAGCGCGTCGCCGCTGGCCAGCACACCGTCGACCAGATACGAGCAGTGCCCGCCGGTGTGCCCGGGGGTCGGAATCGCCATCGGGTGGCCGGGCAACTCGGCGGCCACTTCCGCGGTCAGCGGCTGCGCCGACGGGATGCCCTCGCGGATCAGCCCGCCGTTGCGCACCACATGCGCGGCCCACATCGCCCAGCGCGGGCGCCAGATCCGCAGCGCGACGTCGAGCGGCGACGCCTGCTCCAGATACTCGCGCTTGGTGTGGCCCACCTCGTCGGGATGGCAGTACACCGGGGTGCTGTGGGTCTTGGCGAACCAGATCGCCGAGCCGAGGTGGTCGATGTGGGCGTGGGTGAGCAGGATCGCCCGTACGTCGCCCGGCTGGTATCCGAGTTCGCGCAGCGAGGTGAGCACGTCGTCGCGGTCGCCGGGATACCCGGCGTCGATCAGCATGACCCCGTTCTGGTCGGTGACCAGCAGCCAGTTGACCGCCTCGCCCTGCGCGAGATGCACGGTTTCGGTGATGGGCGTCAGCACCGGTGCCATGCCCGCGAGCTTAGCTACTGGAGTAGAAACGACAGCGTGGCTGAACTCAAACTGGGATACAAGGCGTCTGCCGAACAATTCGCGCCGCGGGAACTCGTCGAGCTGGCGGTCGCCGCCGAAGCGCACGGCATGGACAGCGCCACCGTCAGCGACCACTTCCAGCCCTGGCGGCACAAGGGCGGACACGCCCCGTTCTCGCTGGCCTGGATGACCGCGGTCGGCGAGCGCACCAAGCGCATCACGCTGGGCACCTCGGTGCTCACCCCGACCTTCCGGTACAACCCGGCCGTCGTCGCGCAGGCGTTCGCCACGATGAGCTGCCTGTATCCGGGCCGCATCTTCCTGGGCGTGGGCACCGGCGAAGCGCTCAACGAGATTGCCACCGGCTACGAGGGCGAGTGGCCGGAGTTCAAGGAGCGCTTCGCCCGGCTGCGCGAGTCGGTGCGGCTGATGCGCGAGCTGTGGCGCGGCGACCGGGTTGATTTCGACGGCGACTACTACCGGCTCAAGGGTGCCTCGATCTACGACGTGCCCGAGGGCGGCGTGCCGATCTACATCGCGGCGGGCGGCCCGGCGGTGGCCAAATATGCCGGACGCGCCGGCGACGGCTTCATCTGCACCTCCGGCAAGGGTGAGGAGCTCTATCGCGAGAAGCTGATGCCGGCCGTGCAGGAGGGCGCCAATGCCGCCAACCGCAACGTCGACGACATCGACAAGATGATCGAGATCAAGATCTCCTACGCCCCGGACCCGAAGCTGGCGCTGGAGAACACCCGGTTCTGGGCGCCGCTGTCGCTGACCGCCGAGCAGAAGCACAGCATCGACGACCCGATCGAGATGGAGAAGGCCGCCGACGCGCTGCCCATCGAGCAGGTCGCCAAGCGCTGGATCGTCGCCTCGGACCCCGACGAGGCCGTCGAAAAGGTCGGCCAATACGTCGAATGGGGCCTCAACCACCTGGTGTTCCACGCGCCCGGCCACGACCAGCGTCGGTTCCTGGAGCTATTCGAGAAGGATCTTGCGCCGCGGCTGCGGCGACTGGCCTGACGTGCCGAGCATCTACATCACCTCGCCCGAGGGCGACACCGGCAAGTCGACGATCGCGCTGGGCGTGCTGCACCTGCTGGCCGCGACCGTGGCGCGGGTCGGGGTGTTCCGGCCGATCGTGCGGGCTGGCGGCGACGATCGCAAGCGCGGCGAAGCCGGGCGCAGCGGGTCGTCGCAGGTCGGCACAGAGCGGGACTACATTCTGGAACTCTTGTTGGCGCACGCCACCGCCGAGCTGTCGTACGAGCAGTGCGTCGGGGTGACCTACCAGCAGTTGCACGAGGACACCGACGCCGCGCTCACCGAGATCGTTGACCGGTTCCACGTCGTCGCCGACCAGTGCGATGCGGTGGTCATCGTCGGCAGTGACTACAACGACGTCGCCGCGCCCGCCGAGCTATCGATCAACGCCCGCATCGCGGTCAACCTCGGCGCGCCGGTGGTCCTGACCGTGCGCGCCCGCGGCCGCACGCCCGACGAGGTCGCCCAGGTGGTCGAGATCTGTCTGGCCGAACTGGCCGCCCAGCATGCCCACACCGCGGCGGTGGTGGCCAACCGCTGCGACCCACCGCAAATGACGGCGGTCGCCGAGGCGTTGAGCGGGTTCGAGCCCAACACCTATGTGCTGCCCGACGAGCCGCTGCTGGTCGCGCCGACGGTAGCCGACCTGCAAACCGCCGTGCACGGAACACTGCTGTCCGGTGACACCGAGCTGATGGGACGCGAGGCGATGGGTGTGGTGGTCGCCGGGATGACCGCCGACCACGTGCTGGAACGGCTCGCCGACGGGGTCGCCGTGATCACCCCGGGCGACCGCTCCGACGTCGTCCTGGCGGTGGCGAGTGCCCATGCGGCAGAAGGGTTTCCATCACTGTCGTGCATGATCCTCAACGGCGGCTTCGAACTGCACCCGTCGATCGCGGCGCTGGTATCCGGGCTGCGGCTGCGGTTGCCGATCGTCGCGACGGCGCTGGGCACCTACGACACTGCCAGCGCCGTCGCCTCGGCGCGGGGCCGAATCACGGTCGGCGCGCAGCGCAAGATCGACACCGCGCTGGCCCTGATGGAACGCAACGTCGACGTCGCCGAATTGGTGGCGCGGCTGGCGATTCCGATTCCCACCGTCACCACGCCGCAGATGTTCACCTACCAGCTGCTGGACCGCGCCCGCTCCGATCGCAAGCACATCGTGCTGCCCGAGGGCGACGACGACCGCATCCTGCGCTCGGCCGGCCGGCTACTGCAACGCCGGGTAGCCGACCTGACGATCCTCGGCGACGAGAACGAGATCCGTTCCCGGGCAGCCGAACTCGGGGTCAACCTGTCGGCGGCCGCGGTGCTCGACCCACGCACCAGCGAGTTGCGGGAGAAATTCGCCCACCAGTACGCCGAGCTGCGCGCCGCCAAGGACGTCACGCTCGAGCTGGCGGGTGAGGTCATGTGCGACGTGTCGTACTTCGGCACCATGCTGGTCTACAACGACATGGTCGACGGGATGGTGTCCGGCGCGGCGCACACCACCGCGCACACCGTGCGGCCGGCGTTCGAGATCATCCGCACCGCGCCCGACGTGTCCACCGTGTCGTCGATCTTCTTGATGTGCCTGCCGGATCGGGTGCTGGCCTACGGCGACTGCGCGATCGTCCCGGACCCGACGGTCGAGCAGCTGGCCGACATCGCGATCAGCTCGGCGCGCACCGCCGCGCGATTCGGCATCGAGCCGCGGGTGGCCCTGCTGTCCTATTCCACCGGAGACTCAGGCGCGGGCGCTGGTGTCGACAAGGTCAGGGCGGCAACGGAATTGGTGCGCGGCCGGGCGCCGCAGCTGCTGGTCGAAGGGCCGATCCAGTACGACGCCGCAGTCGACCCGTCGGTCGCGGCCACCAAGATGCGCGACTCGGCGGTCGCCGGGCGCGCGACCGTGCTGATCTTCCCCGACCTCAACGCCGGCAACAACGCCTACAAGGCCGTGCAGCGCAGCGCCGGCGCCATCGCGATCGGCCCGGTGCTGCAGGGCCTGAACAAGCCGGTGAACGACCTCTCCCGCGGTGCGCTGGTCGAAGACATCGTCAACACCGTTGCCATTACTGCGATCCAGGCGCAGGGGTCATGACCGAGACCCTCGTGCTGGTGATCAACTCCGGCTCGTCATCGCTGAAATACCAGCTGCTCCAACCCGATTCGGGGGAGTCGTTGGCCGACGGCAATGTCGAGCAGATCGGTGAGCAGGGGTCGGAGTTTCCCGACCACGATGCCGCGCTGCGACATGCCTTCGCGCAGCTGGGTGGCCTCGACCGACTCACGGCGGTGGGGCACCGGGTGGTGCACGGCGGTCAGGACTTCTACCGGCCCACCGTTCTCGACGACGCGGTGATCGGCAAACTGAGGGAACTCTCACCGCTGGCTCCGCTGCACAACCCGCCCGCGCTGCGCGGCATCGAGGTGGCCCGCAAGCTGCTGCCCGACGTTCCGCACGTCGCCGTGTTCGACACTGCCTTCTTCCACGACCTGCCGCCCGCCGCGGCGACCTATGCAATCGAGCGGGAACTGGCCGAACGGTGGCAGATCCGCCGGTACGGCTTCCACGGCACGTCGCACCAGTACGTCAGTGAGCAGGCGGCAGCCTTTCTGGGCCGGCCCGTGCGCGAGCTGAATCAGATTGTGCTGCACCTGGGTAACGGCGCGTCGGCGTCGGCGATCGCGGGAGGCCGGCCCGTCGACACCTCGATGGGGCTGACGCCGTTGGAAGGCCTGGTGATGGGCACCCGCAGCGGCGACATCGATCCCGGGATCATCGGCTACCTGTGTCGCGAGGCGAACATGAGCGTCGACGAGATCGAGTCGACGCTCAACCATCGCTCCGGAGTGCTGGGGCTGGCTGGCGAACGCGACTTTCGCCGACTGCGCGAAATGATCGAATCCGGCGACAGCTCAGCGCAATTGGCCTACGACGTGTTCATCCACCGGCTGCGCAAGTACGTCGGCGCCTACCTGGCGGTGCTGGGCCGCACCGACGCGGTGAGCTTCACCGCAGGGATTGGTGAAAACGCCGCCTCGGTGCGTCGCGACGCGCTGAGCGGCCCTGCGGCACTGGGCATCGAGGTCGACGAGCAGCGCAACCTCGAGCCGGCTCGCGGCGCGCGACGGATCTCCACTGACCACTTACCGGTTGCCGTGCTGGTGATCCCGACCAACGAAGAACTGGCCATCGCCCGCGACGCTTTGAGCGTGACCCAGGCCGGATGAAGGCTACAGTTTGGAACATGGGTGAGCAGCCCGGCATTGCACCGGTCGGGACGCAAATCGGTCGCTACAAGATTCGCGCGCTGCTCCGCCCCACCGGCGTCGGTCAGGTCTACGAGGCGATAGACACCGCCAAAGACCGACCGGTCGGCCTCACGCTGCTGCCGCCGACTGTGGATCGCGAACGGTTCTTCCGCGAACTGGACGTCGCCGCGGAGCTGAAGGAACCGCACGTCATTCCGGTCCTTGATTGGGGGGAGATTGACGGCCGGTGCTATGTCGCCACGCAATGGGTGCCGGGGGAGACTCTCCAATCGCTGGTGACCACGTTCGGGCCGATCGACCCGGTACGCGCGGTGGCAATCATCGAGCAGATCGCGGCGGCTCTCGACGCCGCACACGCCCGTCGACTGATACACCGGGATGTCAAGCCGGAGAACATCGTTGTCACCGACGACGGCGAGGCGTACCTGCTCGGACTCGGCATCGCCGACCCGACACTGAGCGCGCCCGGGCCGACGGCGAGCTCGTATGCGTATATGGCGCCGGAGCGTTTCGACGAGGGGCCGGTGACCAGTCGGGCCGACGTCTATTCGCTGGCCGCAGTTTTGGCCGCGATCCTGACCGGCGACAGGCCATATCCCACCGCGACGACGGTGGGCCAGGTCATCAAGGCCCACCTGACCGCCCCGCCGCCGAAGCCCAGCCTGGCGCGGCCACACGCCATTTCGCCGCGGTTCGACGCCGTCGTCGCGCGCGGAATGGCGAAGAATCCGCAGCAGCGGTTCGCGACGGCAGGCGATCTCGCTCGCGCGGCCCGGGATGCGCTCGCGGCCGGCCAGGAGGCTCCCACGATGGTTCGCCGGGCCAGCGACCTCGGGAAGGTTATCGCCGCTCGCCGCGGCGGCGGCCGGCTGCCGGACCCGATTCCCAACCTGGACTTCTACTCGGACGAGTCCGCTGCGCCGCCGTGGCGGCGCTCCAGGCTGCTGCCGCTGGCCATCGGCGTGGTAGCGCTGCTGGTGCTCGCTGCCGTCGGCGTCGTCGTGTGGCGGGTGGCCTCGACCGGCGGAGAACTGCACGCCCAACCGTCGGCCGCCCCGAAAACGTACCGACCGACCGTGCTGCCGTTCACCGGGTTGACCGGCCCGGAAGGCGTGGCGGTGGACCCGGCCGGCAACGTCTACGTCGCCAACATCGACAACGACCGGGTGCTCAAGCTGGAGTCCGGGACCACCACCCAGACTGTGCTGCCGTTCACCAACCTGAAGGAACCGTACGGGCTGGCGGTCGACAAGGATGGCAACGTCTACGTCGCCGACACCGACGGCAACCGCGTGGTGAAACTCGATGTGGGGACCACCAATCAGACCGTGCTGCCCTTCGACGGGCTCAACCGGCCAGAGGGCCTGGCGGTGGACGCGGGGGGCCGGGTATACGTCGCCGACACCCTCAACAACCGCGTGCTCAAGCTCGACGCGGGATCGACCGGCCAGACCGTGCTGGGCTTCAACGGCCTCGAACGACCCAAGGGCGTAGCGGTGGACAGAGCCGGTCGCGTCTACGTCGCCGATACCGGCAACAACCGGGTGCTGAAGCTGCCGCCGGGATCGACCAGCCAGGAGGTACTCCCGTTCACCGGCCTGAAAGACCCGTCCGGGTTGGCGGCCGACGAGCAGGGCGGCGTCTACGTCACCGACGGCAGCAGGGTGGTGCGGTTGGACGCGCGCTCCAACCAGCAGACGGTGGTGCCGGTCACCGGTCTCGGCTACACCAGGGGTGTGGCGGTGGACGACGCCGGCAACGTCTACGTCACCGACTACGGCAACGACCAGGTGGTCAAGCTGGTCGCCGGCTGACCTACAGGAACCCCAGCGCGCGTCTGCCACTGCCGACCGCCGGGGTGGGGTCGGACTTCAGTGTTTGTGTCAGCAGCTCGTAGTAGACGTCGCGAAAGTCGTTGGTGGGCTTGAGGTCTCCGTTGTCCAGGTCGGTCAGGCTGGGCTCGTCGCCGTAGAAGCCGCCCTTGACCGGCGCCCCGGCGACGAACACAGGGCCCGCGGTGCCGTGGTCGGTGCCCTGCGACGCGTTGGCCCTCACCCGCCGCCCGAACTCCGAGTACGCCAGCACGACGACGTTCCTGCCGTACCGGTCGCCGGCCATCTGCTGCAGGAAAGGCGTGAGCGCCTCGTCGAAGGTCTGCAGCAGGCGCTGCTGGGTGTCGCGTTCGTCGGCGTGGGTGTCGAACCCGCCGAGCTGCACCGCGTACACGCGGGTCGGCACGCCGGCGCGCACCGCGGTGGCCACCATGCTCAGCTGGGCGGCCAGCGAGTTATGCTCGCCGCCAGCCGGTTTGACGTCGGCGAGGGTGGTGTCGGTGGTGCGGCTGGCGCGGTAGGCGGCGCACACCGCGGACATCGCCGGGGTGTCGTCTGGGTCGTCGACGCCCAGCGCTTCCATGGTGGCGGCGAACCTGTCCGCCGACTCCGGCACGGCAGTCGGGGAAAGCGCTGCGGCCGTGCACTTTTCGCCCACCGCCAACGGGGGCAGCACCGATCCGATGTTGACCGCGCGCAGCGGGTCGTCGCCGGTGGCGTCGAGCCAGCGGCCGATCCAGCCGGTCGACACGGGCTCGGCCGGCGACGCGGTCTGCCAGATATCCATCGACCGGAAGTGGCTGTGGTCGGGCCGCGGGTAGCTAGCCCCGCGCACGATGGCCAGCTTGCGCTGGTTCCACAGCTGGGCCATGCCCTTCAGCGCCGGGTTGAGCCCCAGCTGGTCGTCGAGGTGCAGCACATCGCTTGGGGCATAGGAAAGTTCGGGCCTGGCGTCGTGATAAGCATTGTCGGCGTAGGGGATTACGGTGTTGATGCCATCGTTGCCGCCGTACAGGGTGACGATCACCAGCACGCCGCTGCCCTCGGCCAGCGGCCGGTCGTGGGCCGCCCGCAACAGGTCGGACCAGCTGACCGCTACCGTCCCGGACAGTAGACCGGCCGCGCCCACGCCGGCGCTGGCGATCAGGAACTTGCGGCGATTCATGACGTCAGGTACTCCGGTGTATTCACGGCCGCGGCCAGTAGTGCTACAGGCTTGCGCACCAACGGTTTGAGAGCGGCGACGGTCCGATCCGACCACGTCCCGACGCCGATGAGATAACCGGCGGCGTCGATGCGGTCCCCGGCGCCGGCGTCCTCGACAGTGGACAGGTCGCCGGCGCGGGCCAGGTTGCTTGCGGCGCGGAACCGCACGTCGGCGCTGGCGGTGGACAGCCACACCTGGCCGTGTGGCCAGCCGCCGACGTCGGGCGGGTAGAAAGGCCGCTGCCCCAGGGCTTTCAGCGTCGCGCCGACGGTCTCGATCTGTTTGGGGGTGTCGAGCGGCACGCGCAGTGTCCGGATCATTCCGACCAGCCATTCCACCGGGGTATTGACGATTGCGGCTCGGGCGCCGACGAACTCGTCGTCGGTGAGGATCGCGGCGGTCAACGCTTTCAGGTCGCGGCCGGGGCCGTAGGCGGCGACCAGGCGGCTCAAGGCGCTTACCGACGGCGGGTCGTCGGTGGCGAGCTGGCGCCACAGCCGCCCCGCGACGTATTCGGCCGACTTCGGCTGGGCCAGCACGGTCTCGCAGAATCCGGCGGCGTCGAAGTCTCCCGTGGCACCGAGCACCGTCTTGGCGGTGTTGTCGTGCCGCTTGGGCATCATCGCCGTTTCACCGGTTGGCTTGATCACCCAGCCGGTCAGTGCCCGGGCGCCGGCTCGCACGTCGTCCTCGGTGTAGCCGTTGCCGTGACCGAGCGCGAACAACTCCATGAATTCGCGGGCCAGGTTCTCGTTGGGGGCCTTGGCGGTATTGGTCTGTCCGTCGAGCCAGCGCAGCATCGCGGCGTCGGTGAGCATCGCGTAGGCCAGGGTCCGGAAGTCGCCGAGCGCCAGGGTGCGCAGCTTCTGGTTCTGCGCTGCCATGTAGTCGGCAACGCGGACCTTCTGGGCGGAGGTGGCGAAGTGGTTGTGCCACAGCAAGGTCAGCTTCTCGTGGACCGGCTGCTCGACCGATGCCATGCGGCGCAGCCACCACGCCGACAGCTCGGACATCTGCTCGGACAGCTGCCGGTTGTGGGCCTTTCGCGCTTCTTTGGTGGCGCCCTTGCCGGGCGCACGTGGCACGGCGAAGGTGGGCATCGGCGTCGCGTGTGCACCCGGGTCGGCGTCGGGGTCCGAATTCAGCGCCGCCGCAACGTAGGTCGGCCAGTCTTGTGCGACGACCGCGTCGACGGTCGGGCCGCTGACCCCGAATCCTGCGCGGCGCAGGATTCGGGCAGTGGTGATCCACCGGTCGGATTGCCCCGCCATGACTCAACTGTGAACCGCGAAACTGGAGATTTGCTGAGGACACGCCACCGGGTTTCGGCGCGGTTTCTCGCGCTGAGCGACGATTATCGCGCCGAAATCGCTGAGCCCCCTAGAAGGTGCTCGTGGGGCGCACCCGGTTGGCCATGTCGACCAGCGTGTAGCGATGCGCCTGGGTGGGCGCCACCCGCGCCAGCGCCCGCAGCGACGCCTCGACGCCGAGGCGCAGCCCGTGTCCGGTGAACGGGAAACCCAGGATGTGGTTGGTGCTGGCCTCGTGGCCCGCCTCGAGCCAGTCCATCGCGCTGCCCAGAACCAGCGCCCGGATCTGCAGCACCCGCGGCTCGGTCGGCGGCAACGCCTCGACCCGTCGCGCGGCGTCGCGGATGTGCTCCTCGGTGATCTCGCTCGTCGAGCGGCCGGACAGCAGCGTCACCGCACTGGTCAGCCGCGCAGTGGTGAAATGCCTTGAGCTGGCGGGCACTTCG
Organism: Mycobacterium kyorinense; assembly: GCF_002101735.1. Taxonomy (GTDB): domain Bacteria; phylum Actinomycetota; class Actinomycetes; order Mycobacteriales; family Mycobacteriaceae; genus Mycobacterium; species Mycobacterium kyorinense. The sequence continues at coordinate 132,910 of NZ_LQPE01000143.1, read as the reverse complement.
TCGAGGATGCGCACCGCGGCTTCGCGGTCGCCTTCGGCCGACAGCGCCCGCGCCAGCCCGAACGCGGCAGAGATCACGCCGTCGTCGGTTTCCCACACCGTCTGGTAGAACTGGTGCTCGTCGGAGTTGCCGGCCAGCTCGGCGGTGGCGGCCAGCGCCAGCTTCGGAGCCAACTCGCCGGGGAAGGTGTCCAGCACCTCGTTGAAGTGTTTGATCGCCGAGTCGTAGTCGCCGGTGAGCAACTCGGCGACGGCGCGATACCAGACCAGCCGCCAGCGCCAGCCCACCCGCTCGGCCAAGTCGTCGAGTTTGCGGGTCGCCTTGGCCACGTCGCCGAGGTCCAGCAGCGCGCGGACCTCCATCAGCGGCAACTCGACCGACTCCGACAGGTCGATCCCCTCGGAATCCAGTGAGCCGTGCCGCACCGCGCGCAACGAGTCCAGTGTCTGCACCGGCTGCGACAGCACCGTCGCCTGCAACACGGGGGCCGCGACGTCGGCGGGATCGACCAGCGGCACCGGCAACGCGGTCACGATCTCCTTGGCGGTCAGCTTCTCCGAATGCACCTGCCCGTCCAGGTACACGTCGGTGTGCGCCACCAGCAGCTCGACCCCGAACGTCGAACGGGTCCGGGAAAAGATCGTCGACAGGCCGGGCCGCGGCACGCCCGTGTCGTGAGCGACCACCTCGCGCAGCACGCCAGACAGCTGTCCCGACATCTCCTCGGCGCTGGCGAACCGCCGCCGTGGATCGGGGTCGATCGCGCGGCGCAGCAACCGGGCGAACGAGTCGTATTCGACCAGCACCGGGTCGTCTTCGGGCAGCCCGTCGACGTAGCGCCCGTTGCGGGTGCGCAGCGTCATCGTCAGAGCGGCCAGTGTCCGGCCCACCGTGTAGATGTCGGTGGCCACCGTCGGCCCGGTGCGCACGATCTCCGGCGCCTGATAACCCGGCGTGCCGTAGAGATAGCCGAACGAGTTGATCCGCGACACCGCACCCAGGTCGATCAGCTTGAGCTGCTCCTCGGTGACCATGATGTTCTCCGGCTTGAGGTCGTTGTAGACCAAGCCGATGGAATGCAAATACCCAAGGGCGGGAAGGATTTCCAGGATGTAGGCGATGGCCTCGGCCACCGGCAGGTTCACGCCGCGGCCACGCTTGAGCGACTGCCCGCCGACGTACTCCATCACGATGTAGCCGACCGGATCGCCGTGCCGGTCGGGATGCTCGACGAAGTTGAAGATCTGCACGATCGACGGGTGCACCACCTCGGCGAGGAACTGCCGCTCGGCCATCGCGATCGCCTGCGCCTCGGCGTCGCCGGAATGCACCAAACCCTTGAGCACCACCGGCCGGTCGTTGACGTTCTTGTCGAACGCCAGGTACACCCAGCCCAGCCCGCCGTGCGCGATGCAGCCCTTGATCTCGTACTGACCAGCGACCACGTCACCCGGATTCAGTTGCGGCAGAAACGAATACGGGCTGCCGCAATACGGGCACCAGCCCTCCGAGAGGGCCTTGCCGTCGGGGCTGGAGCGGCCCACCGGCCGGCCGCAGTTCCAGCAGAACCGCTTGGACTCCGGCACCACCGGGTTGGGCATCAGCGCTTCGAGCGGGTCGATGTCGGGCACCCGCGGGATCTCCACCAGGCCGCCGCCCAGCCGCCGGACCGGTTGCGCCACCCGGGTTGTCGTCACGCGCTCCGGCGACTCGGTCTCGACGGTGGTGGCGTCGTCGTCTTCGTCGTCGTCGAAATGCGGGCGGAACAGCGCCTGGGTGGACACCGGGCGCATCTGCGCGGCGGAGTCGGCCGTCGCGTCGGACGGCTCCGTGCCGGGAGCGACGGCGTCGTCGTCGGGCTTGTCCATCAGTCCAGATACCTCGGGGCGGGCGGGGCCGGCGCCGGACCCAGCACGTTCAACCACTTGCGGTACAACGTGTTCCAGGTGCCGTCGCGGCGGATGCGTTCCAGGGTGCCGTTGACGAACCGGACCAGCCCGGTGTTGTTCAGGTTGACCCCGATGCCGTAGGGCTGGGTGTCCATGTTGGGCCCCACGATGTGCAGGTAAGGATCCTGGGACACCAGCCCGGCCAGGATCGTGTCGTCGGTGCTGACGGCGTCGACCTCGCGCTGCTGCAGCGCCACCAGGCAGTCGGCCCAGTTCACCACCTCCACGATCAACGGCGGCGGCGCGATCTCGCGGATCCGGCCCAGCGACGTGGTGCCCTTGGCCACGCAGACCCGCTTGCCGGACAGGTCGGACGGTTTGGTGATCGCCGAATCGCTGGGCGCCAGGATGCGTTGTTTGGCGTCGAGGTAGACGGTGGAGAAGTTGACCAGCTTGCGCCGCTCGCAGGTGATCGTCATGGTCTTGACGACGATGTCGACGAGCGACTTCTGCAGCGCGGTGATGCGTTCGGCCGACGACAGGATCCGGTATTCCACCGAGGTCGGGCTGCCGAAAATGTCGCGGGCCACCTCGCCGGCGATGTCGACGTCGAAACCGGTGATCTGGCCGGTGATCGGGTCGCGGAAGGACAGCAGGTTGCTGCCGATGTCGAGGCCGACGATCAGCCGGCCGCGGCCGCGGATGCCGCTGACCGCATCGTCGGCCTCGGCCTTAGTGGCGAACGGCCGCAGGCTGGCGGTGACGTCGCAGTCGGCGTTGGCCTTCTCGGGTGGGCGCGGCGGTTGCGGCGGCAGCTCCTGCATGCCGGCCGGGGTGGGCGGCGGCAGCGTCGGCACAGGCGCCACCACCATCGGCGCCGAGTGCCCGCAGCCGGCCAGCAGCAGGACGGCGGCGCACACGATGGCAACTAGGCGGCGGCCGATGGCGCCGACCCGCTGCGCCTGGCTCCGCCATGCTTGCGATCGGCGCGTCATCGGTACTCGTTCAGTCGGGGCCACAAACCGAGCGCGACCGCGATCGCGGCGCCCAGGCTGAGCACGACGCCGCCGACGGTGGCGCCGGACAGCCCCTGACGCGCATTGAGGATGTCGGTGCGCAGCTGGTTGCGGCTCTGCTCCATGGTTTTGCGCAGCGCCTCGTCGAGTTTGTCGAACGCGGGGCTGGAGTCGTCTTCACCGTTGCCGAGCGCAACCTGGGTGGCGGCCTGATAGTTGCCCACCGAAATGTAGGCGTTGATCCGATCGTTGGCCTGGCGCCAACGGGCCAGCAGTTGGTCGGCGTCGTGCAAGTCGGTCTTGTCGACGGCGTCGCCGCGGGACAGGTATTCGTCGAGCTGCTGGTGCATGGCGTCGATGCGTTGGTAGAAGGACTGCTGGCGGACCTCTTCGTCCCCGCGCCGGATCAGTGACAGCGTCTCGTCGGCACGCGCCTGCTGGGCGGTGATCGACAGGTTGATGACGGTCTTCAGCGATTCTGCCGCAGTATTTTTCGCGCTGCGACTGGCCGAGGTGGAAATCGCCAGGGCCGTTCCTACCCACACCACCATAATGAGGATCGCCAGGGCGCCCACGACGAGACCGGGGTTGATCCGCCGATTGGTGCGCCGGGCCAGCCAGCGATGCGCGAACGCGCCGAAGATCACCGTGGTGACGACGACGAGGATCACCGGAGCCGGGATTTGAGTGGATGCCGTTGTTTCGCTGTCCACCCGCTCCGAGGTCTGGCGGTAGAGCTGTTGGGCATCGGGCAGGATCCGCGACTGCATCAACGCCGACGCCTCGGACAGATACGACGAGCCGACCGGGTTACCCGCCCGATTGTTGGTCCGCGCGATCTCGATCAGCCCGGTGTAGACGGCGAGCTCGGCGTTGATCCGGCCCAGCAGCTGCACCAGCGGCTCGTCGGTCAGCCCGCTCGACGCCCGGGTTACCGCGACCGCGGCGTCTGTGATCGCCTGCTCGTAACGCGCCCGGACCGTCCGCGGCTCGGCCTGGGCGATGAACGCCGTCGCCGCCGCCGCGTCGGCCACCGACAGCGTGGTGTAGAGCCGGCCCGCCGCGAACGACAGCGGCTCGGTGTGGTTCAGCACCGTGGTCAGCGCCTGCTGACGCTGGTTGATCGTCGTCGAGGTGGCAAACGCGCTGAGTCCGCCCAGCATCGCCAGGATGACGCCGATGGACAGGATGCGGCCGGGTGTCGTCGAGATGAACCACCAACGCGGGTGCGCCGGTTCGATTGGCGACCGCGACCCCAGTGGCTCGGTCGACGGGTGCGCCAACTCAACGGTCACGTCTGTTCGGACCTCATCTCTTCGCTGTGCGTCGCACGAACTCTATAAGCAAAGTCTAAGAGTTTGTTTTCGGGATGCGGGGAGCATCGCCGAGTCACCGGCGCTGGGCTGCTTATCCTGAACCCGTGCGCGGCGACGGCGACGGCTGGGTGATTTCCGACACGGGCGTGCCGTACTGGGGCCGGCACGGCGCGGCCGGTCTGCTTTTGCGGGCGCCGCGCGGCGACGGCAGCCCCGCGGTGTTGCTGCAACACCGTGCGCCGTGGAGTCACCAGGGCGGAACCTGGGGTCTGCCCGGGGGCGCCCGCGACAGCCATGAGACCGCCGAGCAGGCCGCCGTGCGGGAGGCGCTCGAGGAGGCGGGGCTGACCAGCGAACAGCTGGCCGTGCGCGCGACGGTGATCACCGCGATGGCGAGCGGCACCGACTGGACCTACACCACCGTCGTCGCCGACGCCCTCGAGTTGCTGCCCACCGTGCCCAACCGGGAAAGCGCCGAGTTGCGCTGGGTCGACGAAGACGAGGTGGCCGACCTGCCGCTGCATCCCGGGTTCGCCGCCAGCTGGCAGCGGCTGCGCGCCGCGCCGGCGACGGTGCCGCTGAGCCCGGGCGACGAGCGGCGCCGTCACCTGCCGCGCACGGTCGAGATCGAGGCGGGCGTTTTCCTGTGGTGTACGGCGGGCGGCCCGGACCAGGCGCCCTCGCAGCTGTCCACCCGGATCAGCTCGCTGCTGCCAGCGCCGAACTGAGCCGCTCGGCGGCCGCGCGCGGGTCGTCGGCCGCGGTGATCGCCCGCACCACCACGACCCGGCGGGCCCCGGCCTGTAAGACTTCGGGCAACCGGTCGGCGTCGATACCACCGATCGCGAACCAGGGTTTGTCGGTCGCCGTTGCGGCTGCTGCCCGGACCAGCGGCAGGCCGGGCGCCGGTCGGCCGGGTTTGGTCGGAGTCGGCCAGCACGGCCCGACGCAGAAGTAGTCGACGTCCTCGGTGAGGGCGGCGGTGACCTGGTCGACGTCGTGGGTGGAGCGGCCGATCAGGGTTTTTGGTGCGACGATCTCGCGCGCCACGGGTAGGGGAAGGTCGTTTTGGCCTAGGTGCAGCACGTCGGCGCCGACCGCCCGGGCGATGTCGGCGCGGTCGTTGACGGCGACCAACGCCGCGTGCCGGCGGGCCGCGTCGGCGAGCATCTCGAGTGCCGCCAGCTCGTCGCGCGCCTCCAACGGCCCGAACCGCTGCTCGCCGATCGAGCCCTTGTCGCGCAGCTGGATGATGTCCACCCCGCCGGCGAGCGCTGCCTCGGCGAACTCGGCCAGATCACCGCGCTCGCGGCGGGCGTCGGTGCACAGGTAGAGCCTGGCGCTGGCGAGCCGGGGTTGGTGCACACCGCGACGCTAGCCGCTAGCGTGGAAAGCTGACGAATCACGGGAGTCCCGGGCACGGGGTCTGAGAGTGGGCACGCCTGCCCTTACCGTCACACCTGATCCGGATCATGCCGGCGAAGGGAGAAAGGATGCCGGACTCACTGGCCGTTATCGGCGGAGGTGTCATCGGCTTGTCGGTGGCGCGCCGGGCGGCCCAGGCCGGCTGGTCAGTGCGGGTGCACCGCACCGGCGACCACGGAGCGTCCTGGGTGGCGGCCGGCATGCTGGCCCCGCACAGCGAGGGTTGGCCCGGCGAGGAGCGGCTGCTGCGGATGGGCCTGGAGTCGCTGAGGCTGTGGCGCGACGGCTTCGGGTTGCCGCCGCACGTGATCACCGCGCGCGAGTCGCTGGTGGTCGCCGTCGACCGCGCCGACGCAGCCGATCTGCGCACCGTCGCCGACTGGCTGTCCGCGCAGGGCCATCCGGTGGTCTGGGAGTCAGCCGCGCGCGACGTGGAACCTCTACTGGCCCAAGGCATCCGGCATGGCTTTCGGGCGCCCACCGAGCTGGCGGTGGACAACCGCGCGGTGCTCGACGCGCTCGAGACGGCCTGTGAACGGCTCGGCGTGCAGTGGGCCGGACCCGTGGGTGACGTGGCCGGTGTCAACGCCGACGCCGTCGTGATCGCCAACGGGATCGACGCGCCGGCGCTGTGGCCCGGGCTGCCGATCCGCCCGGTGAAGGGCGAAGTGCTGCGGCTGCGGTGGCGCAAGGGATGTATGCCGGTGCCGCAGCGGGTGATTCGGGCCCGGGTACACGGTCGGCAGGTGTATCTGGTGCCCCGGGCCGACGGCGTGGTCGTCGGCGCCACCCAATACGAGCACGGCCGCGACACCGCGCCGGCGGTCTCCGGGGTGCGCGATCTGCTCGACGACGCCTGCGCCGTGCTGCCCGCCCTCGGCGAATACGAGCTGGCCGAATGCGCCGCCGGGCTGCGCCCGATGACACCGGACAACGTGCCATTGGTGGGCCGCCTCGACGAGCGGACGCTGGTGGCTGCCGGTCACGGACGCAACGGTTTTCTGCTGGCGCCGTGGACCGCTGAACAGATTGTGTCGCAACTGGTTCCGACGGGAGCGCACGCGTGATCGTCGTCGTCAACGAAAAACCGCTGCAGGTCGACGATCAGACCACGGTCGCGGCCCTTCTGGAATCGCTGGGGTATCCCGACCGCGGCATCGCGGTGGCCCTGGACCAGTCAGTGTTGCCGCGGTCCGGTTGGCAGACAACGCTTTCCGACGGCGCCCGGCTCGAGGTGGTGACGGCGGTGCAAGGTGGCTGACAACAAACTCACAATCGCCGGGCGGGAATTCTCGTCGCGGCTGATCATGGGCACCGGCGGAGCGACCAACCTCGCGGTGCTCGAGGAGGCGCTGATCGCGTCGGGCACCGAACTGACCACCGTCGCGATGCGACGTGTCGACGCCGAGGGCGGCACCGGGATGCTCGACCTGCTGGGCCGGCTCGGCATCACACCGCTGCCCAACACCGCCGGCTGCCGCAGCGCCGCCGAGGCCGTGCTCACTGCACAACTGGCCCGCGAAGCGCTGGACACCGAGTGGGTCAAGCTCGAAGTGATCGCCGACGAACGCACCCTGCTGCCCGACGCCGTCGAATTGGTCCGCGCCGCAGAGCAATTGGTGGACGATGGGTTCGTGGTGCTGCCGTACACCAACGACGACCCGGCGCTGGCCCGACGGCTCGAGGACACCGGCTGCGCCGCGGTGATGCCACTCGGCTCGCCGATCGGCACCGGGCTGGGAATCGCCAACCCGCACAACATCGAAATGATCGTCGAGGCCGCCGGTGTGCCGGTGGTGCTCGACGCCGGCATCGGCACGGCCAGCGACGCCGCGCTGGCGATGGAATTGGGTTGCGACGCAGTGCTGTTGGCGAGCGCGGTGACCCGGGCCGCCGACCCCCCGGCGATGGCCGCCGCGATGGCCGCCGCCGTCACGGCCGGCTATCTCGCGCGCCACGCCGGCCGGATCCCGAAACGCTTCTGGGCGCAGGCGTCGAGCCCTGATCGATGAAACGCTATGTGGCGCTGGGCAGCTCGATGGCGGCCGGGCCCGGTATCCGGCCCCGCGCCAAGGGTGCGCCGTTCGGGTCCGGGCGCTCGGCCCGCAATTACGCGCACCTCGTCGCGCAGCAATGCAACCTCGACCTGGTCGACGTCACTTTTTCCGGTGCCACCACCGCGCACGTGCTGGCCGACCGGCAGCGCGGGGCGCCGCCGCAGATCGACGCACTCGACGGGTCCGAAGACTTGGTCACCGTTACGATCGGCGGCAACGACGTCGGATACGTGCCGTTACTGATGGCGGCCGCCTTGCCCGCGCCGGCCCGGCTGTGGCCGCCGATCGGCAACCTGCTCGACCGTGATGCGCGCGAGGAAGCGCTCGGCCAAGTCGGCGACTCCCTGCGTGCCGTGGGCGCCGTGGTCCGTCGGCGTGCGCCCAGGGCGCGGGTGATGTTCGTCGACTACCTGACCCTGCTGCCGCCGGACGGCCAAGCCGCACCGCCGTTGTCGAAGGCCGATGCCGAGCTGGGCCGCCACGTCGCCGCTCGTTTGGAGGAGGCCACCGCGGCGGCCGCAGAGGCCACCGGCTGCCAAATCGTGCGCGCCGGGCAGGCCAGCCGCGAGCATCACGCCTGGTCCACCGACCCGTGGACGGTGGGCGCCGCGTTGCCGCTGCCCTGGCGTGCGGCGCCGTTTCACCCGAATGCCGCGGGGATGCGTGCGGTCGCCGAGCTGATATTGGCCCGCTTCTGACCGATTAAGCCCTGGCTGGATGGGTAGGCGTCAGCCGATGGACCAGCACGCCGCCATGCTCTACCGGTCGCCGGACGAATACCTCGACGCCGTGGTGCCCTTCATCTCCGACGGGTTGGCCCAGGGGGAGCCGGTGTGGGCGGCGGTCCCCGAAGACAAAGGGGCGTTGTTGCGCCGCGCGCTGGGTGACTCGGCGACGCAGGTGGCTTGGGTCGACATTGGCGAGTTGGGCCGTAATCCGGGGCGGATCCTGGCGGCGGAACTGGACTTCGTCCAACGGCACAGCCGGCGACCGGTCCGCATCGTCGCCGAGCCGGTGTGGCCCGGCCGCAGCACCCTGGAATACCCGGCCTGCGTCCAGCACGAAGCCCTGGTCAACATCGCGCTCGGCGGCGAGCGGGTGACGGTGCTCTGCCCGTATGACGCGTCGCTGCTCGACGACGCCGTGCTGGCCGACGTTCGTGCCACCCATCCGATGATCCGGCGCAACGGATCGCGCGAACGCAGCGCCGACTACGGCGTCGACGCCGCCCTGGAGCGCTGCAACCAGCCGCTGGCCGCAAGCCCGGCCGCCGTGAGATACACAGTCGCGCGGCCCAGCGACTTAGCAGGTGGACGCCGGCACGGCAATCGTTACGCCCGATTGCTCGGCCTGGCCACCGAGCGGATCGCCGACCTGCAACTCGTCATCACCGAGTTGGCCACCAACAGCCTTGAGCACGCCGGGACGGCATGCCGGCTCGCGCTGTGGGAGCAAGACCGCCATCTGGTCTGCGAGGCGCGCGACACCGGCTTGTTTTCCGACCTGCTGGCCGGGCGCCGGCCGCCGAGCCGCGACAAACCGAGCTCAACCGGACTCTTCGTCGTGAACGCAGTCGCTGATCTGCTGCGCATGCACACGGCGCCGGAAAGCACCACCATTCATGTCTACCTCCGGCTCGACGTGGGGTCGTCGACATGACCGCCGCGAATATCCCGATTATCTGGTGGGGGTGGTCTGCGAGTGGTTGAGTATGGCCGACCAGGTACTGGGAAACCAGATGGAGCCCCGATGACCCGACGCCATGGTGAAGTCACTTCCGCGGCCGGTCTCAACCCGTTGGGGCACGTGGCGTGGGGGTATCGCGACCGCTCGGAGTTCGTCAGGCGCGCGGCCGAATACATCGCCGACGGCCTCGCGCGAAATCAGCGAGTGTTGTACGCGTGCGACGCCAGCGCCGCCGCGCTGCGCACCGAGCTGGACGAGATGGGCTTCGCCGATGCGGTGCGCACCGGGCAGATCGCGGTGACGCCGGTGGCCGAGCACTACCGGTTCGTTCCGGGCACCGACATCGTCGACGCCGAGGCGACGGTGGCCGACGGGGTGGCGGCGATGAAATTCGTGGTCGGGACGGGATGCAGCGGGTGCCGAGCGGTGGTCGACGGGGCGGTGCTGGTCCGCACGCCCGAGCAACGCGCCGCATTCGCCCGCCTCGAGTACCTCGTCGACCAGAAGATGGCGGTGCTGCCCTTCGCGGCGCTGTGTGCCTACAACCTCAGTCTCTTGGGCGACGCCGCCAAGGAGCTGATGTGCCTGCATCCCATGGTCAACGCGGGTGCGGTGGGTTTCCGCATCTATGCGGAGCAGGGCGTCGATTTCGCCTTGGCGGGTGAACTCGACGCCGCGGATGACGAGGCTTTCAGCATTGCGCTGCAACGGATTTGGCCGATGGCATCCGGCGACGAGGTGGTCATCGACGCGTCTGCGTTGGGCTTCGTCACACACCCTCAGCTCATTGCGCTGGATCGACTTGCGGCGGCGGACGGGCGCCAGGTCGTCCTGCGGACCGACCGGCGCATGGTGAGCCGGCTAGCCGAGCTGCTCCAGGTGACCAACCTGCGGGTGGAAGGCCGCGATCTCGCCGACGCCGGCTGACTCGGCGGTGATCCGGTTGCCGCCAGCGTCTAACGTGGGCGCGGTGGCTTACAAATCGAAGGTAATTCTGGTCGTTGCCGCGACGGCGGCGTTGCTGATCGGTGGCTGCGGCACGTCGAAGTCCGCCCAGCCCGCGTCGTCGGCGGCCTCGAATTTCGCGACCTCGCTGCGGCAGAAGATCAGCACCGACGCGATGATGGCGCACCTGTCGAAACTGCAGGACATCGCCCGCGCTAACGGCAACACGCGCGCAGTGGCCACCCCCGGCTACGACGCCAGCGTCGAATACGTGGTAAACAAGCTGCGCGACAAGGGGTTTGACGTGCAAACCCCTGAGTTTCAGGCGCGGGTGTTCCACTCCGAGCCCGGGTCGGTGGCGATCGGCGACAAAACCTTCGAGGCCCGCGCCTTGCAGTTCAGCCTGCCCACGCCGCCGGACGGGGTGAGCGGACCGCTGGTGTCCGCCCCAGTCGACGACAGCCCGGGCTGCACTCCGTCCGATTACGACAAGTTGCCGGTGAAGGGGGCGGTGGTGCTGGTGGACCGCGGCACCTGCCCGTTCACCGAGAAGGAGGAGGCCGCCGTGCAGCGGGGGGCGGTGGCGCTGATCATCGCCGACAACGTCGACGAAAAGGAGATGGGCGGCACGCTGGGCGACAAAGCCGACGTCAAGATCCCGGTGGTCAGCGTCACCCGAGCGGCCGGAATACAGCTGCGCGACAAGCCCGGACCCGTCACCGTAAAACTCAAGGCCGAGACCCGAGACATCGCGGCCCGCAACGTGATTGCGCAAACGAAGACCGGTTCCACCTCCGACGTGGTGATGATCGGGGCGCACCTGGACAGTGTCCCGGAGGGGCCCGGCATCAACGACGACGGCTCCGGCGTGGCCGCGGTGCTGGAAACCGCGCTGCAGCTGGGCAGTTCGCCGCAGGTGCACAATGCCGTGCGGTTCGGCTTCTGGGGAGCGGAGGAACTCGGGCTGATCGGGTCACGCAAGTACGTCGAATCGCTGGACCTCGACGCGCTCAAAGACATTGCGCTGTACCTGAACTTCGACATGCTGGGATCGCCGAATCCGGGCTACTTCACCTACGACGGCGACCAGTCGCTGCCGGTCGACAAGCGGGGCGAGCCGATTGTGCCGGAAGGCTCCGCGGGTATCGAGCGGTCGCTGGCCGCGTATCTGCGCTCGGCCGGTAAAACCCCGCAGGACACGTCGTTCGACGGGCGGTCCGACTACGACGGCTTCACGCTGGCGGGCATCCCGGCCGGCGGGTTGTTCTCCGGCGCCGAGAACAAGAAATCCGAGGAACAGGCCAAGCTGTGGGGCGGCGAGGCGGATCAGCCGTTCGACCCCAACTACCACAAGGCCACCGACACCTTGGACCACGTCGACCGCACCGCGCTGGGCATCCACGGCGCCGGCGTCGCCTATGCGACCGGCCTGTACGCCCAGGACATCACCGGCCGCAACGGTGTTCCCATCCGCGAGGACCGCACCCGCCACGAACTGAAGAAGTAGTGCGCAAATCGCGCCGGGGTTATCCACAGTTGGCGTTTTATCCACAACCAGATGATTTGCGAGTGTGAATCGAACAAAGGTTCGATAGCGTCGAGTTATGAGTTCCGCCGCGCAACCCCTGTCCGCAGACGCGGCGCGCGCGCAAATACGCGCGGACCTCGAGCTCATCGAGGCTTCGTACGCACGGCTGCGCGCAACATGCACAGACGTGGTAGGGAATGCATTTCGCGTGGAGGTGGCCGAGCGCCTCGAGACTTTAGACCGGCTCAACCGCGGACTGTCGTACCGGGTGTTCGGGGAGATCGCCGACCCGGTCGACGGGCCGGACGATCCGGCACTGCCCGCCGATGTGAGCATGCGTCATCTGCTGTGTTCACGGCTACGGATTACCTCGGCCGAAGTCAAGCGCCGGTTCCGGGTGGCGGTGCGGATTCGCCCCCGACGCTCGTTGACTGGCCCCGCGCTGCCGCCCGAATTGCCGAAGCTGGCGGAGGCCGTCGAAGAGGGCAACGTCGGTGACGACCACATCGCCGCGGTCCTGCACGCGCTCGATGTTCTGCCGTCCGGGATCAGTGCCGTCGACCGCGCCAAGGCCGAGCGCATCCTGGTCAGGCACGCCACCAAGCAAGACGCCAAGTTTGTGGCCGCAGTGGGCGAACGAATCTCCGACTACCTCAATCCAGATGGCAATTTTTCCGACGAGGACCGTGCCAAGCGACGCAGCGTGGTGCTGGGCAAGCAGGGCGTCGATGGCATGAGCCGGCTGAGCGGCTGGCTGGATCCGGAAGCTCGTGCGTATGTGGAAGCCGTGACCGCTGCGATGCGGCCCGGGCGCCACGTCCCCGAGAACGGCGATCCTGCCCCTGACCAGCGCGACAACCGCACACCCGCGCAGCGCTGCCATGACGGGCTCAAGCTGGCTCTGCGGCATGCAATCTCGTCCGGCGAGCTGGGTGTCCATCGCGGCGTTCCCGTCACGGTGATCGTGACGACCAAGCTGGCCGACCTCGAACAGGCGGCCCGTGCTGCGCAGGACCCAAGCATTCCGATGCCCACGCCCGCCCGCACCGGAGGCAACAGCCGCCTGCCGATGCGGGACCTGATCCGCATGGCCGCCAACAGCATTCACTACTTGGCTGTCTTCGAGGATCACTCGGATCGCCCACTGTATTTGGGACGCAGCAAGCGCATTGCCACCTTAGACCAGCGCATGATCTGCTACGCCCGCGACGGCGGGTGCACTCGCCCGGATTGCCTTGAGCCCGGCTATCACTGCGAGGTTCATCACGCAATGGATTGGGCCAAGGGCGGGCAAACCAACGCCGACAGTCTCTATTTCTCCTGTGCGCCCGACCATTCCGAGGCGACGGACGGTACCGTCACCACGACGGTGACTGACGAAGGTCGCCTCGCCTGGAGCGACGGCACCGGCCCACCACGAGTCAACCGAATCCACCGTCCTGATGAACTACTCGACGACGATGAAGACCCGTGATAGTCAGCCGGATCCTGAGTAAACATCAGGATGTGGTCGGCCTCGCTTGCCGGATGCGTTCGAGCGTTACTCGGGCAAGGCGCATCGACAACGATGGTGAAAGCCGCTCAAGGTACCAGAATGTCTTCCACCATGCCGGCACCACGATGATCGCGTCTCCACGGAACACGGCGCGAAGGGCCCGCTCGGCGAACTTCTCGGGCGCCATGGGACGCAATTGCTCCCAGCGCCTGAGGATTTCGTCGTCGTCGAGGCCGGCCTTCTCGGTCCGTCCGTAGCGACCGCCGGTGAGTATCGGGGTCCGGATCACGCCCGGACACAGTACCGAGACGCGGACGCCGTGACGCTCGGCCTCGATCCGCAATGTCTTGGAAATCGCGACGACGGCGTGTTTGGTGGCGGTGTAGCCCGCCTGTCCCGCCGTTGTGACAAGACCGGCCATGGACGCCGTGTTCACGATGTGGCCGGAGTGCTGCCGGATCATGATCGGGTAGACCGCGTGGATGCCGTGCACCACACCGCGCAGGTTGACGTCGAAGACGTCGTTCCAGTCGTCCAGCGTGTACGAGTCGACCTCACCGGCCACCCCGATGCCGGCATTGTTGAACAGGTAGTCGATCCGCCCCGATTGCTCCACCACTTCACCCACGGCGCGCTCGACCGACGAATAGTCGCGTATATCGACCTCGATCGCATGTGCCTTTCCGCCGCCACCGCTGCGGCGTTGCGCCAGCTCCTGCGCCGCTTCGATCTGACGATCGGCGATCCAGACTTCGGCGCCCCCGTCGACCAACTTGCTAGTCAACGCGGCGCCGATGCCCGACGCGCCGCCGGTAACCAATGCGACCTTTCCCGACACGCTCGACGCCATCGCCAAAGGATAGCGCCACGCTCAACCGATCTCGGCGATCCTCGGCATCAGCTCGTCGCCGAGACGCTTCACGAAGCCGGCCGGATCCGGATTGCCGGGCAGCGGGCCGACGTTGATCATCGAAACACCCAGCCCGGCATAGCGTTCGACCGTACGCAGGTACCCGTCGAGGTCCGCGAACGGATCCGCGAGCAGCCCGACTGTCTTGCGAATCTCGGTGGGGTCGCGGTCGAGGTTCGCGCAATGCCGGTTCAGCACCTCGATCTTGTGCTCGAGCTCCTCAGGCTCGGACACCGTGCTGTTCCAGACATCGGCGTACTGGGCGACCAGCCGCAGCGTCTTCTTCTCGCCCGAGCCACCGAGCAGCACCGGCGGGCGCCGAATCGGCTGCGGCACGCAGATCGTCTCGGCCAGCTGATAGTGCTTACCTCGGTATGGGCCGTTGTCATCGCTCCACATCTGCCGGCAGATCTGCAGCGTCTCTTCGAGCATCTCGAACCGCTCCCGCAATGGCGGATAGGGGACACCCAGTGCGACGTGCTCGCGCTCGTACCAGGCGGCCCCGATCCCGAACATCGACCGGCCCTGCGAGAGCACATCGAGCGTGGTGACCGTCTTGGCCAGCAGCCCCGGATGGCGGTAGGTCACTCCGGTGACCAGCATGGCCAGGTCGATCGTCGACGTCTGCGCGGCCAAAAAACCCAGCGACGTGTAGCCCTCCAGGAACGGATCCTCCGCTCGCCCAACGGTTTCCATTTGGAAGAAATGATCTGCGAGAGTGAACAGCGTGGCGCCGATGTCTTCGGCAGCTTTGGCCGTTGCCGCCAGCGTCGGCGCCAGCCGGGCCGGGTGTTCCGGCAGAAAGTCGATGAAGTGGATAGCCAATTCCATTGGCAGGTCCTTTCGCTAGTCGGTCAAGCGCTCGAGCAGCGACAACGCCTCGAGAATGACGCGGCGCTCCCTGTCCGAGTACTGCTCCTGCATGGCCTGGGCCAGCCATTCGCCGCGCAGCTGGCGGTGGTGCTCGGCACGTCGCCGTCCGGCCGCGGTCAACGAGATCACTTGCCGGCGACCGTCTTCCGGATCCGGCGCACGCCGGATCAGGCCGTGCCGATCGAGTCCGGTCAGCGTGGCCGCCATCGACTGAGGTCGAACCCGCTCAGCGTTGGCCAGCACGCTGGCCGACGACGGCCCGTCTTTCCACAGTCGAGTCAGCACCGCCGTCTGCGATGGCGTGAGGTCGTCGTCGGTGGCGACCTCGCGCATTCGGCGTCGCAGCCGGCTGAAAAAGACCCGCAGATCGCGCGC
The DNA here is from genome assembly GCF_002101735.1 of Mycobacterium kyorinense. Classification (GTDB taxonomy): domain Bacteria; phylum Actinomycetota; class Actinomycetes; order Mycobacteriales; family Mycobacteriaceae; genus Mycobacterium; species Mycobacterium kyorinense. The sequence continues at coordinate 117,395 of NZ_LQPE01000143.1, read as the reverse complement.
CGCCTGCGTTGCAGACTCGCTCGGCCCGTCCATGCCCGCCACCCTACACTAGACAGGCTGAACTGAACAGTTTCGCCTGTCTATTAGGTCCCGCCGAACTCCGGACGCAGGATCGAACTCAGCGCGGCCAGCGGGATGTGCGGCTCGACGGTCCCGCCGTCCATCGACCACTGCTGAGCCTGGCCGTACTGGACGGGGGAGTCGTGGCCCACCGGATAGTCCGGCATGTACAGGATCAGCTCGTCGGGGGTGAGCGCCCACGCCTTGTAGCCACCCGAGTACACCTTGTCCGGCGTCCACCGATCGACGGTGAACGGGTACGTGCCTGGGGAGTGCTGCCAGGGCGCCCGGTCGAGTGCCTCCGCAATGAACGGTTCGGCCAACGGCGGAATGGCCGCCCGCGGATCCACGCCCGGTTTGGTGATGTCGGTCAGCTCCAGCCGCCTGCCGCCGGCCATGTCGAACGTGAAAGTGCGGTAGGCGTTGTTGATCCACGGCCCGTCGGCGTGGTAGTCCTCGTGGAACGCCACGCTGAGCGCGGGCCCGTGCTGGAACACCTGGTAGTTCTCCTCGCCCCAGCTGTCCTGAACCATCGTGGCGCCCTTGGCGCGCCAGTTCTGCGACAGCGTGCGCAGGTAGTCGCGTATCACGGGGCCGGCGGTGGGGTTGTCCACCAGATCGCCCGGGATCGCCATCTTGATGTCGCGCACCGCTTTTCGCTCGGAAAGCACCGAGGAGTGGCAGTACTGCCCGTCCCATTGGCCGCCGAGATCTCCGCAGAACGTCTGGGCCGACGCCGATGCCACCGGCGCCCCGCTCACGGCGGCGACAACCGTGAGCCAGGCTACGGCAATTCGACTTTGCTTGCGAGCCATCGGTTGTCGACCTTCTCCATCGTCATCTTCATCCGGCTGCGGTCCACCCGGCCGTCGGGCCGCGCGGCGTTGGTGACCGTCTGATCGACCATCAACAGCACGACCACTTTGTCCTTGGCTTCGGACTGGATGGCCGACGCGACCACGACGCCGTGCGCGGTGGCCTTGTTGTCGATCAGCAACTGCCGAAGCTGCACACTGGCCTCCGTGTAGGTGTCTTTGAATTGGCCTGTGGCACCGCCGAGTACCGCCGCGAAGTTCTGATCCACCTGATTGGAGTCGATGCTGGTCAGCACTTGCGCGTAGTCGACCGCGCTCTGCCGGGCAGCCTGGGCGCCCTGGCTGACCGTGTGCTCCTCCCACAACTTCCAGCCCAGCGTTCCGGCGATACCGAACGCGGCGGCGAGCACCGCGGCCACCAGCCCGATGCGCAGGTATTTCATGATTGGCTCCAATTCAGCGAGGCGGTTCGACGGGCAGCGTCGGCCCGCCGTAGGGGGTGGGAATCGTGAAGCGGCCCTTGGGTGTTGGGTCGGTGGTCTGGCCCAGGTTGGCGCCCGGCGGCGGTCCGGCCGTGTCGTCGCCGCCGGGCCGGGGAGCGTTCTTGGCGCCGCGGATCAGCACCTCGGGGTCGTCGTCGCGGCAGTACGTGTAGAGGAACGGCTCGGGGTAGTCCGCCGACGACGACGGCCGGCGTGGGGTGCCGTAGTCGCAGGTATAGCGCGGGTAGATGTCGGCGGTGGCCCACAGCCCGTGGTCGTGCATGGTGGTCGCCAACGCCTCCAGCGTCGACCCCCGATAGTTGGGGAACACCGCGGCCAGCGCCGGGACGCGGACGTACACCAGCCGCGCCGTCGTCACCAGGTTGGCCAGCAACCCGACCATGGTGTCGGAGTTGTCGTCGAACAGGTTGTCCACCGACGACAGCACCCGGGGTGTGCGCTCGACGAACCGGCGGAACCCGCCGTCCATCTTGTTGACGCCGGCCATCACCTGGGCGACGTCTTGCGTCGCGGCCGCGAGTCCGGAGTTCTTGTCGGCCAGCGTGGTCAGCACCACCCGGCTGGTTTTGAGCACCGAAACCGTTTGCGGCAGCACCGGATCCATGGTGGACAGCAGGAACGTGCCGCCGTCGATGATGTCGGTGAGCTTGCGCGGCCCCTCCTTGCTCAGGCTCAGTTCCTTCTTGACCAGCTCGAGCTTCTTCGGATCGGTTTGGGCCAGCATCCCGTCGGCGTCGGCGAGCAGCGCTGACAGCGGAACCGGGGTGCTGGCCCGCTCGGGCCCGACCACGCTGCCATTCGCCAGGAATGGCCGGTTGTTCGACGCGGGCTCGAAGTCGACGTACTGCTCGCCGGCGGGTGACAGTCCCGACACTCGCACCGGGCTCGAAGCCGGGATCTTGACGTCCTTCTTGATGTGGGCGATCACTTCGACGCCGGACGGTGTGGCCTCCAGCGATTCGATGCGCCCGACCCGGATTCCGCGGACGGCGACGTCCTGATTAGGCAGCAGGCCACCGGATTCCGGCAGCTGGATCCTGACACGATACGTCGAGTCCAGCGGGTTCACCCGCAGCGCGCCGATCAACAGATACGCCACGGCCACAACGAGTGTCAGTGCAAGCGCCATGCCCGACAACCACGCCCGCTGCCGGTGACCCGCCCGAACGATACCGACGATCAGCCGGCTGACCGTGTCGATCATCCCGGCGGCTCCTGGGCGAACGGATCAGGCGGTGCCTCTCCCGGTGGCGCCGGCGGCAGCGGCGGCCCGACCGGCGTCCACGGGTTCTGACCCATCGACGTGTCGGGCCCGCGCCCGACAACACGTTCCTGCAGCCGCCACAGCGCGTACTTGAGCGAGCCGATGAACTTGTTGATGTCGCGGTGCATCGGACCGTGGAAAACCGGATCACCCTTGAACCCGCCGGATTCCGCCCCGGTGCCCGGCCGCGACCCCATCACCAGCCGGTCGAAGCTCGCCCGCACCGAAATCGCCGAGCTCGACGTGCCCTTGACCACCGGCGCGATCAACCTGTTGAGGGCGGCCAGGCTGGTGTCGGGACTCACCGAGACGTCATTCCACGCCGCCGCAATCGCGTTCGCATCCTTGATGACGCTGCGGCCGGTCTTGTCGGTGCCGGCGATCGACGGGAACTTCTGCAGTTGACGGGTAGTGGCTCCGACTTGCTCGACGACGTCGGCGATTTGGTCGGCGTCGGCCGACAACACGTCGGTGGCCGGCCCGACCGCCCGCAACACCTCGGTGATGGCCTGGTTCTTCTCGTCGAGCCGATCGGCCAGCCGCGCGGTTTCGGTCAGCGCCTCGTCGATCTGGCCCGATCGGGCGTTGAGCTTCACCAGCAGCGCGTTGGTCCGATTAATCAGGTCGCCGAACGCCTGACCCTGGTCACCGGTCGCCTTGCCGGCGCCGTTGACGATATTGGTGAAGTTGCGGACCGCGCCGCCGTTGACCAGCAGCGCCGCCGAGGCGAGCACCGACTCCACGGTGGCGGCGGCCCGGGTGGATTCCAGGCCGATGGTGTCGCCGCTGTGCAGCAGCGGTGCGGTGGGCTGCAACGGGTTTGGCGGCTTGATCGCGATGAACACGTCGCCGAGCGGGGTGGCCGACCGCAACTCCGCGGTGCTGCCCACCGGCACCCGGACGCCGTCCATGATGCGCAGCGTGGTTTCCGCGGTGTAGTTGTGCGCGACCATCGACTCGAGTTGGCCGACGTCGGCTCCGGCGAGTTTCACCTTGGCGTGTGCGGGCAGATTCAGCGCGTTGGAGAAGACGGCGTGCAGCAGGTATCCGCCGCCGCCGATTCCCGGCGCCGGCAGCGGCAGGCTGCTCAACCCGTTGGTGGCGCAGCCGGCGGTCACGGCTGCGGCGGCCACGACGGCCAACGCTTTGTGCGCCATCGTTACTGTCCCATCGCCGAAAGTCCGTCGAGGATGTACGTCAATCCGAAGTCGGGCCCGTAGTCTTGCAATGTCCCTGTGCTGCAGCCCAATTGCCGCAAGTGCATGAGGTTGCAGATTTCCTTGGCGGATTGGCTGTCGGTGAGCGCTTTGTCGAGCAGCCCGTGCACCCGGATTGCGCCGTTGTTCTGGTCGACGGTGTTGTACAGGTTCTCCAGGGTCAGCGGGAGCACGTCGAGCATCTCCGCGACCCCGCGCTGGTTGTCCACGACGGACTTGGCGGCGGTGTCGCCGTTGCGGATGGCCTGTTTCAGGTTTTCCCGGTTCGCCTCGATCAGCGAGGCGACTTGGTCGAGAATCTTGTTGATGGTGCGCCCGGTGGCGCCGGTGCCGAAGCCTTCGTCGGCGAGCATCTGGCTGAGCTGGTGTGTCGTCGAGCCGAATTGGCGCACCTTGGCGTCGTTGCGGGCGGCGGCCTCCACCAGCGAGCTCAAATCAGTGACGATCGTGGTCAACTCGTCGCGGGTGGTTTCGCCCCGTTCGGAGCTGAGCCGCAATGCTTTCGACAGCTCGTCGAGAGCCGCCAGGATCTTTTGACCGTTGCCGTCGGAGATTCCGACCGCGGCGTCGGTCAGGTCGGCGATCGGCCCACCCCCGGCGCCGTTGCCCTTGAGCGACTTCGAGACCTTGTCGAGCATGTCGAGCAACCGGTCGAAGGCCACCGGCGTCTTGGTTCGGGTCAGCCCGATCGTGTCGTGGTTCTTCAACACCGGGCCCCCGCGATACGGCGGCGTCAACTCGATCTGGCGGGCGGTCAGGATCGAGGTGGTGATCGTCACCGCCTGCGCGGCGGCGGGAATCTTGACGTGCTTGTCGACGGTGAACTCGACCTCGACGTAGCTGCCCTTCGACGTGATCTTGCTGACCGTTCCGACCGGCATGCCCAGCACTGCGACTGCGTTGCCCTCGTAAAGCCCTGCAGCGCTGTCGAATTGGGCGGTCAGCGTGATGGTGTCGAGCCGGGACTTGATGTAGTAGCCCACCACCCCGAGGCCTGCGACGGCCAGCAGGGCGATCGCTGCGATCACGGCGATAACCCTGCGCCTGCCGTTGATCATTTGCAGTCCTTGAAGTACTGGATCATGCCGAACTCCTTGGCGCGTCCACTGATCGCGCACATCCACGAGTCGATGGCAAGCCCGTTCGCCAGGTTGAACTCGACGACGGGCCCGTACCCGGTGGCGTTGGTCAGGCCGCGCAGCGGCACCGGGGCGGCCTGCAGCAGGTTGCGCAGCAAATCGTCGTGCTGGCCGACCATGTTGGTGAGCTCGTGCAGGTTGGTGAACAACTCGTCGAGCATCGGCCGGTGGTTGACCACGATCTTGTCGAGCTGATCGACGAGCTGGGTCAGCGCCGCCAACATCGCGTGAAAGGTGGCCTCCCGCGCCACCAAATGACCGATCAGGTCTTGACCCTGATCCATCAGGTTGCCCAGATTGGTCTGCTGGCGCCGCAGCGTATTGGCCACCCGCTGGGTGCTCTTGAGCAGTGCGCCCAGTTGGTCGCGGCGGTCGGCGGTGATCGCCGACAACGTGTGCAGGTTGGCCATCGCCTGCGGAACCAGCGGCGGCACGCCCTCGAGCTGCTTACCCAGGACGGCCAGTGACTGCGCGAACTGGTCGGAGTCGACCTGCTCGAATGTCGTTGTGGCGTCTTCGAGTAGCGACTGCAGGTCGTAGGGCACCTCGGTGTGGGCCAGGCTGATCGTCTTGCCGGGCAGTGAAGCGGGGCCGTCGGGCACCAGTTCGAGATAACGCGAGCCGAGGATCGTCATCACCTTGATGACCGCCCGGGTGTCCTTGCCCAGCGGGACGTTGTCGCGCACCTTCAGGCCGGCCTCGACGTGGTCGCCGACGAGCTTGATGCTCGACACGCTGCCCACCTCGATGCCGGCGATCGTGATCGGGTTGCCGGCACGCAGCGACGCCGCCTGCAGAAACTCGGCGGTGTAGTGGGTGTAGCCGATGCCGAGCACCTTCACCAACAACGATGCGGCGACCAGAACCGCGACCACCGCCAAGGCGACGAACCCGAGCCAGGTCTTGTTGTAGGACTCCAGCGGTCGGCGCCTAGCCATTGGCCATGTTCCTGCATCGCGGGGTGTGCCAGCCCAGGTTCTTCGTGGTGATCGGGTAGGCGTTGCCCGGGGTGGCCGCGTTGACGATGAACGTGGTGATGTCGTTGAGCCCGGGGAAGAATCCGATGGCATTGAGGTCGCAGGCATAGGCGTTGCCGTAGGACCCCTCGTCGACGATCCGCGCCAAACCCTTGAGCAGCAGCGGCAGGTTGTCGCCGGTGAACGCCAACTGCGGCTCCATGCCGGCCATGTGTTTGGTGAAACCGGGCTGGCGGGTGATCATCTCGTCCAACGCCGGATAGACGTCGTCGGCGATCGCGGAAAGCCGTCGGGTGACTTGGGCGATGGAGCCGACCGACGACTGCAACGATGGCCGACGGGCATCGAAATCCCTCATCACATCGAGGGTTTGGCTCAGCGCATGGTCCAAGTCGTCGTTCTGTGCGGCAACGTTGTCGGTGACCCGGGTCAGGCTGGTGATCAGATCACCGAGGGCCTGGTCACGGGCGGACAGCGTGCGGGACAGCGTCGACGTCTGTTCCACCAGCAGCGGGATGGACGCCCGGTCACCCTGCAGCGACTGGATCACCCCCTTGGTCAGGTCGTCGGCTTGCTTCGGATTCAGCAGCGAGAACAGCGGTTCGAAGCCGTTGAGCATCTTGCCGACATCGAACGACGGATCGGTCTGCTGAACCGGGATCACGCTTCCCGGTGGCAGCACAGTCCGGCTGCCGGTCTCGCCCAGTGACAGCCCGAGATAGCGCTGCCCGATGATGTTCTGGTAGGTCACCGATGCGACCGTGTTGCCGTACACGCGCTGGTCGTTTTGGACGATGAACGAAACCTTCGCCAGTTTGCCTGCCAGCTCGATGTTTTCGACGCGACCGACCCGCACCCCGGCCATCCTCACGTCGTCACCCACGCGCAGCCCGTACACGTCGGTGAACATCGCCGCATACGGTGTGGTCGACCCGGCCACGTCGCGCCGAAGCGTGGCATACACCAGCCACGTCACCGCGGTGGCGATCGCCATGAAGATGGACAGCCCGATCAGCGGTCCGCGGAACTTCATTTCGCTCCCTCCAACGACACCCTCGTCCCGCGGGCCAGCGGGCCCAGCAGCAGCTGAGTGGCCACCGAAGCCGGGTGTGGCTGACCGGTGATCAGGCCCAGTTGGTCCCGTTCGCGTTGGCTGCCGACGGGACCGACGTTTCCGCCGTACGACGCGGGCGCCGCCTCGGCGGGCAGCGGCGGCGGTGGCGGCGGGGCATCGTCGGGATCGGCGGTGCCGGGAACACGCGGCGCCGGACCGACAGGCCACGGCCACCACGGCAACGGCGGGTTGGGATCCTCCAGGTTGGGCCCACCGGGGTTGACCAGCGGCGGCCCGACCGCGACCAGGTTGCCATCGGGCCCGATCTGGGTGCCCGGCGGCGGCGCGAGATCGGCTGGCGGATGGTAGTTCTGCGGCAGCAGCACCTCGGGCAGGTCGGCCCGCACCGCAATCTCCGGGGCGGTGAAGCAGCTGGGGCCCTTCAGCTCGCCGTAGCGCGGGCAGTCGGCGCGCGTGTAGGTGTAGGTGGGCGTCAGCGCCAGGTTGACCCGCATGTTGCCGGTGTCCAGCTCGGGATCCCACACCTCTTCAAAGAACTTGTCGGACAACCGCTTCAGCCGGGTGAAGATGGGCATGAACTTGTCGCTGTTGATCGCGAACACGCCCACGGCCGGCGTCAGGTTCTGCGTCATCTCGATCAGCTGGTCGGTGTGGTTGTCGAACGCCTGCCGGCTGACGCCGAAGGTGTGCTGCGAGCCGGTCACCAAAGACAGGAACTGGGCGCGTTTTTCGGCCAGCGTCTGCATCGGCCGGACCGCATCGTGCAGGGCGTCGACGAGCTCGGGCGCGGTGGACTGCAGGCCGCGGGTGGCGTCCAGCAGCGCCGACACGGTCGTCGGACCGGGGTCGGTGGCGACGATCGCGTTGAGCTCGTTCAGCACCCGGGTCAACTGGGCGCCGGCGGTGAGCAGCTTGACGCGCCGGTTCTCGGTGGCGGCGCCGACAGCGGCCAGAATGCCGACGCTGTGGTCCTCGCGTCCCCGGCCCGTCGCGGCCAGGATGTCACGCAGCTTGCTGATGGTGGTCTGGAAGATCACCGTCGACAGTTCGGTGTCTTCGCGGATGTGCGCGCCGTTGCGGATGCCGGTACCGTGCCCGCGGTCGACGAGCTGCACCGACGAGACCGCGAACACGTTGCTGGGCACCACCCGCGCGGTGACCGTGGCCGGGATCTGAGCGGCGTAGTCGGGTTTGAGGTTGATGTGCACGTAGTTGGGCTTGCCATAGGTTGCCGGGATGACGTTGTCGACGGCGCCGACCAGCAGGCCGTGGTATTTCACGTCGGAGCGCTGCGGCAGTCCGTCGCCGACGTTGACCAGCTCGGCAACCACCCGGACGTAGTCGTTGAGTCGCCCGGTCGACTTCAGCAGCAGGGTGCCGGTGACCGCGGCGACCACCAGCAGGACGGTCACCCCGTATGCCAGCAGCTGCTGATCGGAGGGCCCGCGCCCGTCGAGGTCCAACGAATTGCCCATCTAGCCGCCAAATCTCGCGCCGGCGTCGATGCTCCACAACGCCATCGTGAGCAGCATGTTCACCATGATCACGACGGTGATGCTGGCGCGCATGGCATGCCCGGCGGCCACCCCTACACCCTCCGGCCCGCCCGCGGCGTAAAACCCGTAGTAACACTGCACTGTCGACGAAATCCACACGAACACCACGCATTTGAGCACCGAATAGACGATGTCCTTGCCGCTCAGCATCATCGTGAAGTAGTGCAGGTACGGGCCGACCGATCCGCCGCTGATCACGCCCGCGACCAGCTGGCAGGTGAGATAGGTGACCGCCAGGCAGGCCACGTACAGCGGGATCACGGCGATGATCGACGCCATCAGCCGTGTCGTCACCAGGAACGGAATCGGCCGGATCGCCAGCGAATCCAGCGCGTCGATCTCCTCGGCGATCCGCATCGCGCCCAGCTGCGCCGTGAACCGGCAACCGGCCTGCATCGCGAACGCCAGCGACGCCATGATCGGCGCGAGCTCGCGAGTGTTCACCAGCGACGAGATGATGCCGGTCGCCGGACCCAGCCCGAGCAGGTTCAAAAAGTTGTACCCTTCGACGGCCACCAGCGCGCCCGCGGTGAACCCGAGTACCACCGCCACGCCCGCGGTGCCGCCGCCGACCACGATCGAGCCGTTGCCCCAGGCGATATCGGAGAGCAGCCGCAGAAATTCCTTGCGGTATTGCCTCAGCGATGCGGGCACGGCCACCAGGGCGCGGACGAAGAAGACGAGCATGTGTCCGAGCCGAATCGTCGGCGCGGATGCTCTGCGGTAGATCGCGACGACCGGTCGCGCGACGGCGGGAACATAGGTCGAGGCCGTCATGTCACAGACCCGTCCGCGGGAACAGCACGTTGTAGAGCTGGCTGATGCCGACGTTGACGATCATGAGCACCAGAATCGCTTCCACGACAGCGGCGTTCACCGAGTCGGCGACGCCGGTCGGTCCACCCCTGGTGCACAGGCCCTTCTGGCAGGCCACCACCGCGACAATGCCGCCATACACCACCGCCTTGAGCAGCGCCACGATCATGTCGCCGGTGGTGGCGAACGACGAGAACGTCGCGACGAAGCTGCCGGGCGCGCCGCGCTGGAAGTAGACGTTGAACAGGTAGCTCGCCAAAAAGCCGACAAAGCAGGTGATTCCGGTGAGCGCGACACCGATCATGATCGCGGCCGCGAACCTCGGCACCACCAGCCGGCGGATCACCGAGACGCCCATGACCTCCATGGCGTCGGTCTCCTCCCGCATGGTGCGCGAGCCCAGGTCCGCGGTGATCGCGGAGCCGACGGCCGCCGCCATCAGCACCGCGGCCACCAGCGATGCCGCTTGGCGAATCACGGCCAGCCCGCTCGCCGCGCCGGCCAGCGACGTGGCACCAACTTGGTTGGCCAGCAACGCGAACTGAATCGACAGCGTCACCCCGATCGGCAGTGCCACCAGCACCGTCGGCAGCACCGCAGTGCCCGCCATGAACGCGCCCTGCCGCAGAAACTCGATCCACTGGAAGCGTCCGGTGAAGAGGTCGAAAAAGAAGTACTGGATGGTGCGCACGGCCAGGACGTACTGCTCTCCGACGGTCGCCAGCGACGCGAGCGGGTGCCGGCGGATGTAGCCCGCGGTCCACTCTTCGATGGCCGCCACGCCGTCGGGCGCCACGTCTGTGCCACGATCCACGGCGAGCATGTTAATCACGGTTCCGCGACGACGGAAGACTTTTGTGAAACTGCCCGGAAGTAATCAGGGCGGCGCGTTCACCGGTCGCTGCACCATGCAGGTCTGCATTGCAGACTCACAAGGGTGCGCTCCGCAAATTCCTACAGAACGGCATTATTTTTAAAGAACGGTAGTCTACAACCGGTTTCGGCCACGCGCGGCAATAGTGTGCAGCAACCCGTTCGGCGGTGAGGGAGCGCTGAACCTTCGGGACATCGGCCGCTCTCGGCTAACCTGGCCGTCAAGCAGCCCAGGACGGCCGCCGAGCTCTTGTTAATGACAATTTCGTCCTTTACGGTTGCCTACATGGTTCCGGTGGCGTCGGCGTGGGCGGCGAGCTGCCTGGCTGCGGCCGCGCTCGGGCTGGCCGGCGCCGCGCACGCCGATCCGACTCCGCCGCCGCCGCTGCCGGTGTTCAGCCCGGCGCCCAGCGAGTGGTCGCCCAACGTCGACATCTGGCCGTACAACACCTTCAGGTATCGGGTGACCCCCGAGATGGTCAGCGGCATGTCGGACGCCTGTCAATGGTTCAACGCGCAATTCGACCCGCTGATGGGCCAAATCGACGAGTTCAACCGCAACCTGGGTGACCATCACGACGACTACTCGGCCGCCGGCGTGCAACGCCAAGCCGACGCTGTGGTCGCCAATATCGACCAGTCGACGGTCTTCCTGGCGCCACGGGTCAAACCGTTGATCGTGACCAACAACCCCGACAACTTCGGCCCGTACTCGCCGATATACGGCGGCGAATCGATGACACATGTGGCCTTTCAGCTGACCCGTATCGGCGTCGGCATCAAGAAGAAAGACCCGTCAGGCGTCAGCCACGCCAACATCGTGGCAGCGACGGGATGGGGTAATGCGATCCGCGAATCGGGGGCATGCAACTGATGACCACTACCACGGAAAAAGACACCGAGGCGCAAGAAACCACGCCCGAAGTCGACGACGAACCGGAGGAGCCGAAAGGGCGTCAGCGCAGGGTAGGCCGGTGGGTTGCCTGCGGTGTGCTTGCCGCGGTATTGGCCGGAGCCGGCTACGAGGGATGGGTGTTGTTCGAGCACCACCAGGTCAAGATCGCCGCTGCCCAAGCACTCGACGCCGCAACCAAATACACTCTCGCACTCACCAGCATCGACACCAAGGCGATCGACAAGAACTTCACCGACGTCCTCGACGGCGCGACCGGTGAGTTCAAAAACATGTACACCCAATCGAGCGCACAGCTGCGTCAGACGCTGATCGACAACAAGGCGGCCGCACACGGCACCGTCATCGAAGCAGGAGTGAAATCGGCCAGCAAGAACAAGGTCGAGGTGGTGCTGTTCGTCGATCAGTCGGTGAGCAACGCCGCCGCGCCCGAACCACAATTGGACCGCAGCCGGGTCACGATGACCATGGAGAAGGTCGACGGCCGATGGCTGGCCAGCAAGGTCGAGCTGCCGTGAGATATGCGGCGCGCGTGGCTATGTCGCGTCGCCGCGCAATTCCCAGAACCGAGTGCTTTCCTCGTGGGAGCCGGGCGGGGTGTGGACCCAGATCGCCAGGACGACGGTGATGATCACCCATCCGACGACGGCGGTCGGGATGGCCCAGGCACGCCGGATGAGCAGCGCCGTACTGCATTTGCCGGCGATGTCGTCGCCGCCGGCGTCGGCCGCCTGGGTAAGGTTGGCGCTGAATCCTCGGCCGCAGGTGATTTGTATTCCGTAGTGGTCGAACTGGTCGAGGTAGACCGGCCACCACAGCGCCAGCAATCCGACGGTGATCAGCAATACGGCCACCACACCGGCGAAGAAGTGGCTGTGGCTCAGATGTCGCACGGTTACTTTCCCACCGCCCTTCAGATCAGCTTGCGGCGCCGCCGGATTCGGCGGCGCACGTCGGCCAGCAGCACATAGCTGCCACCCTGCCGGATGAACTTGGGCAGAAACCGGTTGACGAACGCCACCACCAGGAACAGGTACTCGAAGCGACGCTGCGCAGCGGGCGTCCACGAGACCTGCAGCGCGTCGCGAAAAACCGGAGCGAGAAAACCGGTGGTCAAAAACCGCAACAACGGGACGAAGATACGCAGCGGCGGCGTGATCATCCGCAAGTTGATCAAGTCCTGCAGGTATTGGCGCACGGTGTCGTCGATCGCCACGCGCCGGCACGCCTGATTCCAGTATTGGTCGAAATCCGCACGGGTAGCCGGCCATTGGTCCTCGGTGACCTGCAGTGTGGTACCCAGGGTGAACGCCGAGGAGTAAAAGTGTTCGGCGAGCTCACCGGTCAGCTTGCCCCGCAGCAACTCGTAGGTGTCCTCGAGCCCGACGAAAAGGCAAGCCGCGACCCACATCTGCAGATCGCGGTCGAAGCCGCTGTATTTCACCGGGCTGTCGGGTCCGGAGCGGACCTCGCGGTGCGCGACGTCTACGGCGTCGCGGAAAGCGGCACGGTCCGCCGGGCTGCCCAGAATCGCCACCGCCAGATAGCTGAACGTGGTGCGGGCCCGCTTCCACGGGTGTTTCATCAGGCTGCCGGATTCGACCGTGCTCTCGACCACGCCGTAGCCGACCCCGGGCCAGGACAGCTGCATGACGACGTTGGCGGCCCCGGCCGCGAACGACCAGAAATCCAGCGCGTCGGCGACGGTGGCCGGCCGGTTGTCCCACCGCGCGGTACGACGGGTGATGTGAATCCGGGTATCGGCGGTCGTCAGCGGCGCTCCGGCTTCGGCGGTCATGTCATGCAGACATCGGCGAACAACAGAACCGGCCAGGAAACGATCGACCCGAGGAATGACACCACCAGGTCGGCTCCGTGCATCTTGTGCAGATGATCGGTGTGCGTCGTCGACCAGATCACTCCGACCAGTAAGTATGGCGTGCCGACGATCAAGGCGAGCCCGATCAACTCGGCGATGGTGATCTGGAAGCCAAGCACCTGGCGAACCTTCTCCAGCATGTGCGTCCCTCCGACAGGCAACCCGGACGCCGTCGTCGCCGGCGACCGAACAGAAGCTATGTTAATGGAGGTTCTGACCCAAGGGTAGGTTTTCCGGACCGTAAATCCGACGCTAGGGTGAGGCGGTGACGAACCCTCGCGCCGAGCCGGCCACCCAGGTGCGCCGCCGGCCGAAAGACCGCAAGGCGCAGATCGCGCGCGCCGCGGCCGAGGCTTTCAGTGCGCAGGGATACCACGCGGTCGGCATGGAAGCCATTGCGGCCAAGGTCGGGATCTCGGCGGCGGCGCTGTACCGGCACTACTCCAGCAAGTACGACCTGTTTCGCGGCGCGGTGCTCGCGCTGGGCCAGCAGCTGGTCGATTGCACCGCTTTCGCCGACGCCGAGCCTGCCGACGCAGACCCGGCCGCCACGTTGGAGCGCGTGGTCGACGCGCTGATCGACCTGGCGGTGGCCAACCGCGAGTCCGGCGGACTGTACCGCTGGCAGGCCCGTTACTTACACGGCGAGGACGCGTCGACGCTGGCCGATCAGCTGCGGCTGGTCAACCGCCGAATTCATCGACCGCTCATGGCAATTCGGCCGTCGTTGACGCCCTCGCAACGGTGGATGCTGTCGGCGGGAGCGCTCAGCGTGATCGGCAGCATCGTCGACCATCGAGTCCGGCTGCCGGACGACGAGATCCGCGCGCTGATGCGGGACGCCGCGTTGGCGGTGCTCGCCACGGAGCTTCCGCACCCGGACGACGCCATTGCCCGCCCGGCGGCCTGGCGAATCTTCGCTTCGGATGCCGGGGTGTACGAAGCCCTGCTGGGCGCGTCGATGGTGTTGTTCAACCACCACGGCTATTCCGAAACCAGCATGGCGCAAATCGCTTCGGCGGTCGGCATTCCGGTATCGGGCATCTACCGGTACTTCTCCGGCAAGTGCGAGATCCTGTCCACCGGATTGCGGCGGGCAGCCGACCGGGTCTCCGGTCACCTGTCGGCGATCCTCGGCGATCTGCGAGAACCGCGCCAGATGCTGACCGCGTTGATCGAGGCGTATGTCGCGACGTCGTTCGCCAACCCCGAACTGGCTTCGATCTACTACACCGAGCGGGTCAACCTGACCCGCACCGATCAGGAGCTGCTGCGCGACGTGCAGCGCGCGACGATCGATTCCTGGACGCGGCTGCTGGAGTCAGCGCGGCCGGCGTTGACGGCTGCGCAGGCACGGTTCCTGGTACACGCGGCGATGGCCCTGGTGGTCGACCTGGGCCGGCTGGTGCACTACGAAGACGCAGCCGAGCAGTCCGCCTACCCACAGGCATGCGTGCGAAAGCTGATGCAGGCTACGCTTTTTGGCCGTTCCGAATAGCGCTACCACCCAGATAGGCCAAGTAGGCGATCAACCCGACAATAGCGGCGCTGCGAGTCCGCCGGCTGGAAAAGCCGAGCCCGAGGACCGTTTCAATCCCGCCGTTGGTGTAGATGTGCTGGCGGGTGTTGTGGGGGAACACCGGCTTGCTGATCGGCTCGAACAGCTGCGGGCTGGTGAAGTGGGAGACCCCGGCGCCGGCCAAGGCCAAACCCGAGAAGCGGGCCAGACGATTGCTCTTGCGTGACATGGGGCTCCTTAGGCGATTGCGTAGTCGTCCAACGGGAATTTAGACCCGTCCCGCACCGCGTTGCGCACCGAGGTGGGCCGCAGCAGGGTGGCCTCGCCGCTGTGGTTGAAGTAGTAGGACCGCGACGTGGCACAGTCGCCGGCGTAGAACACCGAGTTGTCCAGGTGGCGGGTCATGCGATCGAGGAAGCGCGCGTTGGCCTCTTCGGTCACCTCGAAAGTCGTTGCGCCCCTGCGCTTGACCTCGCCGAGCAGCCGGTCCATGTGGCGCATCTGGTATTCCATGGTGTTGAAGAACGACAACCCGGAGAAGGCGTACGGGCTGGCCAGGCTCAAGTAGTTGGGGAAGTACGGAATCGACACGCCCTGGTAGGCCTGGAACCTGTTCTCCCGCCACCACTTACCCAGGTTGCGGCCTTCTCGGCCGACCACCTCGATGGCCGGGAAGTTGGCGTCCCACAGGTCGAATCCGGTGGCCAGCACCAGCGTGTCGATGACGGCCTTGTTCCCGTCGTTGGTGACGATGCCGTCCGGCTCGATCCGGTCGATGCCGCCGGTCTCCAGGTGCACGTGCGGTTTGGTGAAGCTGCGGTAGTAGTCATTGGACCAACTCGGCCGCTTGCAGCCGATGTCGTAGTCCGGGGTCAGCTTGCGGCGCAGCTCCTTGTCGCGGACCTGGACGAACCGGTGAATCTTGCACAGGTCCATCGCGGCGATGGACAGCCGCCGGAAGTAGCGGTAGTTCAGCACGCCGGTGACCGTCATGAACTCGAGAATGTTGTCGGTCAGCCACCGCACCGCCCGCTGGGTGAACGGCACCCGGGCGAAGAGCCGCTGCACGGCGGGGGAGATCCGGAAGTCGACCTTGGGCGCCACCCAGATCGCGGTGCGTTGATAGACGGTCAGGTCGGCGACGGTCTTGGCGAGCTCGGGAATGAGCTGGATGGCCGTGGCGCCGGTGCCGATCAGGCCGACCCGGCGGCCGGCGAAGTCGTAGCTGTCGTCCCAAGCCGTGGTGTGGATGATCCGGCCTTCGAACGAGGAGATGCCGGGAATGTCCGGGGTGTGCGGCTGGGACAGGAAGCCGGTCGCGGTGATCAGGAAGCGGGTGGTCAGCGTTTCGCCGCCGGCCAGCGCCACCCGCCAGATTTGCGAGTCCTCGTCCCAGCGGGCGCCCTCGACGGCCGTGTTGAACCGCATGTAGCGGCGGACGTCGTACTTGTCGGCGACGTGGTCGGCGTACTGCTTGAGCTCGGGCCCCGTCGCGAAGAGCCGCGACCAGTAAGGGTTCGGCTCGAACCAGTACGAGTAGGTGGTCGACGGGATGTCGACGGCCAGTCCCGGGTACCGGTTGACATGCCAGGTGCCGCCCAGGTCGGCCTCGCGGTCGAGGATGACGAAGTTGTGGTAGCCGAGCCGCTTGAGCTGGATCGCAGTGCCGATACCGGCGAAGCCTGCACCCACGATGACGAAGTCATACTGTGGCGAGTCCATGACGCGACTATACAGAACCCGCGGTACCGGATAGCAGACGCAGCGCCGCATCGACGGCCAGCGCCGGCACGTCGAGGGCCTTGGCCCCCAGGTCATGGCGCGCGCCAGTGACCTCGACGACCTCGGTGGGTGCGGGAATCAACGCGGCGGCGTCCCGTACCTCGTCGAGGGTGCCGAACGGGTCCGACGTGCCGTGGGTGAACACCGTCGGCACCGCGATGTCCGGCAGGTGCTCCGTGCGCGGGCGCTCGGGCTTGCCGGGCGGATGCACCGGGTAGGAGAACAGCGTCAGCACATCCACCGGCGCGTCCCCGGCGGCCACCACCATCGACGTCTGCCGGCCGCCGTAGGAATGCCCGCCGGCGATCAGCGGGCCGTCGGCAAGCTTGCGGCAGATCGCGATCGCCTCGACGATGCCGGCGCGGTCGGTGGCCGCCGAGCCGGACGGCGGCCCTTTGGGCCTGCGCCGCCGGTAGGGCAGGTTGTAGCGCACCGCCAGCCAGCCACGTCGCGCCCACTCGTCGCAAACCCGTTGCAGCAGCGGCGATTCCCGGCTGCCGCCGGCGCCGTGCGTCAACACCACCACACCCGACGGGGTGCCGTCGGGATGGTGCGCGACGCCGGCGATGTCCTCGAGCGTCATGCGCCCGCTGACGATGCAGTCCGGAACGGACTGAGGAGGAAGCGGGCAATCATGAGAGCCGGAACAGCGGGGACACCGGGCCGTGGCCGTGGCCGAGTGGATAAGAGGCGCGAAGGCATTCGGTCACCCACTCCTTGGCGAACGCGACCGCGTCCGGCACGGGGTAGCCGTGCGCCAGCGCGCACGCCGTCGCGGCGGCCAATGTGTCGCCGGCGCCGTGGTCGTGGATGGTGTCTACCCGGGGCGACTCGAACTCGTGAAAGTCGTTGCCGTCGAACAGCAAATCGACACTGCTGGACGACCCGTGCAGATGCCCGCCCTTGACCAGCGCCCACGTCGGCCCCAAGTCGTGCAGCGCGCGGGCCGCCTCACGCTGAGACTCGGCGTCAACGACCTCGATGTCCACCAGCAGCCGCACCTCGTGCAGGTTCGGCGTCACCAGCGTGGCCAACGGAAAGAGTTCGGCGCGAAGCGAATCCAGCCCGCCCGCATCCAGCAGCGGATCGCCGTGCATCGACGCGCACACCGGGTCCACCACCAGCGGCGCATCCGGGGCGTGGTCTCGCCACGCCGACGCGACGGCCTCGATGATCTCAGCGGACGCCAGCATGCCGGTCTTGGCCGCCTGAAACCCGATGTCGTGGCACACCACCTCGATCTGTGCGGCGATCACGTTACCGGGAACCTTGTGAAAACCCTTGACGCCCACCGAGTTCTGCACCGTCACCGCGGTCACCGCGCACAGCGCGTGCACGCCGAGCAGCGTGCAGGTGCGCACGTCGGCCTGGATGCCTGCGCCGCCGCCGGAATCCGATCCGGCGATGGCCAGCACCCGCAGCGGCGTCGTCCCCTGTGGCGCCAGCGGCAGGTATTTCACTGTGCGATCGGCAGATACACCCGATTGCCGTGCTCGGCGAACTCGGCCGACTTCTCCGCCATGGCGGCTTCGATGGCCTCCTCGCTGTCCAGGCCGTGCGCGGCGGCGTAGTCCCGGACATCCTGGGTGATGCGCATCGAGCAGAACTTCGGCCCGCACATCGAGCAGAAGTGCGCGGTCTTCGCCGGCTCGGCCGGCAGCGTCTCGTCGTGGAATTCCCGGGCGGTGTCCGGGTCCAGCGACAACGCGAACTGGTCGTTCCACCGGAATTCAAATCGAGCCGTGGACAGCGCGTCATCCCTTTCCTGGGCGCGCGGATGACCTTTCGCCAAATCGGCTGCGTGCGCGGCGATCTTGTAGGCGATCACGCCGTCCTTGACGTCTTTGCGGTCCGGCAACCCCAGATGCTCCTTGGGCGTCACGTAGCAGAGCATCGCGGTGCCGGCCTGCGCGATGATCGCCGCGCCGATCGCCGAGGTGATGTGGTCGTAGGCCGGCGCGATGTCGGTGGCCAGCGGGCCGAGCGTGTAGAACGGCGCCTCCTCGCACCACTCCTCTTCGAGCTTCACGTTCTCGACGATCTTGTGCATCGGGATGTGCCCCGGCCCTTCGATCATCACTTGCGCGCCACGGGCTTTCGCGATCTTGGTCAGCTCGCCCAGGGTGCGCAGCTCGGCGAACTGCGCGGCGTCGTTGGCGTCGGCGATCGAGCCGGGCCGCAGCCCGTCGCCCAGCGAGAACGTCACGTCGTAGCGGGCGAAGATGTCGGCCAGCTCCTCGAAGTGCGTGTACAGGAACGACTCTTGGTGATGGGCCAGACACCAGGCGGCCATGATCGACCCGCCGCGGCTCACGATGCCGGTGACCCGCTTGGCGGTCAGCGGCACGTAGCGCAGCAACACCCCGGCGTGCACAGTCATGTAGTCGACACCCTGCTCGCACTGCTCGATCACGGTGTCGCGGTAGATCTCCCACGTCAACTTGGTGGGATCGCCCTTGACCTTCTCCAGCGCCTGATAGATCGGCACGGTGCCGACCGGCACCGGCGAGTTCCGCAGGATCCATTCGCGGGTTTCGTGAATGTCCTTGCCGGTGGACAGATCCATGATCGTGTCGGCGCCCCAGCGGGTGGCCCACACCATCTTGTCGACCTCCTCGGCGATCGAGCTCGTCACCGCGGAGTTGCCGATGTTGGCGTTGACCTTCACCGCGAACGCCTTGCCGATGATCATCGGCTCGCTCTCGGGATGGTTGTGGTTGGCCGGAATCACCGCTCGGCCGCGGGCGACCTCGTCGCGCACCAATTCGGCGGGCATGCCCTCGCGGGCGGCGATGAACGCCATCTCCGCGGTGATCTCGCCGTTGCGGGCCCGCTGCAGCTGGGTGCCGCGGTCGCGCACCACACCGGGACGCGGCGGCAGCCCGCGGTGCACGTCGATGACGGCGTCCGGGTCGGTGTAGGGCCCGGAGGTGTCGTAGAGGTCGAAGTGCTCGCCGTTGGACAGGTTCACCCGGCGAAACGGCACCCGCGCGCCGTCGTCGAGCTCGCGGTAGATCTTGGTGCTGCCCGCGATCGGGCCGGTGGTCACGGACGGTTCGACTGTTGCAGTCATTTCCTCTCCCTACGCCGGCATTACCCGGTCAGGTTCATACGGTCGACGGCCCCCGAGCCGTCCTCTCAGCTCACTTGGGTGAGCTCCCGCGTGGATTGGTGGACCCTGCCCACGCTAGCGCAGCGCGGCCCCGCGGCCGGAACGAATTCGACCGCAATCATTTGTATAGCTAACATATGTGTTTCGTGGTGACCGAAATGACCCGGGCAGCCGACCCCGGCCGCCGGTTGCGCGTGCAGCGCGACCATCCGTTCTACAAGTGGGTCGCGCTGTCGAACACCACGCTGGGTGTCCTGCTGGCCACGATCAACTCGTCGATCGTGCTGATCTCGCTGCCCGCGATCTTCCGCGGCATCGGGCTGAACGCGCTGGACCCGGCCAACGTCAGCTACCTGCTGTGGATGCTGATGGGCTACCTGTTGGTGAGCGCGGTGCTGGTGGTGTTCTTCGGCCGGATCGGCGACATGTACGGCCGGGTGCGCGTCTACAACCTCGGGTTCCTGGTGTTCACCGCCGCCGCCGTCGCGTTGTCCATCGACCCGTTTTCGCTCAAAGCCGGCGCGCTGTGGCTGATCGGATGGCGGGTGGTGCAAGGCGTCGGCGGCGCGATGCTGATGGCGACCTCGTCGGCGATCCTGACCGACGCGTTCCCGGCCAACCAGCGCGGTATGGCGTTGGGCATCAACCAGGTTGCCGCGGTGGCCGGGTCGTTCATCGGTCTGCTGCTGGGCGGGCTGCTCTCGGAGTGGGACTGGCGCGCCATCTTCTGGGTCGGGGTGCCGATCGGGCTGGCGGGCACCATCTGGGCGATGCGCTCGCTGCACGAACTGGGCGACACCCGTCCGGCCAAACTGGACTGGACCGGCACCGTGACACTTGGCGTCGGGCTCACCGTGATTCTTACCGCCATCACCTACAGCATTCAGCCGCACGGTGATTCGGCCACCGGGTGGACCAACCCCTGGGTACTGGGCGCGCTGGTGTCAGGCGTGCTGGCAATGGCGGCGTTCTGCGTCATCGAGTTACGGGTGCCCAACCCGATGCTCGACATCCGGCTGTTTCGAATCACCGCATTCGGCACCGGCAACCTCGCCGGCCTGATGTCCGCGGTGGGCCGCGGCGGCCTGCAGTTCATGCTGATCATCTGGCTGCAGGGCATCTGGCTGCCGCTGCACGGCTACAGCTTCGAATCCACCCCGCTGTGGTCGGGCATCTACCTGCTGCCGATGACGGTGGGTTTCCTGGTGGCCGGTCCGCTGGCCGGTTCACTGGCCGACCGCCACGGCGCCAGGCCGTTCACCGTCGGCGGAATGCTGTTGATGGCAATCACTTTCGTGTTGCTGATGATGATCCCGGTCGACTTCAACTACTGGGTGTTCGCGGCGCTGGTCTTTCTCAACGGGTTCGGCGGCGGCATTTTCACCGCCCCCAACACCGCCGTGATCATGTCCAGCGTCCCGGCCGACCAGCGCGGGTCGGCGTCGGGCGTGCGGGCGACGTTCTTCAATGCGGGCACCTCGCTGTCGATCGGCGTGTTCTTCTCGCTGATGGTCATCGGCCTGGCCAACTCGCTGCCGGGCGCGATGAGCGCGGGGCTGCAGCAGCAGGGCGTGTCGGCGGCGGTGGCCCACCAGGCAGCGCAGACCCCACCGGTCGGCAGCCTGTTCGCGGCATTTTTGGGATACAACCCGATCGCCGAGTTGCTCGGACCGTCCGGCGCACTGTGGCAGCCCGGCGTGGCCGCCGACGTGCTGACCGGCCACACCTTCTTCCCGCTGCTGATGTCGGGGCCGTTGCACACCGGGCTGACGGTGGTATTCACCGCGGCGACGGTGATGATGCTGCTCGGCGCGTTGGCGTCGTTGGTGGCGCCGGGACACTACGCCGCCGAAGTGCCGGCCCCTGGCCGGTTCGACTCCCGGGTGGAATGATTTCTTACCGTGCAGCGGACTGCTAGAGCGGCCACGGGATACCCGCCGGGTGCCGAGGTGTACTCGAACGTCGGCACGTTCCGGTTCTGGTTCGTCGGTCAGCGCTGGGAGTGGTCCGACGAGGTGGCCCGGATGCACGGCTATGAACCCGGCTCGGTGCAGCCGACGACGGAATTGATGCTCTCGCACAAGCATCCGGACGACCGGGCCCACGTCCAAGACATTCTCGACCGCGCGCTGCACAGCGGGGGGTCGTTTTCCAGTCGGCACCGCTTCGTCGACACCGCCGGCACCGTGCACGACGCGATCGTGGTGGCCGATCGGATGACCGACGAGAGCGGCGCCGTGGTGGGCAACGCCGGCTACTACATCGACCTGACCGACACCTTCGCGGAGACCCGCCAGGAGATACTCGACGAAACACTGCCGGACCTCTTCGAGTCCCGGGCGGTGATCGAGCAGGCCAAGGGTGTCCTGATGGCCATCTACCGGGTCAGCGCCGAGCAGGCGTTCGGCGTGTTGCGGTGGCGATCGCAGGAGACCAACACCAAACTGCGCGTCCTGGCCAAGCAGTTGGTCGACGAAGTCCGCACCTTGCCACCGCCGTCGGAGAATGTCCAAAGCGAATTCGACCATCTGCTGCTGACGGTCCACCAGCGCGTATCCGCAGACTCCGGCACGTAGACGCACGGCCAGGCTAGGCTCGATTCCAGTTGGGCTGCAGAGGCGGCGGGTCGGCACCGCATTTCGTTTCCGCGCACACGTCGAAGCGGGTGAATGGATGGAATTGTTGGCGGTCGACTGTGAGGTTCTGCCGGAAGCAGTCGTCGTACACGTCAAGGGCGAAGTGGACTCCAGCACCGTCGGGGAGTTGATTACGGACCTCGGCGCCGCGCTACGCCAGGCCGCAACACATGTCGCGCGGCTGCTCGTCATCGATCTGCAGGCGCTGACCTACTTCGGCAGCGCCGGGCTGAACGCCGTGCTCGACTGCCACCGGCAAGGAGACGAGGCGGGCACGTCGGTGCGGCTGGTCGCCGACAACGACCTGGTGATCCGGCCGATCGAAGTGACCAACTTGGACAGCGTGCTGCAGATCTTCCCGACGCTGACCGACGCGCTGCAGGATCACCGTCCCCGACAGACGTGAGCGAGCACCTGCCGGCTGACCTCGCCGCGGCGGTCGGGCTCGGCGGCGAGTTGGGCCGGCTGTTCGCCGAATTCGACTGGGCTGCACACCCTTTGGGTCCGGCTCAGGATTGGCCCGCCGAAGTGCGTTCGGCGGTGGCGGTGGTGTTGACGTCGCGGTTTCCGATCGTGCTGTGGTTGGGCGCCGACGATCTGTTCCTGGTCTACAACGACGCCTACATCCAGATCCTGGGCGACAAGCATCCCGAGGCGCTGGGCCGGCCCGGCCGCGACGTGTGGTGGGACATCTGGGAACCGATCAGCCCGATGCTCGCCGGGGTCGTCGCCACCGGCGAGGCCACCTGGTCGCATGATCTGATGCTGCCGATGGTGACCGGCGGGCGGCGCCAGGAACGCTATTTCACGTTCACCTACAGCCCGCTGATCGGCCAGGACGGCACCATCTACGGCATCTTCTGCCCCTCGTTCGAAACCACCGAACGGGTGCTGAGCGAGCGTCGCCTGCACCTGCTCAACGCGGTGGCGTCGGCGACCATGGAAACCCGCACCATCGACGACGCCGTCGACGCCGCGGTTGCGGTGTGCGCCAGCCAGCCAGCGGACGTGCCGCTGGTCGCCGCATATGTCGAGGGGACCTTGCGCGGCGGGACACCGTCGGTGCTGCCGTTGCTGCCACGCACGCTGGCGGAGTTGACCGACTGGGATCCCACCCAGCGGTCGCGAGCCGAGCTGCACGTCGTCGACGGGGCGGTGTCGCTCATTCCCGGCCTCGACGAGGTGCTGGGCGGCGACTGCCCCGAGCAGATCCTGATGCTGCCGCTGGGTGAGGGCTCGACCGCGGGCGCGCTGGTGGTCGGCGTCAGCCCGCGCTGCCCGCTGGACACCCAATACCGCGGTTTTTGCCAACTGCTGGCCGACCAGTTGTCGTCGGCGCTGGCGTCGGCGGTTTCCTACGAGCAGGAGCGCCGGCGGGCCGACGCGCTCGCCGAACTGGACCGCGCCAAGACCGCGTTTTTGACCAATGTCAGCCACGAATTCCGCACCCCGCTGACCCTGCTGATGGGTCCGCTCGACGACGCGCTGGCCGACACCGGGCCGGACACGCTGCTGGCGCAGCGGCTGCGCACCGCGCGGCGCAACGCGGGCCGGCTGCTGCGGCTGGTCGACTCGCTGCTGGACTTCTCCCGGATCGAAGCGGGCCGGGCCACCGCCGATTTGGTGTGCACCGATGTCGGTGCGCTGACGGCACACATCGCGTCGTCGTTCACCGAACTGTGCCAGCGGGCCGGGCTCGAGCTGGTGCTCGACTGCCGACCGGCGCTGGCCGACGTCGACCCCGCGATGTGGGAAACGATCATGCTCAACCTGCTGTCCAACGCGGTCAAGTACACTTTACAAGGCTCGATAACCGTTGTGACGCACTGTGATTCGGGCAAGTGCCGGATCGGCATCGCCGACACCGGCGTGGGCATCAGCGTCGACGACCTCAACCGGCTGGGCGAACGCTTCTTTCGTGCCGACTCCGCCCGCGGCCGCAGCGTGGAGGGCACCGGGATCGGGCTGTCGCTGGTGCGCGGTCTGGTCGAGCTGCAGCACGGGACCGTGCACATCGACAGCGAACTCGACCGCGGCACCACCGTCACTATCGTGCTGCCGCAATCCGCCGGCGGCACACCGGTCCAACATTCGCCGGCGGGGCTGCTGGACAACCCGTACGTCGTCGAGGCGGGCCAGTGGCTGGCCCCCGTGACGGCGTCGCCGCGCGATCGCGACGACGACCGCGAACTCGTGCTGATCGCCGACGACAACGCCGACATGCGGGCCCATCTGGAGCGGATCATCTCCGCACACTGGCGAACCGTGCTCGTCGCCGACGGCGAGGCGGCCCTGCGAACCACCCGCGAGCTTCGCCCGGACGCGGTGGTGACCGACGTGATGATGCCGCGGCTCGACGGGTTCGACTTCGTCGCCGCCATCCGCGCCGACCCGGAACTGGCCGGCACCCCGATCCTGATGCTGTCCGCGCGGGCCGGCGCCGAAGCCGTCAGCGAAGGCTATGCCGGCGGCGCCGACGACTACCTGCCCAAGCCGTTTCGCTCCCAAGAGCTGATCGACCGGCTCTCCGCGCGGTTGTCCGCAGCCGCCCGCGAACGTCGTTCTGCCGCAACGGAACACCTCGATACCGCGCTGCAGGCGATCGAGTCGGTCCCCGGCATCCTGCCGGCGCTGCTGCATTCCGCGGCGGACGCGGTGGGGGACGCCTCGGCGGTGGCGATCGGCGTCCTCGACACCGAGGAGGACACCATCCGCGTCGACTACGCCGGCGCGGTGCCCACCGAATTGCGGGACCGCTACCACGTTGTCGGCCTGGACGCGCCGCTGGCGTTGGTCGACGTCGTGAAAACCGGTGAGCCGGCGGTGATTACCGATACCTTCCAGCTGCCGCCGCGCTACCAGCACGCCGTGCAGGACGTGGCAAACGTCGCTCGCGCCCTGGTCATCCATCCGCTGCGCGGCGAGACCGGGCGGGTGATCGGTGCGCTGATGCTGGTGTGGCCGGCGCCCCGCACGTTCGACGACGACGAGCTCGACATGTTCGCGCGCACCGCGCAGATCACCCAGTCTGCGGTCGACCGGATCCGCAACATGGCCCACGAGCACCGGATCGCCGTCGACTTCCAGGAGCATCTGCTCGACCTGCACCGCGGAAGCACCGCCGCCGTCGTCGCCGCCACGTACCAGCCCGCCGGCGAGGCCCTGCGCGTCGGCGGCGATTGGTATCTGGTGACCCCGCTCGACCGCCCCGGGCAGCTCGCAATCTCGGTCGGCGACGTCGTCGGCCACGGCCTGCCCGCCGCGATCGTGATGAGCCGGCTGCGGGCCGCGATAGCCGCCACCGCCCTCACCGACTCCGATCCGGCCGCGGTGCTCACCGCGCTGGACCGCTACGCGTCGACGGTCCGGGGCGCGCGCTGCGCGACGGTGGCCTACGCGCTCGTCGATGTCGGCGACTACGCGGCGAGCATCAGTTACGCGTGCGCCGGCCACCCCTACCCGTTGCTGGTCGCGCCCGGAACGGAGCCGGTGTTCCTGCAGTCCGGCCGCCGCCCGCCGGTGGGCGTGTGGGACAACCAGGCCACCCACGACGCCGCGCGAACCGAGTTGCCGCCGGGAAGCCTGGTCCTGCTCTACACCGACGGGCTGATCGAGCGGCCCGGCGAGGCCCTCGACCGGGGATTCGCGCGACTGCAGGCCGCAGCCGCGGAC
Source organism: Mycobacterium kyorinense (assembly GCF_002101735.1). Taxonomy (GTDB): domain Bacteria; phylum Actinomycetota; class Actinomycetes; order Mycobacteriales; family Mycobacteriaceae; genus Mycobacterium; species Mycobacterium kyorinense. The sequence continues at coordinate 91,587 of NZ_LQPE01000143.1, read as the reverse complement.
TGTGCCGACCTGCCGGTGGGGGACATCTGCGCGGTGCTGCTCGACCGGATGCGCCCACCCGGCGGCTACACCGACGACGTGGCAGTGCTGGCGCTGCGGCCCAGCCACGCCGCCGCGCGCAGCTTCGCCGCCGTGATACCCGCCGACGTGGCCCACATCGCCGACGCCCGGCACCGGATGCGCCGCTGGGTGAGCCGCATCGTGGCGGACCCGACCCGTGTCACCGACATCCTGCTGGCCACCGGCGAGGCGGTCACCAACGCGATCGAACACGGCAGCCGCGAGGACCGCGCCGGCACGGTGTCCATCGAGGCGTTTGTGCGGGGCGGCAGTGTGGCCGTGACCGTCAGCGACGCCGGCCGGTGGTCAGGGGATTCGTCGGCCAGCCTGCGCAGCCTGCAACGCGGGCGCGGCCTCACGCTGATCAACGGGCTCGCCGACCACGTCCAGACTGAGCGCACCGCTGCGGGCACCCGGATCAGCCTGCGGTTCGACCACGCGGTGGGTCAGACCTCTTCCATGGCCTGACCGAGTTCCTCGAGCAACTTGTTGTGGTGGTTGCTGGCCAGGATGTGGCCCGCGGCGATCACCAGCGCCACCGGCCAGTCGATCAGCTCGAAGGCGGCCAGCGCGGCCAACCCGCCGTAGTAGGCCAGCTGCTCGGGCCGCGGAACTTCGACCCGGCCCACGACCGGCAGGTTCACGAAGAACGTCTCACCTTCGCGGATGTGGTCGACGGCCTCGCGCTGGGAGGTGCCGCGGCGCGTCTTCTTTTCCACCATCATTTGCCTTTCTGAAACGTTGGGTTTGCCGCTGGGCCGGGTGCCGCCGTCACTGTCGGAGGTATGTCGACGACCGATGCTCTGGCCGATCCGCTAGCTTGCGCGCTCGCTGTCGCGTTGACGGTTCCGGTGATCGAGTTGTACGCGGTGCTGTGGCGGGCCGGTGTTCTGGAGGTTGTTCCGGCTGATCAGAGTCCGAGCGCTGGCCGAACAGCAGGCGGGGCGCGGCGGCCACCGCGGCGGTTGCCACCGCGGCTGATCCCAGTCCCTGCGCCCAGCCGATCGGTCCGAGAGGTGTACAGCCGAGCAGCTGGCTGACTCCCGGGATGCTGATCAGCGTCCCCATCGCGACCAGCGAGCCGCCCGCGGTGAGCACGACCAGCGGGGCGTGCGAATCGAGCAGGGTCTGGCCCAGCTGGGCGGACACCAGCGCGACCAGCGCCACCGTCGACGCACGGCGCGGCCGCCCGGTGACCCCCGCCATCGCCCACGCCGCCGTTGCGGCCGCCGCCGTTGTCGTCCCGCGGATCGCAACCGCGCGCCACAGCGCCTGCTGATCGGGCCCGCGTGCGTCGCGGTTACCCGAGCCGGTCGTCTGGCTGACGGCCAGCGCCGCCGCCGGCAGCGCGTCGGTGAGCATGTTCACCAGCAGCAGCTGGCGGGTGTCCAGCGGCGAACTGCCGGTCAGCGCGCTGCCGATGATCGCGAAGCCGACCTCGCCGGCGTTGCCGCCCAGCAGCACCGACACCGCCGCCTGCACGCGGCGCCACAGTTCGCGGCCTTCCTCGATCGCGTTCAGCAGGGCCTCGATCCGGCCGTCGACCAGCACCACGTCGGCCGCGACGCTGGCCGGGTCGCTGCCGCGAGCGACCACGGCGATGCCGACGGTGGCGGCCCGGATCGCGGCGGCGTCGTTGGAGCCGTCGCCGACCATCGCGCACACCTTGCCGGTGCGTTCCAGCGTCTGGACGATCTGCACCTTGTTCTCCGGCGACATCCGGGCGAAGATCACCCGCTCGGCGACCGCGCGCTCCTGGTCCTTGCGGGACAACTCGTCCCACTCCGCGCCGGTGATGACCTGCTCCGGTGTCACCGGCATGCCCAGCTCCGCGGCGATCGCGGTGGCGGTAATCGGGTGGTCGCCGGTGATCAGCCGGATGGCCGTGTTGCGTTCGGCCAGATCGGCCAGCAGGCCGGGCGCCTGGGCCCGCGGCGTGTCGGACAGCCCGAGGAATCCGGTCAGCGACAAGCCGTCGCGGCACAGGTCGTCGATGGCGTCCTCGTCGTCCTGGACCGCCCGGGCCTGCTCGGCGGTCAGCTGCCGGCGTGCCACCGCGATCACCCGCAGCCCTTCGCCGGCCAGGCCACGCACGGTGCGGTCCATGTCGGCCGCGCCGTTCTGGCAGGCGCGCAGCACCACTTCCGGGGCGCCCTTGACGGTGAGCAGGTCGCCGGACACCGAGGCCGAGAAGGACCGGCCGGACCGGAACGGCAGATGGGCGTCGGGCTCGTCGGTGGGCGCCGAGCCGTTCACCGACTGCGCGGCCTCGATGATGGCGCGGTCGGTGGCGTGTACGTGCGGGTTGCCGTTGGCGGTGGGCGCGGCGTGCGCTGCAGAGTGCAGCACGTCTTCGCGCGAGTGGCCCGCCACGGGATGCACCTGCGACACCCGCAGCCGGTTCTCGGACAGCGTGCCGGTCTTGTCGAAGCACACCACGTCGACGCGGCCGAGCGCCTCCACCGACCGCGGAATGCGTACCAGCGCACCGTAATTGGTCAGCCGCCGGGCCGACGCCGCCTGGGCGAGGGTGGCCACCAGCGGCATCCCTTCGGGCACGGCCGCCACGGTGACGGCGATGCCGCTGGCCACTGCCTGGCGTAACCCCTTGCGGCGCAACATCCCCAGCGCGCTGACAAGGACGCCGCCGGCCATGCTGACCGGGAAGGCGCGGTTGGTGAGCTGGCTGAGCTGGTGTTGCAGCCCGACGTCGGGCAGCTCACCGGACGCGAGCTCGGCGGCGCGTCGCGCCTGGGTGTCGGCGCCGACGGCGGTCACCACCGCCAGCGCGGTGCCGGCCACGACGGTGGTCCCGGCGAACACCATGCAGCGACGGTCGGCCAGCTCCACGCCCGGAGTCGGCTCGGTTTGCTTTTCAACCGGTAGCGACTCGCCGGTGAGCGTGGACTCGTCGACCTCGAGGTCTTCTTCCTCGATCAGCCGGGCGTCGGCGGGCACCACCTCGTGGGTGCGCACCTCGATCACGTCGCCTGGGCGCAGTTGCGCCGCTTTGACATTGACGTAGCCGTCGGCGGTGACCTTGCGGGCCGGGGGAATCTGCAAGGCCAGCAACTGGTTCAGCCGGCTCTCGGCCCGCAGCCGCTGGCTGGCGGCGAGCACCGCGTTTCCGGTGAGCACAGAGCCCACCAGCACCGCGTCCACCGGCGAGCCCAGCACCGCGCTGGCCGCCGAGCCGAGCGCGAGGACCGGGGTCAGCGGGTCGGACAACTCGGCGCGCACCGCCTTGACGAAATTCCAGACCGCGCGGCCCGGCCGTGCGGTGATCTCGGCGCCGCGTTGAGCGGTGGCGACGGCGCGGCTTGGCTTGGCGACGTCGGGCTCGGCGGGCGGCGGCAACTCGCGGCGGACCTGTTCGACGGTCATCGCGTGCCACTCCTGGACCGGAGCCGGCCGCGGTGTGGCCGCGTTGACCACCCCGCGCGCCAGCCAGTAGCCGGACAGCAGGCCGGCCGCCGCGCCGGTGGTCACCGGGCCCGGCCCGCGGCCCCGGACCCCGGGAAGCATCAGTAGCGCGCCCAAAGCCGAAGCGCCAGTGGATATTTCGATGCCGCGGCGGGTGGCGGACTTGGCCGCCGGCAGCGCGTGCAGCACCCGCCAGACGCCGGCCAGGTCGGGCAGCAGCAGATCGGCGTACCACGGCGGCGGCTGGGTGTCGTCGCGCGGGATGAGGCCCAGCGCGACGTCGGCCGACGACAGCGCTTGCGCGGCGGCGGACGACAGCACTGCCACGGTGTGACCGTCGCGCTGCAGGTGCGCCAGGGCGTCGGCGAGCGCGTCGTCAAGGGATCCGACATCCAGCGGCCGGACTTCGTCGAACGCGGGCCGCAGTTCGCCGAGCGCGTCGGTGTCGACGGAGATCAGGTCCACGCCGCAGCGGCGCGCCTCGGCCATCACCGCCGGGGCCAGTGGGTCGTGGGTGGGACAGATCAGCGCTTCGACTCGGCGTCCCCGCCCCCCGGGCACCCGGTGCCAGCCGAGGCCCGCATCGGCGTCGTCGAGCAGCGACTGGGCGCGCTCCCACGCCTCGGCGAGTTCGTCGTCGCGGGCGCCGCGAACGCGTACCACGCGCAGTTTGTCGGTGCACAACACCCGGGGGTCGACGAGCAGCGCGTCCACCTGGTCGAGCCGGCGCAGGCTGTGCGGGCGCAATGGCAGCACCCCGTGCCGCTCGGAGAGCCCCTGGCCGAGCGCCGCGGCGAACGACTCCCGGGTGGTACGCAGCGCCTTGGGTGCGGTCACCAACGCCGCCGTGCCGGCCATGTTGACGCTGCGGGCGGCGGCGCCGACGACGCCTGCCCCGACGGCCTGCGCCAGCGCGACCCGCTGGGCATGACGCTCGGCGGCTCCCGGCGGCACGGGCACCGGCCGCGACGGCAGATAGACGTCGTCGTTGTCGGCGTGGACGGCCAGCCTCGGCTCGTGCCGGCGCCAGGCTTGTGCCTCGGCGCGGCACTCGGCGGCCTTGACGATTTCCATCATCAGGTCGACGGCCAGCGACGCCGGGGCGAGCGAAATGATGTGCGCGGCGGTCATCGCCAGCGTCAGGACGGTGTCGGTGGCCGGCTGGCCGATCCGCTCCTCCAGCAGCCGGCGCAGCCGCGGTTGGTAATCCACGGCCACCACGGCCGCCTCGACGGTGTCCGGCAGCCGCGGCCAGCGCAGCACCCGGCCGGCCAAGGCGGTACCCATTCCGGCGGCGGTGGCGCCGACCGCCACCGCCTTGGTGGCGATCAGCAGGCCGTCGCCGGGCAGCGGTTTCGGCCGTTCGCCGTTGGTGCGGCCGGTTTCGGCGGCATCGACCACCCGACACAGCTCCCGCAGCGACACGTGATCGCCGTCGAGCTCGACGACCAGCCGCGACAACGGACGGTTCAGCTTCGCCGAGACGACGCCCGGGCGGGCGGTGACCGCGTCGAGGACCACGCGTGCGAGTTCGTCGCCGCCCGGGCGGTCCAGGCCGCGCACCTCGATCCAGGCGCGGTTGTGTCCGCGCCAGCAATGCCGGGTTAGCGGCGGGCCGGGCAACTCGCCCGACACCGCTCTGACGGCTTCGCGAACCGGAATAGTGACCATGCTGGCGCCAACGGACGCTGTCGTGCTCAGGGTTTGAAAGCCCATGGCGACCGCGCGCAGCGGCATGGATCTTCGCACGAATTCGACGGTACTCAATCGCTCAACGGCGGCTACGCGATTGCGTGCTGCGCGACTGCCGCGCTGGCGCTTTCTTGGCCCGCGTCGTCGATCCGGTAGACTTCCTCGCCGGGGCCGACTTCTTGGCCGGGGCGGCAGTGGACTTCGCCGGGGCCGCCGTGTCGCGCTGGCGGTTCAGCTGCCGCAACACCAATGCGCCGCCGCCGACGGCGAGCAGAATCGGCCACTCGACCAGCCCGGTAACGCCCAGCGCACCCAATGCCACTGCGGCCGCAGGCAGCGAGTGGCTGCCGGAGTTGATTCCCTTTTGCACACCGGCCGCCGCACCGGTCACGGCTCCGACGGCGCCATTGACCGCGGCGCCGCCCACCGCGCCGGCGGCTGCCGTGGTGGCCGCGGCGGCGCGACCGACCGTTCGACTCGCCTTGCGCACCGCGCCGTCGATGGCACCCATGATTACTCCTTGACCGCTTGAGTTGTCGAACCCCGGTTCGCGACGGTTGTATACCCGCACGCCTGTGGAGTTCACCGAATCAATGAGATTCTGTTCAGCTTCATAAATGCTATGACCGGTGCAGGGCAAACGTACAGAGAACGCACAGCGGTCCGACAGCTGCCCGCCATTAGCGTCAATCTTCGCGTAAATCCACCAAAACCGGTGCGTGATCGCTGGGCGCTTTGCCTTTGCGCTCGTCGCGGACGATCTGCGCGCCGGTGACCCGGGCGGCCAGCGCGGGTGAGGCGAGAATGAAATCGATGCGCATGCCGCGTCCTTTGGGGAAGGCCAGCTGGGTGTAGTCCCAGTAGGTGTACACGCCGGGTCCGGGCGTGAAAGGCCGCACCACGTCGGCGAATTGAGCGTCGACGATCGCGTTGAACGCTTTGCGTTCCGCCTCGGAGACGTGTGTGCAGCCGCGGTAGTAGTCGACGCTCCAGACGTCGTCGTCGGTCGGGGCGATGTTCCAGTCGCCGACCAGCGCGATCTGCGCCGACGGGTCGTCGCGCAGCCAGCCTTCGGCCGTAACACGCAGCGCGGCAAGCCAATTGAGCTTGTAGGTGTAGTGCGGATCGCCCAGCGCGCGGCCGTTGGGCACATAGAGGCTCCACACCCGGATCCCGCCGCAGGTTGCGGCCAACGCGCGTGCTTCGGCCGCGGCGGCGGCCTCGGCTGCTGGGGGCGACCCGCTGCGCCCGGCCTCGCCGCGCTTGCGATCACCCCGCGGCTTGCTGCTCCAGCTCGGCTGGCCGTCGAAACCGACCTCGATGTCGTCGAGCCCGACCCGCGAGGCGATCGCGACACCGTTCCACTGGTTGAACCCGCAGTGCGCCACCTCGTAGCCGAGTTCGAAGAACGGCAGTGCCGGAAATTGGTCGTCGGCGCATTTGGTTTCCTGCATCGCCAGCACGTCGACGTCGGCGCGGCGCAGCCAATCGAGCACGCGGTCGAGGCGCGTGCGGATCGAGTTCACGTTCCAGGTGGCCAGCCGCATACTCAAAGCGTATGCGCGGCGAGGTAGCGGCCCCGGTGGTGCGTTGTGAAACCCAGCGATTCGACGACGCCGGCGGTGGCGTGGTCGTCGTCAAGCACCCGGACGTAACCGCGGGTGGCGCCGCGGGATGCGCCCCACGCCAGCAGCGCCTCACACAAGCGGTCGTCGGAAATCGCCGACAGGCCGACCCAGCGGGTGCCATCCGGGGCGTCGGTCACTGATGCCCGGCCCGCCGCGCGGTCGTGGGTTCCGAACGCCACCTCGCCGTCGAGGACTGCGGTCAGCACCTCGACGGGCTCTGCGCCGCGGTAGCAGCGCAGCCAGTGCTCGTCGGGGCTTGCCGCGAGATGGATTGCCGGGTCGGCATCGGCGGCGCTCACGTCACGCACCAGCACGCGGTGAGCGTGCTCACCGGCGTCGGGCAGCCGCAACAGCCGGTCGGGCAGCCTAAGTCTCGGTGTCAGCCCGCGTTGGATGTACCACTCCACGATCGCCGGGACGGCTCCGGTCGACGCTGAAACATCCAGCGGCACAGCGGAATTCACTTCGATACCGGCGCCGGGCGCGGCGCGCAGCAGCCAGCCGTCCAGCCACTGCTGTTCGAGGCCCGGCCAGGCCAGCGCGGCGGTGTGCTCGAGCGCGCGGATCTGCGAGGTGCGCACCGGCGCGTCGGTCAGGGCCCGCACCGCCACCGCGTCGTCGGGCGAAAACTCCACCACCTGCCCGCTTTTCGTGCGAACCCGCACCAGCGGCGCGACGGCCAGCAGATGCCCCACCGTGTCGGTCAGCGGCGGCACACTGCCGGCGGGTCTGCGGTAGCGAACCGTCACCCGGGTCCCGAGATCCGGCCACGAAACCATCAGTGCCCGAACGGGTCCGGCCCTTCGCCGGGTGTCCAGGACAGCCCGGGAACGCCCCAGCCGTGCGACTTGACGGCTCGTTTCGCGGCGCGGGCGTGCCGGCCGATCAACCGGTCCAGATACAGAAAGCCGTCCAGATGGCCCGTCTCGTGCTGCAGCATTCGGGCGAACAGCCCGGTGCCTTCGACGGTGACCGGGCTGCCGTCGGCGTCGAGCCCGCTGACCCGGGCCCATTTGGCGCGTCCGGTAGGAAACGATTCGCCCGGCACCGACAGACAACCCTCGTCGTCGTGATCCGGGTCGGGCATGGTCTCGGGAATCTCGGAAGTCTCCAGCACCGGGTTGACCACCACGCCGCGACGGCGCGCGGTCTGCCCGCGGTCGTCGGCGCAGTCGTAGACGAACACCCGCAGGCTCACGCCGATCTGGTTGGCGGCCAAGCCGACGCCGTACGCGGCGTCCATGGTGTCGTAGAGGGTGCTGATCAACTCCGGCAGATCGGTTGGCAGCGAACCGTCTGCGCCCACCGGCACCGGCTTGGTCGGTGTGTGCAGGACCGGATCTCCCACGATCCGAATGGGTACGACTGCCATGGTCGGCAAGCTTAAGCGGGCGACTCGCGGGCGAGGGTTACGGGTCAGCTGTTGGCGGCGTGGTTGAATATTCGCCGGAACAGCCAGCATTCGAGATTCGAAGGGTCTTGGGAAGGCTCAGAGGAGCGATATGGACAGCGCTGAGGCGCGGGCTAATCGATCGGGGGACGACTCTGAAATCGTTGATGGGCTGACCCGCCGCGAACACGACATTTTGGCGTTCGAACGCCAATGGTGGAAATACGCCGGTGCAAAAGAAGAAGCCATCAAAGAGTTGTTCTCGATGTCGGCGACGCGGTATTACCAGGTGCTCAATGCGCTGGTCGATCGTCCCGAGGCGCTGGCTGCCGATCCGATGCTGGTGAAGCGGCTGCGGCGGCTGCGCGCCAGCCGGCAAAAGGCGCGGGCCGCGCGGCGGCTCGGCTTCGAGGTCACCTGAGGCTTTCGCCGAGGTCCGAGCGCCTTTAGCTGTTCGGGCGTAGTCCTGGATACAGTGGGCTGAAATGAACGAACGCGTTCCGGACTCTTCCGGTCTACCCCTGCGGGCCATGGTGATGGTGCTGCTGTTTCTCGGCGTCATCTTCTTGCTGGTGGGATTCCAGGCCATGGGATCAAGCGGGCACTCCGACGACGACGATTCGGTGTCGACCGTGACGACGAGCACAATGCCGCCGAAGAAGTCGACGCCGGCCGCGGCGAAGGCCCAGGTGCGGGTCTACAACATCTCCGGCCAGGAGGGCGTCGCCGGGCGCACCGCCGACCAGCTCAAGGGCAAGGGTTACGACGTCCCCGAGGTCGGCAACCTGTCGTTGCCCGACGTCTCGACCACCACCGTGTACTTCAGCAACGCCCCCGGGGAGCGGGAGACCGCCGACGCGGTGGGCAAGTTGCTGGATGCTCCGGTCGAACCGCGGGTGCCCGAGGTGGCCGACCAGCCGCCCGGCGTCATCGTGGTGGTCGCGGGCTAGTCTTACCCCATGGTCAAGCCGTTTAGCCGCAAAGTCGTCGCCGCAACCGCCCTCGGAATGCTCGCCGCGCCCGTCGCACTGAGCGCCTGTTCGCCCAACCAGCCGCCGGCGACGTCGCCCGGGACCACGCCGTCGGTCTGGACCGGGACGCCGCCGCCGGCCAGCACGCCGCCCAAGGGCGGGCCGGGCCGACCGGAGAGCCTGACCACGCATTTGATGTCGCCCACCGGCGTGCAGGTCGCCACCGCGAAGTTCGAGTTCGACAACGGCTATGTGACCGTCACGATCCAGACCACCGGCTTGGGCCAGCTGTCCCCCGGTTTCCATGGCGTGCACATCCATTCGGTGGGCAAGTGCGAGCCCAATTCCGTCGCACCAACCGGTGGCGCGCCGGGCGACTTCCTCTCAGCGGGTGGCCATTACCAAGCTCCCGGGCATACCGGGGAGCCCGAAAGCGGTGACCTGACCTCGCTGCAGGTGCGCAAGGACGGCGCCGCGCTGCTGGTGACCACGACCGACGCGTTCACCAAGGAGGACCTGGTGTCCGGCGACGGCTCGGCGATCGTCATCCACGAGGGCGCCGACAACTTCGCCAACATTCCGCCGGACCGCTACACCCAAGTCAACGGCGCGCCCGGCCCCGACCAAACGACCATGGCCACCGGCGACGCCGGCAAGCGGGTGGCGTGCGGTGTCATTGGTTCCGGTTAGCCCGAAGGGCAACAGGGTAACCGAGCGTGTGGATTTCGCCGGCTCGCCAAGGCCGACGATCGGAGTGGAGTGGGAATTCGCGTTAGTCGACGCGCAGACCCGTGATCTGAGCAACGAAGCCGTCGAGGTCATGGGGGAGATCGGCGAAAACCCGCGTGTCCACAAGGAATTGCTGCGCAACACCGTCGAGATCGTCAGCGGGGTGTGCGAGTGCACCGCCGAGGCGATGGAGGATCTCCGCGAGACGCTGCGCACCGCGCGGCCCATCGTCCGGGACCGGGGCATGGAGCTGTTCTGTGCAGGAGCGCACCCGTTCGCGCAGTGGTCGGCTCAAAAGCTCACCGACGCACCGCGTTACGCCGAGCTGATCAAGCGCACCCAGTGGTGGGGGCGACAGATGCTGATCTGGGGTGTGCACGTGCACGTCGGGTTGTCCTCGGCGCACAAGGTGATGCCGATCATGTCGTCACTGCTCGACTACTACCCGCATCTGCTGGCGCTCTCGGCGTCGTCGCCGTGGTGGGGCGGTGAGGACACCGGATATCCGAGCAACCGGGCGATGATGTTCCAGCAGCTGCCCACCGCGGGGCTGCCATTTCAATTTCAGACCTGGGCCGAGTTCGAGAAGTTCGTACACGACCAGAAGAAGACCGGGATCATCGACGATATCGACGAAATCCGTTGGGACATCCGGCCTTCGCCGCACAATGGGACGCTGGAGGTGCGGATCTGCGACGGGGTGTCGAACCTGCGGGAGCTGGCCGCGTTGGTGGCGTTGACGCATTGCCTGGTGGTCGATTTGGATCGGCGGCTGGAAGCCGGTGAGACGCTGCCGACCATGCCGCCCTGGCATGTGCAGGAGAACAAGTGGCGGGCCGCCCGCTACGGCCTGGATGCGGTGATCATCCTCGACGCCGACAGCAACGAACGCCTGGTCACCGACCATCTGCCGGACGTGCTCAATCGCCTTGAGCCGGTGGCCAAGTCGCTGCACTGCGCCGACGAACTGGCCGCGGTGGCCGATATCCCCCGGCTGGGGGCGTCGTATCAACGGCAGCGCCGGGTGGCCGAGGAACACGACGGGGATTTGCGCGCTGTCGTCGACGCGCTTGTTGCCGAACTGGACATCTGATCGTGGAAACTTTTGAGCTGCCGATGTTTCCGCTGGAGTCGGCGCTGCTGCCCAACGAGGACCTGCCGCTGCGCATCTTCGAGCCGCGCTACACGGCGCTGGTGCAGGACTGCATGCGCAGCCCCGAGCCGCGGTTCGGGGTGGTGCTGATCTCGCGGGGCCGCGAGGTCGGCGGCGGCGATGCGCGCTGCGACGTGGGGACCGTCGCCGGGATCGACGAATGCATCGATGTGGGCTCCGGCCGGTATGCGCTGCGCTGCCGCACCCGCGGGCGGATCCGGGTGAGCGAATGGCTGCCCGACGATCCGTACCCGCGGGCTCTTGTGCGGTTCTGGCCCGACGAGCCGGGGGATCCGGTGGGCATCGACCAGCTGCGCGAGGTCGAGGACCAGGTGCTGGCGCTGTTCGAGCGGATCGCGAGCGCCCGCGGTGTGGTGTTGCCGGGGCCCGACATGCTGCTAGGTCCGCGGCCCGATGATGCGGGAGAGCGGTTGTACGCGTTGGCAACTCGCGTGCCGATGGGCCAGGCGGACCGCTATGCGGTGTTGTCCGCACCGTCGGCGGCCGATCGTTTGGCGGCGCTGCGTGAGGCCGTCGAGTCGGTGGCAGCCATGATCGAATTCCAGTTGTCGGAGTAACCTTTCCGCGCTACGGCGCGTCGTCGTCTGCGTCTGCGCGGAGGAGTTTTTCGGGGTGGTGGTATTTGTTGGTGCGGGGTTGGCCGTGGTCGAGGTGGGGTGGTGGTATCCATTCGGTGTCGCCGTTTTTGAGCTTGCGGGTGGTCCAGCCTCGGTCGGCGAGTTTGTGGTGCGGACCGCAGGCCAGGGTGAGGTCGACGATGTCTGTCTGGTGACATTGGGCCCAGGCGGTGACGTGGTGGACTTCGGTGAGATAGCCGGGCATATCGCAATTGGGAAACGAGCAGCCGCGGTCCTTGGCGTGTAGCACTATTCGTTGACCGGGTGAGGCAATGCGTTTGGTGTGGTAGAGCCCGATCGGGTGGCCGTTGTCGAAGATGGCCAGGTAGTGATGGGCGTGGCTTGCCATGCGGATGACGTCGCTCATCGGTAGCAGGGTGCCTGCCGCCGGCGGTGAGCGCTGTGCCGCATTGGGCTTCCAGGTCGGCGAGGTTGGCGGTGACGATGATCGACGCCGGTAACCCGTTGTGTTGACCCAACTCACCGGAGGCCAACAGTGCGCGCCCGGCGGCGATCAGGGCGTCGTGGTTGCGCTGGCCGGCCGAGCGGGTGTCGTTGTCGATGGCTTGTTGGGCCGGGGTGCCGCTCAGGCAGGGGGTGAGGTCGTCGGGGTTGCACATGCCGGGGGCGGCCAGTTTGGCCAGCACGGCATCGAGGGTGGCGCGGGCTTGGGGGGTCAGATAGCCGCTGATGGCGCTCATGCCGTCGGGGCCTTGCTTGCCAAGGATGAGGCTGCGCCGGCGGGCTCGGTCGTTGTCGGTGAAGTCGCCGTCGGGGTGCAGGCAGTGCATCAGCTTGTCGGCCAGCTTGGATAGGTCGTCGGGACGATGCTGCCCGGCCAGTTCGGCCAGGTGGGCTTCGGCGTGCTCGGCGGTTTCGGCGTCCACGGCGTCGGGCAGCCGGTGCATGAAGCTGCGGATCACCGCCACATGGGGGGTGCCGAGTTCGCCGGCGCGTTGGGCGGCGGCGGTGGCGGGCAACCGTGGCTCGAGTGGTTCGCCGGTGATCGCGCGGCGTGGCCCGAGGTTTTCGGCGTCGTGGATGCGTCGGCTGGCCTCGGCCGGGGTGATGCGCAGCCGACCGGCCAGCGCAAAGCGCAGCGTGCCGCCCAACTCGGTTTCGCCGGCCTGTTCGGCGAGCTGGTTGATCAGCGGATGCTCGACGGCGGGCAGGCGGCGGCGGACCGTCTCGCAACGTTCCAGTAGCGCCAGCCGCTCCGGGGTGGTCAACACATCGAACGACAGATCCAGAGCACACTTCATGGCAGCCTTGAGCGCGTCGAAGGCCTCGACGATCTCCTCCCGGCTATCCGAACGCATGTTCGAATCATATCGGCGCGGTCTGACATTGATACCCGCGACAAGCCCCGCTGTGGATAAACGCCGAACTGTGCACAACCTGGCGACAGGCCGCCGCCCCGACTAAGCCGCCCGCCCGGGGGCCCGGTGCACCGCGCCGAATACCGTTGCGGCGACGGCCAACAACGCCGAACTGACCAGCCACGGCAGGATCCGGCCGGCGCTGAACAGCGCGGCGTACATGCCGGGCGCGACGGCGGTAGCGGCCGCCCACGCCGTCTGCAGCAGCGAGCCGTGTCGCCCGGACGACTCCTCCGGCGCAAACGTCAGCATGATGTTGGCGCCGAGAGTGTTACAGGCCGCATCGGACACGCTGAACAGGATCAGCCCGACGGCCAGCACCGCGAACAACGCTGCGGCCCCGGCGTTTTGGACCGCGACCAGACTGTCCACGACCAAGAAACTGAGCGCACATAACGCCGTGGACCACGACAGGATCCGCAGGTGTGCCACTCGCCGGCCGATCCACGACACCAGCCGCGCCGACGCCGCCACCGCCACGCAGATGGCCACGTACGCCACCGTCGTCGACCACTTCGGCAGCCCCACCGACAGCATGAACAGCGGCAGCGCGGTGTCCATCCCGATCGTGGTCAGCGCAATGACGAAGACGCCCGCAACGAACGCCATGAATCCGCCCTGCCGCACGACGTCGCGGTACCGCGGCGGCTGCCATTCTTGCGGCTCGTCGGGACCGGCGTCGTCGTCGACCCAGCGCAACCGCCAATACAGCATCGCGGTCAGCGCCTCGCCCGCGGCGATCAGCCCGACAAGGACCGACCAGAACCGACCGGACCCGCCGTCGAGAACCAAACCCAACGTCGCGCCCAGCGCACCGATGCCGAAGCCCAGTACTCGCACCGAGGTCAGCGCCGCGAACATCTGGGTGCGGTCGTGCCCCTCGGCCGTCAGCCGACGAACCGCCTCGGGGTCGCTGGTGAAGAACATGTTGGCGGCCATGGAGGCGGCGAAGCAGAACAGTGCGGCCGCCACGAGGGTAGTGGTGACCAGGAAGCCCAAGAAGGCACCGGCGGCCAGAACACCCGACAGCGTCATCGCCCGGAACGGCCCCAGCCGGTCCAGAACCCGCCCGGACACGACGGCCCCGACGAACAGCGCGCCGGTATTGCCCACAGTCGCGGCAACTCCGGCCCCGGTGAGCGGCAGGCCGCGGCCGAGCGTGAAGAACAGGAAGACCAACGGGACCCACAGGCCGTGGTTGACCATCGCGACCGTCGTCGACACGATGAACAACCGCCGTGCTCCCGTAAGCCGTTGTGGCACGGTGAGCATCAGCCGAACGTACCCGGCGGCCGCCCCGCCACGCACCCGAATTTTCGGGCGTGTCTAGCTCGGTAGCCGGCCTTCGATGAACACGCTGCGGGGGATGGTCGCTTCGGCGCCGGCGGCCGGTGATCGTCCATAGCGCCGCATCAGATCCAGCGCCTCGATCACGGTGACCTCCCAGCCGCGTTCGGTCAGCCACTGTTCGAGGTCGGTGCGTTCTTCGACGTACCAGAGTTTTTCGGGGGTCTGCTCGCCGCTCTCCCGCATGCGGCGCCACTGCTGGGCGCGGGCTTCTAAGTACTCGGGCTCGAAGAATCGCGGGCTGAACGCCTCGACCGCCACCCGACTGCCCGGTGCGCTGAGCTTCGCGATCCGCTCGAACAGCAGGTCCTGGCCGGCCGGCGGCAAGTAGGGCATCAGGCCTTCGGCTGACCACACTGTTGGCGCGGAGGTGTCAAAGCCGGTATCGCGCAAAGCCTTTGGCCAATCCTGCCGTAGATCGACGGGGACGGCGCGATAGTCGGCCGCCGGCCGGGCGCCATGCGCGGCCAGGGTTTCGGCCTTGAACTCCAGCACCTTGGGCTGGTCGATCTCGAAGACGATGGTGCCGTGCACCCACGGCAGCCGCCAGGCTCGGGCGTCCAGACCGGCGGCCAGGATGACCGCCTGCTCGATCCCGTTGGCGCCGGCGGCGATGAACTGTTCGTCGAACCACTTGGTGCGCGCCGCCGCATAGCCGCCGATGACCCGCAGCCGCTCTGCCATCGGCCCGGAAGTCGGTGGGCGCCAGCCTCGCTCGACGGCGGCGTCGACGAAGCACTGCGCGTAGCGGTCGGTGAACAGCGGGCAGTCGCAGTCGTTCTCGCGGGCCCGTGCCAGTGCCACGCCTAGCGCCGTCGCGCCGACGCTCTCGGTGATGTCCCAGCTGTCGTCATCCGTTCTCGTCATCGCCACTATCCATCTCGTCGACCGTCAGGGATCCGCGAATGTTTTGTTCGCGGTACGCCAATTGCCCGACCCGGTGTGCGACCACCGGGGCGGTGATCACTGTGAACGCACCGGTCAGCACCAGCATTCCGACGTCGTAATTGCCGCGCAGCCGGATCGCGGCGCCCGCCAGCACCAGCAGCAGACCCAGCACCTGCGGCTTGGTCGCCGAGTGCATCCGCGAGAGGGTGTCGCCGAAGCGGACCACACCGATCGCGGCGGTCAGCGCCAGCACCGAGCCGCTCAGCACCAGCGCACCGGAGACGACGTCGAGCGGGGTCATCGGCGGTCCCGGTCGGGGACTCGGAAGCGGGCCACGCTGACCGAGCCGACGAAGCTGATCAGCGCCAGCGCCGCCAGGCTGTAGGTCACGGTGCTGTCCAAACTGGCTGCGGCCCAAGTACCGATGGCGCACATCGTCACGGCGATCAGCGTGTCCACCGCCACCAGTCGATCCAGCGTGCTCGGCCCGGCCAGCAGCCGGAACATCGTGATGGCCGCGGCGGCGCCCAGCAGCACGCCGGCGATCAACCAGACGGTCATGCGACCTCCTCGACAGGCTGCCAATCCTCGTCGCGCTCATAGGCGGCCACCACCAGCCGCTCCACCTCGGCGACCTGGCGATAGAAGCGGTCGACGGCACGGGCCGAGCCGACGTCGATCACGTGGCAGTACAACACTCGGCGCAGCTGATCGATCTCCAGCACGATCGAGCCCGGGATCATCGTCAAGATGTTGACCGCGAAGACCAATACGAGATCGGACTTGATCGACACCTGCGCCCGCAGCACCCCCGACGGCGGCGGCGGACCGGGTTTGACCGCCAGCCAGGCGACCTGGACGCTGGACACCACCAGATACCACGCGACCCGCACGACCAGCCGCAGCACCGACAGCGGATGCACCCGGCCCTGGACCGGCACCGGCGGCATCGGCAGCAGCAGCGTGATCGTGAGCGCGACCGCCATCCCGCTGACCGCGTTGGCCGCAGAGTAGTTGCCCCACAACAACACCCACACGCCGGTCAGTGCAATCAGAATGGCGATCCGCAGCAGCGTGGCCCTCATTTGGACAACACCGCCGAGATGTAGTTGCCGCGGTCGAGCACCTCGGCAGCGGCTCGGTCACTGTAGGCGAAGATCGGCCCGGCCAACACCGTCAAACCCAGCCCGACGGCGATGAGCGCCAGTGTCGGCGCGACCATTCCGATCGGCATGTGGCCGACGTCGTCGCGGTCGTCGAACGCAACATCCTCGACTTCCTCCAGCAGCGCCGCCGTCCGGGCCGCCACCAGGTCCCCGTCGGGCGCGTCGACGCGGGGCCGCCAAAACGCCTTGGACCACACCCGCGCAACCACATACAGCGTCAGCAGGCTTGTCACGATTCCGCCGGCCACCAGCAGCCAGGCCAGCACCGACCCGTCGGCCGTGCCCGCCCGAAGCAGCGCCACCTTGCCGATGAACCCCGAAAATGGCGGAATCCCACCGAGATTCAGCGCGGGCAGCAGAAACACGAACGCCAGCAACGGGTTTGCCGCCAGCCCACCGAGCCGCTGCAGGCTCGACGCGCCGCCCTGCCGTTCGATCAGACCCGTCGCCAAAAACAGCGTGGTCTGCACGACGATGTGGTGCGCCACGTAGTAGATGGCCCCGGCCATGCCGGCCTGAGTGGACAGCGCCACCCCGAACACCATGTAGCCGATGTGGCTGACCAGCGTGAAGGACAGCAGCCGCTTGATGTCGCTTTGCGCGATGGCGCCGAGGATGCCGATCAGCATGGTCAGCAGCGCGGCCACCAGCAGCAGGTGATTCAGCCCGGCGTCGGGGAACAGCAGCGAATGCGCCCGGATGATCGCGTAGATGCCGACCTTTGTCAGGATGCCGGCGAACACCGCGGTGACGGGCGCGGGCGCGGTGGGGTAGGAGTCGGGCAGCCACGCCGACAACGGGAACACCGCGGCCTTGATGCCGAACGCGACCAGCAGCACCGCGAACATCGCGCTGCGGACGCCCGGGCTGACGGTGCCGATGCGCACGGCCAGCTCGGCCATGTTCAAGGTGCCCGTCGCGGCGTAGACCAACGCGATACCGAACAAAAAGATCAGCGACGACAGCAGCGACACCATCACGTAGCCGATGCCGGCGCGCACGCGGGCAGGGCTGCCGCCGATCGTCAACAACACGAAACTGGCCGACAGCAGTACCTCGAACCCGACGAACAGGTTGAACAGGTCGCCGGCCAGAAACGCCATGCACACCCCGGCGGCCAGGGCGAGATAAGTCGGCAGGAAGATCGACACCGGCTGGCGGTCGTCGCCGTCGCGGATACCCTGACCGATCGCGTACACCACCACGGTCAACAACACGACCGACGACACCACCAGCATCAGCGCGGAGAGCCGGTCGACCACCAGTGTGATGCCCAGCGGCCCCAAAGGCGTTGGGCCCCAACCGCCGACGTGCAGGGCCAGGGTGCCGTCGCGGTCGGTCAGGAACAGCAACGCGATGCCGACCAGCACGATCGTCGCCAGCGCCGCCCAGGTGATCAGGCGCTGCAGCCGCGGTCGCCGGCCGGCGACCAGGGTGGCCGCGGCGCCGAGCATGGGCACCAGCACCGGCAGCGGGATCAGCGTCGCGGCAAGGCTCATCGCGACCCCCGATGGCCGGGCAGCGCGTCGAGCTCGTCGGGTTCGTCGGTGTCGGGGTACGGCTCCTCGGGGTCGGCGTCGACGTCGGCGGCCTCCTCGGTCGACAGCTGCGCGACGCGAGTGTCCTCGGCGTCCTTGGCGACGGCTTCGGCGGCGGTCAGCCGGTACGAGCGGTAGGCCAGCGCCAGCACGAACGCCGCGACGCCCATCGTGATCACGATCGCGGTCAACACCATGGCCTGCGCCAGCGGGTCGGCCGTGGGTTTGCCGCTGGTGCCGGCACCGCGAACCGGCGGATTGCCCGGCGGACCGCTGACGGCGACGATCAGCAGATTGACCGCATTGCCAATCAGCAACAGCCCCAACAGCATTCGGGTCAGGGTGCGTTCAAGCAGTAGGTACACGCCGCAGCTGACCAGCGCGCCGATCGCGAGCAGCGGAATCAGGTAGACGATCATGTGAGGGCCGCCTCGCGAGCCGCGGCCTGGTCCTCGCCGACGCGCACGCCGAGGCTGCGCAGCACGTCGAGCACCAAACCGACCACGATCAAATAGACACCGAGGTCGAAGACCAATGCGGTGACGAACGTGACGTGGCCCAGCACCGGCAGGTCGACGGCCAGCACGGCCGACGACAGCGCCGGCGCCCCGAGCAGCAGCGAGGTCGCCGCGGTGCCCGCGGCCAGGCCCAGCCCGACGCCCAGGATCTTGCCGGCGTCCAGCGGCAGTGTCTCACCGAGTTCGTAAGGGCCGCCGGCCAAATAGCGCAACACCAGCGCCAGCCCGGCGGTCAGCCCGCCGGCGAACCCGCCGCCGGGAGTGTTGTGGCCGGTGAAGAAGAAGTACACCGACACCACCATGATCAGCGGGAAGATGATCCGCGTGGTCACCTCCATCACCAGCGAGCGGTAGCGGGGGTCACGGTATTCGCTGCCGCGCAGCCAGGTGGTGTCGCCGATCGCCGGGCTGTAGGGCGTGACGGGAATGTTGCCGATGTCCGGCTGCCCAGGGCGCGGCATCCGCGGCGCCGCCCCGAACCGGCGGTGCCGAAACACCAGCGACGCAACGCCCGTCGCCGCCACCAGCAACACCGAGATCTCGCCGAGGGTGTCCCACGCCCGGATGTCGACCAGCAGCACATTGACCGTGTTGGCGCCGTGGCCGCGCAGATAGGCGGCGTCGGGCAGCAGGCTCGCGATCGCGGTGCCATGCCGGGCGGCGATCGCGAACATCGCCAGCACGGTGACGGCGGCGCCGACGGCCAGCGCCAGCGCGGCGCGGGGCAGCCGGTGGCGCCTGATGTCGGCCGGATCGACTTCGGCCGGCAGTGTGCGCAGCACCAGCACGAAGATCACCAGCGTCACGGTCTCCACCAGGAACTGGGTCAGCGCCAGATCGGGCGCGCCGTGGAAGGCGAAGATAGCCCCGCAGGCGTAGCCGGTGACCCCGACCATCAGCACCGCGGCAAGCCGGTTGCGCGTCATCGTCGCGCCGAGCGCGGCCGCGACCAGCAGGGCGGCCAGCGCCGGCTGCAGCGCGGAATCCCACAGCGCGAACCGCGGCCGGTCCCGGGCGCCGAACAGCAGCGCCGCCGTCGGGACCAGCACCAGCGTCGACAGGATCACCGACTGGGTGGCCGGGATGGAGCCGCGCTGCGTTTCACCGGTCAACCGCACCGAGATCACGTCGAGGCCGCGGACGACGGCGTCGTAGGCGCGGTCGGCGTTGCCCAGCGGCATCCAGCCGATCCGGGCGCGACGCAGCCGGGCCCGCGCGAAGAACGCGGCGGCGCCCAGCGTCGCGACCCCCGCCGACAACGCCAGCGGCAGGCCGACGCCGTGCCACAGCGCCAGGTGGTAGTCCCCGCCGCTGTAGCCCGCCAGGGCGTGGCCGAGCGGTGCCGGCGTCAGGCCCAAAGCGAGGCCGGCGGCGGCCAGGATCGCCGGTGCGGCCAGGAAGGTCGCGGTGGGCGGGTGCATGCCGGCGACCGGGGCGCTCGGTTCGCGACGGCCTTTGCGGGCGAACGCGCCCCACAGGAACCGGACGCTGTAGATCATCGTGAACACCGAGCCGGCGGCGATCACGCCCAGCACGTATGGCGTGTGCGCAAGCGTCGCAAACGCGGCCTCCTTGGCGACGAAACCCAGGAACGGCGGCAGCGCGGCCATGCTGGCCGTCGCCGCGGCGGCAATCACCAGCAGCGACGGGCAGCGCTGCCCCAGCCAGGCCAGCCGGCGCACATCCCGGGTGCCGGTGGCGTGGTCGACGATGCCGACGACCATGAACAGCGCGGCCTTGAACACCGCGTGCGCACACAGCACCGCCAGGCCGGCCAGCATCAGGTCGCGGCCGCCGGCCCCGACCAGCACGGTGATCAAGCCGAGCTGGCTGACGGTGCCGAACGCCAGGATCAGCTTGAGGTCGTATTCGCGGACCGCCCGCCAGCCGGCCAGCAGCATCGTGGTCACCCCGAGGATCACGACGGTGGGGCGCCAGCCGGGCGAGTCGGCGAAGCCCGGCGCCATCCGCGCGATCAGGTAGACGCCGGCCTTGACCATGGCGGCGGCATGCAGGTAGGCGCTGACCGGCGTCGGGGCGCCCATCGCGCCCGGCAACCAGAAGTGCAGCGGCACGATCGCCGACTTGCTGAGCCCGCCGACCAGCATCAGCAGCACCGCGACGGCGACGGCGGTGCCCCCCGGGGGATCGGCCAGCACGTCGGAGAGCTGGTAACTGCCGGCGGCGTGGCCGAGGATGACGATCCCGGCAAGCATCGCCAGCCCGCCGGCGGTGGTCACCAGCAACGCCTGGGTGGCGGCGCGGCGGCTGAGCAGCCGCTCGGCGTAGTGGCCGATCAGCAGGAACGACAACACGGTGGTCAGCTCCCAGAACACATAGAGCACCAGCATGTTGTCGGCGATCACGAGGCCGAACATGGTTCCGGAGAACGCGACGAGTTCGGCGGCGAAGCTGGGCAGCCGGTTTTCGGTGTGCCCGTCGCGGTGGTGGAAGTAGTCGGCGCAATAGAACAGCACCAGCGCGCCGATGCCCAGCACCAGCACGCTCATGATCGCGGCCAGCGGGTCGAAGCGCAGCGCGATGTTCATCGACAGCTCGGGCACCCAGGTGATGCTCTGCTTCTGGTCTGCGCGGCTTGGCCAGTGCAGTACCACCCAACCCAGCGACCCGAGCGGCACCAGCGCGAGCGGGTAGAACGCCAGCCGGTCCCATTTGCGCACCAGCAGCGGCGCCAGCGCAGCAGCGACCGCATGGGCAAACAGGATGGCGAGCATGGCACTCCGGTGTCGGGGTGTCAGCCTGATAGGGCTATTTCGCCAGGCAGTCTACCGGTTGGTTGGGCGCTGCATGCTGCGACGGAATCTACGGACGTGCTGCATGTGCGTGGGAGTCATTGTCGCGCAACATGTTTCGCGGATGTATGGATTGGCCCACAGCCACGGGCGCCGAGTGTGCGGTTTTATCCGCGACGCGCCGAGGGCTGCGTATCAAATCGCACAGTCGCGGAGGCCAACAGCCGCGGCGCAACAACTCGATGCACCGGGCCGACCACCGCCCACACCATTCGGGCGGCAAGCTTACGGCGATAGTGCAGGCGGGTCGTGAGTGCAGCGTGCCCGTCGTGGCGCTGCAGAGTCAGTGTGGCCCGCATCAGCGGCCCGTCCGCCGCGAGCACGAGCTCGTCGGGTTCCGAGCGGACCACCGTCCAGCCGTCGAACCTCAGTACGTGGCGGTGAATCCATCGCACCGCACCCGGCGCTTCCACGAGTGCATCACGGATCGGCGTTTCGAACGTGTCCGTGTAGTCGACGTCGGTGTTAGCCGCTGCCGCAATGCGTTTGAGCGTCCATCGCACCACCACGCGATGCGCACCGCTGCCGATGACCAGGGCACGGTAGATCTTGCCGTGCAGCCCGGGGAACGCCGCCCACGTCTGCGAGCGCACACGCGTGCGCTGTGGGCCCTCGACGTCCAATTCGAATATCCAGCGGTAGACGGCGAACGGGTGGCGGCCTTTCAACGCCAGCCGCCTCGGCGCCATCGCCTCGGCGAGCACGAAGCCCACCGGGACCGTCGAGGGATCGTTCGGATCGCGGCACATCACCCGCAGCAGCGCAGACCACGTGTCTGCGGCGGATGCGTCGATCGATCTGGCATGCTCGTCGATATAGGGCAATTGTTCCATATAGAAGGACTGTACTAGATCATGGCGCCTCCGCGGAAGCATGAAACCGATGTGATCCTCGACGCGACGCGCGCGCTGGTGCTCACCGAAGGACCGCGGGCGGCGAGCGTCGCCGCGATCGCCAAGGCGAGCGGCGCGCCGGCCGGAACGCTGTATCACCGGTTCGGCAATCGCAACGGCGTCCTGACCGCCGCCTGGCTGCGCGCGCTCGAACGTTTCCAGGCGCGGGCGATGGCCGCGACAGCCGAAACTGCCCTGGAGTCCGGCGTCGCGATGGCCGTCGCGGCCATCGGCTTCACTCGTGAGCTCCCCGAGGATGCGCGGCTGCTGTTGACCATCCGAGCGGGCGACCTGCTCGACGGCGAACCCGATGCGGCGTTCGAGCAGACCCTGGCCGCCATGAACGCGCCGCTGCAGGAGCGGATCCGCAGCCTGGCCGACGAGCTATACGGCAGCAGCGATCCGCGCAGCATCGACGCCGTCGCCAGGGCAGTCGCCGACCTGCCCTACGCCGTCGTACGCCGTCATGCTCACGACGACCCGATCCCCGCCTGGTTGGAGGACGACGTCGCCGCGGCAGTGCGCGCGTTGCTGACCACCTACCGGGCTTCCGCGTAGGCGCGCAGCGCCGCTACCTGCCCGGGATCCAGCGACGGGCTCACCGCTTTGCGGGCCGCGGCGATGTCGTCGGGGGTGATGTCGGCCGCGTCGATGGAGCGCCGCATCGCGGCCAGCGCGGCCTCCCGCAGCAGCGCCGCGCAGTCGGCGGCGCTGTAGCCGTCCAAGTCGTCGGCCAGCGCGGTCAAGTCGACGTCGGCGTGCAGAGGAATGGATTTGCCTGCGGTGCTGAGGATTTCGAGGCGCGCAGCGGCGTCGGGTGGTTCGACGAAGACCAGCTTCTCCAGCCGGCCGGGCCGCAGCAGCGCCGGGTCGATCAGGTCGGGCCGGTTGGTGGCGCCGACGACGACGACGTCGCGCAGCGGGTCGACGCCGTCGAGCTCGGTCAACAGCGTCGCGACGACCTTGTCGGTGACGCCGGAGTCGAAGCTCTGCCCGCGCCGGGGCGCCAGCGCGTCGACCTCGTCGAGGAACACCAGCGACGGCGCCGAGTCCCTTGCCCGGCGGAACAATTCACGGACGGCCTTCTCCGATGCGCCCACCCATTTGTCCAGCAGCTCGGGGCCTTTGACCGCGTGCACGCTCAGCCGCCCGGTGCTGGCCAGGGCCCGCACCAAAAACGTCTTGCCGCAGCCGGGCGGCCCGTACAGCAGCACGCCGCGTGGCGGGTCGACGCCGAGCCGGGAGAACGTGTCGGGGTGTTGCAGCGGCCAGAGCACGGCTTCGGTGAGTGCCTGCTTGGTGGCCGCCATGTCGCCGACGTCGTCGAGGGCGACGTCACCGACCATCGGTTGGCCGCCCGTCGAGCGGGACAGCGGCCGGATGACGGTCAACGCGCCAAGCAGGTCGTCTTGGGTCAGCCGTGGAGGCCCCCCGTCCGCGCTGGCCCGCGCGGCGGCGCGCAACGCGGCCTCGCGTACCAATGCCGCCAGGTCGGCGACCACGAAACCTGGTGTGCGGCCTGCAATCTCGGCAAAGTCGAGCTCGTCGGCGGGTGCCCGCTGCAGCAGCGAGCCCAGCAGCGCGGCGCGGGTGGCGGCGTCGGGCAGGCTCAGTGCCAGCTCGCGGTCGCACAGGTCGGGCGCACGCAGCCGGGCGTCCAGGTTTTCCGGCACCGCCGAGGTGGCGATGAACGCGACCCCGGGAGTCGCTATGGCAGTGCGCAGTTCGGCCAGGATCAGCGATGCCACCGGCTCGGCGGCGGCCGGCAGCAGCGCGTCGGTGTCGGCGATCAGCAGCACCCCACCGCCCTGACGCACCGAGGCCACCGCCGCGGCAACGGCTTTCAACCGCTCGTCGGCGGCCAGGGCGCCCACCCCGGGCCCGTCCAACTCCACTAGCCGCCGCCCGGCGCACACTGCCCGCACCAGCGTCACTTTCCCGACGCCGGCCGGCCCGGACACCAGAACACCCAAATTGGTTGTGGCGCCGAGCTTTTGCAGCAGGCCCGGCTCGTCGAGAGACAGCTTGAGCCATTCGGCCAGTTTGCGGGCCTGAGCATCGACTCCCTTGAGGTCATGGACCGGGGTGGGCGCGACCGGCTCGACCGCGGCGGGCACACCGGTTCCCCAGCTCACCAGCGAATTGGGCTGCACGCTGACCGGCCCCGTCGGGTCCACCCCGGTGACGGTCAAAAGTTCGGACGTCCAGCTGATTCCGACGGCCGACGCCAGCTGGCGCGTGGTTTCGGTCGTCGACGTACCCGGTCCGAGGTCGCGAGGCAGCAGCGACACCGCGTCGCCGACCGTCAACACCTTCCCCAGCAAGGCCTGCCGCAGCGTGGCCGGCGTGATCGACTGGCTGGCGATCGTCGAGCCGCTCAGCGTTACCGACCGGGCGCCGCATACCGTCGCCGCTGCCACGATGACCGGGTTTCCCTCGCGCAGACCGGCATTCGACAGCGTCACGTCGTCGAGCAGTATCGTGCCGGCCGGTGTGTCGCGGGCGGTGCCGGCTACCGCCGCGGTGGTCCGCGATCCGGTCAGCGACACGGCGTCCCACTCTCGAATACCAAGGGCGGCAATCGCTTCCGGGTGCAGGCGCACGACGCCGCGGCGTGAGTCGACGGCGGAGGTGTTCAGCCGTGCGGTAAACGTCAACTGGGCCATTCAGCCACCCGGCTTGCGCAGACCCAGCCGGGCCATCGACCGGCGGTTCGGCTGGGCCCGCCGGATGGCCCGGCGCACAGCGCGCCGCTCCTTGGGTCGCTCGCCCCATACCTCGGGATGCTCGGCCAGCCAGCGGTGGCTGCGCACCGAAAACGGGATGTGGCACAGGTAGACGGCGATGGCGACCATCACCAGGATGTAGGGGAACAAGAATGCGGCCGCCGCGACGATAGCCAGCACCGCCAGCAGCAGCGCCGCGAAGTTCGGCGGCACCGACACCGCGTGCATCTTCTTCATCGGGATCCGGCTGACCACCAGCATCGAGCACACCGCCACCCAGGCGCACACAAACCACGGCGAGCTCCACCAGCCGGCGCCGAACTGCAGCTTGGCGGCCAGCGGACCGAGCACCGCGATCGCGCCGGCCGGCGCGGGCATGCCGACGAAGAATTCGCGCGTGTAGGCGGGCAGGGTGGCGTCGTCGAGCAGCGCGTTGAACCTGGCCAGGCGCAACACAATACAGACCGCATACAGCAGCACCGCCACCCAGCCGGCCGGCAACGACGACAGCAGCGACACGTAGACCACCACCGCCGGCGCCACCCCGAAGTTCACGGCGTCGGCCAGCGAGTCGATCTCCTCGCCCATCCGCGACTCGGCGTCCAGGATGCGGGCCACCCGGCCGTCGAGCCCGTCGAGGATGGCGGCCGCGGCGATCAGCGCCATGGCGGCGTGCGGCTGGGACTCCAGCGCGAACCGGATCGAACTCAGGCCCGCACAGATGGCCAGCACGCTCATCGAGCTGGGCAGGATGCGCAGGTTGACCGATCGGCGGGGTTTGGTGGTCATGTCAGCTGGGCCAGCACCGTTTCACCGGCTACCGCCCGTTGCCCGACGCTGACCAACACCTCCGTCCCGGCGGGCAGATACGTGTCCAGGCGCGACCCGAACCGGATCAGCCCGTAGGTGTCACCGATCGAGAGCTTGTCGCCGACGCGGGCGTCGCAGACGATCCGGCGCGCCAGCAGTCCGGCGATCTGCACGACGACGATCTCGGCGCCGTCGTCGGTGCGGATCCGCATGCTCGTGCGTTCGTTGTGTTCGCTGGCCGCCGCCAGCTCGGCCGAACCGAAGCGGCCCGGCCGGTGCTGCACGTCGAGCACCTCGCCGCCGATCGGAGCCCGCTGGACATGGGCGTCCAGCAGCGACAGGAAGATGCTGACCCGCGGCAGGGGGGTGTCGGGGAGGCCGAGTTCGGCGGGCGGAGCGGCGGATTCGACGAGGCAGACGAGGCCGTCGGCGGGCGCGACGACGGCGCCGGGGCGGGTCGGCGGCACCCGGGGCGGGTGGCGGAAGAAACCCGCGCAGGCACCGGCGGCCAGCAGACCGGTCCGGCGCAGCCACCGATAGCGGCGGCCGGCCACTGCCACCCCCAATCCCGCGGAGATGAACGGCAGCCCGGCCGGGTGCACGGGCGGAACCGTCGACCGCAGCAACGCCACCAGGCGCTGGGGGCCGCTCAGGCCATCGGAGGGGCGTCGTGCCACGCGGTCATCCTACGGAGCCGCGCCGAGCGTGGGATTGTGGCACGCGAAATCGCAAGTGGCGTGCATCAAGCGCACGCTCGACCGGAAAGCTAGCGCAGGTCCCAGAGTTCCACCTGCGATCCGGCCGCGATCTCCGCCACCTCCGCGGGGATGTCCAGCAGGCAGTTCGCCGACGCCAGCCACCGCAGATGGTGCGACGCCGGCGGGCCGTAGCTCATCACCGTGCCGGCGTCGGCGTCGAACACCCCACGGCGGAACTGTCGTTTGCCGCGCGGTGAGGTCAACGTCTCGGTGAGCACGGCAGAGCGTCGTGGCCGATGCGCGACCGGCAGGCCCATGGCGGTGCGCAGCGCGGGCCGGACGAACACCTCGAAGGACACCAGCGCGCTGACCGGATTGCCGGGCAGCGTGACAATCGGCGTGCCCGCGACCCGCCCGGTGCCCTGCGGCATCCCCGGCTGCATCGCGACTTTCACGAACTCCACGCCTTGGTCACCCTCGCGGCCGAACGCGTCCTTGACAACCTCGTAGGCGCCCGCGCTGACGCCGCCGCTGGTGATGATCAGGTCCGACTCCGCGGCGTAGCGGTCCAGCACGGCGACGAACTGCGCGACCTCGTCCTCGACAGCCGGGGCGGCGACCACCTCGCCGCCGGCATCGCGGACGGCGGCGGCCAGCATGACCGAATTCGACTCGTAGATCTGGCCCGGCAGCAGCGCGGTGCCCGGCGAGACCAACTCGGTTCCGGTGGAAATCACCAGCACTCGCTGTCGCGGGATCACCGGCAGCTCGGGCAGTCCCAGCGCGGCGGCCAACCCGACCACCGCCGGGGTGACCAATTGGCCGGCCCGCAACACCGTGGTGCCGGCGGCGACGTCCTCGCCGGCGCGACGGATGTGGCGCCCGTCGGCGGTGGGGGCGGTGATCGACACGACGTCGGTGCGCCCGTCGGTGTTCTCGACCGGCACGACGGCCGTGGCCCCGGCCGGCATCGGCGCGCCGGTCATGATCCGGTGCGCAGTCCCGGGTTCCAGCGTGGGAATGTCGGTGCGTCCGGCCGGAATGTCTTGGGCCACCGGCAATTTCACCGGACTGTCGGCAGACGCTGCGGCTACCTCGTCGGCCCGCACCGCATAGCCGTCCATCGCGGAGTTGTCGAACACCGGCAGCGACACCGTCGCGGTCACGTCGTCGGCCAGCGCCAGCCCTTCGGCGTCGGCGAGCGCGGCTGTGGTAGCCGGCCGGGCCGCGATCAGTTCGGCGACGACGCGCTGATGTTCCTCGACGGAGCGCATCAGACCGGGAAGGTGACGCCGGTGAGTTCTTCGGACACCGCCCACAGCCGGCGCTGCAGCTCCTCGTCGTGGGACTGCCCGCTGGACTCGACGAGCTTCGGATAGCCGCGCTGCTGACCGAAACCGTCGGGGCCGTAATACTGGCCGCCTTCGACGTTCGGGTCGGTGGCGGCGCGCAAAGTCGGCAAGGCACCCATCGCCGCGCTCTGGAAGAGCAGCGGGCCGAGCAGCGCGTTGGCCGGCTTGAGGATCGTGGGCAGATTGCGGGTCAGCTCGGTGTTCGACGTGCCGGGGTGGGCGGCGACGGCGATGGTGTTTTTCTGCTGCTCGGCCAGCCGGCGCTGCAGCTCGTAGGTGAACAGCAGGTTGGCCAGTTTGGACTGCCCGTACGCCGCGATCCGGTCGTAGCTGCGCTCCCACTGCAGGTCGTCGAAGTGGATCGAGGCGCGGAACCGGTGGGCGTTGCTGCTGACGGTCACCACTCGCGAACCGCGGACGCCCAGCAGGTGGTCGAGCAGCAGCCCGGTCAGCGCAAAGTGGCCGAGATGGTTGGTGCCGAACTGCATTTCGAAACCGTCGGCGGTCAGTTGCTTCGGGGTGTACATCACGCCGGCGTTGTTGATCAGCAGGTCGATGCGTGGGTAGTTCGCCCGCAGCCTCTCGGCGGCGGCGCGCACCGAGTCCAGCGAGCTCAAGTCGAGTTCGGCCAGCGTGACGTCGGCCCGCGGCTGGGCGGCGACGATGCGGGCCAGCGCAGCGTTGCCCTTCTCCGGATTGCGCACCGCGAGCACGACGTGCGCGCCGCACCGGGCAAGCACCGCGGCCGTGTGGTAGCCGATACCGGTGTTGGCGCCGGTGACGATCGCGATGCGGCCGCTCTGGTCGGGCACATCGGCTTCTGACCATTTGCCTCCTGCACTCATGGCCGAAAACGATACCGACGGATGCCCGACGCCGGCGGGTGGCATTCTCGACGCCATGGACGACGGCGCGGCCGGCCCGGTCGTGGTGGGTATGGCCGATCCCGCTCATCCGCCCAGTCGCAGGGCGCCGCTGATGTGGGCGGTCGAGGGCGCCATCCCGTGGTTGATGCTGGCCGTCGGGCAGCTGTTGTGGTTCTCGCTGGATCAGCGGCTGTTGTGGGTGCACGGATTGTGCGCGGCCGCCACCGTGCTCGGCGCGGCGGTGGCCGTCGGCGTCGTGCCGTGGTGGCGGTATCGGGTGCACCGCTGGGAGATCAGCGCGCAGGCGGTGTACACCCGCACCGGATGGCTGGTGCAGGAGCGCCGGATCGCGCCGATTTCGCGGGTGCAGACCGTCGACACCTACCGCGGCCCGCTGGACCGGTTGTTCGGGCTGGCCAATGTCACGGTGACGACGGCGTCGTCGGCGGGAGCCGTGCGCATCGTGGCGCTGGACTCGGCGGTCGCGGATCAGGTCGTCGCCCAGTTGACCGACATCGCGGCGATCGGCGCCGAGGACGCCACATGACCTGGCGGCGGCTGAGTCCGCGAATGTTGTTGGTACATCCGGTACATGAGCTTCTTCGCCAGCTGCCGCTGCTGATCGGCGCAATCGTGCTGGGTTCCACCACCGGCAATCGGTGGTGGACGGTGGCGGCGCTGGCGGTGACAGCCCTGTTCGGGGTGGCGCGCTGGTTCACCACTAGCTACCGGATCGAGCCGGACGAGGTGCAACTGCGGGCCGGGGTATTGCAACGCAAGGTTTTGTCGTTGCCGCGC
Organism: Mycobacterium kyorinense; assembly: GCF_002101735.1. Lineage (GTDB taxonomy): Bacteria > Actinomycetota > Actinomycetes > Mycobacteriales > Mycobacteriaceae > Mycobacterium > Mycobacterium kyorinense. The sequence continues at coordinate 62,111 of NZ_LQPE01000143.1, read as the reverse complement.
AACAGGATTCGCTCGGTACAGACAGATGCGCGGCTGTTGCATCGGCTGTTGGGGCTGGCCGTGCTGCGGGTGAGTACCGGACGAGAAGCCGCTGGCGACAACCTTTTCGAGCTCGACGCCGTCGAGGTTGCGCAGGTGCCGCGGTTGCGGGCGATTCTGCTGGCCGAATCCGAACTGCCCGCTGACCAGGTGGGCACAGTGCTGGCGCGCTGGCAGCCGTCCTGGCTGCGGTATGCGCCGCTGAGCCTGTCCGGGTTGGTGATGATCGCCGCGGCGGTGGGTGTCGTATATCAGAGCGGATTCGCGGCGCCGCTGGGCCGGTTCGGGTCGAATACCGTTGCGCAGCTCGGTGTTCCGGCAATCGGAGCGGTAGTGCTGGTGGCGTCGGTGGTGTTGGCGGTGATGCGGTCATTGCTCACCTACGGCAACCTGGTGCTGCTGCGGCGCGAAGGGTTCCTGGAGTTGCGGCACGGGTTGTTGAGGCTCCGCGAGCACACCTACGACACCAGCCGGCTGCGCGGCGGGTCGCTGCGTCAACCGCTTTTGGTGCGCGCGCTTCGCGGCGCCCGCCTGGACGCGGTGATGACCGGTGTGCACGGCGCCGGCGAGTCCTCGATGCTGCTGCCGCCGTGTCCGGTTGCGACGGCCGAGGAGGTGCTGACCGGACTGGTCGGCTCGTCGCGCGTCGTGACCGGACCGCTGCGTGGGCACGGCTGCCGGGCGGCGCAGCGGCGATGGACTCGCGCGTTGGGCGCGCCGGTTGCGGCGGGCGCGGCGATGGTGGTGGTCGGTGTGCCGGCCTGGCTGTGGGCCGGATGGGCCGCTGTGATGGTGTGCTGCGCACTGATGGCCGCCGACCGGGCGCGGGCACTCGGGCACCGGGTGGACACCGACTGGCTGGTTGCGCGGGCCGGTTGCCTGGAGCGGCGCCGCGATTGCGTTGCCACCGCGGGCATTATCGGCTGGACCGTGCGGCAGACGCCGATGCAGCGGCGGGCCGGCGTCGCCACGCTGGTAGCCGCCACCGCCGCGGGCGCGAAGCGTTACCCGCTGATCGACGTGCCCGAGCAGCAGGCGTGGGCGGTGGCAGCGACGGCATCGCGGTGGGTGGCCGACAGCGTCTGGGCGATGCGCTAAAGCTCCCGCACCGCCGCGATGCGGGCCTGCAACTGGTCGCTGGTCGCCGCGGCCACCGGCGGCCCGCCGCAAATGCGGCGCAGCTCGTTGTGAATCCAGCCGTGCGGCTTGCCCGTGCGGTGGTGCGCCGCCGACACCAACGCGTTGAGTTCGCGGCGCAAATCGCGCAGCTGCCCATGCCGCGTGACGGGCTCGGGCGCACTGCCGCCGGCCGCCGCGAGCTGCTCGGCTTGCCTGCGCCGCAACAGTTCTCGCATCTGCTCGGCATCCAACAGCCCGGGGATGCCGAGATAGTCGGCCTCGTCGCCGCCGGTGCCGAACGACGCGCCGTCGAAGATGACCTGGTCCAGCTCGGCGTCGGCGCCCAGCGACATGAACCCGTTGTCGAGTTCGGATGGTTCGCTGTGGCGGCGCTGCGCGGCGACCAGTTCGTCGGTTTCGCGATGCGGCTTGCCGAGCACGTGGTTGCGCTGCGCCTCCAACTCGCTGGCCAACAGCAGCAGCGACGGCACCGACGGCAAGAACACGCTGGCCGTCTCCCCGGGCCGCCGGGACCGGACGAACCGCCCGATGGCCTGCGCGAAGAACAACGGCGTCGAGGCGCTGGTCGCATAGACACCGACCGCCAGGCGCGGCACGTCGACGCCCTCCGACACCATCCGCACCGCGACCAACCAGCGGCTGGTGCCCGCGGAGAACTGCGCGATGCGCTCCGACGATCCGGGGTCGTCGGACAGCACGACGGTCGGCGCCTCGCCGGTGATCCGCTCCAGCAGAACGGCATACGCCCGCGCGGCCTTCTGGTCCGAGGCGATCACCATGCCGCCGGCGTCGGGCATGCCGCCGTCGCGCAGCTGGCGCAACCGGGTGTCGGCCGCCGAGATCACCGCCGGCATCCATTCGCCGGCCGGATCCAGTGCGGTGCGCCACGCCCGGGCGGTGTGCTCGGCGCTCAGGGGTTCGCCGAGCCGGGCGGCGTATTCCTCGCCGGCGCTGTCACGCCAGCGCGCCTCGCCCGAGTAGGCCAAAAACACCACCGGGCGCACCACCCCGTCGGCCAGTGCCTCGGTGTAGCCGTAGGTGTGGTCGGCCTGTGAGCGGAGCAGCCCGTCGCCGCCGGGTTCGTACCGCACGAACGGGATGGCGGCGTCGTCGCTGCGAAACGGTGTGCCGGTCAGGGCGAGCCGGCGGGTGGCGTCGCCGAAGGCCTCCAGGATCGCCTCGCCCCAACTCCTGGCGTCGCCGCCGTGGTGGATCTCGTCGAAGATGACCAGGGTCCGTCTGCCCTCGGTGCGCACCCGATGCCGGGTCGGGTGGCTGGCCACCTGTGCGTAGGTGACGACGATGCCGTCGTACTCGGCGGAAGTCTGCGCGGCGGTGTTGCGGAACTTCGGGTCCAGCGCGATGCCGTCGGCGGCGGCCGCCGCGGCCCACTGGTTTTTCAGGTGTTCGGTGGGCACCACCACGGTGATGGCTTCCACGGCGCGGTCGGCCAAAAGCTCCGCGGCGATGCGCAGAGCAAACGCCGTCTTACCCGCACCCGGGGTTGCGACCAGCAGGAAATCGCGCGGCTTGGCGGTCAGGTACCGCACCAGGGCTCGCCGCTGCCAGCCCCGCAATACTCGGGTGTCGGGCGCATCAGTTGCCCGCACCCGAGGCCTCCTATCTAACGAGATGCACTGTAGCGCAAGGACATCGGTCGGCGCATCTTTGCAGGAAGCCGCTTAGACGAAGAAGTTGTCGTGGCGAATGAACCATTCCCGACGTTCGTCGTCGGTCATGTCGGCCAACGCCGCAAAACCCTCGAAGTAGGCCTCCCGCGGCGCGCCCGGAGCGAACAACATCAAGATCGACGCGGGCGTGTCGGCCTCGTTGCGAAAGCCGTGGATCCCGCCCGGCGGAACATAGAGGAAGTCGCCTTGATGGCCGTCGAGCCAATCGCGGCCGTCGTAGAGCTTCATGGTCCCCGACAGCACGAAGACGGCCTGAAAACAAGGCGAGCCATCGCCCGGTGGTAGTGCGGGCCGGGCCCGCCGCCTTCCGGGCTGATGTCGACCCGGTACAGGCCGTAGTCGCCGTCGGTGGCCTGCTGGTTGGCCAAGTAGTGGTACTTGACGCCGAACGTTTCGTAATCGGGCGGCGCCCCTCCATTTTCAGGAGCCCGCTTGAGCCACGCGCTGACTTGCGGTTGGTCGTCGAGGTAACGGGGTTCTGGATAGGGCGGTACGACGAGCGACATTGGCTCAGCCTGCCACGCCCGTAGCATTGGCGCGGTGGTGGTCGACGAAAGTGTGCGCGTACAACGGCTTCTCGACGCCCAAGACAAAGCGGTGCAGCTCTTCGACGAGATCGAGCGCCGCGGCATGGTCCGCGCGGGTGTCGGCGAGCAGGAGTTGTCCAACGAGATCCGCGACCTGGCCGCCGACATGCTCGGCGTTGCCCGGCACTGGCATCGACGTATTGTGCGGTCGGGCGAGAACACCCTCCAGCCATTCCGGGAGCACCCGCCGGACCGGGTGATAGCAGACGGCGACATCGTGTTCTTGGATCTGGGCCCGGTCTTCGAGGAGTGGGAAGCCGACTTCGGCCGCACGTTCGTCCTGGGCGACGACCCCTTCAAGTTGGCCCTCCGGGATGCCCTGCCGCGGGTGTGGCAGGGCGGACGCGATTATTTCGACAGCCATCCCGACATCACCGGCGCCGAGTTGTTCGACCACGTCGTCGGGCTGGCTTACGCCGACGGATTCGAGTTCGGCAGTCCAATAGCCGGCCATCTGCTCGGGGAGTTCCCGCACCGAAAGATCGTGGGGAATGGAGTCGAGTGGTACATCACGCCCGGATCGGCCAAGCCGATGCGGCGCGAGGACTCCAACGGCCGCACCTGCCATTGGATTCTGGAGATCCACTTGATCGACCCGGCCCGCCGCTTCGGCGGCTTTTACGAGCAGCTGCTCGACCTGCCGTGAGGCAAGATCAGCGGGCGCCGGGGTTGACGTAGTGGCACACGGCTCCGGTCCCAACGCTGCGCGGGGCGTTATTGGTCTGCGTGACGACTTGTCGCCCACCCACGGACACCCGACAGGTCACCGTTCCCGGTTCGGGACCGGAATGTATGCCGCTGAAAGTCAGCAACCGGGAGTTGCCGTCGTAGTCGAATGCCGTCGACCACGGCAGGCCCACATTGTCCACCTGGGGCACGTCGTTGGCTCCGGTGTAGGACACCTGCACCCCTTCGGTGAAGGTGCCGGTCAACTCGAACACGATCGGCACCGACGCCGACGCCGTCCCGGGGGCCGCCAGCAGCAGCCCTCCACTCAGCGCCACGGCGGCGGCCAGGCCGCCCGATTTACTAACCATGACGTGAATTAGAGCACCGCATGTGGCCGACCGTCAGGCGATCGGTGTTCTTGCACTCTCCATAGGCGAGTGCTAAGAATGACTTGGCACTCGCGACCGGTGAGTGCTAGGTCGGGACGGTGAGATCCAGCTCAGGATCGTCCGTCGCGGGCACTGCACCCGGCCAGGACGTGTCATCCCCAATCCGGAGGAATCACTTCGCAATGGCCAAGACAATTGCGTACGACGAAGAGGCCCGTCGCGGCCTCGAGCGGGGCCTGAACAGCCTCGCCGACGCGGTAAAGGTGACGTTGGGCCCCAAGGGTCGCAACGTCGTCCTGGAGAAGAAGTGGGGCGCTCCCACGATCACCAACGACGGCGTGTCCATCGCCAAGGAGATCGAGCTGGAGGACCCCTACGAGAAGATCGGCGCCGAGCTGGTCAAGGAAGTCGCCAAGAAGACCGACGACGTCGCGGGTGACGGTACGACGACGGCCACCGTGCTGGCCCAGGCGCTGGTCAAGGAAGGCCTGCGCAACGTCGCCGCCGGTGCCAACCCGCTCGGCCTGAAGCGCGGTATCGAGAAGGCCGTCGAGAAGGTCACCGAGACGCTGCTCAAGGGCGCCAAGGAGGTCGAGACCAAGGAGCAGATCGCTGCCACCGCGGCCATCTCCGCCGGTGACCAGTCGATCGGCGACCTGATCGCCGAGGCGATGGACAAGGTCGGCAACGAGGGCGTCATCACCGTCGAGGAGTCCAACACCTTCGGCCTGCAGCTCGAGCTCACCGAGGGTATGCGCTTCGACAAGGGCTACATCTCGGGTTACTTCGTCACCGACGCCGAGCGTCAGGAGGCGGTGCTCGAGGAGCCCTACATCCTGCTGGTCAGCTCCAAGGTGTCGACGGTCAAGGATCTGCTGCCGCTGCTGGAGAAGGTCATCCAGGCCGGCAAGCCGCTGCTGATCATCGCCGAGGACGTCGAGGGTGAGGCGTTGAGCACCCTGGTCGTCAACAAGATCCGCGGCACCTTCAAGTCGGTGGCGGTCAAGGCCCCCGGCTTCGGTGACCGCCGCAAGGCGATGCTGCAGGACATGGCGATCCTCACCGGTGGGCAGGTGATCAGCGAAGAGGTCGGCCTGACGCTGGAGAACGCCGACCTGTCGCTGCTGGGCAAGGCCCGCAAGGTCGTCGTCACCAAGGACGAGACCACGATCGTCGAGGGCGCCGGCGACACCGACGCCATCGCCGGGCGGGTGGCCCAGATCCGCCAGGAGATCGAGAACAGCGACTCCGACTACGACCGCGAGAAGCTGCAGGAGCGACTGGCCAAGCTGGCCGGCGGTGTTGCGGTGATCAAGGCCGGGGCTGCCACCGAGGTGGAGCTCAAGGAGCGCAAGCACCGTATCGAGGACGCGGTGCGCAACGCCAAGGCCGCGGTCGAGGAGGGCATCGTCGCCGGTGGTGGCGTGACGCTGCTGCAGGCGGCCCCGGCGTTGGACGAGCTCAAGCTGTCCGGCGACGAGGCCACCGGTGCCAACATCGTCAAGGTGGCGCTCGAGGCTCCGCTGAAGCAGATCGCGTTCAACTCCGGGCTCGAGCCCGGCGTGGTCGCCGAGAAGGTCCGCAACTCGCCCGCCGGTACCGGCCTCAACGCCGCCACCGGTGACTACGAGGACCTGCTGAAGGCCGGCGTTGCCGACCCGGTCAAGGTGACTCGCTCGGCGCTGCAGAATGCGGCGTCGATCGCGGGCCTGTTCCTGACGACCGAGGCCGTTGTCGCCGACAAGCCGGAGAAGGAGAAGGCCGCCATGCCCGGTGGCGGTGACATGGGCGGCATGGACTTCTAAAGTCGCCAACGAAAAAGCCCGGCTCACTCGTGAGCCGGGCTTTTTCGTGCGCCCCTTCCCCCGAGTGTGCGGTTTTATACGCGACTCGCCGGTCGGGGCGTATCAATCCGCACAGTCGCGGCTGGGGTCTGTGGACAACCGTCGACCCTGCCGTGAGCCGGCGTGCCACTGTCCGGCCATGCAGCCGATCGAGTGGCCATTTCGAGCGGCGGAGGCGCTGGAAGCCGGAGCGCTGACCTTCCGCGAGCTGCGCCGTTTCCACGCCGCGGTCTACCCGGGGGTGTGGGCGCCCCGCGAAGCGGAGCTGTCGGCGGCTCAGCGCGCCCGGGCGGCGTGGCTATGGTCGGGCCGCGAGGGCGTGCCGGCCGGATTGTCGGCGTCGGCGTTGTTGGGGGCCAAGTGGATCGACGCCGGTATGACCGCGGAGCTCGTCCATACCAACCGCCGACCGCCACCGCTGATCGTCGTCCACACCGATGCCGTAATGCCGGACGAGAAGCAACTGATCTGCGGGATGACTGCGACGACACCCGCTCGCACCGCCTTCGATCTTGGTAGGCGACTCGGTCGCAACGAGGGCGTGCAGCGTATCGACGCTTTGATGAACGCCACTAATGTCACGGTCGCCGACATCGAGGCGGTGACCCGGCGGCATCGCGGCGCACGTGGCATTCGGCAATTGCGGAAGACATTGGCACTTGTCGACGGCGGCGCCGAATCGCCCTACGAGTCGCTGACTCGTTTGCTGTTGATAGACGCTGGATTTCCCCGGCCGCAGACGCAAATCCCGGTGTACGACGACGGCGGGTTCCTGATCGCGCGCATCGATATGGGTTGGCCGCAATGGCGCGTCGGCGTCGACTTCGAGGGCGCGCACCACTGGACTGATCCTCGCCAGCGGGATTGGGACGTCGAACGGTATGCCAAGTTGTCCGAACTGGATTGGGTCGACATCAGGTTGACCGCCCGGACGCTGCACCACAACCCGTGCGTGTTCCTCGACCGGGTTGGCGACGCGCTCAGCGGGCGCGGCTGCCCGAAGACGTGGTGACTGTGCGAATTCATCCGCCCCGACCGGCGAGTCGCGTATGAAACCGCACACTCGGCGGTGCGGCGCACGACGTTACGCGGGCTCGCTGAACACCACGCAGTCATGCAGACAGCCCTTGGCGGCGGACGGGGAGTCGGCGTTGCGATGCAAGAGCGCCTTCGTGGGCACCACCGCGAGGCGAACGGTGTCGTCGCCCGCATCCGTCACTTCGGCCCTCCCGTCGACGATCAACGAATACCCGCCGGACTCGCGCGGCGGCCACAGCAGCGTGACGTCGCTGCGGTTGGCGAGATTCTTGGTGGTGCGCCCGCCGATAAGCCCGACGTCCAAAACCCCGTCGCGCAGCACGGGTTCGACCGTCACGGTGTGCGGGCGATAGTCGTCGTCGACGGTGATGAGGTAGGCGAACGGGAAGTCGTCCAGGGCCGCGGCGAGGCGTTTGAGATCGACTTTCTTGGCGCTCATGAAACCGGCGCGGGTTGGCGGCCGCGGACCAGCCGGCCCGGCCGCGCGGACGTGGGGACGCCGTTCTCTGAAATCACTTCACCGGACACGATCGTCGCGACATACCCGTCGGCGGTCTGGTCGAGCCGTCGCCCGCCCGCGGGCAGGTCGTGGGTGACCACCGGCTTGTGCAGCCGCAGCCGCTCGTGGTCGATCACGTTGAGGTCGGCCTTGTAGCCGACGGCGATCCGACCGCGATCGCCGAGCCCGGCGACGCGGGCCGGCACCGACGTCAACTCGCGGACAGCCTCGGCGACGGACAGCCGCCCGGACGCCCTGTCCCGCACCCAATGCGTCAAAAGATACGTGGAATAGCTTGCGTCGCAGATCATTCCGTAATGCGCTCCGCCGTCGCCCAGGCCCAGCACCACGTCGTCGCGGCGGATCAACTCGCCGACGGTGGACAGCGAAGCCCCCTGGAAGTTGGCCATCGCCCCCAGCAGGATCGCGTGGCCGTCGTCGTCGAGCAGCCGGTCGTAGGCCTCCTCCAGCGGCGAGACACCGCGGGCGCGGGCCCGCGCAGCGATGCTGTTCGACGCGGAAGGCTCGTAGTCGGGCTCCTCGCCGAGCGGGAAGATCCAGTCCCAGGCCTGCGCCAGATAGAACAACGGATTCACCGCGGCCTCGGTCGGCTTGTCGGCCAAAATCCGTTGCCGCACTTCGGGTCTGCGCATCACGGCGACCCGCTCGGCCAGCGGCAGGCCGGCGATCTCGCGGTAGCTCGGATACAACATGAACGGGTTGACGGTCAGGTCCAGGCCGATCATCAGCCCGATCGGCCTCGGCAAGACCTGCGCGGTGACCTCGCCGCCGGCGCCGTTGGCCTTCTCGATCATGGTGATCGCGTCTTCCCACACCGGGTCGCCGGCATTGCCGACCACCAGCGTGAACGTCACCGGCAGCCCGACCTCGCCGGCGGCGTCGAACACCTGCTGCAGCACCGGCTGATAGCCGCCGGCCGGAATGTCGGGCACGAACTGGATCAGCCCGCCGCCGCCGTCGGCGACGCCGCGGCCGATCTCGAGGATCTCGTCGTAGGCGGCGTTGTAGCTGGGAATCTGCTGGCCGCCCTCGGTGCGATGCGTGGCCAGCCGCGACGACGCGAAGCCCAGCGCGCCGAGTTCGACGGCTTCCTTGGCCAGCGCCCGCATCTTGGCCAGATCCTCGGCGGTGGCCGGCTCCCGGTTGGCGCCGCGCTCGCCCATCACGTAGACCCGCAGCGGCGAATGCGGCAGGTAGGCGGCCACATCAATATCGCGCCGGCCCGCGTCCAGCGCATCCATGTATTCGCCGAACGTCTCCCACGTCCACGGCAGCCCGTCGGTCATCACGACGCCCGGAATGTCCTCCACGCCGGCCATCACGTCGACGAGCACGTCGTGGTCTTCGGCGCGGCACGGCGCGAACCCGACGCCGCAGTTGCCCATCACCACCGTCGTCACGCCGTGCGCCGACGACGGATTCAGCCGGTCCGACCAGATGGCCTGCCCGTCGTAGTGGGTGTGCAGGTCGACAAAGCCCGGCGTCACCAGCAGTCCGGTCGCGTCGATCTCCCGGGCGCCGCCCTCGGACACCTCCCCGATGGCGGCGATGACGCCGCCGCGCACCCCTACGTCGCCGACATAGGGCTCACCCCCCAACCCGTCCACGATCGTGCCGTTGCGGATGACGAGGTCGTAGGTCATCTAAATAATCTACGACCGTGTCGGTGGCTCATGCCAGGCTGTTTCCCATGATCGATCACTTCGGCATCAACTGCGCCGACTACACCAAAGCCCAGCACTTCTACGACGCCGTGCTCGGCGTGCTCGGCTACACCCGGCAGATGGACTTCGGCGAGGCCATCGGCTACGGGCGCGACGGGCACCCGGCGTTTTGGATCGCCGAGGGCGCCGGCATGGGTCCCAACCGCGAAGTCCACGTCGCGTTCCAAGCCGCCAATGAGGAGGCGGTCAAGGCGTTCTACGAAGCCGCGCTGGAGCTCGGCGCCGAGTCGCTGCACGCGCCGCGGCTGTGGCCCGAGTACCACCCGGGCTACTTCGGCGCGTTCGTGCGAGATCCCGACGGCAACAACGTCGAAGCGGTCTTCCACGGGGCGTAGCGTCGCCGGTATGGCCGAATCTGATGCTGCCGCCCAGGAATTGCTCCGCGATGCGTTCACCCGGCTGATCGAGCACGTCGACGAACTCACTGACGGATTGACCGACGACGAAGCCAAATACCGGCCCAGCCCCAACGCCAACAGCATCGCGTGGCTGATCTGGCACAGCGCGCGGGTCCAGGATGTGCAGGTCGCCGACATCGCCGGCGTCGAGCAGGTGTGGACTCGCGACGGCTGGGTGGACCGCTTCGGCCTGGACCTGCCGCGCGACGACACCGGTTACGGGCACAGCCCTGAAGCCGTGGGGAAGGTGCTGGCCCCCGGTGACCTGCTGGCCGGCTACTACCACGCCGTGCACCAGCTGACCCTGGATTACGTCAAGGGCATTACCGCCGGGGAGTTGGCCCGCGTCGTGGACACCAACTGGGATCCACCGGTGACGGCCAGCGTTCGGCTGGTCAGCGTCATCGACGACTGCGCGCAGCATCTGGGACAGGCCGCCTACGTGTTGGGGATCGCGCACCGGCGGACTTGACACCTGTCGAGCCCCGCTAGCATGGGGCGCTATGACCGCCATCACATCCGAGTTCTCCGGGACCGGCACCATCCTCAACCCAGCCACCGGCGCCACAGCCGGCAAGGTGCACTGGACCGATCCGGCCGACGTGCCGGCCATGGCCGCGAAACTGCGTGCGGCGCAACGCGAATGGGAGCAGCGCGGCGCCAAGGGGCGCGCCAAGGCGCTGGCCCGCTTCGCGGTGTGGCTCGGCGAGCACCGCGACGAGATCGAAGAACTGCTGATCAAGGAGACCGGCAAGTCGGCCGTCGACGCCGCACAAGAGGTGCCGCTGCTGATCCTGATCCTGTCGTACGTCATCAAGACGATGGACAAGGCGCTGGCCCCGGAAAGCCGGCCGGCCGCGCTGCCGTTCCTGGCGATCAAGAAGATCACCGTGCACTACCGGCCGCGGCCGGTCGTCGGGATCATCGCGCCGTGGAACTACCCGGTGGCCAACGCCATGATGGACGCCATCGGCGCCCTGGCGGCCGGATGTTCGGTGCTGCTCAAGCCGTCCGAGCGCACCCCGCTGACCGCCGAGGTGCTGCGGCGCGGCTGGCTGGAGTCCGGCGCCCCGGACGTGCTGGCGCTGGCTCAAGGCGCCCGCGACGTCTCCGAAGCCGTCATCGACAACGCCGACTTCGTGCAGTTCACCGGATCCAGCGCAACCGGACGCAAGGTGATGGAGCGCGCCGCCCAGCGGCTGACGCCGGTCAGCCTGGAGCTGGGCGGCAAGGATCCGATGATCGTGTGCGAGGACGCCGACATCGAGCTGGCCGCGCACGCCGCGGTATGGGGCGCGATGTTCAACGCCGGCCAGACCTGCGTCTCGGTCGAGCGCGTGTACGTACTGGAGCCGGTCTACGACCAGTTCGTCGAGGCCGTGGTCCGCGACGTCAAGGCGCTGCGGGTCGGCGGCGACGGGCATTTCGGCGCGCTGATCGACGAGGGCCAGCGCGCCGTCACCGAACGCCACGTCGCCGACGCCAAAGCCAAGGGCGCGCGGGTGCTGACCGGTGGCCAGCGACCCGACGGGCCGGGCAGCTTCTACCCGCCCACGGTGCTCGTCGACGTCGACCACTCGATGGACTGCATGACCGAGGAGACGTTCGGCCCCACACTGCCGATCATGAAGGTCGGCTCGGTCGCCGAAGCGATCCGGCTGGCCAACGACAGCGAGTACGGGCTGAGCGCGTCGGTGTTCTCCAAGGATCTCAACCGGGCCAAAGACATTGCGCTGCAGCTTGATTGCGGTGCGGTCAACATCAACGACGTGATTTCCAACCTGATGTGCACCACCGCGCCGATGGGTGGCTGGAAGGCGTCGGGCATCGGCGCGCGGTTCGGCGGTGCCGACGGGCTGCGCAAGTACTGCCGCGTCGAGACCGTCGTCGCGCCGCGCACCAATGTCGGCGCCGGCGGCAACTACTACCACCATTCGCTCAAAGCGCTGGCGCGGATGAACCGGATGATGACGAAGATGGCGCTGTCGCGTCCGCGTCGCACCGTCAAATAGGGCGCGCTCTACGGCACGATCACGTGTGACGGGTCGGGCCGCAATTCGGGTGGAGCCTGGCTGTAGTCGCCGAAGGGGCCGTCGCGCCGCTCGATCGCGGCGCGAACGCCCTCGGTGGCGGCGGTCTGGATGAACTCGAGCGCGTCGGGCGTGTTGCGCATCAGGCCGTCGAGGATGCCGCCGAGCATCTGGGTGGTCGCCAAACCCATGTTCTCGTAAGCCTGGTTGACGATCAGCTTCTGAGCGCGCAACTGCGACAACGGAATTCGCGCCAGCTCTGCGGCGATCTCGGCGACCCGAGCCTCGAGCCGCTCGAATGGCACCGCCTCGTTGATCAGCTCGACCTCGGCGGCCTGCACGCCGGTCAGCGGGCGGCCGGTCAGCGAATGCCACTTGACCTTGGCCAGGCTGAGCCGATACAGCCACATGCCGGTCAGGTAAGCGCCCCACATCCGGCTGTACGGCGTGCCGATCACCGCGTCCTCGCTGGCGATAACCAGGTCGGCGCACAACGCGTAATCGCTTGCGCCGCCCACACACCAGCCGTGAACCTGCGCGATCACCGGCTTGGATGCCCGCCAAATCGCCATGAACTTCTGCGTGGGCCCGGTTTCGCGGGCGGTGACCATCGCGAAATCCTTCCCCGGATCCCAGCGCCCGTCGGTCATCATGGCCTCGCCCCAGTGCGTAAAGCCGCCGCCGAAGTCGTAGCCGCCGGAGAACGCGCGCCCCGCGCCGCGCAACACGATCACCTTGACGTCCGGGTCGCGCTCGGCCGCGCCGATCGCCGCCTCGATCTCGTCGGGCATCGGCGGCACGATCGTGTTGAGGTGGTCGGGGCGGTTCAGCGTGATCGTGGCAACCGGGCCGGCCGTGCTGTAGAGCAGCGTCTCGAATTCAGGCATAGCCGAAGCGAAGTCGCTGCCCGACGGAGGTGTCAACCCCGGGTGTCCTTACCGTTATCTTAGAATCCTTACTATTCTCTTAATCAGTGTGTAGGGTGAGCTGGCATGGCAGACCGGTTCGACGTGGCGATAGTGGGCGCACGATGTGCGGGATCTCCGCTGGCGACGATGCTGGCCCGGCAGGGCTTGAGCGTCTGCCTTCTCGATCGGGCGCACTTTCCCTCCGAGACGCCGTCGACGCACATGATCCAGCCCTGCGGGGTGCAGATCCTGGGCCAGCTCGGGCTGCTCGACGGGATCTTGGCCGCCGGTGCGGTACCGCTCGATCGGCTGTCGCTGGTCAACGACGACGTGCGGATCGATGCGACGGTCGAGGCACCGTTGAGCCCCGCCTTGTGTATGCGCCGCGTGACGCTGGACGAGCTGCTGGTCGAGACCGCCGCTGCGGCCGGCGCGGAGGTGCGCACCGGGTCGCGGGTCACCCAGCTGATCACCGACGGCGGTCGGGTGACCGGTGTGCAGACGTCCTCGGGACCCGTGTACGCGCGGTTGGTGGTGGGTGCCGACGGCCGTCACTCGACGGTCGCGTCGTGCGTCGGCGCCCGCGAGTACCACCGCACATCACCCGGAAAGCTGTACGCCTGGGCGTATTTCGAGGGTGTCGCCGACCGGGAAGGCCACGCCCGGCTTGGCCGGCAGGGCGCCGTCGGGTTCCTTGCCGGTCCGACCGACGGGGATCTGTACATGGCCGCACTTGGGATCGATCTGCCCGAGCAGGCTGAATTCGACGCCGACCGCGACAGGGGCTTCGCCGCGCGGATTCAGCTGTGGCCCGAGTTGGCGGATCTCCTTGCCGGCACCCGGCGCGTCGGGCCGATCCGGGTAGTCGCCAACTGGCACGGCTATTTCCGGCAGTCGGCCGGACCCGGTTGGGTGCTGGTCGGCGATGCCGGACACTTCAAGGATCCGGCGCCCGGGCAAGGCATCGCCGACGCGTTCCGTCAGGCCGACAAGCTGGCGGCGGCCGTCGTCGAGGGGCTCGGCACCGGCAATCCGGATGCGGCCTTGCAACAGTGGTGGCGTTGGCGCGACCACGACGCCTACGAAATGTATTGGTACGCACGCGAGACGGGCGCTCGCGGAGTCACGTCTCCGTTGATCCGGCAGGTGCTGCGCGATATCGCCGGCGACGCGGAGGCCACCCGGGCGCTGCTTGGCGTCTTGAACCACCAGGTTCGCCCGTCGCAGTTGTTCACCCCGGCACGGCTGGCCCGCGCCGCAGCACGGACATTCGTCGACGAACCCCGCCAGATCGTGGCAACCGTCAAAGAGGTCATCGGCGCGGCGAAACGGGGCCGGCGACGACGGGTCCGCCCGCCGGGCATGGCCGACATGGCCGGGGAGCGGCTGTAGCTGCGACGTCGGGCAAGATGTGTCCTCGTGGAATCGGGCAATCGGGTGTATCGGCTGCTGATGCGGATGTTGTCGCTGCGCACCATCGTCGTGGTCGGTGCGATTTCCGTGATCGCTCTTGTCCTGACGCTCGGCGCCTGGGTCTGGTTCGGCGTCACCAACGACCAGCATAGCCAGTTGGACCGACGACTCGACTCGGTGAGCAGCCTGGGTGATATCAGCACGCTGCTGAGCCACCCCAACCAGCCCACCGCTAACAGCGATCTGGTGCGTACCGCGCGAATTGGTCCCATGACCGTGTCGGTGCCCGCCGAGATCGTGCTGCCCAAGCTCGACAACGGATTCGCCACCACGACCGTCAACGGCGTCGAGTACCGGGTGCGCACCTTCACCGCCGGCCACGCCTCGATTGCGCTCGGGGCACCGTTGGCCGAAGCTCAGCATCGGATCAACGAACTGCACCTGCGGGTGCTGTTGATCTGTGGGGGCGTCATCATCGGCACGGTTCTGGCCGCCTGGGTCATCTCGCTGGTGATGGTCAATCCCTTCCGGCTGCTGGCCCAGCAGGCGCGGGCCATCAACGCCCAGTCCAACCCCGACGAAGTTCAGGTCCGCGGTGTGCAAGAGGCGGTGGAGATCGCCGAAGCGGTCGAGGGAATGCTGGCTCGCATCGGCAAGGAACAACAGCGCACCAAGGCCGCGTTGGAGTCGGCCCGCGACTTCGCCGCCGTCGCGTCTCATGAGCTGCGCACTCCGCTGACGGCCATGCGGACCAATCTGGAGGTGCTCTCGACGCTCGAGCTGCCCGCCGAGCAGCGCAAAGAGGTGATCGGCGACGTCATGCGCACCCAAAGCCGCATCGAAGCGACGCTGAGCGCGCTGGAGCGGCTGGCGCAAAGCGAGCTGACCACCGTCGACGATTTCGTCCCGTTCGACATCACCGAGCTGCTGGACCGCGCCGCGCACGACGCGCTTCGCGTCTACCCGAACGTCAACGTGTCGTTGGTGCCGTCGCCCACCGTGCTGATGGTGGGGCTGCCGGTCGGGTTGCGGTTGGTGGTCGACAACGCTATCGCCAACGCGGTGAAGCACGGCGGGGCCACCGAAATCCTGC
This sequence comes from Mycobacterium kyorinense, assembly GCF_002101735.1. Taxonomy (GTDB): domain Bacteria; phylum Actinomycetota; class Actinomycetes; order Mycobacteriales; family Mycobacteriaceae; genus Mycobacterium; species Mycobacterium kyorinense. The sequence goes on along the minus strand of NZ_LQPE01000143.1, from coordinate 46,628 downwards.
TCAGCGCAACAAGTTCCGCCTACGGCGTGGAGCTCGTGATCGACGACAACGGCAGTGGTGTGCCGGAGGAGGAACGCGCCACGGTCTTCGAGCGGTTCTCCCGCGGGTCGACGGCATCGCGGTCGGGTTCGGGGTTGGGGCTGGCCCTGGTCGCGCAGCAGGCCGAGTTACACGGCGGCACAGCGTCGTTGGGCGAAAGCCCGCTGGGCGGGGCCCGGTTACTGCTGCGACTGCCCGGGACCCACGACGGCTAGATCTAGGATGACCCGGCATGTATGAGATTGCGGAGATCAGCGGCATCGGCAAGGTCGGCCTGCTCAGCATCGGGGCGTACCGACCGGACCGCGTGGTCACCAACGACGAGATCTGCGAGAACATCGATTCGTCCGATGAGTGGATCTACACCCGCACCGGGATCAAGACCCGACGGTTCGCCGGCGACGACGAATCGGCCGCGACCATGGCGACCGAGGCCGGGCGTCGGGCAATCGCGAACGCGTTGCTCACCGGCCCCGAAATCGACGCCGTGATCGTTGCGACCAACACGCATTTTCTGCAAACTCCGGCGTCTGCTCCGATGGTCGCGTCCGCCGTGGACGCGCACGGAGTTCCGGCATTCGACATCAACGTCGGCTGTGCAGGCTTCGGGTACGCACTCGGTGTCGCGGCCGACATGGTGCGGGCCGGCAGCGCCGCCAAGGTGCTTGTGATCGGTTCGGAGAAACTGTCTCCCACGCTGGACATGCACGACCGCGGCAACTGCTTCATCTTCGGCGACGGGGCAGGGGCCGTGGTCGTCGGCGAGACGCCCGAGCAGGGCATTGGGCCGACGGTGTGGGGCAGCGACGGCCGGCAAAGCGATGCAGTGCGTCAGGACATCGACTGGATCGACTACACCGAAAATCCCACCGGCGCACGCCCGTTCCTGCGGATGGAGGGCACGGCGGTATTTCGTTGGGCCGCTTTCGAAATGACGAAGGTCTGCCAGCGGACACTGGAGGCAGCGAAGGTGAACACCGATGACTTGAAGGTGTTTGTGCCTCATCAGGCCAACAGCCGCATCAACGAGCTTCTGGCCAAGAACCTCAAACTCGCGCCACACGTGGTGGTAGCCAACGACATTGTGCACACCGGCAACACCTCTGCCGCCTCCGTTCCGTTGGCCATGGAGGAGCTGCTGTCCACCGGCGCAGCCAAATCCGGCGACCTGGCCCTGCTGCTGGGCTACGGCGCGGGTCTGAGCTACGCAGCCCAGGTGGTGAAAATGCCGCCGGTCCCGTTCGAGTGAGGGCATCCGCGAGTACTGTCGGGCCATGACCCGAGTTCTTCAGACCCAGGTCTGCGTCGCAGGCGGCGGTCCCGCCGGTCTTGTTCACGCTCTGCTACTCGCCCGCGCAGGCGTCCAGGTCGTCGTCTTGGAGAAGCACAACGACTTCCTGCGCGACTTTCGCGGCGACACCGTGCATCCGAGCACCCTGCGGATCATGGACGAGCTGGGGTTGATCGACGAATTCCTGCGGCTGCCGCACACCAAGATCAACCGGGTCGCCTTCGACGCCGACGGCTCGATCCGCACCTTCGGAAACTTCCGTGCGCTCAAATGGCTGGGCTTCAAACAGCCCTATATCGCGTTGATGCCGCAGTGGGACTTCCTCGACTTCCTCGCCGAAAAGGCCTCTGCCTACCCGGAATTCACCCTGATTCGCAACGCCGAGGTCACGGACCTGATCTTCGACGGCGATCGGGTCGTGGGCGTGCGCACGCCGGACCTGGAGGTGCACGCTGACCTGGTGGTGGGCGCGGACGGGCGAAAGTCCGCAGTGCGGGCTGCAGCCGGTCTGGAGATCGCCCGCGCGCACTCCCCGATGGATGTGCTGTGGTTCCGGCTGAAATGGCGACCGGGCGACCCCGAGGAGCTGTTCGGGGTGATCCGTAGAGGCCTGATGATGGCCATGATCTACCGCGGCGACTACTGGCAGGTCGCGTATCTGATGCCGAAGGGGTCGAACCCCCAGGACGGCTCGCTGGAGGAATTCAAAAAGCGGCTGGTGTCCGTGCAACCCCGGCTGCGTGAACACGTCGACGACCTGCGCTCCTGGGACGACACCAGCCAACTCGACGTGCGGGTGGACCGGCTCAAGACCTGGTGGCGCACCGGCCTGCTGTGCATCGGCGACGCCGCGCACGCCATGTCACCAGCCGGCGGGATCGGCATCAACCTCGCGGTCGCCGATGCGGTGGCCGCAGCGAACATCCTTCACGGACCGCTCCGCGACGGGCGGATTACCGATGCTGACCTCGCTAAGGTGCAGCGCCGCCGGGAACTGCCGACGCGGGTCATCCAGGCCGGGCAGGTTTTCCTGCAGGATGCGGCCATCGAGCCCAATTTGAGCGGGGACCTATCGCCGATCCGTATCCCGGGGATTGTCGGCCGGGGTCCGCTGCAGTTCATTCCGCCGATCGTGGTTGGACGAGGCTTCCGCCCGGAGCATGTCCGCAGTCCCGACGTCCACGCTCGTTGACGCATGACGGTAAGCTTCCGATGAAATCCGGCGTTCCCTGCGACCCGGAGGGTCTGGGCTGCGAGCTGCCGCCGGCGCGGTCGATCGAATTCCCCGGCGGCATCGGGCAGGCCATCGTGCGGGTCGCGCCGGGCCCGAGTCCCGTGTTGCTGCTGCACGGGTGGGCGATCACCGCCGACTTCAACTTCTGCCATGTGATGGCGCCACTTGCGGAGCGTTTCGGTGTTGTCGCGATGGATTTGCGCGGACACGGTCGCGGTCTACCGCTGACGCGCACGGAACGGTTCAGCATTGTCCAGTGCGCCGACGATGCCGCCGCGCTGCTCGATGCACTAGCGCTCGACCGCGTCGTCGTGTGCGGCTATTCGCTTGGTGGGCCGGTCGGATTGGAATTCGCGCGCCGCCACCGTGATCGCGTCGCCGGACTGGTCTTGCAGGCAACCGCTTTGTCGTTCGACACCCCGGGTGACCGGATCACCCGTGTCGTGCTGAGGGCGTTGCGGCCGTTGGCTCATCGCAGCCGCGGCGTTGGCCGGTCGTTGCCGCTGGGCTATTTCAACCGCATTCGCGACGGTCATCCTCTTACGGCGAAGTGGTGGCCTTGGCTGCGCCGCGAGCTCGTGTTGTGCCACCCACGCGTGATCGTCGATGCGATTCTCGACGAATACACCTTCGACTTTCGCCCGCACGTGACGACGATCGCCGGGTTGCCCACCGTGGTCGTCGTCACCGCCCGTGACCGAGCGGTGCCGCCCCGCGACCAACGTCTGATGGCCGAACTGCTGGACGCGGCGGTGGTCGAGATCGACGCCGACCACGATGTATTCCTCACCGACCCGGACGTATACATCGATGCCACTGTCTCGGCCGTCGACTGCGTGCGCCGCGACACGTGATTGTCGAGTGTGCGGTTTCATACGCGACGGGCCGCGACAGGCGTATGAATCCGCACACTGGCGGACCCGTCGACCGATTCCCGGGCAGCCATGCGCAGCGAGCGGGGCAAATATCGGTCGCGCTCGCAGAGGCCGCGCCGTTACGCTGCGAGACGCAAGGCACACCGGAAATGTTGGAAGGCGAGTACGTGGCCAAGGTGTTTGCACGAATCGACGAGTCGCTGCGGGAGTTTATTCAGCAGCAGGCCATGTTCTTCGTCGCGACCGCCCCGTCCGACGGCGGCCGGGTCAACCTATCGCCCAAGGGATATCGCGATACGTTCGCAGTGCTCGATGACCACACGGTGGCCTATCTGGACCTGTTCGGTAGCGGCGCCGAAACCGTCGCCCACCTGCGAGACAACGGCCGTATCACCGTGATGTTCTGCTCGTTCACCCGCAACTCACGGATCCTGCGGCTGTTCGGCACCGGCCGGGTGGTCAGGCCCGACGACATCGAATTCGGCTGTCTGCGACCATATTTCGGGGTTCATCATCCCGGGATCCGTGCCGCGATCGTGATCGATGTCGAGCGAATCGCCGACGCCTGCGGTTTCTCGGTGCCGTACTACGAGCTTGTTGGCGAACGGCCCGTCCTCGATGCGCATCACGCGAAACAGCCCGACGAAAAGTTCGCGCGCCGAATCGCCGGTGACAACGGCCACAGCATCGACGGCCTGCCGGCATTGGACCCCGACCACCCTCTGCCGTCGACAATCAAACGGTGACTCCCTGGCCACGCCCGCAGCACAGGAAGCGGCGTGATATGTTCGCCGACGTGAACATCGTCGTGCGCGCGTATTGGCGCTTTATCTCGGCTCCGGGTGGGGCCGCGGATGGAGCGTCTTACTGACGCGCCGCTCGACGGATACCCGGAGCCCAAGCAGTGACCACAAGGTCGCTGCTTTTCGTTTTCAGGGCATCGGGAACCAGTGGGCGTGCCCTGAACCATCACAGAAAGGCACAACCCACCATGTCAACCGGTACCGCGGCAAGCGTCAACACCAGCGACCGCCGGATCATCGCGTTCCGAGAAATCCCCGCGCCCAACGTAATCCGCACCGAACTACCGCTGACACCTGCCCGAGCCGAGGCCGTCCAGCGCGACCGCGACGACGTCGCCGCCATCCTGGCCGGTCGCGACGACCGACTGCTGGTCGTGGTCGGCCCCTGCTCGGTCCACGACCCGGACGCCGCCCTGGACTACGCGCACCACCTCGCCGCGCTGGCCACCAAGTACGCCGACCGACTGAAGATCGTGATGCGGGTGTACTTCGAGAAACCCCGCACCACTGTCGGCTGGAAGGGGCTGATCAACGATCCCGGCCTGGACGGCAGCTTCGACGTGGAACGCGGACTCCGCACCGCCCGCGGACTGCTGCTCGACGTCGTCGACCTCGGCCTGCCGGTGGGCTGCGAATTCCTCGAGCCCACCAGCCCCCAGTACATCGCCGACGCCGTCGCCTGGGGCGCGATCGGCGCCCGAACGACCGAATCGCAAGTGCACCGGCAGTTGGCGTCCGGCCTGTCGATGCCGGTCGGATTCAAGAACGGCACCGACGGCAACATCCAGGTCGCGATCGACGGCGTCAAAGCCGCCGCGGCGCCACACAGCTTTTTCGGCGTCGACAACATCGGCCGGGCAGCCGTTGTCGAGACGACGGGCAATCCCGACTGCCATATGATCCTGCGGGGCGGTTCGGCGGGTCCAAACCACGACGCCGCGTCGGTGGCTACCGCGGTCGCGCAACTGCGCAAACTGGGGCTGCCCGAACGCGTCATGATCGACTGTTCGCACGCCAACTCCGGTAAGGACCACATCCGCCAGGCGAACGTCGCGGCGGAGGTGGCCGCACGCCTCGGCGCGGGCGAACCCGGGATCGCCGGCCTGATGCTGGAAAGTTTCTTGGTCGCAGGCGCGCAGCCCCTGGGCGGCGAGTTGGTGTACGGCCAATCAGTGACCGATCCCTGCATGGACTTGCCCACCACCGCAGACGTGTTGGCGCGTCTTTACGCGGCCAAGGACGATATCCGACATGACTTCCTCTAGCGACAGCCGGCTACCGCCGCTCGCGGCGGAAGATCATGTGTGCGCCGATTGTGCTTTGGCCTATCCGGAGATCACCGTCGAGCAGGCCGTCGAGGTCATCGGCGGTTTGGCGGGCAGGGTCCGTGAATCACTGTCGGGCGTCCCACGCGAGGCGCTCCGAAAACGTCCCAGTCCGCGAGTCTGGTCAATCACCGAGTATGTCTGCCATCTTCGCGACGTGTACCTCACCTTCACCATCCGGCTGCACCGGGCCCGCACCGAGGACCAGCCGATGCTCGAGCCGATGTTCAACGACCTGCGCGCCCGGCGGTTCCGGTACAACGATCGCAACGTGGAAGTGGTGCTCGACGAGCTTGCGGCGACGACAGCAGGGTTCTGCGACGAAATTGCCCGCGCCGGACAAGCCGACTGGGATCGAACCGCCAGTCGGCTACCGGGCGAATACCGCACTGCCCGTTGGCTTGTCCGTCAGGCGATGCACGAAGGTGTTCACCATCTCGCCGATATCCAGAAGATCCGTGCGACGGTAGCCGGTCCGCACCCTTAGTCGGTAGTGAGCGTAATACCCGCAAACAGATCGGTTTCCGGGCCGGACGTCGCGACCCGGGATCTGGCCAGCTTGAATTTCTCCGTCGGCCAGAGCCGCTGCCTCCACTCCAGCGGAATGACGAAGAAGAACCCGTTCGGATCGACTTGGGTTGCGTGGGCGCGCAATGCTTCGTCCCGCACACCGAAGTATTCACTGCAGCTGATCTCGGTGATCGTCCGGTGAGATCGCCCGGACCGTAGCGCCGAGAGGCGTTTCAAGGCTTCTACCAACTGGAGTGTTCGACTGCGGGATCGGCCGCCGACACGTGGGCGGCTGGGCAGAAATCGGGCAGCCGTTCGAAAAATCTTCTCCAGATGACCGGCGAGCTTGACCATCGGCAACGTTATCCGGATCGGCTGAGGATGTAATAGATTTTGGCAACCGTCCACGGGGTTCCTGCCTCCGGATAGGCGTCGGGATCACCGCTGGCCTCGTAGGCGGCCATCGAAACCTGGTGACAGCGAATGTGATCCGGGTGGGGGTAGCCGCCATTCTCGTCGTAGGTGATCATGACGTGCGGCTTGAACTCGCGAATCACCCTCACCAGCCGCCCCGTCGATTCCTCGAGGGGAACCTCGGCGAAACAGTCGGCGGGAAGCGACCCGCTGTGAAACAGCCCGGAGTCGACGTAGCCAAGCCAGCGGTGCTGGACACCCAGTATCTCCGCTGCCCTGGCCATTTCAACACGGCGTAGCTCGGCCAGGTTTTCTTTGATGTCGGGCTGGTCCATCGCCGGGTTGAGGACATCGCCGCGTTCACCGCCGGTCAATGTCACCACCAGTACGTCATGGCCTTCGGCCGCGTATTTGGCCAATGTGGCTGCGCCCCTGGCCGATTCGTCGTCGGGATGGGCGTGTACGGCCATCAGTCGCATGGGGGGCTTACCTCCCCAGCATTCGCCACAGGAACGAGAAGCTCAGCGCGGACTTGAACGCGGCCTGCGCATTGTCGGCCGCGCCGGCATGCCCGCCCTCGATGTTCTCGTAGTACCAGACCCGATGCCCGGCCGCCTCCAGCGCGGCGGTCATCTTGCGGGCATGACCGGGGTGCACCCGGTCGTCGCGGGTCGAGGTGGTGATCAGAACCGGCGGGTAGTGCGCATCTGCCGAAATATGGTGATACGGCGAGTATTCGGAGATGAACTCCCAGTCCTCGGGGTCGTCGGGATCGCCGTACTCCGCCACCCACGACGCGCCCGCCAGCAGCAGGTGGTAGCGGCGCATGTCCAGCAGCGGCACCTGGCACACCAGCGCGCCGAACAGGTCCGGATATTGGGTCAGCATGATGCCCATCAACAGCCCGCCGTTGCTGCCGCCCTGCGCACCGAGCTGCTCCACGGTGGTGATGCCCCGCTTCGCCAAATCGGCTGCCACCGCGGCGAAATCCTCGGCGACCAGATGACGGCCTTCGCGCATCGCCTGGGTGTGCCAGCTCGGCCCGTACTCGCCGCCACCGCGGATGTTGGCCAGCACGTAGGTGCCGCCGCGCGCCAGCCACAACCGGCCCAACACCCCGTCGTATCCCGGGGTGCGCGCCACCTCGAACCCGCCGTAGCCGCCCAGCAGTGTGGGGCCCGTCGCATCGCGCGGCCGCACCACGAAGTACGGAATCGACGTGCCGTCCGCCGACGCCACAAAGTATTGCGTCACGGACAGGCCCTCGGCGTCGAAAAACGCCGGCGCGGACTTGATCTGTTGCAGCGGTCCACCCGCGGCGCCGTGCAACAGCCGCGACGGCGTGTCGAATCCGCTGGAGTCCAGAAAGATCTCGTCGCCGAGGTCGTCGGCGGCCACGACGACGGTATTGGTGTTGGCCGGCACATCGTCGACCGGTTGTCGCTCCCAGCTGCCTGGCTCGACGATCTCGACGCGGCTGGCCACGTCGGCCAGCGTGACCACCACCAGCCGGTCGCGGGTCCACGCGTAGTGGTTCAGCGCGGTGTGCTCGTCGGGCTCGAACACGACCGTCAACTCCGCTGTGCCGGCGAGGAATTCGTCGTAGTCGGCCGCCAGCAGCGATCCCGCCGCATACGAGGCGCTGCCGGTGAACCAGTCGGTGCGTAACTCGATCAGCAGCCACTGCCGATGGACGGAGACCGTCGCGTCGGTGGGCGCGTCGATGCGGATCAGCTCGTCGCCGCGCAGCTCGTAGACCTGGTCGTTGAAGAAGTCGATGGCACGGCGCACAAACGTCCGCTCGAAACCCGGTGTCCGGTCGACGCCCGCCGTCACGATCACATCGCTGTGTGACCCTTCGAACAGCGTGGCCGCCTCCGCCAGCGGCCGGCCGCGCCGCCAGCGCTTGACGATCCGCGGATAGCCGGATTCGGTCAGCGAGCCTTCACCGAAGTCGGTGCCCACCAACACCGTATCGGGGTCGGCCCAGCCGATATTGGTTTTGGCCTCGGGAATCTCGAACCCATCGACGACGAATTCCTTTGTTGCCATGTCGAATTCGCGGACAACTGCCGCATCCGAACCGCCGCGTGACAGGCTGATCAACGCACGGCTGTACTCGGGTTCGATGACCACTGCGCCGCCCCACACCCAGTTCTCGTCGTCGACGCGACCCAGCTCGTCGACGTCGATCAGCACATCCCACTCCGGCGAGTCGCTGCGGTAGCTGTCCAACGTAGTGCGCCGCCACAGCCCGCGCGGGTTGGCCGCGTCGCGCCAGAAGTTGTACAGGTACTCGCCACGGCGACGCACATAGGGGATGCGCGCGTCGGTGTCGAGCACTTCGAGAGCCTCGGCCCGCATCCGCTCGAAGTCCGGACCGCCGAACTCCGCGACCGTCGGCTCGTTGCGGGCGCGCACCCAGTCGAGCGCGTCCTCGCCGGTGATGTCCTCCAGCCACAGATACGGGTCGTCGAGCTCATCAGCTTCTGTCATGTGCGCGGCTCCTCTCCCCCGCAAGCGGGGGTACCCCCACATCGCGTCCTTTGCGCGCTCTGCATCGTCGCCACGCGCATGGAAGTCATTGTCACCGCAGCGGTAGTGTGAGCTGTGTCACGGGAAACAACGAGGAGCTGAAACGATGACCGTCTTTGCACGTCCGGGGTCCGACGGGGCGCTGATGAGCTACGAATCCCGGTACGACAACTTCATCGGGGGCGAGTGGGTGGCGCCGGCCCGGGGCCGGTATTTCGAGAACCCGACGCCGGTGACGGGTCAGACGTTCTGCGAGGTCCCGCGGTCCGACGAGACCGACATTGACAGGGCGCTCGATGCCGCACACGCGGCGGCGCCGACGTGGGGCAAGACCGCCCCGGCGGAGCGGGCCGCGATTCTCAACAAGATCGCCGAGGCCATCGACGCCAACCGCGACAAGCTGGCACTCGCCGAAGCGTGGGACAACGGCAAACCGATCCGCGAGGCGCTGAGCGCCGACATCCCGTTGGCCGCCGACCATTTCCGCTACTTCGCCGCCGCGATCCGCGCCCAGGAGGGCACGCTGTCCCAGATCGACGAGGACACCGTCGCCTACCACTTCCACGAGCCACTCGGCGTGGTGGGCCAGATCATTCCATGGAACTTCCCCATCCTGATGGGCGCCTGGAAGCTGGCGCCGGCGCTGGCGGCCGGCAACACCGTCGTCCTCAAACCGGCCGAGCAGACCCCGGCCTCCATCCTCTACCTGATGAGCCTGATCGCCGACCTGCTGCCGGCCGGAGTCGTCAACGTGGTCAACGGGTTTGGCGCCGAAGCCGGCAAACCGCTGGCATCGAGCAACCGGATCGCTAAGGTCGCGTTCACCGGCGAGACCACCACTGGGCGGCTGATCATGCAGTACGCCAGCCAGAACCTGATCCCGGTCACGCTGGAGCTCGGCGGCAAGAGCCCCAACATCTTCTTCTCCGACGTGATGGCCGCCAACGACAATTTCCAGGACAAGGCGCTGGAAGGCTTCACGATGTTCGCGCTCAACCAGGGCGAGGTGTGCACGTGCCCGTCACGCAGCCTGATCCAGGCCGACATCTACGACGAGTTCCTGGAACTGGCGGCCATCCGCACCAAGGCGGTCCGCCAAGGCGACCCGCTGGACACCGAGACCATGTTGGGCTCGCAGGCCTCCAATGACCAACTCGAAAAGATCTTGTCCTACATCGAGATCGGCAAAGACGAGGGCGCCAAGATCATCACCGGCGGCGAGCGCGCCGAGCTGGGCGGTGACCTGTCCGGCGGCTACTACATGCAGCCGACGATCTTCTCCGGGCAGAACAAGATGCGGATCTTCCAGGAGGAGATCTTCGGACCGGTGGTGGCAGTGACGTCGTTCAAGGACTACGACGACGCCATCGGCATCGCCAACGACACCCTCTACGGGCTGGGTGCGGGCGTGTGGTCACGGGACGGCAACACCGCCTACCGGGCCGGCCGCGACATCCAGGCCGGCCGCGTGTGGATCAACTGCTACCACGTCTATCCCGCGCACGCGGCGTTCGGCGGCTACAAGCAGTCAGGCTTCGGGCGGGAGAACCACAAGGTGGTGCTCGACCACTACCAGAACACCAAGAACTTGATGGTGTCCTACTCCGACAAGGCGCTCGGCTTCTTCTGATGGTGCCGCGCCGGCGACGATGCAGAGCGAAGCGATGAGGAGGAGCGGCGCCATGCCGCACCGGGTGGTGATCACCGCCGCCGCCGCGAAGCTGCTGGGCGAGCTGATCGAGCGGCACGGGCCGGTGATGTTTCACCAGTCGGGTGGCTGCTGCGACGGGTCCTCGCCGATGTGCTACCCCGACGGGGACTTCATCGTCGGCGACCGCGACGTGCTGCTGGGAGTGCTCGACGTCGGTGACGGTGTGCCGGTGTGGATCTCCCGGCCGCAGTTCGAGGCCTGGAAGCACACCCAGCTTGTCATCGACGTGGTGCCCGGCCGCGGGGGCGGCTTCAGCCTGGAAGCCCCCGAGGGCAAGCGGTTTCTGTCCCGGGGGCGGGCCTTCAGCGACGACGAGAACGCGGCGCTGGCCGGCACCCCGGCGATCACCGGCGCCGGCTACGCCCGCGGTGAGCGACCGACCGCCGCCAGCCCGATCGTGGCCGAGGCCGCCGACGCGTGCCCAATACCGCAAGGGCGCGCCGATCGCGTACCGCGCTAGCTGCCAGCTACCGCAGTATCGTCGTAAGATGTGATCCCACTACCGCGTCCGTGGATGCTGACCAGCGCAATGCTGATCGGCGTCGCGGTCGGGGTGCTAGCGGGAACCGCGGCCACTTTGCTCGTCAGCGCCCGAATCCGGCCCGACGTCGTCATCGCCGTGGTGGTCGGATTGCCCAGCGCCGCAGGGCTGCTGCTGATCTTGATCTCCCGACGGCGATGGGTGACTGCACTGGGTGCGTTCACGCTCGCCCTAGCGCCAGGCTGGTTCGGTGTGCTCGCGCTGATCGAGGTGATGACCCCTGTCTGACGACGAATCCCTCCCGAAGACCGAGCCCTACACGCCGACCTTCGACACCGGCGCGCATCCCGTCGCGGAGGGTGCCGAAGACGCACCGCCGCTCGAGCCGATCCCGGCGCCGGCGCCGTCGATCACGGTGCCCAGCCGGTATCACTACCTCAAGTGGTGGCACTACATCCTGATACTCGTCGCGGTGTGGATTCCCGCGGCGGGGATCGGAGCGGGACTCTTCTACTGGTGGACCCAGGACGCCTCGGCGCACAAGACGCCGGTCGTCTTCGTGACGCTGGTCTACGTCGTGGTGTGCACGGTTGCCGGCCTGATGCTGGCGATGGTGCCCGACCGCCCGCTGCTCTCGGCGCTGGGGATCGCGATGATGTCGGCGGTGTTCGCCTCCGTCGCCGCCGCCGCGCCGTTCTACGGCGCCTTCTACTGCGACCACACAACGGGGCCCTGCCTGGCGGGCATCATTCCGCATTAAGACATCGAGTCGCCTAAGGGGCATCGTGGTCGCCGCAAACCTACTTCGCCAACGTGAACTGGTTGACGTCCACCCGCTTCTCACGGAACATCGTCGCGCACCCGGTCAGGTACCTCATGTAGCGGTCGTAGACCTCCTGCGACTGGAGCTTGATGGCCTCGGCTTTGTGACTCTGTAATGCCGCCGCCCAGAGGTCCAGGGTTCTCGCATAGTGCGGCTGCAGCGAGTGCACCCGGCTCACGGTGAAGCCTGCCTCGGTAGCGCGCTCCTCGACCATTGAGATCGACGGCAGCCGACCGCCGGGGAAGATCTCGGTCATGATGAATTTGACGAACCGAGCCAACTCGAACGTCATCGAGAGCCCCAACGCGTAGACTTCCTTGGCGGTCAGGCCGCAGATCGTATGCAGCAGCATCACCCCGTCGGCGGGCAGCGCGTCGTACGCCATCTTGAAGAACGCGGGGTAGCGCTCGTGGCCGAAATGCTCGAACGCGCCGATGGAGACGATCCGATCGACCGGCTCGTCGAACTGCTCCCAACCCTGCAGAAGCACCCGCTTGGTGCGGGGGCTGTCCATCCCGTCGAACGTCTTCTGGACGTGGGCGGCCTGGTTCTTGCTCAGCGTCAGGCCGATGACGTTAACGTCGTAGCGCTCGATCGCACGTCGCATCGTGGCGCCCCAGCCGCAGCCGACGTCGAGCAGCGTCATCCCCGGCTGCAGGCCCAGCTTGCCCAGTGCCAGATCGATCTTCGCGAGCTGGGCCTCTTCCAGAGTCATGTCGTCGCGCTCGAAGTACGCGCAACTGTAGGTTTGCGTCGCATCGAGGAACAGCCGGTAGAAGTCGTCGGACAGGTCGTAATGCGCTTGCACGTTTTCGAACTGCGGCGTGAACTGCTTGGACATGACGGTTACTTCCTGTAGGTCCGGATAGTCGGTCGAGAGTCTCCACGTGATGTATTCGGCGCCGATGACGTCGCGACAGCAGGAATTTCAGCTCAGCGGCAACGCGGCCAGTATCGTCCCGGTCGGCTGCTGCGATCCGGCCCCGGGTTCGACGGTGAACGCGAGCGCCGTCGAATCGCCCAAGTGGGGGAGGACCGCAGTGGTCGACGGCGCCACGGCCTTGGTGTCCATCGTGCCCGCCGAAGTCGGCCCCTGGGCGCCGAGCAACCACATCTGATAAACAGAGCCCGGCGACGGCGGGGGCACATTGTTCATCACCAGCACGCCGGCGTTCTTTTCGCGGGAGAACACCACCGTTGCCGTCCCGGGTCCCAACGACCCGATCACCGTTCGCACGTCCGGCGCATCCAGCACCTGTTCGGCGATGCTCGGTGCCGAGGACGGACGTACCGCGATCCCCACGCCGAACGCGCCCAGCCCGACGACGATCGCGGCGGCAGCGGCGACAATAGCTGTGCGCCAACGGGACCGCCGACCGGCGCCCGATTCCACCGCGGCCAGCACCGCCGCGCGAAGGTGTGGGGGCGGCTCGGCGGCCGTTGCGGCCGAGACCAGCGCGGTCGTCTCGCGGACGGCGCGGACTTCCTCGCTGAAGGCCTCGGCGACGGACTGCGGCGCGGCGGCGAGACGACGGTCGATGTCGGCTCGCTCGGCATCGGAGATGGCGTGCAGCGCATACGGCGTTGCCAGCTCGAGCAATTCGAATTCGGTCGGCTCGGTCATGTCACGCCCAGGCAATTGCGGAGGCTACGCAGCGCGTCGCGCATGCGGGATTTGATGGTCGACAGATTGGCGGACAATCGTTGCGACACTTCGACGTAGGTCAAGCCGCCGTAATACGCCATTTCGATGCACTGCCGCTGCGCATCGGTCAGGCCGTCAAGGCACTCGGTGACCCGGCGTCGCTCGTCACCGGCAATCGCCGAATCGGCGACCACGTCGGTGGGCGGGTCGACGCTGGCCGCTCCATAGCGGGAGTCTCGCTGGCTCGCGGCCTGCTCGGCGCGCACCCGGTCGACGGCACGGCGGTGCGCGATCGTCAGCAGCCAGGCCAGTGCGGAGCCCTTGCTGGAGTCATAAGCCTCCGCGCTGCGCCACACCTCCAGGTAGACCTCCTGAGTGGTTTCTTCGCTGTAGCCCGAATCGCGAAGGACGCGGGCCACCAGCCCGTACACCCGCGACCGGGTGTGGTCATAGAACGCAGCGAACGCATCGGTGTCACGTCGGGCCACCCGACGCAGCAATGCGTCGAGGTCGCCGTTCAGCTGCGGCGGTCCGGTCATCGACCGGTAGCCTATCCCGTTAGCTGCGACGGCCGTCATCTACGTGCCGATCTCGGCGGCCTCGGCACGAAAAACGCTGTCCGTTGCCGGTATTCATCGAAGCCGGGGCGGCTCTTCATGTATTTCTCCGTGCGCCGCGCGCCGGTTGCGTACACCAGAAAGTAGGTCATGAGCAGCGGCGAGAGGACGGTCGCCAGGGCAGGCCAACCGGTGATGGTGATGAGCCACAACCCCCACCAGACGCATGCGTCGCCGAAGTAGTTGGGGTGGCGTGTCCACGCCCACAGACCGCGGTCCATCACCACGCCGCGATTCGCCGGGTCGGCTTTGAACGCTTGCAGCTGCCGGTCACCGATGGGTTCGAAGCACAGGCCCACGATCCAGACCACGAAGCCGGCGACAGGGACGGCGACCAGCTGTCGCGGCGTCGGCCCGTTCACCGCCGACAGCTGCAGCGGCAAGGAAACGAACCAGGTGGCGAAGCCTTGGAGGGCGAACACCTTCCGCAGCACCTGGCCCACGGTGGCGCCGCGCAACAGGTCGGCGTAGCGCGGATCCTCGCCCTTGCCGGCCGTCTTCCGATACATGTGCCAGGCCAGCCGTAGACCCCAGATCGCGACCAGCGTCAGCAGCAGCCAGCGCCGGAACGCGTCGCCCTGGCCGAGCACCGCGGCAACCAGGGCGACCGTCACGAAACCCACACCCCACGCCACATCCACCACGTTGTAGCGGCCGACTCGCCTGCCGATGCCGAACGTCACGCCATGCACCACGACGAGGACTAAAGCCGAAGTGCCGGATACCAGGACGAAGTTCATAAGGCGCCCTCGCGCGCGAACGTCCACTGATAGACGTTGAGGTATCCGGACCGGAAACCCGCCTCCGAATAAGCCAGGTATAGCTCCCACATCCGGGCGAACACCTCGTCGAACCCTAACTGTGCCAGGTGGTTCCGTCGCTCGGCGAACCTTTCTCGCCACAGCCGCAGCGTCTCCGCGTAATCACGGCGCATCGACAGCGCGTGCAGCGCGCGTAAACCGGTGTGGCGTGCCGTGATCCCCAGGATGGCCTCTACAGACGGGATCAGTCCACCGGGGAAGACGTACTTCTGGATCCACGTGTGGGTATTGCGGGTGGCCAGCATCCGGTCGTGCGGCATTGTGATGGCCTGGATCGCCAGCCGTCCGCTCGGCATCAGCAGTCGCTCAAGCGTTTGGAAGTACTCCGGCCACGCCTGGCAACCGATCGCCTCGATCATCTCCACTGATAGCACCGCGTCGTAGTTTCCGCCGACATCGCGGTAGTCGCGCAGGTCGACCCGAATGCGGTCGGACAGCCCGGCTGCGGCGATCCGCTGCCGCGCCAGCCGCTGCTGTTCAGTCGACAGCGTTATCGAGCGAACGAATGCTCCGCGCTCGGCCGCCCGGATACATAATTCGCCCCACCCGGTGCCGATCTCGAGGACGCGGGTTCCGGGCCCGACGCCGGCCGCATCGAGCAGGCGGTCGATCTTGCGCCGTTGCGCCCCGGCCAGATCGTCCCACGATGCGGGCAGGTCGGTGAATAGTGCACTCGAGTAGGTCATGGTCTCGTCGAGGAACAAGGCGAACAGCTCGTTTGACAGGTCGTAGTGGGCAGCGACGTTGCGCTGGGCCTGGTTTCGGCTATCACTTGGCGAACGTGGCTGGGCGGCAACCACGATGGGACGTAGCCACTGCAGTGCGGGCGGTACGAGTTCGGCCACCGCCGTCGCGAAGACGGTCAGCAGCCCAGTGAGATCGGTCGACTCCCACTCGCCGGCCATGTAGGACTCGCCGAAGCCGATCAAGCCGTAGCGTCCCATCCGCCGGCTAAGGGCGGCCGGCCGGTGGATGAGCATCGCCGGTGACGTCCGGTCGCCGGCGCCGATCATCGTGCCGTTGGGGTACACAAGCCGCAGCGGCAGGCTAGCAGCAGCTCGGCGCAGCAACCTGTCGGCGACCGCCGCCGACGCTGCCGCGACGGGCCCGGACGGTATCCGCGCGACCGCCGGCCAGCGTTCGGGATCGATTGCCGCCGAAGGCGTTCGGGTGAGGGCGGCACTCATCGTGGCACCACCGGAACTCCGCGCCGCCACAACGTGATTCCCTGGATCCGAATGCGCAGCGCCACTATCAGCGGCGCCAGCGGCGCGACGATCTGCATCCGCACGACGTGGCGCACCGTTGCGGGTTGCCCGGTGCCGCGCAGGGTCGCAACGAACGCCGGCTCGTTGCCCCGGTGCAGTGACACCGCGATGTCCACGCGACCGTCAGGGCGGGGTGCTCGTACGCGATAGTGGCCGTCTACCGAGTTGAACGGTGAGACGTAGAACGTCTTGGGGACCGGCACCGGTACGTCGGCCGGCGGCAACAAATAGGTGTGGCGTTCTCCATAGGTGTTGTGCACCTCCGCAATTACGCGGCGTAGCACTCCGCCGCGGTCGTGACACCAGAAGATGCTGACCGGGTTGAACACGTAACCGAGCACACGAGCCTGCAGTAGCGCCGTAACGGGGCCGCCGACCGGAGTCACGTCGCGTTCGGCGAGAAAGGCGTTCACCCGGTCACGCAGCGAGTCGCCGGGTCGCCCGGTCAAGTGGTCTGCTGCATCGAAGCGCGCAAACGGCCGCAGCCACCAGGGCAGCCGCGGCAGATCGTCGATGTCGACATACCAGCTGTAGCTGCGGTATTCGAAGTGATGCTGTATGGGAACCACTCGCCGGTGGGTGATCCTGGTGCGATAGATCGCCGGAGTCAGCACGTCAGAATCTCCTTCCGCTGGGCGCGGCCCGGCCACTCGGCGCCGAGTCGCCGTGCCGCCCGAAGTCCCGACGCCGCTCCGTCCTCGTGGAACCCCCAGCCGTGGTAGGCGCCCGCGAACGCCACCCGGTCATCATCGAGCATCGGTAATAAGCGTTGGGCCGCAACCGATTCAGGCGTATACAGCGGATGGCTGTAGGTCATTTCGGCGATCACCGACCCGGGATCGACCCGGTCATGGCCGCCGAGAGTCACCAAAAACCGGCGGTCGCCTGCGATTCGCATCAGCCTGCTGACGTCGTAGGTAACCAACACGTGGTCGTTTGTCGCCCCGATCAGGTAGTTCCAGGAGGCGCGGGCGCGACGGTGGCGGGGGAGTACGGACTGGTCGGTGTGCAGCTGCGCGAGGTTGGTGGAATAGGGGATCGCCCCGAGTACGGCCCGCTCGTACGGCGAGGGGTCGTCGAGCAGTAGCAGCGCCTGGTCGGGGTGGACGGCGACGACCGCCGCGTCGAAAACTCGCGGTGCGGCATCGTCGGCATGTATCAAGACGCCGGCGGGCAGCCGGCGCAGCGACTGCACCGGTGTCCCCACCAAGACCTCGTCGAGCCGAGCTGCGATGGCCTGCACGTACTGTGCCGAGCCTCCGGTGACCGTGCGCCATGTCGGTGAGCCGAACACCGAGAGCATGCCGTGGTGCTCGAGAAAGACGAACAGATACCGGGCCGGATAGCGCAGAGCGTCGTCGCCGCCGCATGACCACACCGCGGCCACCAACGGGGTGATGAAGTGCTCGACGAAAAACGACGAGAAGCCGCGCCGGCTCAAGAAAGTCTCCAGGGTCTCCAGGTCGTCGTCGGAGCCGTCGCGCAGGAGGCGGGTCGCGGCGCGATGGAAGCGGATGACCTCGGCGAGCATGAGTAGATAGCGAGGGCGTGCGGACTGCCGCGACGCGAACAATCCACCGACGCCGAGGGCTCCGGCGTATTCGAGGCCGGTCGACTCTGCGCGCACCGACATCGACATGTCCGACTCCTGGGTGGATACCCCGAGTTCGCAGAACAGTCGGCACAGCGTCGGGTAGGTCCGTTCGTTGTGCACCAGGAACGCGGAGTCGACGCCGACGAGGGTGCCGTCGCTGCGCTCGACCATGTGGGTGTGCGCGTGACCGCCGAGCCGCACGTCGGCCTCGTACAGCGTGACCCGATCGCTCTGCGACAACACGTAGGCCGCGGTCAGGCCGGCGACACCGCTACCGATGACCGCGACCGAACGTGGCGCGCTCAATCCTTCTTGCACATCAGGTATTCGGATCCGACGGCAGCACGGTTGGCAGAGCGCGACGGCTCGTGTCCATCGCACCCACCGATGTGAAAGCGGGTTTTGGAAACCGAATGTCGGTATCCGAGTTATCGAGGTCGCCGACATGTTGCACTAAAAATGTTCCGGTTCAGCTATCCGCGCGCGGATCGACTCCGAATCACTGTGGTTAACCGAACAGTCCGCGGCCCCATTGCCGCACGTGAGCACAGGGTTATCGAGGATGGAGCACCAACGCGAACGCGATTGTCAGCCAGCCTCGCCGACCGACACCGACAGTTATGGCTTCCCCGCTCAGCTATGGCGAGCACTGGATCGCTACCGCCCGCCAGGTGGTGGGCTGGCGCGACGCTGGCGCAGCCCGTTGCGCGGACCGTGGTTGACGTCGGTGTTCGGGTCGGTGTTGTTGGTGACGTTGCCGCTTGTCATTCTGAGCGGACTGCTGTCCTACATCGCCTACTCGCCGCAGTTCGGGCAGGCCCTGCCAAGCCATGTGGGGTGGCTCAAACTGCCGACGTTCGATTGGCCCACCCGCCCGGTTTGGTTGTATCGGGTCAGCCAGGGCATACACGTGGGGCTGGGTCTGGTACTCATTCCTGTGGTGCTGGCCAAGTTGTGGTCGGTGATCCCGCGGCTATTTGCCTGGCCGCCGAGTCGGTCGATAGCGCAGGTGATGGAACGGCTTTCGATTGCCATGCTGGTCGGCGGAATCCTCTTCGAGATGGCCACCGGCGTGCTGAACATCCAGTACGACTATATCTACGGTTTCAGCTTTTACCCGGCGCACTACTACGGCGCCTGGGTGTTCATCGCCGGCTTTCTGATGCATATCACCATCAAGATTCCACGCATGGTCACCGGGCTGCGGTCGATGTCTCTGCGAAAAGTGTTGCGCACCAACCGTGCCGATACTCAGCCGGAGTCGCCGGACGCTGAGGGGTTGGTCGCCGCCGACCCGGCGGCCCCGACGATGAGCCGCCGCGGCGCGCTGGCGCTGGTCGGCGGCGGCGTGCTGCTGACGACCCTGGTCACGACGGGACAGACGATCGGCGGGATCGCGCGCCGCCTTCCCGCGATGCTTCCCCCAGGCGACATGACAGGCAGGGGTCCCAACGACTTTCGGGTCAACAAGACGGCCGCAGGGGTCGGCGTCGATCCCGCTGGTACGGGGGAGCGCTGGCGCCTCACGCTGCGTGGGGGTCCCTCGCCCGCGGTGCTGGACCGCGACATGTTGTGCTCGCTGCCCCAGCACAGCGCCCGGCTGCCGATAGCCTGCGTTCAGGGCTGGTCCAGCGTACAGACATGGAGCGGGGTGCGGCTTGCCGATCTGGCCGAACTGGCTGGCGTGCCGGCACCACTATGCGCTCGAGTCTCGTCGTTGGGGCGCGAGGGTAGCTTCAACCGGGCAACGTTGCAGGCCAACCAGATCCGCCACCCAGATGCATTGCTCGCGCTGCGAGTCAACGGCGCCGATTTGTCATTGGACCACGGTTACCCGGCGCGGCTCATCGTCCCCGCGCTGCCCGGGGTGCACAACACCAAATGGGTAAGCTCCATCGACTTCGAGGCGAACTGAGATGCGGGCGCTACTGGCCGGCTTCCGCGGCTGCTATGGATCCAATCCACTGCACCTGTTGACGATGCTGGCCGGCTTCGCGCTGCTGGGCTACGTCATCGTCACGGCCGGGCCGTCTGTTCTGTGGCGACCGGAGGGAGCGTGGTGGAAATCGATCGCGGTTTGGTTTGTAGGGGCGATCGTTGCCCACGACTTCGTATTGTTTCCCATCTATTCACTCGCGGATCGCCTCCTGGGCATCCCGGTCAAGCGGCAACGCCGCGGCGCACCCCATGTCCCAGTGCGCACATATCTTCGGGTACCGGCACTTGGGTCCGCCTTGATACTGCTCCTCTTTTTTCCTGACATCGTCGAACAAGGCGCGCCACTGTATCTCGCCGATACTGGGCTAACGCAGCAGCCGTTCTTCGGCCGCTGGCTGCTGCTTTCAGCCACGATGTTTGCCACCAGCGCCGTCATCTACGGAGCTCGGCTGGTCATGGCTCGTGTGTGCAAGGACCGTATCGACGAGGCATCCGGCACCACAGCAACGGACAGCACGAAGACATGACGGCGCAATCGATTAGCACGACCAGGCGCTGGTCGATCCTGGTTATGTCGCTGACGGCGACGTTATGCGCCACGGTCTTCATCAACGGCGTCCCGTTTCTGATTCCCGCGCTGAAAGCCGAGCGCCACACCGACTTGGCAGAGGGCGGTCTGTTGGCGGCAATGCCGAGCCTCGGCATGGCAGTCACACTGATCGCCTGGGGCTACCTGTTGGATGTTATTGGTGAACGGATCGTGCTCGGCGTGGGCTTGGCGCTGACTGCGGCGGCTGCCTACGCCGCGGCTTCGATGAATTCGATGGTGGCCGCGGGGGCATTTCTATTCCTCGGTGGCATGGCCGCCGCTAGCAGCATCACCGCCAGCGGCCGGCTCGTGACCGGCTGGTTTCCACCGCACCAACGTGGCGTGGCAATGGGAATCCGACAGACCGCGCAGCCGCTGGGAATTGCGTTGGCCGCCTTGGTGATGCCCGAACTAGCTAAGCGCGGCCTCTCGGCGGCGCTGGTGTTCCCGGCGGTGCTGTGCGCTCTGGCGGCACTGGCCAGCGCGCTGAGCGTGCTGGATCCGCCGCGTTCGACACGAGAAGCCGCCGACGATAAGGAACTGGCCAACCCGTACCGCGGGCCGGCAGTGCTGTGGCGGATTCATGCGGCGTCCGCGCTGCTAGTGGTTCCACAGAACGTGGTGTTGACGTTCATGGTGGTCTGGTTGATAGGTAATCACGGCTGGTCGACCGCATCCGCTGGTGGGCTGTTGGCGCTCTCGCAACTGCTCGGTGCCTTAGCGCGCACCGTGGCCGGCCGATGGTCGGACCGATTCGGCTCGCGGATGCGACCGATGCGGATCATCGCAGTCGTGACTTCCGTGATCATGTTGGCGCTCTCGCTCACCGATCACCTGGGTTCGTCACTTGCCGTGGTAGTGATGGTCGCCGCGGGAGCGATCACGGGCGACAACGGATTGCCGTTCACCGCGATCCCCGAGTATGCCGGGCCATTTTGGAGCGGACGCGCACTAGGTACCCAACACACCGCCGAGCGGATGGTGTTCGCCATCGGACCCCCGGTATTCGGCGCGATAATTGGGGCGGTCGGCTACCCGTTCGCGTTCGCGGTCTGCGGATTTTTTCCACTGGCTGCGCTGCCCCTAGTGCCGGTCATCGGCCGCGCGCGATGACGCGGCCGCCGCCGGGTCGCCAGACGGAATGTCAGTCGATCCGCGGCGCTGTTGGCTCCGAATAAACGGCAGTGACACTGCCTGGCCGGCGTTTCGTCTACCAGGCGTGGGGTAGACGCATGCTGTGTGAAGAAGCTGGCAGGAGGGATTCGGTGCTCAAGCAAGTACTGACATTGATCTGTCAACTGTTGGAATCGGTCCCGTCGGTGGTGGGAATTCGCAGCGGGACGGAGCAACCGCTGTACAGGGTGGAACCGCTCACCGACGAGGTAGAGATTCGACGATATGGCCCACGTATCGCTGCGGAAACGACGGTGCGAGCTAGCGAGGAGGCGGCGCGCCACGAGGGATTCCGTCGTCTTGCCGGCTACATCTTTGGTGCCAACCATTCGGCCGAGAAGATTGCGATGACCGCACCGGTAGGCCAGTATTCGGTTCGCGGTAATGGTCAGAAGATTGCGATGACCGCCCCGGTGGCCCAGTCCGGGAACTTCGAGCAGGGCTGGGTCATTCGGTTTTTCATGCCCGCGAAATGGACAATGGACACTTTGCCCGTGCCTGTCGACACCCGGGTGCGCCTCGTGGAACTGCCGGCTCAGACCGTGGCCGTGCTGAGCTTCAGTGGCGGCCGCGGTCCCGATGCCGTCGCCGCCCGGACCGCGCAGCTGCGCGAAGTGTTGCGCGCCTACGGGTTCGAACCGGCCGGTGAACCGACCGCATGGTTCTACGACCCTCCATGGACGGTTCCCTTCCGCCGCCGCAACGAGATCGCAATCCCGATCAGTTGCACCTGATCCTTGAGGATTTATAAGCATGACGGCAACGGTGGCCGTGTTCACCAGAGACCTCCGAATACACGACAATCCGGTGCTCACCGCTGCCCATCGACGCGGGTCCGCGGTGGTCCCGCTGTTCGTGCTTGACGACACGATCCTGGCCAGCAGCTATGCCACCGCGAACAAGGCCGCATTTTTGGCCGCCGCGCTCACTGAACTCGACGACGAGTTGCGCCGCCGCGGTGGACGCTTGATCGTGCGGCGAGGCAAGTTCGTGACCGAGGTGCTGCGTCTGGTCGACGAACTGTCGGTCACCGAGGTGCATATAGCCGCTGATGTCAGCACCTACAGTCAGCGCCGCGAACAGCGATTGCGCCGCCGCCTCGCCGAGCACCGCTGCGCTCTGCACGTCCATCCCGGCACCATTACCGTGGCCGAGCCTGGCAACATCGCCCCGCATGGTGGCGACCACTTCGCTGTGTTCACGCCTTACTACCGGCGCTGGTTGGACACGCCGATCCGAAATGTGTTGCGGGCTCCGGTCACACTGACGGTCCCGGACAGCCACAGCGAGCACATCCCAGATGCTGGCGATTTGTGTTCGGGCGTCGCATCCTCCCGGCTCAGCATGGGCGGGGAGACGACCGGCCGGCGGTTGCTGAAACGCTGGTTGAACACAACCGTCGATCATTATGACGAGCGCCATGACGACCTCGCCGCCGACGCGACGTCACGGCTCTCGGCGTATCTGCACTTCGGCTGCTTGTCGCCGGTTGAAATCGTCCACCGCGCCGGGCAATCCACCACAGGTCGTAAATCCTTTGTCCGCCAGCTGGCCTGGCGCGACTTTCACCATCAAGTCCTGGCCGCGCGCCCTGAGGCGGCTCGCGTCGACTACCGGACCCGACACGACCACTGGCACCACGGCGGTCCAATGCTCGACGCCTGGCGCGACGGCCGCACCGGCTATCCGATCGTCGACGCCGGCATGCGCCAACTCGCGGCCGAAGGCTGGATGCACAACCGCGCTCGGTTGATCACTGCGAGCTTTCTGGCCAAGACATTGTATCTCGATTGGCGACTCGGAGCCGCCCATTTCATGAGCCTGCTTGTCGATGGGGACGTGGCGAACAACCAACTCAACTGGCAATGGGTGGCCGGCACCGGCACCGACACCCGACCCAACCGGGTGCTCAACCCGGTCCGGCAGGCGCAACGCTACGACCCCGCTGGTGACTACGTGCGACGGTGGGTTCCCGAGCTCGCCAACATGCGCGGCCCCGACATCCATACCCCGTGGAAACAGCCTGAGTTGGCACCGGATTACCCGCCGCGGGTCGTCGACCACCTAGATGCCGCAAGGCAATTCAAGGCTGCCCGAGCTCACCGGGGGCCCACCAAGAAATGAAGGGACAGCAGTGAACAAAGCAACGTTGACCGGAGTGGGCGACGCGAATCAGCAAGCAGGCCTGGCACTTGTCCCGTACCCGCTGTGGTGTGCGTTTGCGACGCTGTTGTCGACCCGGATCTGGCAGCTCAATCGCTGAGTGGGAAGGCCGTCATGGGCATCGAGTACGAAAGTGTGGTCGACCACCCGCTCGCCGACGTGTTCGCCTGGCATACTTGTCCGGGCGCGATGAGGCGGCTTGTCCCGCCCTGGCAGCCGATGACCGTACTGGCCGAAGCCGAATCACTGGCCGACGGGCGCGCTGTGTTGGGCCTTCCCGGTGGACTGCAGTGGGTGGCGCAGCATTGTCCCGACGAGTTCGAGCCGCCCCACCGGTTCGTCGACGTGCTGTCGTCCGCGGGCCCGGTGTCCTGGCCGCCGCGGCTGGTCGGCTGGTGGCGGCACACGCATGAGTTCAGCGATGCCGGCAACGGCACCACCCGGGTGCACGACCGGGTCGACACCCCGGTGCCGGCCGTGGCGCTGAAGTCCACGTTCGTCTATCGGCATCGCCAGCTCACCGACGACCTCGCCGCGCACCGCGAGGCTGCGGAGCGCGGAACGAGATCGCTTGTCGTCGCGATCACCGGCGCGTCCGGCTTGGTCGGGTCGGCGCTCACCGCGTTTCTCACGACCGGGGGGCACAGGGTGATCCGGCTGGTGCGCCGACGCGCCACCGCGGCAGACGAGCGGCACTGGGACTCGACCGCGCCGACGGCCGACCTGTTGTCCGGGGTGGACGCGGTCATCCACCTTGCGGGCGCGTCGATCGCGGGCAGATTCACCGACGGGCACAAGGCAGCGATCCGCGAGAGCCGAATCGGGCCCACCCGTCGACTCGCCGAGTCCGCGGCGCGAGCCGAGAACGGTCCGTCGATTCTCGTCAGTGCGTCGGGGATCGGCTACTACGGGTACGACCGGGGAGACGCGTCGCTGGATGAGGGCAGCGCGCACGGCGGAGGTTTTCTGGCCGATGTCGTCGCCGACTGGGAGGCGGCGACCGCGCCGGCCGCCGACGCGGGATTGCGAGTGGTGTT
Source organism: Mycobacterium kyorinense (assembly GCF_002101735.1). Lineage (GTDB taxonomy): Bacteria > Actinomycetota > Actinomycetes > Mycobacteriales > Mycobacteriaceae > Mycobacterium > Mycobacterium kyorinense. The sequence goes on along the minus strand of NZ_LQPE01000143.1, from coordinate 21,742 downwards.
GGTGCGCACCGGAATTGTGCAGGCGGCCCGCGGCGGCACGCTGAAGTTGTTACGTCCATTGTTCGCAGCCGGTTTGGGTGGTCGGCTCGGCAGCGGCCGCCAGTGGCTGTCGTGGATCGGCCTGGACGATTTGACCGACATCTACTACCGGGCGCTCTACGACACCCGGCTGACCGGACCCGTAAACGCTGTGGCCCCGGCGTCGGTGCGCAACAGCGACTACACCAAGGCCCTCGCGCGCGTGCTGCATCGTCCCGCTATTGTCCCCGTTCCATCGTTAGGACCCCGAATCCTGTTGGGCAGCCAGGGCGCTCGTGAACTCGCCGAAGCCGACCAGCGGGTGCTGCCGACCAAACTGGAAGCCATCGGTCATCAGTTTCGCCACCCCACCGTGCAAGCGGCGCTGGCCCACCAACTGGGCCGCGAAATCGACTGAAGGCTAGGTGCGTATCTTCGTCGGGCTATCGGAGGGGACAGTGTTCAACCGTTCGAGGTTGTCATTGGCCGCTTGCAGCGCCGACTTGATCATTCCCAGCAGCCTTTCCCGCGCCCGTGGTCTTTGCAGCAGTGGAGCGTACATATCGCGAAGCAGGTTCAAACGTGCTGACGCCAGCCAGTCCATCAGCTGGGGATCGCTGATCCAGCGGATCTCATTGCGCTGCTCGGCTAGTGTCATCTCCAGCCAGTCGAGATCGGTGTCGGGATGCGGCACGGGCACGCACAACTGGTTCTTGGCCAGGTCGTCGTCGTACGCGGCTTCGATGTGGGCAATCAGGCTAGCACTGAACACCTGCTGACAGCCGCGCACGCTTTGCAGGGTAATAAGGTTTCCGTCGAAAATAGCTGTTGCGGAGTGTCTTTCGAGTCCATCAGCAGTGCAGTCGATGTACAGAGTTGACGGGTCTGCGGCGATGGTGCCGTCGGTGAGGATGATCTTTTCCGATTCGATCCGTTCGACTCGTCCCAGACGAACAATGTCCCCGATGCGCCGCAATTGCGTCAACTCTGCGCTCGACACCGTGGCGCAGCGATACATCGTCGGGCGAACCGACGGATCAAGCCGTAGTAGGTTACCGGTAGCCTCCAGCCGCTCGAACAGATCCTCCACCGAACTGGCTGCCGCGGCAGATTGCAGCCGCGCGGCAAAGCTGGCGCGAAAGCGGTTGAAAAACTGCGGCCCGGGCTGAACGTTCGCCCGATCCAGCAGCCACGAGTCGCGAGGCATGATCCAGGTCAGCCGCTCGGGTGGAATGCCGTTGCCCAGCAACCACAAACAGGCATCCATCCCGGTCTTGCCGGCGCCCACGATGACGTAGCGGTCCCGGCCCGGTGCGTGGTCGGGTAGCTCATTAGGCGGCACGCAACCGATGCCGTCGGCCACCTGGTAAGGCGGAGGACGCATCGACGGCACTACGGTGTGCAGAAACGTCGCATCCACGACGCGACGCCGGACCCCGACGGAGTACTCCATCCCGGCAAGATCGCGTATCCGGCCCTCTCCCAGGTACTCGCTCATCGGGAAATACGACACACGTCCGGTGGGCAACAGGTCCTGCTGCATGACGCGGTCGAAGTAGGCGCACACATCGCCCGCCGTTGCCAGCTCGTAAAGCCCTTTATTCCAGCCAGATTGATCGAGAGCGTCGCTGCCCAGCGTTCGCGAATTGACTCCGTAAGACGCGGACGGCTGGTGCAGGCGCACGTAGGGATACGCGCGGGTCCAGTGCCCACCCGGCTGATGACCCCGGTCGACGACCACCACGCGCGCATCTGTTTCGGCCACCAGCGTGTCGGTGAAAGCCATTCCCATCGCCCCGGCGCCGACGACCAGGTAATCCGTCTCAATCGTGCGCATCGCCCTCTCCGTTACCGTACGACGCCGGTGCAACCCATGGGCGGGTCAGCGGCATCCCTGCAGCACCGTTGGCCGCCGGCTTAACGGCGAGAACCTGATCGACACCCATGCGCCCCTCCTCGAACGCCAGCGCCCCGCCGCTCAGGTACAGCCGCCATACCCGGACCATCTCTTTACCCTGGAGGGCGACAAACTCGTCGTAATGGCTCTCGAGCGTGTCGATCCAGTGCCCGACGGTGCGCACATAGTGCTCCCGCATCGCCTCGACGTCGCGCACCTCGAAGCCCGCCCGCTGCAGATAGCCCAGCGTCTGCGCCAGCGGTCGCATGTGCATGTCGGGTGCGATATACGACTCGATGAACGCCCCACCTCCTGGAGCGGCGTCGAGCCGGCGCGACATCTGCTGCAGCAGTAATCGGCCCGTCGGCTTGACCGCCCGAAACAAGATGTCGGTGTAGGTCTGGTAGTGCTCCTCACCGACATGTTCGCCCATCTCGATGGAGCTGACCGCGTCGAATGCCTCCAGTGACGTTGGAAGGGAACCGAATTCACGATAGTCCTGCAATCGGACCTCGACGTTTTCCGCGCGGCGCTCGGCGATGCGTTTGACGATGAAATCCCGCTGCTGCTCCGACAACGTGATACCGGTGGCGTGAACTCCGTAATGCTTTGCCGCATAGAGGATCAGCGATCCCCAGCCGCATCCGATGTCGAGCAACCGCATCCCTGGCTTGAGGGCCAGTTTGCGGCAGGCGAGGTCCAGCTTGGCGGTCTGCGCGTCGTACAACGACTGCCCTTGGTGGGTGAAATACGCCGACGAGTAGGCCATGTGCTCGTCGAGCAGCAGCCGGTAGAAGTCGTTCGACAGGTCGTAGTGGTGGGCGATCACGGCGCGATCCCTTAACCGGGAGTGTCGCCGCCCGTTCGGCCGCGTCTCCGCATGCGGTGGAGGCGGGGGCAGGCCGACCGCGCCCAGCCTGACCGCGGCGATTGCCGCCTTGATCTTGCCGGACCGCGTCAGGCGCAGCCCCGGGTCGGGACGGGAGCGGGCATTCTGCCAGGCCAGCCGGAGGCCGTCGGCGAGGTCGCCGTCCACGTCGATATCGCCGGACACGTAGGCCCGGGCAAGCCCCAATTCACCTGGTGCCCAAAGCAACCGGCGCAGCGCGCGTCGCGACCGGATCACCAGCACCGGCCCGTCACAGTGCCCGGCCTCGCTGCCGTCCCAGGCTCGGATCCGCACCGGGAGCGCGACCCCGACGATGTCGCGGAAAACCTCCGCCAAACGGTCAGCGATCACGGCAGACGCAAATCGGGTCGCAGGCCCTTACATAGCCGGGGGCATGAGCACAGTGTCGATCATGTAGACCGTCGCGTTGGCGGTAGGTACCCCGCCGCACACCAGACCGGCGTTGTTGACCCGCAGGTCGTTTCCCTGGCCGGTCACGCTCACGTTGGCGCCCTGCAGGGTCTTGTGGCTGCCGGGGATCTTCGCCGGGCTGATCTGGCCTTGCACCACGTGGTAGGTCAGGATGCTGCTCAACATATTTGAGTTTGTTTTCAGCTGGTCGATCGTGGACGCCGGAAGTTTGTTGAACGCGGCGTCGGTCGGTGCGAACACCGTGTACTGGCCGTTGTTGAGGGTGTCGACCAGGTTGACCTGCGGATTGAGCTGGCCCGACACCGCCGCGGTCAGCGTGGTCAGCTCCGGGTTGTTGGATGCCGCCGTCGCGACCGGGTCCTGGGACATCCCGTCGACCGACGCGGGTCCGCTGGGATGCAGTGCCGCGTAATCCGCGCATCCCGGACCGACCAAATCGGCCGCCGCTGCGGTTGGGGACGTTACTACCGCTAGGCCGACGATCGCGGCAGCCGCGAAACCGCTTGCCGCAATCGGCTTGCTGTGCATTTTCATTGCCTTCCGCTCCTCTGTTGAATTCTGAAGACGGTCCGGGCGTCCTATTCGACCTGGACATGGTTTCTTCGGAGCCGGGCGGGTGTTGGATGGGTCACAGCGCATCGCGGCTGGCTTATTCAGCTGTAGGTGAAGGAATACACCTGCAATCCCCTGCTGGGGCGCACCTCGAGTGTTCCGGGCACCACATGGTCGCCGGCGACGAGCTGATGCGACGTCGGCGGGCCGGTGATCGGCAGCGGGGTCGACTGCCCGCCGCGCAACACGGTGAGAGTCCCCGTGCCGCCGACGACGACGTAGACGTTCTTGGCGTGGTAGTTGAGTTTGATGCTCGAATTGTCGCCCTCGGGTCTGGCGCCCTGATAATCCAGCGACCAGGGGCCGCTGAGCGCGAAGCTGTCGGCGGGGAGATCCGGCGGGTAGGTGAACGTCGCCGAGCCTTCGTCGTATACACCGCCGCCGGCGTAGTTGACCACCTTGCCCACCCCGAAGTAGGTCTCGGGCGTGGTCTGCTGATGTGGGGTGAGGTCGGGCGCGTCGGTCGGTGGCGGCAGCTTGACCCCGGGATTGGCTTGCGTGAGCAACTGCCTTATCAGCTTCTCGGTGACGTTGTAGTCGCCTTCCCCGAACTTGATGTGGCGCACCGTGCCGTCGGCGTCGATCAAATACTCGGCGGGCCAGTACCTGTTGCGGTAGTTCGTCCAGGTGGAGTAGCCGTTGTCCAGCGCGATCGGGTAGGTGATTCCCAGATCGGCGGCGCCCTTCGCGACGTTGCCGGTCACTTTTTCGAACGCGTATTCGGGCGTGTGTACGCCGATGACCTCGAAACCGCTGTTCTGATATGCCCGGTACCAACCGACGACGTGCGGTAGCGCCCGCTGGCAGTTGATGCACGAATAGGCCCAGAAGTCGACGAGCACCACCTTGCCCCGCAACGAGCGCAGCTCGATCGGCTTGTCGCCGGGTGTATTCAGCCAGGCAGTGATGCCCTTGATGTCGGGTGCAGGGCCGCAGTTTTCCAGCTGAGCGCCGCCGTTGCTGCAGTTCGACAGCTGCCTGTTCTGATCGGTGACAATGCCGCCGAGATTCAGCTTCTGCCGTATCTGATCACCGCCGCCGACCTTCTCTTGAAGCGAGCTGGTGTAGTCGGGAATGGCGCGCTGCAGGACCGCAGGCAGGTTGAACACCAGCGCTACCGCGAGCAGGATCGTCACGATTCCCGCGGCAATCCGGATCTCGCGCTGGCGTCGCCGGAATGCGGTCACCCGTTCAGCCACCCGTTGGCCGGCCAGCGCGAAGATCAACAACGGCACTGCGGTGCCCACCGCGAACGCCATCGTGAGCACGACGATGCCGGGGCCGATGTTCGCCGTGGCCCCGGCGACCATGATCGCGGCGAGAATTGGACCCGCGCACGGGACATAGAGCACGCCCAGCGCCAGTCCCAGTCCGAACCCGTTGCTGCGGACGGCGATGTGCTTCTGCGGAATCCGGGCAAACGGCCGCTCGAGCAACTGCTCGAACCGCGGAAAGATCAGGCTTAGACCGATCGCCACCAAGGCGACCAGCGCGACCCACCGGATGGCGTCCTGCGGCAGGCGCAGCAGCGACAGCAATGCTGAGCCCAGCAAAGTGACCAGGCCGAAGCTGACCACCAAACCGCAGATCACCCGGTAGGGGCGCAGGGTCTCACGTTTCGTTCCCACCGCGACACCGCCTGCACCTTCGGAGGTGCTTTGCGCGCCCGAGAAAAAAATCACCGGCAGCACCGGGAGTATGCACGGTGATATTCCGGTGATCAGGCCTCCGACGAGGCCGATCAGCGCAAGAGTGAACATGACCCTTATTCGTTGCCATGCCCGTCTTGGATCGGTAGCATCTGCCGCGAATTTTGCTGTGCGCCAGGCTCGTTAAGCGCGACAAGGCAGCCCGGGGGCTGCCTTGTCTGATACGGCGGAAGACTGTTACCGGCCAGGAGGCATCAGCACAGTATCGATCATGTACACCGTCGCGTTCGCGGTGTGCACCCCGCCGCACACCAGGCCCGCGTCGTTGACTTTCAGGTCATTTCCAGTGCCGGTGACGGTCGCGTCCGCGCCCTGCAGCGTCTTGTGGGCGCCGTCGATCTTCGCCGGGCTCAACTGCCCCTGCACCACGTGGTAGGTCAGGATGCTGCTCAACATGTTGGCGTTGGTCTTGAGCTCGTCGATCGTGGCCGCGGGCAGCTTGTCGAACGCCGCGTTGGTCGGCGCGAACACCGTGTACTGACCGTTGTTGAGCGTGTCGACCAGGTTCACGTTCGGGTTCAGCTTGCCCGACAGCGCGGCGGTCAGCGTGGAGAGCATCGGGTTGTTCGACGCCGCCGTCGCGACCGGGTCTTGCGCCATCCCGGTCACCGAGGCGGGACCGCTGGGGTGCAGCGCCGCATAGTCGGCGCACCCTGGACCGATCAGATCGGCCGCCGGGTCCGCCATCGCGGACGTCGTCGCCGGCGCCGCCGCGCTGGTGGTCTGACTCGCGCTGGGCGGCTTCTCCGACTCGGACTTCTGGCTCGAACACGCCGAGAAGCCCACGATGGCGATCGCCGCGAGGCTTGCCGCCGCAAGGGTCTTTGTCTGAACGTTCGTCATTGCGCTTTCACTCCTGCGTCATGGACGGCTGGTGCCGCCGCCCTCCGGTCGGACACCGGATATTCGGAGCGACCACTACGGTGGACGGGTTGCGATCGCCATTAGGGTGGGCTCGTGACTTCTCACTATGACGTCGTCGTCCTCGGAGCCGGCCCCGGCGGTTACGTCGCCGCGATCCGCGCCGCCCAGCTCGGGCGCAGCACCGCAATCGTCGAACCCAAATACTGGGGCGGCGTGTGTCTCAACGTCGGCTGCATCCCGTCCAAGGCGCTGCTGCGCAACGCCGAACTGGTGCACATCTTCACCAAGGAAGCCAAGACCTTCGGGATCAACGGCGATGCCTCTTTCGACTACGGCATCGCCTACGACCGCAGCCGCAAGGTGGCCGAGGGCCGCGTCGCCGGTGTGCACTTCTTGATGAAGAAGAACAAGATCACCGAAATCCACGGCTACGGCAGGTTCACCGACCCCAACACGCTCGCGGTGGAACTCAACGACGGCGGCACCGACACGGTCACCTTCGACAACGCGATCATCGCGACCGGCAGCAGCACCCGACTGGTGCCGGGCACGTCGCTGAGCCAGAACGTCGTGACCTTCGAGGAGCAGATCCTGTCCCGGGAGCTGCCCGGCTCGATCATCATCGCCGGCGCCGGCGCCATCGGCATGGAGTTCGGCTACGTGCTGGCCAATTACGGCGTCGACGTGACGATCGTCGAATTCCTGCCCCGCGCTCTGCCCAACGAGGACGCCGAGGTCTCCAAGGAGATCGAAAAGCAGTTCAAGAAGCTGGGCGTCAAGATCCTCACCGGCACCAAGGTGGAGGGCATGAACGACGACGGCGGCCAGGTCACCGTCACCGTCAGCAAAGACGGCCAGTCGCAGGAAATCAAAGCCGATAAAGTGTTGCAGGCCATCGGATTTGCCCCGAACGTCGAGGGTTACGGACTCGACAAGGCCGGGGTGGAGCTGACCGACCGCAAGGCCATCGGCATCAACGACAACATGCGCACGTCCGTGCCGCACATCTACGCGATCGGCGACGTCACCGGGCTGCTGCAGCTCGCGCACGTCGCCGAGGCCCAGGGCGTGGTGGCGGCCGAAACCATCGCCGGCGCAGAGACTTTGACGCTCGGCGACTACCGGATGCTGCCGCGTGCGACGTTCTGCCAGCCGCAGGTCGCCAGCTTCGGGCTCACCGAGGAGCAGGCACGTGCCGAGGGGTACGACGTCAAGGTTGCCAAGTTCCCGTTCACGGCCAACGGCAAGGCGCACGGCCTCGGCGACCCCAGCGGGTTCGTCAAGCTGGTGGCCGACGCCCGCTACGGCGAGCTGCTCGGCGGACACCTGATCGGCCACGACGTCTCGGAGCTGCTGCCCGAGCTGACCCTGGCGCAGAAGTGGGATCTGACCGCAAACGAGTTGGCGCGCAACGTGCATACCCATCCGACGATGTCGGAGGCGCTACAGGAATGCTTCCACGGCCTGACCGGACACATGATCAACTTCTGATCGCTGTGCGTGCCGAGACCGTCTGGAGCGCCGCCGGCGGAGCACTTGTCGGCTACGTCGGATGGCTGGTGGCGATTTCGGTCGGTGCCGCGCTGGGCAGCGCGGGTTCCTGGAGTCTGGTCGTGCTGGCGCTCTCGGTGGGTTTCGCGGTCTGGGCCGTGCTGTGGGGATGGCGGCTGCGTCGGCGACGCAATTATTCGTTGGCAGCGTTCGCCTTTGGGCTGCCGGTTCTTCCGGTTGTGCTGACGCTTGCAGTGCTGGCCGCGACTTACTCCGGGTAATCCAACGGGATGTCCAGGGCGGACATGGTGGCTGCCAGGCCGTCGTATTGGCTTGCCAGCAAACAGAATTCGATGAGTTGGCGACGATCCAGGTGACTCGCCAGCTGCTGCCAGGTGCCGTCAGTGATGGTTCGTTGCGTGACGAACTCGTCGGTGGCCGCCAGCAGCGCCTTCTGCCGGGCGCTGAATCGGTCCGCGGCATTACCGTCCGGGTACGCGAAAATCGAGGCCTGCATGTCCGAATCGAGGCCCCGCTTGCGCGCGATCCGGCGATGGTGCTGCAGCTCGTACTCGCACGCCCGCAAATGCGCGACCCGCAGGATCACCAACTCGGTATCGACCGCGGGCAGCCGTCCGCGCAGCAGCCGGGCGCCGTAGAAGGCCCACGCCCAGAACAGCAGTTGGCGCTGCCCCAACGTGGTGAACAGATGAAACTCGGGCGCCCGGACGGTGTGGGCGCCGAGCTTGGCGAGCACCCAGTTGATCGGCCCCAGCTCGCGGAATCCTCCCGACGGGATCCTCCCGGCATCCGTGCCCGTCATTGCTTCACCAGGTAGGGCGACACCGTGCTGCGGTGCTCGTCGAGGTCAAGGGCGCGGCCCAGCGCCGGGAAGGCCCGCTGCGGGCAGTTGTCGCGTTCGCAGACCCGGCATCCCGCGCCGATCGGAGTGGCGTTGTCGCCGGACAAGTCGAGTCCTTCCGAGTAGACGAGCCGGTGGGCGTGCCGCAGTTCACAGCCCAGCCCGATCGCGAAGGTCTTACCGGGCTGACCATACCGCGATGCCCGTCGCTCGACGGTGCGGGCCACCCACATGTAGTTGCGGCCGTCGGGCATCTGGGCGATCTGCACCAGGATCTTGCCCGGGTTGGCAAACGTCTCGTAGACGTTCCACAGCGGGCAGGTACCTCCGCTAGAGGAAAAGTGAAATCCCGTGGCGGACTGGCGTTTTGACATGTTGCCGGCCCGGTCGACCCGGATGAACGAGAACGGCACGCCACGCATCGACGGCCGCTGCAGGGTGGACAGCCGGTGTCCGATCGTCTCGTAGCTCACCGAGTAGAACGACGAGAGCCGCTCGATGTCGTAGCGGAAGTTCTCGGCCACGTCGAGGAACTGCCGGTACGGCAAGACCGTCGCTGCGGCGAAGTAATTGGCCAAGCCGAGGCGGGCCAGCGTGCGCGACTCCTCGGAGGTGAACTTGCCCTCGGTGACCATCCGGTCGATCAGGTCGCCGAACTCCAGATATGCCAGCTCGGCGGCCATCTTGAACACCTGCTGACCCGACGAGAGGTGGTTGCTGATCTCCAGCGTCTTGGTTTCCGGGTCGTAGCGGTGCAAGACCGTGTCGCCGAGGTCGATGCGCTTGTTGATGTGCACGCCGTGCACCTCGGTCAGCCGCCGGGCGATCTCGCCGGCCAGATCGCCGCGGTGCATCCGCATCCGGGCGGTCAGGTCCTCGGCGGCGGTGTCCAGCTCGTGCAAATAGTTCTGCCGCTGATAGAAGTAGTCGCGCACCTCCTCGTGCGGCATCGTCAGCAACCCGGTGCCGCTGCCGTCGGAGTAGCGCTCCTCGGTGGCGGCGGCCAACTGCGCGGTGGTGAGCCGGTAGCGGCGATGCAGGTTGACCATCGCGCGGGCCAGCTTCGGGTGAGCGTTGACCATTTCGGCGACCTCGGGCAGGTCGACGTCGATGTCCAAGTCGCGGTCCATGGTCACTTCGCGCAGTTCGGCGACCAGCCGGGTGTCGTCTTGCGAGGCGAAGAACGTCGCGTCCACGCCGAACACCTCGGTGATCCGCAGCAGCACGGCCACCGTCAGCGGGCGGACGTCGTGCTCGATCTGGTTGAGGTAGCTCGGCGAGATCTCCAGCATCTGCGCCAGTGCGGCCTGGCTGAATCCGCGCTCGCTGCGCAGCTGCCGAACGCGAGAGCCGACGAACGTTTTGGGCACGCGACCAGGCTACCGGTGTTGCGAAGGTGTGGTTAGCAGAGTTCGCACGGCGGCGTGCATTGGCGCCGCACGGTGGTCGTTTGGCATGATTCGCTGCAGGGCTGGGGGGAGAGCAACCGGGGAGTGGAGCCGTGAGCCTGGACAAAGTGATGATGCCGGTGCCGGACGGCCATCCCGACGTCTTCGACCGGGAATGGCCGCTGCGCGTGGCCGACATCGACCGCGAGGGGCGGCTGCGCTTCGATGCGGCCACCCGCCACATCCAGGATGTCGGCCAAGATCACTTGCGCGAGTTGGGTTTTGAGGAAACCCATCCGCTGTGGATTGTCCGGCGCACGATGATCGACCTGATCCGCCCGATCGAATTCCAGGACATGCTGCGGTTGCGCCGCTGGTGCTCGGGGACGTCGAACCGGTGGTGTGAGATGCGGGTCCGCGTCGACGGTCGCAAGGGCGGGCTGATGGAGTCCGAGGCGTTCTGGATCAACATCAACCGGGAAACCCAGGGACCCGCGCGTATCGCCGACGACTTCATCGAGGGCCTGCAACGCACGACCAACGTCGACCGGTTGCGGTGGAAGGCCTATCTGAGCGCCGGCAGCCGCGATGACGCCCTGGAAATCCACGAGTACCCGGTCCGGGTCACCGACATCGACCTGTTCGACCACATGAACAACTCGGTGTACTGGGGGGTCATCGAGGACTACCTGGCGTCTCACCCTGAGTTCCTCAAGGCGCCGCTACGGGTCACCATCGAGCACGACGCGCCCGTCGCCCTCGGCGACAAGCTGGAGATCATTTCGCACGTCTACCCGCCCGGTTCCACTGATCAGTTCGGTCCCGGCCTGGTGGATCGCACTGTTACAACGCTCACATACGCCGTCGGCGACGAGACCAAAGCTGTCGCGTCGATCTTCTCGTTGTAGCCCTCCGCCGCCCGCCGGTCACGTCGGCAAACACGCCGTTGACCTGCGCAATTTGGTTACTGACCGGTAATCATCTGAACCGGTTCAGAGCGCCAGCGCCTTCGCAAGCTTTGCAAAATCATGCCGAGTCGTAGCTGAACTTGGCAACTGAAACGGGTGGACCTGCGGAGCTAAGTTGTGCCATGTTCGACTTAGCAGACCAGTGAAGTTGCTGCGGGGCTTAACACGACCGCGGCGGCGAAGAACCTACAAGGAGCACCTCCATGTCAACCGTTGGCACCCCGAAAAGCGCCGAGCAAATTCAGCACGAATGGGACACCAACCCGCGGTGGAAGGACGTCACCCGTACCTACAGCGCCGAGGACGTGGTCGCGTTGCAGGGCACCGTGGTCGAGGAGAACACGCTGGCCCGTCGCGGCGCCGAGGTGCTGTGGGAGCAGTTGCACGACCTGGAGTACATCAACGCGCTCGGTGCGCTGACCGGCAACATGGCCGTGCAGCAGGTCCGCGCCGGCCTGAAGGCCATCTACCTGTCCGGTTGGCAGGTCGCCGGTGACGCGAACCTGTCCGGGCACACCTACCCCGACCAGAGCCTCTACCCGGCCAACTCGGTGCCGCAGGTGGTCCGCCGGATCAACAACGCGCTGATGCGCGCCGACCAGATCGCCAAGATCGAGGGCGACACCTCAGTGAAGAACTGGCTGGCGCCGATCGTCGCCGACGGCGAGGCCGGCTTCGGTGGCGCGCTCAACGTGTTCGAGCTGCAGAAGGCGATGATCGCGGCCGGTGTCGCCGGGTCGCACTGGGAGGACCAGCTGGCGTCGGAGAAGAAGTGCGGCCACCTGGGTGGCAAGGTGCTGATCCCGACCCAGCAGCACATCCGCACCCTGACGTCGGCCCGGCTGGCCGCCGACGTGTGCGACGTGCCGACCGTCGTCATCGCCCGCACCGACGCCGAGGCGGCCACGCTGATCACCTCCGACGTCGACGAGCGCGACAAGCCGTTCATCACCGGCGAGCGCACCCGGGAGGGCTTCTACCGCACCCGCAACGGCATCGACCCGTGCATCGCCCGGGCCAAGGCCTACGCGCCGTTCGCCGACCTGATCTGGATGGAGACCGGCACCCCCGACCTCGAGCTCGCCAAGCAGTTCTCCGAGGCGGTCAAGGCCGAGTTCCCCGACCAGATGCTGGCCTACAACTGCTCGCCGTCATTCAACTGGAAGAAGCACCTGGACGACGCCACCATCGCCAAGTTCCAAAAAGAGCTTGCCGCAATGGGATTCAAGTTCCAGTTCATCACGCTGGCCGGCTTCCACGCGCTCAACTACTCGATGTTCGACCTGGCTTACGGCTACGCCCGCAACCAGATGAGCGCCTACGTGGAACTGCAGGAGCGCGAATTCGCCGCCGAGGAGCGGGGTTACACCGCGACCAAGCACCAGCGCGAGGTCGGTGCGGGCTACTTCGACCGGATCGCCACCACCGTCGACCCGACGTCGTCGACGACCGCGCTGGCAGGCTCGACCGAAGAGGGCCAGTTCCACTGAGGTAACCTCCGCCGAGCGTGAAGCTGTTGCTAGTTTTCGGCTGGTTTTTCGCAACGGCTTCACGCTCGGCGAAAGGAAAACAATGATCGAACGAGTAGGCGTCATCGGCGCGGGCCAGATGGGCGCCGGCATCGCCGAAGTGTCAGCCCGCGCCGGTGTCGGCGTGACGGTCTTCGAGACCACCGAGGCGCTGGTCACCGCGGGTCGCAACCGCATCGTGAAATCGCTGGAGCGCGGTGTGAGCGCCGGCAAGATCACCGAGCGCGAGCGCGACGCCGCCGTCGAAAAGCTGACCTTCACCACCGATCTCAAAGACCTCGCCGACCGGCAACTGGTCATCGAAGCCGTCATCGAGGACGAGGCGGTCAAGGCGCAGATCTTCGCCGAGCTCGACGAGATCATCACCGATCCCGACGCGGTGCTGGCGTCGAACACGTCCAGCATCCCGATCATGAAGCTGGCCGCCGCGACCAAGAACCCGCGGCGGGTGCTCGGACTGCACTTCTTCAACCCGGTGCCGGTGCTGCCGCTGGTCGAGCTGGTCTGCACGCTGGTCACCGACGAGGCCGCGGCCGCGCGCACCGAGGAATTCGCCAGCGCCGTGCTGGGCAAGCAGGTGGTGCGCTGCAGTGACCGGTCCGGGTTTGTGGTGAACGCGCTGCTGGTGCCCTACCTGCTCTCGGCGATCCGGATGGTCGAGGCCGGGTTCGCCAGCGTCGAAGACGTCGACAAGGCCGTCGTCGCGGGCCTGTCGCATCCGATGGGACCGTTGCGGCTCTGCGATCTGGTCGGGCTGGACACCTGCAAGCTGATCGCCGACAAGATGTTCGAGGAATTCAAAGAGCCGCAGTACGCCCCGCCGCCGCTGTTGCTGCGCATGGTCGAAGCCGGCTTACTGGGCAAGAAATCCGGTCAAGGATTTTATTCATACTGAGGTCTTATTCACGAGTTGCGGTGGGGAGCAGACCTTTCGGACTGCGGTAAAGTATGCGCAGCACGGCACTGAAGACGCATAGGTACTGGTGGAATGACAAAATTACGTCCGTACTACGAAGAAGCGCAAGCGATCTACGACCTGTCCGACGAGTTCTTTTCGCTGTTTCTCGATCCCACGATGACCTACACCTGCGCCTACTTCGAGCGCGACGACATGACCCTCGAAGAGGCTCAGATCGCGAAATGGGACCTGGCGCTGGACAAGCTGAATCTCGAGCCGGGAATGACGCTGCTCGACGTGGGCTGCGGCTGGGGCGCCGCACTGGTGCGAGCCGTCGAGCGCTACGACGTCAACGTCATCGGCATCACGCTCAGCCGCAACCAGTACGAATACAGCAAGGCCAAGCTGGCCGAGATCCCGACCGAGCGCACCGCGGAGGCCCGGCTGCAAGGCTGGGAGGAGTTCGAGGAGAAGGTCGACCGGATCGTCACGGTAGAGGCGTTCGACGCGTTCAAGAAGGAGCGGTATCCGGCATTCTTCGAACGCGCCTACGACATCATGCCCGGCGACGGTCGGATGCTGCTGCACAGCTTGTTCACTTATCCCTGGACGTATTGGTCCGAGCACGGCATCCCGGTGACCATGACCGATTTGCGGTTCATGCGCTTTATCGGCCAGGAGATTTTCCCCGGCGGGCAGATGCCGGCCAAAGAAGACATTCTCGAGTTTTCCGCCGGGGCCGGATTCTCGGTCGAGCAGATCCAGTCGTTGAACCCCCACTACGCGCGGACTCTGGACATCTGGGCGGCCAACCTGCAGGCCAACCGCGAGCGAGCCATCGCCGTCCAGTCCGAAGAGGTCTACGACCGCTTCATGAAGTACTTGGTCGGTTGCGCGGATTTCTTCCGGCGGGGAATTACCGAGGTCGCACAGTTCACGCTGACCAAATAGCGATCTGCGTCACATCCATTTGAATCTTACGTCGCTGCAACTCGGCGCGCAGGCGGAGCCGGTGCCAGATGCATTTCGGCGTCAGAGTATGGTGCTTGCGACCGAAAAAATTTGAGGGTTGGGGTGCAAGTTCACAAATGCTCAGTTGATGCCGTTAACCAGTACGAGTACAGCAAGGCCAAACTCGCGAAGATCCCGACGAAGCGCAATGTCGAAGTCCGGCTGCAGGGTTGGGAAGAATTCTACGAGCCTGCGGACCGGATCGTCAGCATCGGCGCCTTCAAAGCGTTCAAGAAGGAGCGCTATACCGCGTTCTTCGAACGCGCCTTCGACATCCTTCCCGACGACGGCCGGATGCGGCTGCACACCATCATGACCTTACCCGTACAAACACATGCAGGAAACGGCGTGAAGCTCACCATGAGCGACGTGAGGTTGTTCAAATTCATCGGGACGGAGATATTCCCGGGCGGCCAGTTGCCGTCAAAAGAAGATGTTGTCGAGTACTCGGAAGCGGCGGGATTCACGGTTGAGCGGATGCAATTCTTGCAGCCCCATTACGCCCGGACTCTCGACATGTGGGCGGCAAATCTGGAAGCAAATCGCGACCAGGCCGTTGCCCTACAGTCCGAAGAGGTCTACGACCGTTATATGCGCTACTTGACCGGATGCGCCGGCCTATTCCGCAAAGGAATCACCAACGTGGGCCAATTCACCCTCACCAAGTAAGGGCTGCGACGCAGGCCACCGGTTAGGCGGCCTGCTTTTCCATCGTGAACTGGCAGACGTTGGTGTAGCCGTCGCGGAACAGCTCGCGGCAGCCTGTCAGGTACTTGATGAACGTCTCGTACATCTGCTCGCCCTTGAGCTCGATCGCCTGGTCTTTGTGCGCTTCCAGGGCCTTTGCCCAGGTGTCCAGAGTGCGGACGTAGTTCTTGCCGATGAAGTGGTGGCGGCTGATGTGGAAGCCGGCTTCGGTGGCGTACTTGTCGACGATGTCGACCTGCGGCAAGCGGCCCCCGGGGTAGATCTCTTTGCGGATGAAGCTGATGAAACGCATCAGCGACATGGTCCTTTTCAGCCCGAGCTTTTCGCCCTCCTCGGCACTGGGCACCACGATGGTGTGCAGCAGCATCACCCCGTCGTCGGGCATCACGTTGTAGGTCATCTTGAAAAAGTCGGCGTAGCGCTCGTAAGTGCCGATGCCATCGGCGAAGTGCTCGAACGCGCCCAGCGACACGATGCGGTCCACCGGCTCGTTGAATTCCTCCCACCCTTGCAGCCGCACTTCCTTGCGCCGCGGCGAGTCCATCTCGTCGAACTTTTGCTGGCAGTGCGCTAACTGGTTCTCGCTCAACGTCAGACCGATCACGTTGACGTCGTACTTCTCGATCGCGTGCCGCATGGTCGAGCCCCAGCCGCAACCAATATCGAGCAGGGTCATGCCCGGCTTCAATCCGAGCTTGCCCAGTGCCAGCTCGCGTTTGGCGTACTGCGCCTCTTCGAGCGTCGTGGCGCCGTCTTCCCAATACGCGCAGCTGTATGTCATCGAAGGGTCGAGCCAGAGTTTGAAGAATTCGTTCGATCGATCGTAGTGCGACTGGATGTGCTCGATATCCGGCTTGAGTTCACTGTTGCCGTGTGTCATAGCCGCCGACCTTATACGCAGCGGCGGAGCGCTGCAATTGGCCCCGGCGGGATCGTGGTTGTGTCTGTAACGGCATGTGCCGTCGCAGTATTGGCGCCGTCGGCGCCGGGCGCGCAGCCCGGTGACGCGGGGCGGGGCGATGGGGTGTTTGTGACCATTTTCGGTGGGTACCCGACCGAAGCCGGGTGCCAAACGACAAATGCTCGGAGGTCCGAACATGGCTGAGGGCACGACCACAATGCGGCCGTACTTCGAGGACGTTCAAGCGCATTACGACTTGTCCGACGATTTCTTCGGGCTGTTCCAGGATCCGTCCCGCACGTATAGCTGCGCCTACTTCGAACGTGAGGACATGACACTGGGGGAGGCGCAACTGGCCAAGGTCGACCTGAACCTGTCCAAGCTGGATCTACAGCCGGGCATGACGCTGCTCGACGTCGGCTGCGGCTGGGGTTCGGCGATGCGGCGCGCCATCGAGCGCTACGACGTCAACGTCGTGGGGCTGACCTTGAGCAAGAATCAGCACGCCTACTGTCGGCGTCTGCTTGGCGGCCTCGACACCCGCCGTTCGCGCGAGGTGCTGCTGCGTGGCTGGGAAGACTTCGACAACCCGGTCGACCGGATCGTCAGCATCGAGGCGTTCGAGGCGTTCGGCAAAGAGCGCTATGCGGCGTTTTTCCAGACAGCCCATCGCGTGCTGCCCAGCGACGGCCGAATGGTTCTGCAGACGATATTCACCCACCCGCCGGACTACTGGCAGAAGCACGGTATCCCGATCACGATGAGCGACTTGAGATTCATGCGTTTCATCGGCAAGGAGATATTCCCCGGCGGCCAGGTTCCCTCAGCAGAAGACGTCGTCGAGTTTTCGAGCGCGGCCGGGTTCTCGGTGGGCGACGTTCAACGGCTCAACCCGCATTACGTCCGGACCCTCGACACCTGGGCGGCCAACCTTGTGGCCCATCACGACGAGGCCGTCGCCGCTACGTCTGAAGAGGTCTACCAGCGTTACCTGCGGTACCTGACCGGATGCGCCGACTTCTTCAACCGCGGCATCACCGAGGTGGCGCAGTTTACCCTGACCAAGGGCTGATCGCTACTTTTCCAGCGTGAACTGGTCGACGTCGGTATACCCGTCGTGGAACAGCTGAGCGCAGCCGGTCAGGTAGCGCATGTAGCGGTCGTAGACGTCCTGCGATTGCATCGCGATGGCCCGCTCCTTGTTGGCCCGCAACGCCGCCGCCCACATCTGCAGCGTCCTGGCGTAGTGCGGCTGTAGCGACTGGATCCGCGCTACTTCGAAACCGGCCTTGGCGGCGTGCTCTTCGACGGTCGGGACCGTGGGCAGCCAGCCGCCCGGAAAGATCTCGGTCAGAATGAATTTGCTGAAGTGCACGATGTCGTGCGTGAGCCCCATGCCGCGGCTGCGTAACTCCTTGAACGTGGGCCGGACGATGGTGTGCAGCAGCATGACTCCGTCGCCCGGCAATGCATGGGCGGCCATCGCGAAGAAACGTGCATAGCGCTGGTGGCCGAAGTGCTCGAACGCGCCGATGCTGACAATGCGATCGACGGGCTCGTCGAACTCTTCCCAGCCCTCCAGCAACACCCGCGTCGAGCGCCGGGTGTGCATGTCGTCGAACATCTTCTGCACATGGGTGGCCTGGTTGTTGGACAACGTCAAGCCGACGACGTTGACGTCGTATCGCTCGACGGCGCGTTTCATCGTGGCGCCCCAGCCGCAGCCGATGTCGAGCAACGTCATTCCGGGCTCGAGCCGCAATTTGCCCAGCGCGAGGTCGATCTTGGCCAGTTGCGCTTGCTCCAGCGTCATGTCGTCGCGCTCGAAGTAGGCGCAGCTGTAGGTCTGGGTGGGATCGAGGAAGAGCCGGAAGAAGTCGTCGGACAGGTCGTAGTGAGCTTGCACGTCGCTGAAGCGCGGCGTGAGCTGGAGGGGCATTACAGAGTGGGCCTTTCTCAATTCGAGAGGCATTCACGAGTCCCGCGACAGCAGCATGATCTACCCCCATGCGTTCGTTGGATGCTAGCCGCTGCGGGTGTCGCGCGGAAGTAGCCGACGTCAGAGGGTGCGCAACAGCGCGCCGACCGCAAGGCCCACCACCAGCAGTGCGCCCGCTTGCCGGACGTGGACCCAGGCCAGCGCCGCATACCACAGCGGCCACACCGGATAACCCTTCGGCGGCTCGTCGGGCGGCGGGCGACGAAAATAGGGCCACACCTTGACAAGTCGCGGCAGTGCCAGCACGACGAGCAGCGCCGGCCATGGCATCGCGCCCGCGGCCACCGCGACAGCCGCAAGCACGTAGAAGCCGACCATCATGGCGAGCGTGACGGCGCGGGCGCGGGTTTCGCCGAGGATCACCGGCAGCGTATGGATGCCGAGCGGCGCGTCGTAGGGGATCTTGTCGATGTGCTTGCCCATCAACACGGTGGTGCACAGCAGCCCGTAGGGCAGCGACGCCAGCACGACACTCCAGTCGACGCTGCCGACCGCCGAGTAGTAGGTCCCGCACACCATCAGCGGGCCCCACACCACGAAGACGTCAGGCTCGCCCAAGCCGCGTTTCTTCAGCCGCACCGGCGGCGCGGTGTAGGCGACGCTCAACACGAAGCCCGACAGCGCGAACGCCACCACCGGCCAGCCGCGCGCCCACGTCAACACGATCAGGATCGCCAGGTCGGCCAGGTTCACCGCGGCGATCGCGACGAGCAGGGTGCGACGGCTGACCAGACCCGAGAGCACCGGGTGCGGGGCGTACAGGGCGCGCGGATAGCTGGCGCTGTCGGTGCCGGTCTGCGTGTCGTAGAGGTCGTTCATGAGGTTGTTTGCGATGTGCGCCAACGTGATTCCGGCCACCGCGAGAACCAGCCAGCGCCAATCCAGGCCCGGCTTGCCCACCGCCAACAGCGCGGCGACCAGGCCGGCGAACAGCGTCATCGGCAGCACGGCGGCGCGTGTGACGACAATCCAGCGGGTGACGATGTCGACCGGCCCGTCCGGCGGCGGGTTGGTGGTGCGCAACGCGTATGCCCACGACTTCAGCCGAGACGGTGCCGACACTTCTGGCATCACTCAAGAGTAGAACGCGGCACGGCTTCCGGGGAGTCATCGCAGCGGGCGCCGGCCCGCTACCGCCCCGCCTCGGTGCGTAACAACGGCTACTGTGCGGGGGATGCAAGGAAGTAGCGAAGGCGCGGGCACACACGCCGTCGTCATCGGGGCCAGCATCGCGGGGTTGTGCGCGGGGCGGGTGCTGTCTGGTTTCTATGACCGGGTGACATTGTTTGAACGCGATCGGTTGCCGGACGCACCTGCCAATCGCGCGGCCGTCCCGCAAGGACGGCACGTGCACCTCCTGATGGCCCGAGGCGCGCAGGAGTTCGATGGCTTGTTTCCGGGTCTGCTCCAGGAAATGGTGGCCGCGGGCGTGCCGATACTGGAAAACCGGCCGGACTGCATTTACTTCGGTGCGGCAGGGCATGTGCTGGGTGTGGGGCACACCTTGCGCGACGAGTTCACCGCGTACGTGCCCAGCCGGCCACAGTTGGAATGGCAGATCCGCCGCCGCGTCAACGCAATCCCCAATGTCGAGATACAACAGCGGACAATGGCCGAACCGCATTTCGATACCGCTGCACAGCGAGTGACCGGAGTGTGGCGCGATTCCGAAGAGTTCATCGCCGCCGATCTGGTGGTCGATGCCTCTGGCCGCGCCAGCCGGTTGCCGTTGTGGCTGGAGAAGTGGGGGTTTGACCGGCCGCGCGAGGATGTCGTCGACGTCGGTATCGGGTACGCGTCGCATCAGTTCCGCATTCCTGACGGCCTAATCGACCAGCGGGTTGTGGTTGCGGGGGCCTCCCGGGAGCAGCCGCTGGGCTTGGGCATGCTGGGCTACGAGGACGGCACCTGGGTTTTGACCACCTTCGGTGTGGCCAAAGTCGAGCCGCCGCAAACCTTTTCCGAGATGCGCTTGCTCGCCGAGAAGCTGCTGCCCGCCCACTTCACGGCCGCACTGGAGCAGGCCGAACCCCTCGGCGGGGTGGCGTTGCATCGCTTCCCCGTCAGCCGATGGCGCCGCTACGACAAACTGGACCACTTCCCCGCCGGCATCGTGCCGTTGGGCGATGCGGTGGCCAGCTTCGATCCGACCTTCGGTCAAGGTATGACGATGGCGTCGCTGCAGGCCCGTCATCTGCGGGAGGCGCTGCAAATCCCGCACCGTGATCTGGCGCGGGAACTGAACCGGGCCACAGCGAAGACCACCTATCCGGTGTGGATCATGAACGCCGTCGCTGATTTCAGCTTCCACCACGCGAGCGGAGCGATGCCCTGGTGGTACCGCCCGGTGGGTGACCTGTTCGACCAGTTGCTCGGCGCGGCGGAGACCGATCCCGTTCTGGCCGAATGGTTCTTGCGACGGTTCTCCCTACTGGACAGTCTCTACATGGTGCCCTCGGCGAGCCTGATCTTCCGCACCATTCGGCACAACATGCGATTGTGGCTCGCCGAGCGCCGCCAGATGTTGCGCGACCGCAAGACGCTTAGGCGGCAGGCTTCTCCATGGTGAACTGACACACGTCGGTGTAGCCGTCGCGGAAGAGTTCTCGGCATCCGGTGAGGTATTTCATGAAAGTCTCGTACGTCCGCTCGCCTTTGAGGGCGATCGCTTCGTCCTTGTGCGCTTCCAGTCCCTTGGCCCAGGTATCCAGGGTGCGGACGTAGTTGTTGCCGATCCGGTGGTGGCGGGTGATCTCGAAACCGGCCTCTTTTGCGTATTCGTCGACCACCTCGATCATCGGCAATCGCCCACCGGGGTAGATCTCTTTACGGATGAAGCTGATGAACCGCATCAGCGACATGGTCCGCTTCAGCCCGAGTTGCTTTTCTTCCTCTGCGGAGGGCAGCACGATCGAATGCAGCAGCATCACGCCGTCGTCGGGCAAAACGTCGTAGCACATCTTGAAAAAGTCGGCGTAACGCTCGTACGTGCCGACGCCGTCGGCGAAGTGCTCGAAGGCCCCGATAGACACGATGCGGTCGACCGGTTCGTCGAACTCTTCCCAGCCCTGTAGCCGCACCTCTTTGGAGCGCGGGCTGTCCATTTCGTCGAACTTCTGCTTGCAGTGGGCCAATTGGTTTTCGCTGAGCGTCAGCCCGATAACGTTGACGTCGTATTTTTCGATTGCCCGACGCATCGTTGAGCCCCAGCCACAACCAATGTCGAGCAGCGTCATGCCGGACTGCAGGCCCAGCTTGCCCAGCGCCAGATCGACCTTGGCCATCTGTGCCTCTTCGAGCGTCATGTCGTCGCGCTCGAAATAGGCGCAGCTGTAGGTCATGGTCGGATCCAGCCACAGCCTGAAGAATTCATTCGACTTGTCGTAGTGCGACTGGATGTGGTCGGCATTGGGCTGCAGCCTGGTGTTTCGATCTGTCATCATCGCCCGCCTTGTTCGTACCTTGCTCCCCGGCGATTGGACTCGCGGTTACTTTGCCAGGGTGAATTGGTTGACGTCGATGTAGCCGATCCGGAATGCGTTGGCGCAGCCGGTCAGGTAGCGCAT